>DATIKQ010000033.1:0-212822 GCA_035477395.1 Longimicrobiales bacterium
GGGACGGCCCCTCGGGCCGTCCCGCCTCTCGTCTCCGCTTCCTTGCCCGGGCGCGCGCGCGGCCGGCACATTGCGGCCATGAGAACCCTCGCCGTCGCCGCCCTGGCGGCCTGCTCCCTCCTCCCGGCACCGGCGCAGGCCCAGGCCCGGCGTCCGCTGACCTACGAGGACTTCTACCGCATCGAATCGCCCGGGCAGGTCGCCCTCTCTCCCGACGGGCAGCGCGTGGTGTTCGTCCGCACCACCACGCTCGAGGCGGAGAACCGGACCCACGCGGAGCTCTGGCTGGCCGAGACCTCCGGGAAGACGCCTCCGTTCCGCCTCACCAGCCCCTCCACCGAGGCCGGCACCCCCCAGTGGAGCCCAGACGGTCGCCTGCTGGCGTTCTCGTCGCGGCGCGTGGTGGCCGGGGACGAGGATCAGAGCACGACCTGGTTCCTGCGCATGGACGCCCCGGGCGAGGCGTTCCGCATCCCCGGGCTCGGGGGCACCCCCCTGTTCGACCCCACGAACCGGTGGATCGCGTTCAGGAGCGCCGTGCCGCCCTTCGGCGCTCGACCCGAGGCGCCCGCACCCGCCACCGCGGCGGAAAGGAAGATCCTCGAGCGCTTCGACGGCAGGCAGTTCGACTGGATGGGGTATCGCTACGACCAGCGTGGCTACCTGCCCGATCCGCGCGACCCGTGGAGCACGCCTCCGGCCCAGATCTTCGTGGTGCCGAGGGAGGGCGGCGAGCCGCGAAAGCTCACCGACCTGGACGTTGACGTGCGCGCCCCCGCGTGGAGGCCCGACGGTGAGGCGCTGGCGTTCGTCGCCGACACGCACGAGCGCGCCGAGCACACGTACGAGCGTTCGGACCTCTGGGTGGTGACCCTCGACGGCACGCTGACCCGTCTCACCGACGACGAGATGGACTACAGCGCCGTGTCCTGGTCGCCCGACGGGCGCCGGCTCGTGGCACGGGGAGCCACGGGGCTCGACGTGGTCATCCGCGAGCGATGGGGCCACGGCGCCCCCGTGGACCTGTGGGTCTTCTCCGCGGACGGCTCGGAGCGCACGAACCTCACCGGGGACTTCGACCTGATCCCCGGCGAGCCCCGCTGGAGCCCGGATGGCCGCTGGATCTACTTCACCGCCCAGACCGGCGGCTCCACCCACCTCTTCCGCATCGCCGCCTCCGGCGGCACGCCCCGGCCCCTCACCGCCGGTGACCGGCGCCTGGGATCCGTGTCCTTCTCCGCCGACCTCTCGACGGTGGCCTACGCCGCCGAGACACCCGTGGACCCGGGGAACGTCTTCGTGGCGTCGCTCCCAGACGCCGCACGCTCGGAGCGGCGCCTCACCGACCTCAACCTCGGGCTCCTGGCCGCCCTCGACCTCCCCGTCCCCGACCGGATCGTCTTCCCCAGCGCCGACGGAGTGGAGGTGGAGGGATGGGTCCTGCCGCCGGCGGGAGCGAGCTCCGGGGCCGCGCCCAGCCAGGCCGGAAGCTCCTGGCCTCTCATCCTCAACATCCACGGAGGTCCGCACGGCTCGTACGGCCACGAGTTCTCCTTCGAGCGCCACCTCCAGGCCGCAGCCGCCCACTACGTCCTCTACACCAACCCGCGCGGCTCCACCGGCTACGGCGAGGACTTCCTCTGGGGCACCTGGGGCAGTTGGGGCGACGAGGACTACGACGACGTCATGGCAGGCGTGGACCACGTGCTGGCCCACTACCCGGTGGATCCGGAGCGCATGGGCGTGACCGGGTACTCCTACGGCGGGTACATGACCAACTGGATCATCACCCAGACCGGCCGCTTCGCCGCCGCCGTGGCGGGCGCCGGCATCTCCAACTGGATGAGCGACTACGGCACCGCGGACATCCCCCGCACGAAAGAGAGCGAGTTCTTCGGCACCCCGTGGGAGGAGGAGGGACTGAAGAACCTCCTGGCCTCGTCGCCCATCGTGCACGCCAAGGGCGTGCGCACGCCGACGCTCTTCGTGCACGGCGAGTCGGACCACCGGGTCCCCATCGAGGAGGCCGAGCAGATGTACACGGCGCTCCAGAAGCAGGGCGTGCCCGCCCGGATGATCCGCTATCCGGAGTCCTACCACGGCGGTTGGACGCCTTGGCGCACCCTCCACCGGTACTGGGCATCCATGCAATGGTGGCAACGGTGGCTGGGGAACCGGCCGGTCTCGTAAGGCTCCAGGCGGCGGTCGTGCTCGCCGTGGTGGTGTTGGCCCACGGCTCGCTCGCTCCGTTCGTCGCAGACGCCGACTCGTTCTACCACCTGGGCCACGCCGCCCACTACGCCGCCAACGGCCTCTTCGACACGGCGTTCCCCTGGGCCACGACGTCGGCGATCGGGGACCTGGGTGGGGATCTCTGGTGGGGGTTCCACATGGTCCTCCTGCCGTTCGCGGGCTCGCTCGGGCTGGTGGACGGCATTCGCGCCGCCGCGCTCGTGTCCACGTCGCTCCTGGCGGCGGCGGTCTGGTGGGTGCTCCGCCGCCACGCCATCCGGGGCGCCGGGTGGTGGACGGCGCTCTTCCTGGTGGCCTCTCCCAACGTGCTCTACCGCTACCTCATGGTGCGGCCCCACGTGCTCTCCCTGGCGCTGGCGCTCCTGCTGCTCTCCTTCCTGATCCGGGGCCGTTGGTGGCATCTCGTCCTCATCTCCACCGCCATGACCTGGCTGCACGTGAGCCTCTTCTGGATGGCTCCCGGCATCGTCGCGGCATACGCGGTTTCCCGAACCCTGGTGCCAGCATCGTCCACCGCGGGCGGGACGCGGGAGCCCGCCGACCCGGGCGTGCCGATCCTGCTCGCCTGGGGCGCCGTCCTGGCGGGTACCCTGCTGGGTGCCCTCCTTCGCCCTCACCCCCTGGCCACCGCGGAGCTCGCCTGGATCCAGATCGTGCAGCTCTTCGCGGTAAAGGGTTCAGACCGCCCGCTCCTGTTCGCCACGGAGCTCCAGCCCCTCCCCGTGCTCGACCTGGTGCGCTCCTCCTGGTCGTTCCTGCTGGTGTGGTCATTGGCCCTGGTGGCGGCTTGGGGGTGGCGCGGCGTGGCCGGGGGCGACCTGGACACGCCTCCCGTTCCCTTGCCCGAGAGGCGTGTGACGGTGGCGGCGGTGCTCGTGGCGGCGGTGTTCCTCGTCCTGACCCTGGCGTCGGCGAGGCGCGCGCTCGTGGAGTTCACGGCCTTCGGCTTCCTCCTCCTGCCCCTGGCCTGGACCCATCTGGTGCCCGCAGGCGCGCGCCGGCGGGTGGCGCCGGCCCTGGCGCTCCTCCTCGTCGCCCACCTCGCCTGGGGCGCCCGACGGCACCAGCTCAACGCGCGCTTCGTGGCCGAGCCGCCCGACCGCCTGGCGGAGGTCGCGACCTGGCTCGCCGCCAACGGCGAGCCCGGCGACGTGGTCTTCCACGCTCACTGGGACAACTTCGGACCCCTCTTCGCGCGCAACCGCGTGACCCGGTATCTGGGGGGAATGGACCCCATCTTCCAGTACGCGCATGATCCCGGGCTGTACTGGGAGTACTTCTTCCTGTCGGCGGACGCGACCACCGAGTACACGTGCGACGCCTTCCCCTGCTTCGAGGGCGAGGCCACCGCCACATGGTCCGCCATCCGGCACCATTTCGGCGCCCGTTGGGTCGTGGTGGAGCCTGCCAGGAACCCCAAGCTGACCCGCTTCCTCGAGGACCAGGAGCTCTTCAGGCCGGTGCTCCGCACGCGGCGCGAGATCGTGTTCGAGGTCGTCATCCCCGATCATCCTCCGCCGCCCGCAGCCCCCGGCGCGGGACCCTCCTGACCATGCGCGTCGCCCTCTTCGCCACCTGCCTGGCCGACCGGCTGTACGCCGACGCGTGCGCCGACGCGGTGAGGCTCCTGCGCCGGCTGGGCGTGGAGGTGGGCTTCCCGGCGTCGCAGACCTGCTGCGGGCAGCCCGCTCTCAACGCGGGCCACGTGGCCGAAGCGCGGCGCATGGCACGCCACACGCTCCACACCTTCCGCCACGCCGACCACGTGGTCCTTCCGTCGGGCTCCTGCGCCGGCATGCTGCGCACGCACTTCCCCCGACTCCTGGACGAGCCGGAGGCCACGGACCTGGCGGCTCGGACCTGGGAGCTCTCCCAGTTCGTCGTGCGCGTCCTGGGCGTGACCGAGCTGGGCCGAGGGTTGGAGGGCCGTGTCGTGGCGTACCATCACGGATGCCATGCGCTCCGCGAGCTCCGGGTGCACGACGAGCCCCTCGCCCTCCTGGCCAACGCCGGCGCGAGGGTGGCCCCCTGGGAAGCCGCCGAGGAGTGCTGCGGATTCGGCGGTCTCTTCAGCGTGAAGCTCCCCGTGGTGTCCGCGGGAATGGCCGACCGGAAGCTCGACACCCTCCCTGAGGTGGACTGGGTCACGTCCGCCGACGGAGGGTGCCTCATGCAGCTGTCGGGGCGGGCCGGGCGCCGGGGGCTCGCCATCCCCTTCCGGCACCTCGCCTCCGTGCTATGGGAGGCGTCGTCGTGAGCGCCCATCGTCCCGGCGGGTACGCCTCGGCGGCGTCCAACGCCATCCGGGAGCACCAGGGCATGCGCGCTTCGGTCACGGCGGCCACGCGCACCTTCGACGGGAACCGCGCCGCAGCGTGGCGGGAGATCGACGCCGACGCGTGGCGTGACTGGGCCAGGGACGTGAAGCGCCACGTCCTCACGCACCTCGACCGCTACCTGGAGGAAGCCGAGGCCCGTCTCCTGGCCCACGGCGCCCAGGTCCACTGGGCCGAGAGCGCCGCCGAGGCGCACGACATCCTGGGGCGCCTCGTCACGCGCTACGGCGTGCGGCGGATCGTGAAGGCCAAGAGCATGCTCACCGAGGAGCTGGAGCTCAACCGGCATCTGGAGAGCCGCAGGATCCAGGTCCGGGAGACGGACCTCGGCGAGTACATCATCCAGCTCCTGGGTCAGCCTCCCAGCCACATCATCGCGCCCGCCATCCACCTGGGACTGGAAGACTGCCGGCGCCTCTTCTCCGAGCGTTTCGGAACCGCCCTCGACGCATCCCCGGAGACTCTCGCCGCCGCCGCGCGCGCGGCGCTCCGGGCGGACTTCCTGTCCGCCGATCTGGGGATCTCCGGCGCCAACTTCCTGGCGGCGGACACCGGCACCCTCGCCCTCATCGAGAACGAGGGGAACATCCGCCTGAGCACCTCGGCGCCGCGCGTCCACGTCGCCCTCGTCGGGATCGAGAAGCTCCTGCCCCGTCTGGAGGACCTCTCGGGCTTCCTCCAGCTCACGTCGCGGAGCGCCACCGGCCAGGTCATCGGCAACTACGTGTCCCTCATCCAGGGTCCGCGCAGGCAGGGCGACCCCGACGGGCCCGAGGCGCTCCACGTCGTCTTCGTGGACAACGGGCGCACCCGCCTCCTGTCCGACGACGTGGCCTGGGAGACGCTGCGCTGCGTGCGTTGCGGGGCGTGCGCGAACAGCTGTCCCGTCTACCGCCAGACCGGGGGCCACGCCTACGGCTTCACCTACTCGGGACCCATAGGCGCCATCCTGGCTCCGGGGCTCCTGGGGTTGAAGGAGGCGATGCCGCTCCCCTTCGCCTCGACCCTCTGCGGTGCGTGCGCCGACGTCTGCCCGGTGCGCATCCCCATTCCCGAGCTCCTTCTCTACTGGCGGGAGCGGGCGGTGGAGGCGGGGCTCGTGCCCACCGCCGAGCGCCTGGGCATGAGGGGGTACGCCGCGGCGGCGGAGCATGCCGGCGCGTTCGCCTCGGCCGGCGCGCTCCTGCGCTGGGTCCCGTGGGAGGCCGGCGGCCGTGCCCTCCCCGTGCTGGGTGGCTGGGCAGGAGAGCGGACGCCCCCCGAGCTCAGCCCAAGGTCCTTCCGCTCCCTCTGGCGGGAGGGAATCCGGTGAGCGCCCGGGAGCGCATCCTCGCCCGCGTCCGGGGCGCTTTGGAGGAAAAGGAACGGGCGCCCCACCCCGGCGCCTTCCGGGGGCCGCGCCCCGAGCCACTCGACGGAGACCCCGTGGAGGGGTTCTGCACGCTCTTCCGCCGCGCCGGCGGGGAAGTGGTGCGCGTCGCCGACGAGCCCGCCGCCGTTGCATGGGTGGGCGACTTCTCCACCACCTTCGGATCGGTGGCGGTGGGCGCCACCCTGCCGCCGCCCCTGGTCCCTGCGTCGCGGCCCTCCGCGCCGCCCGAGTCCGCCGAGCTCGGGATCTCCATGGCGCTGGGCGCCGTCGCCGAGACCGGATCGCTCCTTCTGGATTCCGCGGACGGACGACGCACCCAACTCCTCCCCCCCACGCACCTCGTCGTCGTGCGGGCGCCCTCGATCCATCCCACGCTGGCCGGTGCGCTGGCCTCCGTGCGCTCCACTCTCCCCGCGACGCTGGGCCTGCACTCGGGGCCCAGCAAGTCCGCCGACATCGGCCAGGTCCTGGTCCGGGGCGTGCACGGCCCCGGGCGCGTCGTGGCCCTCGTCATCGAAGCCTAGCCGCTCTTCCCATCCACCTCTGCGAATGCCTGCGAGCCCAAGAGAATGCCTCCGTCCCCGGTCACCCTCGCCGTCCTCCAGGCCCTGGAAGGCGCCGGCGTCACCCATGTGCTCGGCGTCCCCGACAACACCTCCGCCCCCCTCTTCGACGCGCTGCAGGGACACCCAGGGATCCGCCTTGTGGCGGTGACCCGCGAGGGTGAGGCCTTCGCCATCGCGTCGGGGCTCTGGCTCGGCGGGGCCACGCCCCTCGTCGTGGTGCAGAACACCGGCTTCCTCGAGTCCGGGGATGCGCTCCGCGGCACCGCCGTCCGCATGGGCGCGCCCCTGCCCTTCGTGGTCACAGGACGGGGCTATGCGAAGATGGAGGCCGCCGGGCTGGGCCCGGAGACGCCGCGGACCCCAGAGCTCCTCACCCGCGCCGACCTGGATTCGGTGGCGTTCATGACCGAGCCCACGCTGCATGCGTGGGGTATCCCCTACGAGACGTGCAGGCGCGGTGACGACCCCGGGGCGGCTCTCGCCCGCCTTGTCGCCGAAGCCCGTTCGGGGGACCACCCCCGCGCCCTCCTCCTCACCGCGGAGCTCGCCTGACCATGCTCACCCGCGCACAGCTCCTCGAGCCCCTGGCCGCCCACCGCACCGACGAGGTGGTGGTCACCACGATGAGCGTCACCCGCCCCTGGGGCCGGCTCTCCAGCCACGACCTGGACTTCGCCTCCGCCGACTCGGCCATGGGTCACACCGCGGACCTGGCCCTCGGCATCGCTCTGGCCCGGCCCGACCGCCGCGTCGTATGCCTCAACGGCGACGGAAGCATGCTCATGACCCTGGGCACGCTCGCCACCGTGGTGGGTTCCGGCGTCACGAACTACCTCCTCGTGGTCGTGGTGAACGGTTCGTACGAGATCACCGGCCACCAGCCCATCCCCGGGAAGGGGAAGGTGGACTTCGGCGCGCTCGCCAGGGGAGCCGGATTCCCGCGGGTGTTCGGCTTCGATGATCCCGCGGCCTGGGCCCAGGCGGTCCCCGACCTCCTGAGCTCCCCCGGGCCCACGTTCGCCCACGTCCTCGTGGAGCCCACCGCCGAGGGGCCCATCTCCCGCCGGGCCGCCGAGGAGGCGCGGTACCTGAAGGTGAGCCTGGCCGATTGGTCCCGCACCATGCGTGCGGCGCTGGTGGGCGCTTAACGCTCCGCATGTCAGGCGCATCCATTCCTCAGAGCCGGGTGGATGGACCTCCCGGTGGAGCACGGTGGACACGAGACAAGGAGCACGACGATGAAGCGGACGATGGGTGGCGCGGCTCTGCTTGCCGCACTGGTGGCCCTCGCCCCGGCGCAGTTGGACGCACAGATGGGCCCGCGCGGTCAGCGCGCCATGGGTCCCGCACTCCGGGGGGGCGGGGTTGAGATGATCCTCAACCAGAAGGAGCGTCTCGAGCTCACCGATGCCCAGGTGAAGCAGCTCGACCAGATCCGCCAGGAGGCGGTGCAGCGCCGGACGGAGCACCAGGCCCAGATGGCCGAGCTCAGGTCGAAGGTGCGCTCGGGGCAGGAGAAGCCCGAGGCGCTCCGCGAGCAGGTGGAGGCCCGGCGCCAGGTCGCCGCGGCCATGCAGGAGGCACAGCGGGAGCGCGTCGAGGGCATCCTCAACGACGCCCAGAAGGAGAAGGTGCAGGACTGGGCCCAACAGGGCCGCGCGTTCCGGATGGGGCGGCAGAGCGCCCTTCGCGGCGGTGCAGGCTTCGGTCCCGGCGCGTGGGCCGGTCCCGGGCGCCAGCCCGCCATGCGCGGCGGCTTCGGCCAGGGAATGCAACGCATGCACCAGCAGTGGGGCCCCGGGGCTGTGGGCCCCAGGGGCGGCCGGGCAATGATGCGCCGCGGTCCCGGCGGGGGCTGGGGTTTCGGAGCCCCGGCGGATTCCATCCCCCCGAAGTGACCCGCATCGGATAGACGACGGGCACCGCGAACCCCCCAACCCCTCCTCGCGGGCGCCCCGGCCCCGTCCGGCTTCGGCCGGGCGGGGCCGCTTGCTTGGCCCACCGCGCGCTCAGCCGCCTCCCGGGACCTGCCCTCTGAGCCAGGCCCTCAGGTCGCCCACGTCGTAGCGCCCATTCCGGTTCCCCACGTCGTCCAGGTAGCGGGCCTCCACCGAGGTCAGGGCCGATGCCCGGGAGCGGAGGAACGCCTGGAGGAGCCTCTCGTCCGCCACGACCCACCCGGTGGTGGCCAGCGTCGCCCCCACCTCCGGCGCCGCGGCGCCGCGGGCGTCGGTGACCCGGAGCACGAGGTCGAAGGGTCCGGTTTGGGTCAACGTCCCCGACAGCACGAGCTCGTCCCCCTCCGCCACCACGCTCGTGCCAGAGGGTACCGAGCCCGACGCCATGTAGGGCATGACGCCTCCGGCGATCCGGAGGCGCCTCTCGAAGGGCGCCACCAGCGAGACCGAGAGCGACTCCGCCGGGGCCATGATCCGGGGCGAGGCCCCGGTGGAGAGTCGGAGCACGGCCTTGCCGCCGTTCACGGTGATCTCGTGGAAGGTCACCGAGGTGGCGGCACCCGTAGCGTGGAGGTAGAGCGCCGGCCGGGTCCCGAAGTGGAGCTTCTGGACGCTCCCTCCCACGCCCCACGCGTCCCCCGCCTCCCCGCGGTTGCCACCCTCCAGGGCGTTGCGCTGGAGGCCCCGGTTGTCGTCCTGCTCCAGCAGGGACAGTAAGTAGGGCGCGCCCGAGCCAGGGGCGGGACGGAACTCGCCCGACTCGTCCAGATGGTAGACCAGGACTCCCTCGGCGGGGAGCTCGGCGTCGAAGCCGGCTCGGGTGCGGTACTCGACCAGGAGCGCCTCCCGCCCCGGGGCATCCAGGGGAATGCGCAGCGCTTTGCCGGACACCTGCACCGGATCCAGAACCACCTCCTGATCCCACACTTCGCCCACGGTGACGTAGTCCAGCCACCCGAGCACATGCTTGGATCGGGCGCTCAGGTGGGTGGGCCCGAACGGGGCACGCGAGGCCGGGACCGGCCCGCATCCCCACGAACCCGCAGCCATGAGCTCCCAGCACCCGATCACCCAGCGGCGCACCTCGGCGCCGCCGACGGCCGTGGGGTGGTAGTAGTCGGGCAGACCCAGCACGTGTCCGAACTCGTGGGCGATGGTCCCCGCATCCATGGGGCTCACGCCACCGCAGTCCACCGCGCTCTGGACGATGTACCCATCCACCCGCACCCGCCCTCCCGAGGGGGTGCGGTCCTGGGACGAGAACGGCTGATCGTCGTTCTGCGGCGAGATGGCCCACAGGTGCGGCCAGATCCCGGGCCCCCCGCACGATGCCGCCACCTCGATGAACTGGAACGCGATGGCGTCCACGAGCCCGTCGTCGTCCCCGGAGTTCGGCATCCCGTCGGGGCCGTCGTTGTCGTAGGCTCCGAAATCCACCACCGGGTCCACCGCCGCCAGCGTCTCCAGCAGATATGCCCCCACGCGGGCGTCCGAGCCCAGCCCGGCGCTGTCGCCCACCACCACCGCCCGCGGGAGGGAGGTGCGCACCCACGGAAGCACGTCCCCGGTGACGCGGAACCTCCCCCGGGACATCTCCTGGTACGCCCCGGTGAGCGTCCCCCGGGGCGCCGGCCCGTCGAAGATGAGGCGCTGCATGTCGGCGCTGCTCACGTGGGGCGCGGGCGAGTCCGAGAAGAGCGCCGGCAGCACCAGCATCCTTTTGGTTCCCAGCGTGACGACGGTCTGCGGGCGTCCCTCCGGGCCCACGGTGAAGAGCCCGTTGGGGAGCGTGAAGGCCCGCGGGTCGGCGGAAACCCGCCGCTGATACGCCGCGGGAAGCACGGTGCCCCGGCCTTCGACGGGCGCCGCCACATGCTGCGCCGCCGACGCACCCGGTCCACCCAGCAGCGTCAGCGCTACCGCGGCCAGGCGCGCCGCAGCCCCGGTCCGTGGGCGCGACCTCAAGGCCTGAGCTCCAGCCTGTAGCCCGCGAGGCCCCGGATCCGGTCGTCGGGGCCCGAGACCTCCACCAGGATGCCCGTGGGGGGCTTCGTCGTGTCCGCCACCTGGACGGTGAAACGGAGGCCCCCGCCCGCCAGGTTCACCACCACGACGTGGACCGTGTCTCCGTGGGCCTCCGCGAACACCCGCCCCTCGGAGGGGCCGACGGCGCCCATCCCCATCCCCAGCAGGGTGACCAACGCCGCACCCTCGGCGCCGTTGGGCGAGACCACCGTCGCGGTGAGCGTCCCGGGTGCCGAGGCCGGCCCCTCGTCTCCGCACGTCCCAAGGGCCAGGGTCGCCGTCAGGCAGACGATGGCCCGGACACCCCTCGGCCTCGTCCGTCCTGGTCCGCGCACCGGGTCGCCTTCCATGCCCTCATCTACGGGTGTCGGAGCGGGACCTTTCCGGGACCCAGCGCCACCGACATGGCCCGGTATCCTTCCTCCACGAAGTACTCGATGTGCTGGAGTTCGAATCCGCCGTAGCCGTCGAGGCGGGGCCGCACGTACAGGAGTGGCGGGCCCTGCCAGGCTTCCACCAGCTCCCGTCGGAGTCGGTGCGTCACGATCGAGAGGATGCGCTGGTGAACCGCCGGAATCCCCTGGCGCAGGATCTGCTCCGCATCCGCCTCCTCGCCGGAGCCGACGTCGATCCCCAGGATCCCGGTGGCGCCCTCCTCGACCGCCCGGAGGAGTCCCAGGGGTTGCTGGGTCCCCCCGTCCACGAAGAAGCGTCCGCCGATCTCGGCGGGGGGGTAGAGCACCGGGAGCGCGGCCGACGCGTACAGGGCCTCCCCCAGCGGCACGTCGGTGCGTGCTCCCGCCCCGAACCACTCGGTCCTCCCCGTGGCCAGGTCCACCGCGTTCACGAGCAGAGGGAGCCTCATGGCATCCCAACCGGACGCGGGGAGGATCCCTTCGAGGTAGTCCCTGAGCGTTTCGCCCCGGAAGACGCTGGTCTGCCGGATCCCGTTGACCAGAACCGCGCGGCGGTTGACGCGCGCGATGTCGGCGCGCCGGAGCGACCGGGCCAGGATCCGCATGTCCTTCCAGTCAGCCCCGGAGGCCGCCATCGCCCCCACCAGCGCCCCGATGCTCGTGCCCACGATCCCCGCAACCCGCACGCCTGCTTCGCCCAGGGCCCTCCACACGCCGATGTGCGCCAACCCCTTCAGGGCACCCCCTCCGAGCACCAGCCAGGGGCGGTCGCCAAGGGACCCTACATCGGGGGTCGGGGTACCTGACGACCCTTCGTTTCGGTGGGGCTGGAGGCCCTCTGCCGGCTTCGTTCCTGGCCTGGGTTCCACTTGTTTCAAGACGAGGGAAAGTCTAGGTTTTGAGATCGAGAATCATTCGTGATTACCGCCCGACGCCCTGATCCTACCCTCGAGGACCCGATGAGCGACACCCCCATTCTGAAGATCAGCGGACTCCGCGCCAAGGTGGCCGAAGAGGACATCGAGATCCTCCACGGTGTGGACCTGGAGCTCGGCAAGGGCGAGATCCACGCCATCATGGGTCCCAACGGGTCCGGGAAGAGCACGCTGGCCAAGGCCCTCGCGGGCCACCCCGCCTACGAGGTCACGGGCGGCGCGGTGACGTTCCGGGGGCAGGACCTGCTCGCCCTCGAGGCCCACGAACGGTCCCGGGCGGGGATCTTCCTCGCGTTCCAATACCCGGTGGAGATCCCGGGGGTGTCCATCGCCAACTTCCTTCGCACCGCAGTGCAGTCCCACCTCCCCGAGGGCGAGGAGTTGGACATCTTCGACTTCGCCGAGATGCTGACCGAGAGGATGCAACTCCTGGAGATGGACCCGTCCTTCGCCGAGCGCTACGTCAACGCCGGATTCTCGGGCGGCGAGAAGAAGCGCAACGAGATCCTCCAGATGGCCGTGCTGAAGCCGACGCTGGCCCTCATGGACGAGACGGACTCCGGGCTCGACATCGACGCCCTCAAGATCGTGGCCAACGGCGTGAACAAGCTCCTGGAAGCGGACCCGGAGATGTGCGTCCTGCTCATCACGCACTACCAGCGCCTCCTGGACTACATCAAGCCCCACCACGTCCACGTCATGGTGCAGGGGCGGATCGTGCAGTCCGGTGGCCCGGAGGTCGCGCTGGAGCTCGAGCGCGACGGCTATCGGGCATGGCAGGAGCTCGAGGCCGCCACCGCCGCCCCGGCGAAGCCGTAGGGGGGCGACATGCCGCAGAACGAGACCATCCACGACCTCGGGCTGGACGAGTACAAGTTCAACTTCGTGACCGAAGGGAAGCCCGTCTTCGAGGCGAAGAAGGGGCTCAGCGAGGAAGTCGTCCGTCAGATCTCCGCCCACAAGGGCGAGCCCGAGTGGATGCTCGAGTTCCGCCTGAAGGCGCTCGATGTCTACGAATCCAAGCCCATGCCCACCTGGGGCGGCGACCTGAGCGGACTGGAAGCCGTGCTCGACGAGATCCACTTCTACGTGCGCCCCCAGGACCGCATGGGGCACACGTGGGACGAGATTCCCAAGGAGATCAAGGACACGTTCGAGAAGCTCGGCATCCCTGAGGCCGAGCGTAAGATCCTGGCGGGCGTCGGCGCCCAGTACGAGTCGGAGATGGTGTACCACTCCCTGAAGAAGGAGTGGGAGGAGAAGGGCGTCATCTTCGACTCCATCGAGGACGGGCTCCGGAAGCATCCCGACCTCTTCCGGGAGCACTTCTCCACCATCATCCCCACCCACGACAACAAGTTCGCCGCCATGAACTCGGCGGTGTGGTCGGGTGGGTCGTTCGTCTACATCCCGAAGAACGTGAAGCTAGACACGCCGCTCCAGGCCTACTTCCGCGTCAACCAGGAGCGGATGGGGCAGTTCGAGCGCACGCTCATCATCGTGGACGAGGGAGCCAACGCCCACTACATCGAGGGGTGCACGGCGCCGGTGTACAGCACCGAGTCGTTCCACTCGGGCGTGATCGAGATCGTGGTGAAGAAGAACGCCCGGTTCCGCTACACGACCATCCAGAACTGGTCGAACAACATGTACAACCTCGTCACCCAGCGGGCCGTCGTGCACGAGGGCGGGCACATGGAGTGGCTGGACGGGAACCTGGGCTCCAAGCTCACCATGAAGTACCCGTCCTGCTACCTGGTGGGCGAGGGCGCACACGGCGAGATCCTGTCCATCGCGTACGCGGGCAATGGCCAGCACCAGGACACGGGCGGAAAGGTGGTGCACGTCGCCCCCCGCACCACGTCGTCCATCGTGTCCAAGTCCATCTCCAAGGGGACCGGGCGGGCGACGTACCGCGGCCTCCTGAAGGTGCACCAGGGTGCGCACCACGCCCGCTCCAACGTCGAGTGCGACGCGCTCCTCATCAACGACACGTCGCGCACCGACACCTACCCGTACATCGAGATCGAGGAGAACGACGCCAACGTCGGTCACGAGGCCTCGGTCTCCAAGATCGGTGAGGAGCAGCTCTTCTACCTGACGAGCCGGGGCATCCGCGAGGACGAGGCCATGGCCATGATCGTCCGCGGGTTCATCGAGCCCATCGCCAAGGAGCTCCCACTGGAATACGCGGTCGAACTCAACCGGCTCATCGAGCTGGAGATGGAAGGATCCGTCGGATGACCACCACGACCGTGAAGGAAGGCGTCACCGGCGCCTTCACCGCCGCAGCCGTCGGGAGATTGGGCGCCGCCGAGCCGGCGTGGCTCCGCGAGCGCCGGGCCCACGCCTGGGACGTCTACGAGCGCACGCCCATGCCCACGACCCGGTCGGAGGAATGGCGCTATACCGACCTGCGCCGGAAGCTGGACCTGAGTGCCCTCTCGTGCTGCACCACCCCGGCCGCTCGCGACGACTTCACCTCCTGGCCCCTGCGCCTGCGCGAGGCCATGGCCCAGGACCGGGAGGCCTCAGGACACCTGGTCATCATCGACGGCCGCGTGGTGCACGCCGACCTGGCGGCCGAGATGGCGACCAAGGGCGTCGTGCTCATGTCCCTCCACGAGGCCGTGGAGAAGCACGAGGCACTCGTGAGGAAGCACCTCGCGACGGAGGCCGTGCCCGCCGAGGAGGGGAAGTTCGCCGCCCTGAACGCGGCGCTCTGGAACGACGGGATCTTCCTCCACGTCCCCAAGGGGGTGCACCTCGACCAGCCGGTTCGGGTCACCCGCTGGTACAGCGAATCCGGCGTCGCCTACTTCTCGCGCACGCTCATCGTCGCAGAGACCGCCAGCCAGGTGTCGTTCGTGGACGAGGTCCTCTCCGACGACTTCGCCGCCCAGACCCTCACCTCCTCGGCGGTGGAGGTCTTCGCCATGGACGGCGCCAAGGTGCAGTACGTGGCCGTGCAGCGCCTGGGGCGGGGCGGGTTCTACCAGTCCGTGCAGCGCACGCTGGCCCAGCGTGACGCCACGCTGGACACGCTCAACGTCGCTTTGGGAGGGACCACCACCCGAGTGGACCTCAACGCCCGTCTCCTGGGGCCCGGCTCCAACTCCGACATGCTGGGCCTCTATTTCGGCGACGAGGACCAGCACTTCGACTTCAACACCAGCCAGGACCACGTGGCGCCCAACGCGGGGAGCGATCTCCTCTACAAGGGTGCGTTGGACGGACACAGCCGCGCCGCGTTCCGCGGGATCATCCGGGTGCACAAGGGCGCCCAGCGCACCGACGCCTACCAGAAGATCCGCAACATCCTGCTCTCTCCCCATGCCCGCGCCGACTCGCTTCCCAACCTGGAGATCGAGGCCGACGACGTGAAGTGCTCCCACGGCGCCACGGTGGGCCAGCTCGACGCAGAGGCGAAGTTCTACCTCATGAGCCGCGGGATGAACCGCACGCAGGCCGAGCGTCTGGTCGTCCTCGGCTTCCTCGGTGAGGTTCTCTCCAGGCTCCCGCTGGGTGGCGTGTCCGAGAAGGTGACGCGGGTGATCCAGGAGAAGCTGAAGCACCATGTGTGAGCTGGGCCCTCCAGGTAGGCCGCGGGGCTGGATGCGCCGCCCTTCGGGGGCCGCTCGCCTTTCGAGCACCTGGGTCGCTCCACCGCCTGAGGTACCGGCTCGCTTAGCGGCGGCGCGTCGTCCATGCCGCGCCGCCGATGCCCCCTGCGGGCGACACATCCCGCCCCACGGCCGATCCCATGCCTGAGCTCACCAAGGTCGCCTCGCTCTCTCAGGTTCCCGCGGGCACGCTGAAGGGCGTGATGGCCAAGATGCAGCCGCTGGTGCTGGCGAACGTGGACGGCGACATCTACGCTCTCGAGGACCAGTGCTCCCACCAGGAGTATCCCCTGGCCGATGGTGAGCTGGACGGCGGTGACGTGGTCTGTCTGCATCATGGGGCGCGCTTCGATGCGCGCTCCGGCAAGAACAAGGGCCTCCCTGCGGTGCGTCCGGTGAGGGTTTTCCCCGTCCAGATCCGCGACGGCGACATCTACGTGGAGCTGTGAGGTGACGAGAGGTGACGACATGAGCGCGCTCGACGTGACCGCTCTGCGCCAGGACTTCCCCGCGCTGCACCAGGAGGTCAGCGGGAAGCAGCTCGTGTACCTCGACAACGCGGCCACGTCGCAGAAGCCACGCGCCGTCCTCGACGCCCTCGCGTCGTACTACGAGAGGGACAACGCCAACGTCCACCGCGGCATCCACGAGCTCTCCCGTCGCGCCACGGTGGCCTACGAGGAGGCCCGGGGGAAGGTGGCCCGATTCATCGGCGCCGCCGATCCCGCGGAGGTCGTGTGGACCCGGGGCACGACCGAGTCCATCAACCTGGTGGCGCAGGCCTGGGGGCTGGACACGGTGAAGCCGGGCGACGAGATCCTCCTCTCCGTCATGGAGCACCACTCCAACCTGGTTCCATGGCAGATCCTGGCCCGGCGCACCGGCGCCCGCCTCCGCTTCATCGAGCTCGACGATGAGGGGAAGCTCGTCCTGGACGACCTTCCCACGCTCCTGAATGACCGGACCCGGCTGGTGGCCGTCACCCACGTGTCGAACGCGCTGGGCACGATCAATCCGGTGAAGGAGATCGTCGCCGCGGCCAAGCGCGTGGGCGCGCTCGTGCTCATCGACGGGGCTCAGGGCGTGGTCCACACAAAGCTCGATGTGCAGGACCTGGGCGCGGACTTCTACGCGTTCAGCGGCCACAAGATGTGCGGCCCCACGGGGATCGGCGTGCTCTGGGCGCGGCGCGCGTTGCTCGAGGCCATGCCGCCGTGGCAGGGCGGCGGCGACATGATCGAGTTCGTCGACCGCGACATGAGCACCTGGGCGGACGTGCCCCACAAGTTCGAGGCGGGCACGCCCAACATCGCCGGGGCCATCGGCCTCGGCGCCGCGGTGGAGTACCTGGCGTCGGTCGGGATGGACGCCATCGCCGCCCACGAGCGCGAGCTGGTGCGCTATGCCATGGAGCGCATGGAGCGGATCCCGGGCCTGCGGATCTACGGCCCCCACGACCCGGCCGAGCGCTCCGCCGTGGTGGCGTTCACCCTGGGCGACGCCCACCCCCACGACATCTCCACCATCCTGGACTCGGAGGGGATCGCGGTCCGGGCCGGCCACCATTGCGCTCAGCTGGTCATGAAGCGGTTCGGGCTCGCCGCCACCGCCCGTGCCTCCTTCTACCTCTACAACACCCGAGCCGAGGCGGATCGCCTGGTCGAGGGGCTGGAGACGGTCCGCTCCATCTTCGGCTGAGTCGGACGGTCGGCGCCGAGCAGCGCTCCTGTCGCGCCGGCCACCCTCCTCGCTCTACATTGGACGGCACATGGAGACACCGCCCCTCAACTCGCTCTATCAGCAGCTCATCCTCGAGCACTACCGGAACCCGCGCAACAAGTCGGAGCTCCCGGACAAGACCGTGGAGATCCACATGCGGAACCCGACGTGCGGGGACGAGATCCGCCTTCAGCTGCACGTGGAGGACGGCCGCATCACCGACGCCCGCTTCGTGGGGCAGGGGTGTTCCATCTCCCAGGCCGCCGTCAGCATGATGACGCAGCTCATCAAGGGCCGCTCCCTGGGCGAGGCGGACGGGGTCGCGGAGCGCTTCAAGGCCATGATGCACGGTGACCCCGACGTGGCGAAGGACAAGAGCATGGGAGACCTGCGCGCGCTGGCTGGAGTCAGCAGGTTCCCCGTGCGGGTGAAGTGCGCGCTCCTGGGCTTCGACGCGCTCCAGGAGGCACTCAAGAAGACAGCGGAGGAAGGAGGGCACTGACCACGTCCGAGATCTCTTCGGCCCACCTGCCCGACACCCCGGCGGGGCCCCTCACCATCTGGGTCTCACCGAAGGGCGTGCGCCGGCTGGAGTTCGGCCCCCTTCCCAAGGACGCCCACGCCGACCCGCCCGAGGCCTGGCCCGAGGCGCTGCGCGCCGCCGTGGCCCAGATTCAGGGGTACTTCGCCCGCGAGCGCCGGAGCTTCGATCTTCCGCTCGACCTCGAGGCCGTGACCGGGTTCCAGCGCGAGGTCTACGACGAGTTGATGAAGGTCCCCTATGGACGGGTGATCACGTACGGAGACCTGGCGGATGCCGTCGGGCGTGCCGAGCTGGCCAGGGCCGTGGGTCAGGCGGTGGGCGCCAACCCCGTTCCCATCCTCATCCCTTGTCACCGCGTGGTCGCCGCCGAGGGGCGACTGGGCGGGTTCACCGGGGGCCTCGCCATCAAGGCGGCCCTGCTCCGGACCGAGAACGTGGACGTGGAGGGGGAGACCGATTCCAGCCGCATCCGCCCCGAGGTGCTCCGCCTCGAGCTCTGAGTCCCGTCGCGTCCGACCCGCCGAACACGGCCCGGGGTCCGGTGTAGTAGCTCCGATTCCCGACGCTCCCAGCTCAGGCCAGGAACCCATGCGCCCCGTTCGCTCCAGCCTTCTCCTTGTCGCCGTTGCACTCGCCGCCTGCGGAGGATCCCGGGAGGCAGACACGGCCTCCATGCCCGTGGACACGCTGATCAAGCCCATGGAGCGCGAGCCCCTCACCGAGGCGGACCTGGCCGGCTTCACCCTGGCCGAGCTCGTACTCGAGCTTCCCTGGACCACCAATCAGGTTGGGCGGGCCGCCGCCGGGGGTGCGCCTGCGAGCTCGATCCGTGGCGCCGAGGTCGGCGGCCACGAGGGGTTCGACCGGGTCGTCTTCCTCCTCGACGACGACGAGCCGGTGCCCGGCTACGACATCGCCATCGCGGCCGCGGGGGCTTCCCTACCCTGCGGTGAGGGAGGGTACGAGCTCACCGCGGCGCGCTCCCTGGTGGTCAGCTTCCGACCGGCCAGGCTCGCGCCCGACGACGTGACCGGCTCGCCCGCGGGCATCCGCAGCACCGGAGCCTCCCGCATGGCGCGCGCGGGCGTCGCTTGCGATACCGGGGACGCCGTCGTGTGGGTGGCCGAGCTTCCCCAGGGCGACCAGATGAGGGTGCTCGAGCTCCGCGACCCCAGCCGCATCGCCGTGGACGTCCGCTAGGCAGAGGTGCGGGCGGGCCAGCCGGACCCACCGCTTCCCCGCCGCGGGTCACCCCACCGTGGGGTCCAGGAGCACCTTGATGGAGCCCGACTTCCGCCGGTTCGCCGCGGCGGAGAGGGCGTCGCGGACCTGCGCGAGCGGATAGACGTGGGTGACCATCTCGGACACCGGCGCCCGCGTCTCCACCAGCAGGTCGTGGGTGATCTGGAACGTGTGGGCGTGGCCTCCGCGCCACTCCTCCCGCCCATAGCACACGAAGCCCTTGATGTTCAACTCCCTGGCCCACACGAACGTGAGGTCGAGCTTCCGGATCTCGGCGGCGCACCCAAGCATGACGATGCGCCCCCTGGGCGCGGCGAAGCGGAGGCACTGCTTGATGGTCTGGGCGCTCCCCACGCAGTCGTAGACCAGGGGGAATCCGCCTCCCGCGTAGACCTCGTCGCCCACGATGGGCATGTACCCCTGGGCTCCGGTCTCCACCAGGGCCTCCCGGGCTTCGTCGCCGGGGGAGACCACCGAGCTCGCCCCCAGCTTCCTGGCCAGGGAGGCCTCGTTCCCACGCTTGATCTGCGCCACCAGCTCGCCCTCGAACCCGGCGGCCCTCAGCGACCAGATGGTCCCCAGCGCGATGGGGCCGCTCCCCACCACCAGAGCGGGGCCCGTCCCCCACGGCCGCATCCCCAGCGCCGCGTGCATCCCCACGGAGATGGGCTCCACCAGCGCCGCGGTGCGGTCGTCCAGCGCGTCGGCCACGGGGAAGATCTGGCTCTCGTGGGCCACCATCTCCTGTGCCCACCCACCGGGCAGGTCCCGGTGATAGCCGATGGTGACGCCGCGGGCCAGGCCATGTCCCGCGATCTGCAGATCCCCTTCCTCGCCCTGGCGCTCGCATGTCGCCGACAACCCCGCGCGGCATGACGCGCAACCCCGCTCTCCCGGGAACCCCCGGAGCGTGCACGAAACCACCGGATCCACGGTGACGCGCTGCCCCACCTCCACGGAGCGCACGGCGGGGCCCACCTCTGCCACCCGACCCAGGATCTCGTGCCCGAGGATCGCCGGGAACGAACCGAAGGGCTCCATGGCCGGGCTGGCCTTGAACGTCAGGTTGCCCACATCCGTGCCGCAGATCCCCGCCTTCAGGACCTCGACCCGCACCCAATCCGCCCCGGGGAGCGGAGGAGAGCCGCGCTCCTCCAGCCGGAGCCCGCTGGCGCCCCCGAAGACGAACGCCTCGGAGAGCCCTCCCAGGGCCTTCCCCAGGACGTAGCCCGGGACCGTCACATTGAAGGAGACCGCGCGCACGGTCCGGCCCGTTTCCCTTCCGCTCACCCGAGTATCCCGACGGGCCCGAAGAGCCGGTTCCCCGGCACCCTCGGGTCGTCGCTGCGATAGAACTCGTGGACCATATCCATGAGTTCATCCCTCGTGACCGCGCCGTCGCCGTCCACGTCCAGGTCCAGGAAGACCAGGCGCGCCATGGCGGCCTTCAGCCCGTAGATGCCGTAGAAGTTGCAGAACTCGTCGGCCCCCAGCACACCATCCCCGTCGGTGTCGAAGAGCTCGAACAGGCGATCAGCCAACTGGGCCACCTCGTTCCGGTAGCGGGCATCATCATCGAGCACGCCCTCCCAGTGGCGCAGCCACTCCAGCAGGTCCACCGCCGCGTTGTCATCGGCATCCGCCGAAGCCCTCAAGGTCTCCCAGCGCAGGAGAAACCCTTCGTAGATGGCACGGTGCTGCGGGGTCTTCTCCGCCGCGAGGTGCAAGGCGCGCACGTTCTCCGCCACGCGTTCGAAGTCCGCCCGGGCGATGCGCCCATCGTCGTCCACGTCGTAGAGACGGAAGTAGTGGGTGAGCTTTTCCTTCTGGAGCGGGGTGAGCATGGGCGTGAGAGGGATCGGGGGGATCGACGCCGGCCTGACCCTTCAACATAGCGTGCGCCTGCGCCGGAAGCCTCCCTAGGGCGCCTTCCTGGGCTTGGTCCGGCGGGTGGGCTCGGCAGCGAGTGGGTCCTCCGGCCAGGAGTGCTTCGGATAGCGACTGCGGAGGTCCTTGCGGACCTCGAAGTAGGCACCTCTCCAGAAGCTGCCCAGGTCCCGGGTGACCTGCACCGGCCTCCGTGCCGGCGAGAGCAGGTGGACGGTGAGGGGCACGCGGCCGCCTCCCACGGTGGGCGTCTCCTCGAGCCCGAAGACCTCCTGCAGGCGCACGGCCAGGACGGGGGCGGACGGATCCCCGTAGTCCAGCATGATGCGCGAACCGCTGGGTACCTCCAGGTGGGTGGGGGCGAGCCGGTCCAGGTCGGCCCTCCGATTCCAGGGAAGGCTGGAGAGGAGCGCCTCGACCACCTCCACACGCCCCAGGTCGTCCAGCGACCGCATTCCGCCGAGGAAGGGCACGAGCCACCCCTCCAGCGACGTGATGAGCCCTTCTGCCGAGGTATCGGGCCAAGGATCCCCCTCCAGCGCCCGGAGGAACGCCAGTCGCTCCCTGAGCTGCGTCGCCTCCCTCGACCACCGAAGCACGTGGAGGCCCCGCGCGCGCACGCCCTCGCACAGGGCTCGCGCCACCACGCCCGGGTCCGGGTCGCGGAGCGCGCCCTCCCCCAGCACCAGCGCCCCCAGCCTGCGGATCCTCCGGGCCTGGACCCTCCCCGCGGCGTCGTCCCAGGCCACCTCCTCGACGATCTCCGCCTGGCCGCCCAACGCCTCCTCGAGGTCGGCGAGCGCAAGTGCTGCCGCCTGGAAGACCCGCCCCTCCCGCCCCCTGGCGTCAAGGTCGAGGACCACCAGCCATGCCTCACCGGCCAGGGGATCCGAGGTATCCACGGTCACACCCCTCCCGTTCCGCAGGAGGTACCGTCCCCGGGAGCCCGCCCGGAGCTGCCCTACCCGGTCGGGGTACGCCAGCGCGGCCAAGAGCCCCACTGGCCCCTCTCCTCCGCCTCCGGCGTCCCTTCGGAGCCGGATCGCCGCGCGGCGTCTCAAGGCCTCCGCCTGCTGCCGCACCCGGCTCACCGCCGCGCCGTCCACGCCGAGTACGCGCGGAAGGCCTCGCGCACCCTCGCCCACCGCCTCCAGGCGTAGCCGCACGTCCACCTCCGGCCGCCCTCCGGCGGTGCGCAGGACATCGCGCTCCTCGAGGAGCGCCGCCAGGTCGCATGCCACGGCCCCCCACCCCCGCTCCGCCCCCTGCAGGACCATGTGCGCCAGACGGGGGTGGACACCGAGCTCGGCCATGCGCCGGCCGTGGGCCGTGAGGGAGCCGTCGGCGTCGAGCGCCTCCAGCTCCCGGAGCAGCTCCCCGGCCTGGGCCAGCGGCGCGGTGCCAGGCGGGTCGAGCCATGTCAGCTCGCCGGGTTCTGCGCCGAAGGCCGCGAGATCCAGGACCAACGGCGCCAGGTCCGCCTCCCGGATCTCCGGCGCCCTCGCCGGCACCATCCCCTGCTCCTCCTGCCTCGTCCACAGCCGGAAGCACACCCCGGGCGCCGTGCGCCCCGCTCGCCCGCGGCGCTGGTCCGCGGCGTCCCGGGTGACCCGGAGCGTCTCCAGGCGCGTCATCCCGGTGCCCGGATCGAAGCGGGCGACGCGCATCAAGCCCGCATCCACCACCACCCGGACCCCCTCGATGGTGAGCGACGACTCCGCGATGGCCGACGACAATACCACCTTCCTGCGCCCCGGCGGGCTCGGGCGCAGCGCCTGATCCTGGATCTCGCGAGGGAGAAGGCCGAAGAGCTCGTAGACGCTCACGTCCGGCGGAAGATCCCCGGCCAACGCCTCCCCTGTGCGGCGGATCTCCGCGGCGCCCGGGAGGAAGACCAACATGTCCCCTTCCTGCTCACGCAGCGCAGCACGCACCGTATCCGCCACGATGGGCTCGATCCACCCGCTCACCGGATGGTCGCGCCAGCGCGTCTCCACCGGGTGGACCCGACCTTCCGCGCGCACCACCGCGGCCCCCCCCAGGAGCCGGGCTACCGGCTCGGCGTCCAGCGTGGCCGACATGACCAGCACCCGGAGCTCCGGACGGAGCAGCCGGCGGGCGTGGAGGGTCAGCGCGAGGCCGGCGTCCGCCTGGAGGGACCGCTCGTGGAACTCGTCGAAGATCACGAGCCCGATGCCTTCGAGCGCGGGATCGGACTGGAGCATGCGGGTGAGGATGCCCTCGGTCACCACCTCGATGCGGGTGGCCCGGCCCACCCTGGTCTCCAGCCGCATGCGGTATCCCACCGTGCCGCCGGCGTCGGGCTCCCCCAGGAGCTCCGCCATGCGCAGGGCCGCCGCCCGGGCCGCCAGCCGCCGGGGCTCCAGGACGACGATCTTCCCTCCCTTGAGCCACGGCTCGTCCAGCAGCGCCAGGGGCACGAGGGTGGTCTTCCCGGCTCCGGGGGGTGCCACCAGCACCCCCGACGAGCCCTCCGCGAGGGCGCGCTGCAACTCCGGGAGCGCCTCCTCCACAGGGAGGGCCACGGCTACGAGATGAGCTCGGGCTCCAGCACTTCCTCCACCACCTTGCCGCCGACCAGCCCCACGCGGTACGCCTTGGCTCCCGCCACCGTGGCCACGACCCGCCTGACCTCGTTGTCCTCGAAGTAGATGCCCGCGGAGTTGTCGCAGGCGTAGCCCGGCTTCAGCACCCCCGAAGCGATGAGGCGGTGGTAGGTGGGACGGCGCTGCTCCTCCCCGTCGTAGTGCGGCGAGTGGCTGCCCTTGAGGAAGCCGAGGCACTCCACCTTGGTCAGTTCCTTCGGGCGCGAGTCCGTGGTCCCCTCCTCGAACCAGCACAGGGAGCCGGCGCTCGCCCCACCCAGGACGATCCCCCGGTCCCACGCCTCCCGCAGCACCTGGTCGATTCCGTGCGCCTTCCAGATGACCTGCTGGTTCAGGGTGTTTCCCCCGGACACCACGATCCCGTCCATGGAGAGGAGCACCTCGTCCCACCCCCGGTCCATGGAGTAGCTGCTGATGAAGCTCCCCTGGTCGAAGGGGACCACGTCCAGCGTCGCGCAGGTGCGGTACCAGCGCAGCGTACCCGTTTCGCTGTCCGCGGAGGCGGTGGGGAGGTAGCATAGCCGCGGCCGCGGCTTCCCTGTGAGCTCGGCCATGTAGCGGATGAACGCGGCGCCGTATCCTCCGCCGGCGATGAGGATCTTCCGCGTGGCCCGACTCCCCGGCCGGCTTCCCGCTTCGCGCGGAAGGGGAAGCCCTTCGGTGCCCAGCGTCACCGCGCCCACTGCCGAGGCGGCAAGGAACTCACGTCTCTCCATGGAAACCCTCCGATCAATCCGTGGCTTACTGTCCGTGTTGCCCCCATCCTGAGGCCCCGGATGGCCTTGCGTCCAGCCCTGGGGATCGCCTTCGTGCTGAATCCCGGGTCCCGCCGTACCGCCCGCGCCAGGAGCGACGCATGAAGACCGCCATCCTCGCCGGCTGCCGAACCCCCTTCCTCCGGTCGGGGACCGGCCTGTCGGAGCTCACCGCCATCGAGCTGGGGAAGGTCGCGGTGCGGGAGGCGCTGGGTAGGAGTGGCGTCCGGCCCGACGCGGTCGGCCATCTGGTGTACGGCACCGTGGTGCACGACGCGCAGGCGCCCAACCTGGCCCGGGAGGTCGGCCTGGCCACGCTGCCGAAGGCCGTGCCGGCCTATACCGTCTCCCGCGCGTGCACCTCCGCCAACCAGGCCATCGCGGATGCCTGCCAGCTCATCGAGGTGGGCCAGGCCGACGTGGTGGTGGCGGGCGGCGCCGACTCGCTCTCCCACGTCCCCATCATGGCGTCCCGCCGGCTGTCGAAGGCGCTTGTAGAAGCGTCCAAGGCGAACAGTCTGCGGGCCCGGCTCTCCGCGTTCAGGGGCGTCCGCCCCCGGGACCTGATCCCCATGGCCCCGGCCATCGCGGAGCCCTCCACCGGCGAGACCATGGGTGCGGCGGCGGAGCGCATGGCCAAGGAGAACGGGATCCGCCGTGAGGAGCAGGACTCCTGGGCGCTCCGCTCCCACCTCCTGGCGGCAGCCGGGACCGCCGACGGGCGGCTCCCCGCCGAGATTGCCCCGATCTATCTGTCGCCCGGGTTCGGACCCGTGTTGGCCGCCGACAACGGGATCCGGCCCGACACGTCCCTCGAAGCGTTGGCGAGGCTGCGACCGGTGTTCGACCAGAAGCACGGGTCGGTCACCGCAGGCAACGCTTCCCCGCTCACCGACGGCGCCTCCGCGCTGGTCCTCATGAACGGGGACAGGGCCCTCGCCGAGGGACGAGCGCCTCTGGGCTGGGTCAGGAGCTGGGCCTGGGCGGCGCTCGATCCGGCCGCCCAGCTCCTCCAGGGACCGGTCTACGCCGCACCGGCGGCGTTGGACCGGGGCGGGCTCTCCATGAAGGACATCGGCCTCATGGAGATGCACGAGGCCTTCGCCGCCCAGGTGCTCTCCAACCTCCAGGCCCTCTCGTCCGCCGACTTCGCCCGGCGCGAGCTGGGGCGGACCGACGCCGTCGGGCACCCGGACCCCGAGCGCATCAACGTCATGGGAGGCTCCATCGCCATCGGCCACCCCTTCGGAGCCACCGGCGCGCGCCTCACGTTGACGCTGGTCAACGAGATGGCTCGGCGCGACGTGCAGTTCGGGCTCCTCACGCTCTGCGCCGCAGGGGGCATGGGCTTCGCCATGGTGCTGGAGCGCAGGTAACCTGCGCGGAGGTCAGGGCGTGACCCAGCGGTCGCCGGCCGGTCAGCCCGCCTTCCCCACCGCCGCCAGGATGTCGTCGAAGGGGGGCATGAGGCCCGAGTCCTCCGAGACCCAGGCGTACGCCACCTTCCCGCTCCGGTCCACCACGAATGCCGCGCGCTTGGCCACGCCCTTCATCCCGTGGAAGTCGGGATAGAGCACGCCGTAGACGGTGGCCGCCTCCTTGTTGAAGTCGGACAGGATGGGAAACGGCACCCCCGTCTCCTCGGCGAACTTCCTGTTCACGAACGGGGAGTCGATGCTGATGCCCAGAACCGTGGCACCCACGCCCTCCCACCGGGGCCAGTCCTCGGCGAGTTGGCACATTTCGGCGGTGCAGACCCGCGAGAAGGCCAGGGGAAAGAAGAGAACGACCACGGGGCTGCCGCGAAGCCCTGAAAGGGTGACGCGCGCCGGGCCCGGCGCGGGGGCCAGGGAGAAGTCGGGGGCCTGCTCGCCGACGGTGACGTGCGGCATGGAACTCCAGGGGTCGGGGGAGAGGATGCGGCGCGTCGGTTACCCCCGCCCCCCGATGCGGGTGCCCGCAACGGCGCGGATGCGCTCCTCCAGACGGTGCGGCGAGTCGCTCCCCACGTAGAGGCGGGTTCCGTCCCGCAGGTGCAGCACCACGGCGTGGTTGCCCCGGGCGCTCCACACCTTTCTCCCGTCCTTCCCCCAGCGGATTCCCCAGCCCCCGAACTCGCGCAGCGGGCTGTATGTCACCGATTCAGTGCGCACGATCTGGTCGTAGCGCACCCTCTTCGAGATCAGTCCGGCGGAGCCGAGGCCCACCGTCAGGTGGTCGCGATACAGCCGAACGGACAGCCCCGCGACCAACAGTTGCACCCCCACGGCGACGCCGCCCACGACCATGGCACCCCAGAAGCGGTCCTGGTCCGAGCCCGGGCCCGTCATGGAGACGTTGGCCATGGCGATGAACATGACCCCCCAGAACATGACGAGGATCCACCCGGACCACGAGCTCCATTCCCTGTAGACCGGCGTTTTCTGGGGATCCATGGTTCCACCTCGGGGGCACCGAATCGGGACGACGTGCGCGGCCCCACGAGAGGAGTACGGTTGCCGCCGGAGGTTTCTTCTCCCAGACTGCCCCCGACCCGGACTGCCCGGGGGGCCCCGACCGGAGCGACGCGACGTGGACGAAGGAACCAGCCACAAGGGCATGCACGGATATCAGCGCGTCGGGCCCGTCCTCGGCGCAGTGGCCTTCTTCCTCATGCTTCTGGTGCCGCCCCCGGCGACGCTCGGCTCGGAGGGGTGGCGTACCGCCGCCGTGGCCGTCCTCATGGCCACCTGGTGGATGACCGAGGCCATCCCCATCCCCGTCACGGCGCTGCTTCCGCTCGTGCTCTTCCCGGCCCTCGGCATCCTGGCGGCCCCCGAGGCGTCGGCGCCCTATGCAAACGAACTCATCTACCTGTTCATGGGGGGCTTCCTGCTGGCGGCCGCGCTGGAGAAGTGGGGTCTCCACCGCCGCATCGCCCTGCGGATCATGTCCTGGGTGGGGACGAAGCCGAGCCAGCTGGTCCTCGGGTTCATGGTGGCCACCGCCTTCCTCTCGATGTGGATCAGCAACACCGCCACCGCCGCCATGATGTTCCCTATCGCCCTGGCCGTAGGGGAGATGCTCCGTCCCAAGGACCACGAGGGCGTCTACCACTTCGGCATCGCGCTCATGCTGAGCGTGGCGTACGCCGCGTCCATCGGAGGGATCGCGACGCTCATCGGCACACCGCCCAACGCCGTGCTGGCCGGGGCCGCCAGCGAGATGCTGGGGCGCCAGATCGGGTTCCTGGAGTGGATGGCCGTCGGCGTCCCCGTCACGGCCCTGATGATCCCGCTGGCCTGGCTGCTCCTCGTGAAGGTGATGCACCCCCCGGGGAAGCTCTCCGGCGACGCCGCGGAGATCATCGAGGCCGAGCGCGCCAAGCTCGGTCCCATGTCGAAGGGCGAAAGGGTCACGGCCACGGTCTTCGCCCTCACGGCGCTGGCCTGGGTGATGCGCGAGGAGAAGGATCTGGGCGCCTTCGTCATCCCGGGCATCGAGACCTGGATGCCCGCGGTCCGTGATTCCACCATCGCCATGCTGGCGGCGGCGGTCCTCTTCGTCTGGCCCACGGACTGGAAGAAGGGTGAGTTCGCCCTGGACTGGAAGACGGCCCGGAAGATCGAGTGGGGTGTCCTTGTCCTCTTCGGCGGCGGCCTCTCCCTGGCCGCGGCCATGGACCAGTCGGGGGTGGCCGCTTGGATCGGGGGAGTCGTCGCCCAGCTCGGGAACGTCCCCGAATGGGTGGCGGTGGTCGCCGTCGCGACGCTCCTCATCTTCCTCACCGAGCTCACGTCCAACGTGGCGGTCACAGCCATGGCCATGCCCGTCATGGCGGGAACAGCGGCCGCGCTCGGCATTGACCCCATGCTCCTCATGACGACGGCCGCAATCGGCGCGTCCATGGCCTTCATGCTTCCCGTGGCCACGCCGCCCAACGCCATCGTGTTCAGCTCGGGCTACCTGACCGTCCCCCAGATGGCCCGGGTGGGGTTCTTCCTGAACCTCATCGCCATCGTCGTCGTGACGATCCTCTCCGAGACGCTCATCCCCCTCTTCCTCCTCTGAGGGAGGGGCGGAGGCTCAGCGGACCGTGCACGACGTCGCGCCGCCGCAGGGCCTGGCCACCATGATCCCGTCCTGACCCCGGATCCGCCGCACGCGCGTCGGAATCGGTTCCGCGCTGATCTCCACCGAGTCCCCCACCAGCGGGGCGTGCATCAGCCTGAGCGAGCCGTCCACCCAGAGCGCCAGTCCCGTGTGCGCCACGTCCATCCCCGGCGCCGTGCTCGTCGCGGCGATGATGTCCCCATCCCGGATCCCCGCACTTGCCGCCTCCAACGCGTCCTCCGGAATCCACCAACGCCCGGCCGCGCTGAGGCGCTGCTCGACCTGCTGCACCGCCTCCAACGCCGACGAATCCTCCATGAGCTGACGATAGGCGTCCCGGTGGGTGGTCATGAAGTCCACCACCCCCGTGTCCCGCACGCCGCCGAGCTCCCGTGTGACGTCCCGCACCAGCCCTTTCGCCTCTCCATCGGCGATCCAATCGGAGAAGTAGTGAAGCCGGCTGGGGTAGCCCCGGAGCTCGCCCCCCCTGTAGCGGATCCGGGTCAGGATCCGTTCGTAGCGCTCCTCGGCCTCCCCGCGCCGCTCCAGGAGTTGCCGGGCATCGGGTTCGCGGATGAAGCCGGTCAGGGCGAGGACGTTCTCCACGAACGTGACGCAGTCCAGCCCGCGGAAGCCGATCACGAGCCTCTCCGGACCGGGTGGCTCCAGCGTGTGGGGCACGTAGGGGGTCCCTACGAAGGTGCGGCCGATGGCCGCCATGGCGGCCCCCATGGGCACCGTGTCCAGACCCTGCCCGAGGGCCCACGCCGCCTTCCCGTGGAATGCGGCCCATTCGGCGTCGTCCCAGGGCGCTCGGGTGGCGGGGCGAGCGGCCGCGGCCAGGAGCAGCGCCGTAGACAGCGCTGCGACCGCGCGCCCGAGGGCTCGGCTCCGGGTCCTGGCTCGTCCCCATCCTGGCGCGGGATGCATATCTGTAACGGTCAGTCCGACTTGTGGTTACATGGAATGCGGACACCGGGTCCCTGCCCCGCGTGACGTCCTCCCCGGGGGTCCGAACGGTGGAAGCTAGGCTGTGCCGGCCGGCGGCGGCAACGCTCCCGGGACGTGAACCCCCCGGTCCCGGGCGGGTAATCCCGGGTCCGATGCCCCCTTCCCGCAGGAGAACACGAGCATGCCATACCCCGAGTTCATGTTGGCGCCCATGCGCCAGGACCTCGTCAACGTGGGCTTCACCGAGCTTCGGACCCCTGCGGACGTGGACGAGATCCTGGGGAAGGAGAGGAGGACGACACTCCTGGCGGTGAACTCGGTGTGCGGCTGCGCCGCAGCCATGATGCGGCCGGCCGTGTACCTCTCCCTACAGGGCGAGAAGAGGCCCGAAGTCCTCACCACCGTCTTCGCCGGCCAGGACCTCGACGCCACCGACCGGGCCCGCCACTACATCGTTGGGTATCCCCCCTCCTCCCCCTCCGTCGCACTCTTCAAGGACGGGGAGTTGGTGCACTTCATGGAGCGGCACCGGATCGAGGGCCGCCACCCGGAGGACATCGCAGCCGACCTGCGCGAGGCCTACTCCCGGTTCTGCTGATCCGAGCCCACAGACCACCTGTGCGACAGGCCGCGGGGGCTCCGAGCCCCCGCGGCCTCCTCGTGCCCTGCGGCAGGCGCGCCGCCTTCTCTAGGAATCCCCAAACCTGCGGCGGTCCCGGGATTCCTGCTTCCTGCGCCGGCGCGCGTCCCGGGCGCTCTCTCCGGGATGGCGCACCGAGATGTCCACGCCCCCCATCACGGCCAGCCCGGCGATGCGCAGCGTGGGCGCGGACGGGTCGTGGTCCTGCTCTCCCGCATCCTCGAAGCCGCCCATGATCCCGATGCCGTGGCTCTCCACGTTGACGCCCGGAGGCACGATGATGTCCACGCCGCCCATGATGGCGAGCACCTGCACCTGCGTGACACCCCGCGGAAGCGCGGCTTCCCGGAAGTCCAGCTCCGCACCCCCCATGAGGGTGAAGGCGAAGTTCGTGCGGGCAGGGCTCCAGTGCCCCTTCCGGATCGCGCCGCCCATGACGGCGACCACGAATCCCTGGTCCCTCTCGTGGGCAGCCGGAACGACCCGCCGCCGGGCCCGTGGCCCCGGCACGGTGCCGCCCGAGCGCACCGCGGGCAGGTTCATCTCGGGAAGATCCTGGAGTAGCCGCCGCAACTCGTCCACCGATGCGGCCCGGTGTGCCACCTCCACGCGCCGCTCGAACTCCTCCACCGGAATGGCGTCGTTGGCGAAGTGCTCGCAGAGCGCGTCGATGGTGGCCTGCCGTGTCTCGCCGAGCGGCTTGGCGCCCGGACTACTCCCCGCTCCCGTCTCCATGCTCCTCCAATGCCCTCCGCCTCAGCCCGTGGGACGCTCGTAGGCGACCTGCCCGTCCACCACCGTCATGTCTACGCGCGTGTCCCCCAGAGTCTTCGGGTCCTGGCGCGTCACATCCCGGTCGAGGATCACGAGGTCGGCCAGCATCCCCGTCGCGATTCGCCCCACGCGGTCCTCCATGAACCCAGCCTTCGCGCCGCCCTCGGTGTACGCCCGAAGCGTCTCATCCACCGTGATCTTCTGCTCCGGCACCCACCCCTCCGGGTTGGCGCCGTCGAAGGTGCGCCGGGTCACCGCTGCATCCAGGCCCAGGATGGGATCGATGGGTGCCACCGTCCAATCCGATCCGAACGCGAGCGTCGCGCCGGCGTCCAGGAGAGAGCGGAAGGCGTACGTCGTCTTGATGCGCTCGGGCCCGATGCGCTTCTGCGCCCAACGCCCGTCGTCGGCTGCGTGGTAGGGCTGCATCGCGGCGATGACGCCGATCTCCGCGAACCGGGAGAGGGCCGCCGGGCTGAGGTGCTGGGCGTGCTCGATGCGGAACCTCCGGTCCCGCGGCCCGTGGGCCGCGGCCACGTCCCCGTAGACGCCCAGGAGCCAATCGTTGGCGGCGTCGCCGATGGCGTGCACCAGGATCTGGAGTCCCGCGGCATCACCCGCCTCAATCATGGTGCGGAGCTCGGCCGAGTCCGTCACCATCAGGCCGGAGGTGCCGGGTTCGTCGTCGTAGGGCTCGTGGAACCACGCAGTGGTGGAGCCCAGGGACCCGTCCACGAAGGCCTTCAATCCACCCCACCAGAGCCGGTCGTCACCCCGGCCGTTCGCCGCCACGAAGTCGCGCAGGCGCTCCCAGGTGGAGAGTTGCACCACCGAGTACACGCGCAGGGGCAGCTCGCCCCGCGCGTGGGCTCTCCGATAGGTCTCGAGATTGTCCCAGCCCGCCATGTCGTGGATCTGGGTGACACCCCGCTCCAGGGCGTGCCGGGCAGCGGCCTGCAGCGCCCTGTCCAGGTCGGCCTCGGACGGCTCGGGAATCGCTCGCCCCACGATGCCCATGGCCTCGTCCTTGAAGACGCCCGCGGGCGCACCGGTGCGGGCATCCCTCACGATCGTGCCCCCCTCCGGGTCGGCCATGCGTCCCTGGGCATCCACGCCGGCCAGGCGCAGGGCCACGCTGTTGGCCAGAGACATGTGCCCGTCCAGGCGATTCACGAACACCGGATGGTCGGGAGTCACCGAGTCCACCCACTCTTTCCGGGGGAGCTCGCCACCCCACAGCTCGTGGTCCCAATCCCCACCCGTGATCCACGTGCCGGCGGGCACGGTTTTCGCGAACTCGCCGATCCTGCGGGCGAACTCCTCCGGCGTGGACGCGTCGCGGAGGTCCACGCCGGCGAGCTTGAAGCCCCCGTCGAGGAAGTGGGTGTGGGAGTCGATGAACCCGGGCATGAGCATGCGCCCCGCCAGGTCCACCACCCTGGTGGAATCCCCCACCAACTCCTCCACCTCGGCGTCGGTGCCCACGGCTAAGATGCGGCCGTCCTTCACCGCCACGGCGGTGGCGGACGGTGCAGCGGGGTCACCGGTCCAGACCGCACCCCCGCGGAACACCAGGTCCGCCATGCCCTCTTCAGGGGCCGTGCACCCCGATGCGAAGAGCACGCCCGCGGCGACAACAGCCCACACCCTCTTCATGAGGACCCCTCCCTTGGAAGCAGCTCGGGCCCCGACTCGTGCGGCGCACTGGGCGGGCCCGGGGTGAGGTTACCCGGACCTCCGGGGGGGGGCAAGCAGTATGAGGTGGCGGAGATCAGCGCCCCGGGGCATCTTCTGGTCGGCGAATCGCGCCGCCGCCCCCGCAGCCTGCCAATGAGCCGAGGACACCAGGATGCCCTTCCGCCTTCACCCTCGTCACGCTGTCCTGCTCTGCCTGCTGGTGCTCGGCATCACGGGCTGCGCCTCGACAGGAGGGACGGGCGCCGGCGGGCAGCCGGGCGGCCACCGCGCCTCCAACCGCATCGACGCCGCCGAGCTCGCCCCGCTCGCGGAGCTGGACGTCCACCAGGTGATCAGCCGCGTCCGCCCCGGCTGGCTGCGGGGCGGGCCGCAGGGTCAGTTGCCCGTGATCGTCCTGGACGGGTCACCCCAGACGAGTGGCCCCGAGATGTTGGGCACGTTCCGCGCCGCGGACGTCACCGCCCTCGAGTACATGAGCGCCAGCGACGCCACCACCCGCTTCGGCACGGGGTACTCCGGCGGCGCCATCCTCGTCACAACGAAGCACTAGGAGCGCACCATGACGCTTCGGCACACCGTGCGGACCACGCTCCCTCTCCTGCTCCTCGCCCTCGCCGCGGCAGCCTGCTCCACCCGTGCGGGGTCGGCGGGTGCCACCCCGGCGAGGAGCTCCATGGAGCGAATCACCGAAGCGGAGTTGGAGCCCATCGCGCAGCTGTCGGCATTCGAGGCCATCCAGCGCCTGCGTCCCCGCTGGCTGCAGTCCCGGACGGGGTTGCTCCCCACGGTCCATGTGGACGGCAGCGTCCGCGGCGATGGCGAGGAGATCCTCGCTTCCATCCCCTCCTCGGAGGTGGAGGGGATGCAGTACCTGAGCGCCTCGGACGCCACCACCCGCTTCGGCACGGACTACGCCAGCGGCGCGATCCTGATCACCACCAAGAAGTAGGGCGCGAAGTCCGGAGCGCTACGAGGCTGCGCCTCCCGCCAGAGCCCGGGCAAAACGCTCCAGCACGTCGGCGCACGCTCCGATCTGGGCGACCTCGATCCACTCGTCGGCACAGTGCGCCTGGGCGATGTCCCCGGGCCCGTAGCACACGGCCGGGATCCCCGCCTCGTTGAGGAATGCCGCGTCCACCCACGCGGTCATCCCTGTCACCGCCCTGGGAACGCCCACCGCATCCCCGGCCTCGAGGAGCCCCTGCACCAAGCGGGAGGAGACCGGCACCTCGGTCCCCGGCCGCTCCAGCGTCACCTCCAACGATGCGACCAGCGAAGGCTCGCCCCCGGCCAGCCCCGCCATCACGCTTCGGAAGTCCGCGAGCACGTCGGCGGTCGTCTCTCCCGGAAGGGTCCGCCGTTCGATGAGGAGCTCGCAGGCGTCGGGATAGACGGACTCGGCAGTCCCGCCCCTGATGGTCCCCGCGTGGAACGAGCCGTGTCCGAGGAGGGGGTGCTCGGGCCGTCCGTTCAGCTCGGCTGCATAGGCGTCCAACGCCGCCAGATACAGGCCGGCGTGGCGGATGGCGTCCACGCCCAACTCCGGGCGCGAGCCATGGGCGGCTCGCCCCTCGAACAGAGCGCGCACCCACACGAACCCCTTGTGGGCGGGCATCACCGCCAGCGTGGTGGGCTCGCATACGACCGCCAGGTCCGCCGACACGCCGGAGCGAACCAGGGCGTCCATGCCCAGGCTCGCATGCTCCTCGTCGGCGGTGAGCGCCACCACGAGGCGCGGTCTCGGCCCACCGCACGCCAGGCGTGCCGCGGCCGCCAGGAGCGCGGCCACGCCCCCCTTCATGTCGCAGGATCCCCGTCCCTGGAGGATCCCCGCGTGCACGGGACCACCGAAGGGCGGCACGGACATCCCCTCCACCCCCACCGTGTCCAGGTGCCCGTTGAGGAGGAGGGTGGGCCCGTCGCCATCCAGGGTGGCCACCACGTTGCAGCGGCCCGGGGCGACCTCCACCACCTTCGTGTCCAGGCCCCACGCCGTCAGCCAGTCGGCGCAGGTTCCGGCCATCTCGGCTTCCCCCGCACCCCCGGGAGACAGCGTCGGATTCACCGAGGGGATCGCGACGAGGGCCTGCGTCAGGGCTACTGCGTCCCCCTCCCGCGCTCGCTTCAGGACGTCCCGCTCCACCGCGCTCATGTCACAATCTCCTCTTGGAGGACTCAGTTTTCCGAGGATCGGACGTGCAAAGCTGAGGCGCAAGTCTCCGTCGGACCACGATTTCCGCCTTGGTGCGCCACGTTTCCCGACCCCGGGATCCGCCGGCCGTTGGCATGATTCGTGCTGTGGCCTTCGCTGGACGTACCCCCTAAGGAGCACGAGCATGAAAGCCCTCACCGTCGGTCTCATCGGCGCTGCCGCTCTGGTGGCCGGCATCCTCATCGTCCGTGAGATCCGGGCCGGCGAGGAACCATCCCGGTCCCGCGAGCTCCGCGCTGGCGAATCCGAGCCCTCCTACCTGTCCTTGGAGCGCATCCGGAAACTCGGCTACTGACTGACTGAAGGAAGGCGTCGGCCGCCTCTCTTCGGAAACCGGGCCCCGTGACGAGAATGCGGCGGGAGGATCGATGTCCCCCCGCCGCATTTCCTTTCCGGCCGGTCCAAGCCCGTCCGGGCTCTGCTCAGTCGAAGTGTGCCCGGTTCTTCTCGATGTAGCTCGTCCACTCCGCCGGCACGTCCGTGTCGGGGAAGATGGCCTGGACCGGACACTCGGGCTCGCAGGCCCCGCAGTCGATGCACTCGTCGGGGTGGATGTAGAACTGGTCGGACGCCTCGTAGATGCAATCCACGGGGCAAACCTCCACGCAACTCGCGTCCTTGGTCTCGATGCAGGGCTCAGTGATCACGTACGCCATGGAGCCTCCCGAACGGTCCTGTTCTTTCGACTTCCCGCCAGAGCAGGTCAAGGACTAACCAAAGGCCCCGACACCCGCAAGACACACACAAGGGACGCTTCTACTCGCGCGCGAGCCTCTTGGCGAAGGTACGCCCCCAGTGTTCGTAGCGCTGGGCCAGCCGCGGGTGGGTCCGATGGGCCATGGGCAGGTACACCGCCATCGCCTCCCGGTGCACGGCGGCGCGCCAGGCGTGATCCGCGTCTCGAAGGTGCCCGTGGCGCAGATGATCCAGGCGCTCGGCCAGGGCGACGAGCCTCACCCGCTCCTCTGCGATGACCAGGTCGTAGGCCAGACCTTCGCCGCCGGGCATGGGCACCGCTCCCGCCAACGCCGCCACGTCGGTGCCCAGGACGCGGTGGAGGATGCTGGGTGGGATTCGGAGCTCAGCGTCCTCGGACTCCACGACGGCCGCCGCCGCCAGCGTCACCGGGTCCACGCCGCCCACGTCCCGCAGGAGGATCAGCACCGAGCGCCCCGGGTGGAGAAAGGCCGGGTGACGATCATCGCCCAGCGCGCCGGCCCTGTGCTCCATGGCAAGGGCGTGGGCGCTGCTAACGGCTCGGATGCCCTCGGCGGAGACGCCCAGCGATCGGGCGGTCCGGACCACGCTGGCGGCCATGGCCGCCCCCCGATCCTCTCCTTCCACGGCTAAGGCTCCAGATGCCGGCGCAGGTGCTCCAGCGTACGGTCCATGGCTTCACGCAGCTCCGGTGAGACCCCTCCGAACGGGTGCCCCACCTCGAGGGTGTGTCCGGCCCCTTCGACGCGATGGAGCCCAGCTCCCGGGTTGGCTCGTACCAGCGCATGCGCGTCGCCGGGCCACACCGTGAGGTCCTCGGTGCCGTGGATGATCAGCCAGGGAGCCGTGATCCGCGATGCTGCGGCCCTCACGTCCAACTCGACCCGGTGCGCCTCGAAGTCCTCCAGGAGCTCCACCCCCACCGGCATCTGCTCCCCGTTGCGCTGGTTCAGCACCCAGATCCGCCCTCCGGCGCGCCACAGGGCCCTCGTCTCCTCCGTCCACCGATCGAAGTGGGCGACCGCCGCCCACGTCACGAGCGCGCCGACCCTCGGCTCGGCGGCGGACGCCAGCACCGCGTGTCCCCCCCCGCGGCTGTGGCCAAGGAGCGCCGCACGCCGCGGTCTCCGGGGCAGGAGGTCTCCGTCCAGCACCTCCGCGAGCACGGCCCGCAGCTCCTCCTGCTCCAGGGAGAGCGTGTTCGACGCGAACCGGTCGAGGTCGGTGATGCGCACCGGATCGCCCGCGATGCCGTTGCGAGAGAAGTTGAAGGTCACCACGGCGTAGCCGGCACCGACGAGTTGCTCGGCCACCCAGGGGAAGAAACCCCAGTCCTTGAAGCCCTTGAAGCCGTGGGCCAGCACCACCGCAGCACGCGGTGGCGGCCCGTCGGGAATGCGGATGTCCCCCCGGAGGGTGTCTCCCGGGCGGGGCTCGCGCGTGAAGGGGAGCCGGATCACACCTTCCGCCACTCCACGTCCGGGGTTCCCGCGCGACGGTTCTCCATGCGGGCGAAGGTGAACAGCAGGTCCGAGAGCCGATTCAGGTACATCACGATCCCCTCCTCGACCTGCTCCACCGCGGCGAGGTGCACCACGGCCCTCTCGGCCCGTCGGCAGACGGTCCGCGCCAGGTGGAGGGCGGCGGCGCCCGGCGACCCGCCGGGAAGGATGAACGCACGCAGCGGCTCGAGTTCGCCGTCGGCGGCGTCCATCCACACCTCCATCTCCGCCACCCGCCCCCGGGGGAGATCGGGAAGCCCTTTCGGCCGGGGCCGGGCGTCCTGGCTGGGCGCGGTCGCGAGGAGCGCGCCGACCGCGAAAAGGTCGTGCTGGATGAGACCCAGGCGCTCCCGGATCTCCGCGTCCGCCACCGCCGCGGCCGCCACCCCCACGCTGGCGTTCAACTCGTCCACCGTCCCGTAGGCGCATACCCGGTGGTGCTCCTTGGAGACGCGCCCGCCGCCGAAGAGCGCGGTGTCGCCGGCGTCGCCGGTCCGCGTGTAGATCTTCATGATCACCGTAGCCTGGTCAGTTGCCGCAGCGCCTGCGCCTTCTCCAGCAGCGAAGAAACCTTCCCCTCCTGGGTCGGGACGGACAGGAGGTCCCGGATGTCCAGGAGCACCTCCAGGTGGATCTGGTCACGCTGGAAGTCCAGATCCAGCTTGGCCATCCCCCCTTTGTCGTCGCGCTCCTGGGCGGCGCGGAACGCCTCCCGGAAGGCCCCTTCCAGGCTCTGGATCACACGGTCGCGCTCGCGCATGGGTCGGCCCTCCTACAAGGCCGCCAGCACGCGCGCGCCGGGGCCGGAGTGAAAGTAGCCCGCGACGGTCTCCCGCAGCTCGTCCAACCGGCCCACGAAGTAGTGGTCCGCCCCGGAGATCCGGACCAGCGTGATGTGCGGCCCCATGGGCCGAAGCAACTCCGCCGCCGCGGCCCCCGATCCAAACCCGTCGTCCTCGCCCTGGACCACCAGGACCGGCTTGTCGGCCCGGGACAGAAAGGAGTGGTCGTACTCCGGCTTCTTCACCGGGAGCCCCAGGCCCAGCAGCGCCACCACGCGCCGGTCCCCGGTCCCGACCCCCAGGCCCACCATGGCGCCGAACGAGAAGCCGCCCGCGACGAGGGGGAGCTCCGGGTACCGGGCCTCGAGCCAATCCAGCGCCGCGCGCAGGTCATCCTGCTCCCCGTGCCCGTCGTCATGGCTCCCCGTGCTCACGCCAACTCCGCGGAAGTTGAAGCGCAGCGCCACCAACCCAGCGTCGTTGAGGCCCTGGGCCGCGCGGTACACCGCCTTGGTGTGCAGGGTACCCCCGTGGAGCGGATGGGGATGGCACACCACCGCAGCACCGCGCGGCGCGTCCACGGGTTCCTTGACGACGGCCTCGAGCCAGCCGTGGGAAACGGGGATCTTCAAGGCCCGCGGTTCCTCCTCACGAACGAAAAATCCCGCCCGCACGAGCCACTTCGCCTGTGCGGGACGGGTGCGGCCAAGCTATGTTGTGCAAGGTCGAAATGAGGGTCAAGGGAAGGGGGGATTCATGTCTGACGCCGCCGCCGACCAGGAAATCGAACGCAAGGCCAACGAGCTCTACTGGGGATCGGAGTGGAGCGTCAACCAGATCGCTGACGAGCTGGACCTCTCCAAGGGCGTGCTCTACGGCATCATCCGGCCGCGACCCTCTGGCCTCGCGTGCCCCACGTGCGGTGAGGAGGTGGTCTATCCCAACCGCACGGCCAAGGAGCGCCGGTTGGTGGCGTGCGCGTCGTGCGGGTGGGGAGGCGAGGAGATGTCGGCGGATTCCGCGGGCGGTGAGGCAGGCGTGGTCCTGCCCCTCGGCGGCGGGCCCGACGAAGACGAGATCGTCATGCCGCCCATCCGTCTCTCCAGCTCGCGCCAGCGCGTGGTCCTCGGCGGCATCCTCCTCGGGGCAGCCGCCGGCCTGGCCCTGGTGATCTGGGCGCGACGCCGGAAGAAGTAGCCCGCTCCGACAAGGACATGCCGATCCGCGTCGCCCCCCAGAGGGACCCGAGGAGCATCGTCACGCCCGATGCGTTCGAGGTCGCTCCCGCGCTCCTGGGCCTCCCTCTGGCCAGCCCTCGGAGGCGTCTCGCCGCGCTCCTCGTCGACCTGGGCGTCATCGGCGTCATCACGCTCCTCACGAAGAACTTCGCCCTCGTCCTGGGTCTGGTCGCCGCGGCACTCTTCATCCGGGAGGGCTTCAAGCGCACCCCGGTGCAGGGAAGCGCATTCGGACGAGCCATGCGCATGAGCGTGGGGTGCCTCGGCACCTGGATCGGCATCATCACCATCGTCGCCGGGATGGCGATGGCGGGTAAGCTGGGCAGCGACGGAGGCGAGCCATCCGGGAGCCCCAGCCCCTCCGACGTCCCTGAGGCCCGACTCTCGGGCGTGGCCGGCCTCGTGACCCTCATCGAGGGCGTCGGCGACGCCCGACGGATCGAGCGGGCGGAAACCCGCAGCGAGGCACTTGCCGCTGCCACCGACCTGGCCCGTCGGGGTTTCGCGGCCGGGATGTCGAAGGAGCAGGTGCAGCATGTGCTCGTGGACGTGCTCCCCGACGATGCCGTATGGAGCCCGGAAACGGAGATCATCGTCGACCAAGCCATGGCCGCGGCGCTCGGAGACACCGCGCTGGTGAGGGAGACGGCGAAGCTCGCGGCAGCCGACAGCGCGGAAGCCGATACCACGGTCACGGGAGTTCTGGACCCCGTCCTGGCCGACAGCCTGCGCTCGATGCAGGTCCGCGTGGCGAGCCTCACGGTGTCGACGGAGTCCCAGCAACGCGAACTGCAATCCCTCCGCGAGGAGCTCCGCCAGGAGCAGGAGGGCGGCGCGCTCCTCGCCTCATTCCGGGGCATCCTCGACGAGCTCGGGTTCGGCTTCGGATGGGCGTCGCTCTATCTCACGATCATGCTCTCGTGGTGGAAGGGCCAGACCATCGGGAAGCGCCTCCTCAAGATCCGGGTCCTGAGGCTGGACGGTGAGCCCATCACCTGGTGGACGGCGTTCGAGCGGGCGGGCGGGTACGCCGCCGGGCTCGCCACCGGGCTTCTCGGATTCGCCCAGGTATACTGGGACTCGAACCGCCAGGCCATCCACGACCGGATCGTCGGAACGGTGGTCGTCATGGACGGGGCCGAGAAGGTCGTGGACTGGGAGAAGGCCCTGTGAGCACGCACCCGCGAGGAAGCACGTGATGACCGACCAGCCCTACGAGCCCGACGTTCCCTCGCAGGAGGAGGTGGTGGCGCGCGGCGTAGACGACCGCTTCGAGCGACGCGTCGTGATGGCGGTCCCCGACCGGCACAACCCGAAGCTCCACCAGCTCATGGAGGCCGTGAACGCCGACGACGACCTCTACGGACTGTGGCTGGCTGCCAACGTGAACGCCATGGAGCGGCTCTCCATGACGGACCATGGGCCGGTTCACGTGAAGATCGTCATGAACCTCGCCGTGCGCATGCTGCGCCTCCTCATGGAGGCCGGCGTCCAGCCTTCGGTGGTGCACGACTACGCCATGGAGCCCGAGGATGCCGAGATCGTGGTGACCCTGGCGGCCCTGCTCCACGACCTGGGCATGTCCATCCACCGTGTGGACCACGAAGCGTTCTCCCTGTTCGTGGCCCAGGACAAGCTCCGCCAGATCCTCCCGGGGCTCTATGACGAGCGGCGCTCCACCGTCATCCGCTCCGAGGTCCTCCACGCCATCATCTCGCATCGCTCCGGGGGGAGGCCGATGACGCTGGAGGCGGGCGTCGTGCGCATCGCCGACGCCCTCGACATGGCGAAGGGCCGTTCGCGCATCCCCTTCGCCGCCGGATCCCTCTCCATCCACTCCGTGTCCGCGGCGGCGATCGAGGGGGTGAGACTGGAGCGGGGGTCGGAGTGCGCCATCCGGGTCACGGTGGACATGTCCAATTCGGCGGGGCTGTTCCAGCTGGACCAGCTGCTCCGGGAGAAGCTCAAGGGGAGTGGGCTGGAGCGCCACATGGAGATCCGGGCGAGGCTCGGCGAGGAGGAGAAGCGCCTCCTCACCGACTTCACCCTCTGATGAGCCCGCACGCTCCACGGCCGCATCGATGGACGTCACCGTCTCCTTCCCGCTCGCCTTCGCCGCCGGCCTGGTCTCGTTCCTGTCTCCGTGCGTGCTCCCGGTCGTGCCGAGCTACGTGGCGTTCGTCTCCGGCTTGACGCTCGAGGAGCTCCGGGACGGAAGCTCACGCTCCGCTCGACGGAGCGCGGTCGTCCACTCGCTGCTCTTCGTCGTCGGCTTCACCGCCGTCTTCATGACGTTGGGTTGGGCGGCCACGTCCGCAGGGCAGGTTCTCGCCCACCTCCTCCCCTGGCTGAATCGCGCCGGTGGCCTCGCCCTCATCGTGTTCGGCCTCTATCTGGCCGGGCTTCTCCGGGTGCCGGGCCTTTCCCGCGAGTTCCGCGTGCACCTCGCGTCCAGGCCCTCGGGCTGGACCGGCTCGTTCCTCGTGGGCGTGGCGTTCGGCGCCGGGTGGACCCCGTGCATCGGGCCCGTGCTCGCCTCCATCCTCCTCTACGCCGGCATGGAAGCCACGCGCGGCGAAGGCACGGCGCTCCTGGCCACGTACGCGGCCGGGCTGGGGGTTCCCTTCGTGGCCGCTTCCGCCATGTTCAACGGGTTTCTCGCCGGCCTGCACCACGTCCGGAGATGGATGGTGCCGCTGGGTCGCCTCGCTGGCGCGCTGCTGGTTCTCGTGGGGCTGATGATGGTCACCGGGAGCTACGCGACGCTGGCAGGAGCGCTGGCCGGAATGGGACAGCTCGTGAACCTGGAGATGCCATGAAGGCGCACGGTGTGCTGGCGGTGGTCGCCGCCCTGGTGGGCGCGGCCGCGTGCGCCGACGCCCCAGCCAGCGGCGACGAAGGAACGGAGGCGGCCAGCCGCGAGCTCCTGGCCGCCGCGAGCACCGCCACTGACGAGGCGGATCCCCAGACGCTGGACATCTCCCAGCTGGGCATGAACCGGGGTGCCGGCGATGCCCCGGTGCGCATCATCGAGTTCTCCGACTATGGGTGCGGCTACTGCCGGAAGTTCCACCAGGAAACCTGGCCCGTGCTGCTCCGGGACTTCGTGGACGCGGGAAAGGTGGAGTGGAAGTTCCTCCCCTACGTGACCGGGATGTTCGGGAACACCACGGCCGCCACGACGGCGGCGGAGTGCGTGCTGGAGCAGGGCGACACGCTCTTCCACACCATGAACGGCCTCATCTGGGAGCACCAGAGCGAGTGGAAGCGGTCCGCCGACCCCGCCTCGATTCTCCGCGGCCTGGCGCACGACACCGGTGCCGAGCTGCTGCGGTACGACTCCTGCCTGTCCCAGGGCCGCCGGACGCAGCGGGTGGAGGGAGCGAACGCCCTCGCCCGGCAGATCGGGGTGCGCGCCACCCCGACCTTCTTCGTCGTGGGGTATCCCCCGATCCAGGGCGCGCTCCCCACGGACGCCTTCGTCCAGATCCTCACCATGGTGTACAACGAATCAGCCAAGCCGGGTGGGGCGCCCTGACGCCACCCGCGCGCTCGTGACCCTCCACCTCCTCCTCCGAGTCGCCGCCGCGGCCGCCACGCTCCTGGCGCTGGCGTGCGGCCCCGTGTCCACCGGCGGAGGTCCCGGATGCCAGCCGTCCCTCACCGCCGTGCGCCTGGCCGACGACATCCAGGAGGCCTCGGGCGTCGCCGCGAGCCTCCGCCATTCCGGCATCTTCTGGACCCACAACGACGCGGGCTCGGTGCTCTTCGCCGTGGACGGGGCGGGCGCCGTCGTGGCCCGCTTCCCGATCCGGCCCTCCCTCCGCGACTGGGAGGACGTGGCCGTCGCCGGGTGCCCCCAGGGCGGGTCGTGCCTGTACCTCTCCGACCTGGGAGACAACTACGAGGAGCGGACGTTCGGGGAGATTCTCCGCGTCTCGGAGCCCGACCCGGCTGAGCCCGACACCCTCCGGGCGGAGGTCTTCCCGGTGCGGCTCCCTGAGGGCGCCCGGGACATCGAGGCGCTCCTGGTCCTCCCCGGGGAGCGCATCCTCGCCATCACGAAGGGGCGGAACCACGCCGTCACGGTCTACCGCTACCCTGGAGCCTTGCGAGCGGACACGGTGACGCTGGAAGAGGTGCAGCGGCTCTCCGACGGCCCTCGCATCCTCCCGCGGCAGGTCACCGGCGGCGCCGTCTCTCCCCGTGGAGGCCTGGTCGCCCTCCGCACGTACGAGTCTCTCCAGTTCTATCGGATCGTCGCCGACACCCTGGTGCCCGTGGAGGGCGGTCTCGTGAACCTTCGCCCGCTCCTCGAGAGCCAGGGGGAAGGCGTGGGAATCGGCCTCGACGGCTCCGTGGTGCTGGCTTCCGAGGGCGGCCCCGCCGGTGCGCCCGGGTCCCTTTCCTTCATGCGCTGCCAGATCGACGGCATCTGACCGACGTTGCGCCTATGCTCGGCGCAGCGCACCCTGAGGGCGTTGCCATGCCGTCGTACCGCAGTCCCGGCCCCCAACGCCGAGGTCCTCATGTCCCCACGTCGTGCCCGTCGTGTCGGCGCGTTGGCGGTGCTGATCTTCGCCGCCATCGCCGCCGCAGGTCCAGCCCAAGCGCAGGAGCTCACAACCCCAGAGGCCTTCTTCGGCCACGCCATCGGCGCGGATTACCAGCTACCCAACTACACGAAGTTCGAGGCCTACTGGCGCATTCTTGACCTCGAGAGCCCCAGGATGGTCGTGCAGGAGATCGGCAGGACCGCGGAGGGCCGGGCGCAGCTCATGGCCATCGTGACGTCCCCCGAGAACCACGCGAAGCTCGCCCGCTACAAGGAGATCTCCCAGCGCCTCGCGCTGGCCGAGGGCGTCACCGAGGAGGAGGCCAAAGCCCTGGCCAGGGAGGGCAAGGCCGTGGTCTGGATCGACGGCGGCCTCCACGGCTCCGAGGTGCTCGGTGCGCAGCAGCTCATGGAGACCATCTGGCAGATGGTGAGCCGCAACGACGAGGAGACGCTCCGATTCCTCGACGACGTGATCACGCTCTTCGTCCACGCCAACCCGGACGGGCAGGAGATCGTCAGCGATTGGTACATGCGCGAAGCCGACCCGCTCAAGCGCACCACGGGCGGGATCCCGCGGCTCTACCACAAGTACGTGGGGCACGACAACAACCGCGACTCGTACATGGCTGCCATGCCTGAGACCGAGAGCATGTCCCGGCAGCTCTACATCGAGTGGATGCCGCAGATCATGTACAACCACCACCAGGTGGGCCCGGCAGGCGCCGTCATGTTCGCGCCGCCGTTCCGGTATCCGGCCAACTACAACATCGACCCCCTGGTCCTGGCGGGCATCGAGCAGGTCGGCATGGCCATGCAGGCGCGCTTCCTGTTCGAGGGGAAGCCCGGCGTTACCATGAAGGAGGGCGGTCCTTTCTCCACGTGGTGGAACGGGGGCCTCCGCACCACGACCTACTTCCACAACCAGATCGGGATCCTCACCGAGACCCAGGGGAATCCCACGCCCATCCAGGTCCAGTTCGTCCCCAGCCGGATCCTTCCGGATGGGGACTACTTCATGCCCATCGCCCCGCAGCCCTGGCATTTCCGTCAGTCGGTGGATTACGAGGTGACCGCCAACAAGGCGATCCTGGATCACGCTTCCCGGAACCGCGAGCAACTCCTGCTCAACATCTGGAAGGTGGGGCGGAGCCAGATCGAGAAGGGGAGCACCGACACGTGGACCGTGACGCCCACGCGGGTCGCCCGCCTCTACGAGGCCCTCGAGCGGGATGGGAATCCCGAGCGGTTCCTGGGTCCCCAGACCGGAGCCCTGGCTGGCTACTTCTCCTCGGGGGTCCCCGCTCGATACTTCGAGTCGGAGCTCCGCAGGCCCGAGGACCGTGACCCGCGAGGCTATGTCATCCCCTCCGACCAGCGGGACTTCCCCACGGCCACCAAGTTCGTCAACGCCCTCATCAAGTCCGGGGTGACCGTCCACCGCGCCACGGCTCCCTTCGTGATCGGCGCCAAGCGGTATCCGGCCGACTCCTGGGTGGTGAAGACCGCCCAGGCCTACCGGCCTCACGTTCTCGACATGTTCGAGCCCCAGGACCACCCGAACGACTTCAAGTACGAGGGCGGCCCACCCGTTGCCCCCTATGACAATGCCGGCTACACGCTCGCCTTCCAGATGGGGATCCAGTTCGACCGCATCCTCGAGGGCTTCGAGGGTCCCTTCGAGCGGGTCACGGGCTTGCGGCGCCCGCCCGCCCGAGCGGTCTCGGGCATCCCCGGCGCAGCCGGGTTCCTCCTCAGCCACGCGCAGAACGACGTGGCGGTGGTCACGAATCGGCTGCTGGCTGAGGGCATGCGGGTTAACTGGCTAAAGGAGTCCATCACGGTTAGTGGCACGACCTATCCGGCTGGTACAGTCTACGTGCCTGCCGCCCAGGGCGTTGTGGAAAAGCTGTCACAGTGGGCCGCCGAGTTGGGTGTGGATGTTCATGGCGTCTCGACTGCGCCACGAGTCCCGGCCCTCGAGCTCAACTCCGTCCGCGTCGGGCTCTGGGACCAGTACGGGGGATCCATGCCCTCCGGTTGGACGCGTTGGCTGTTCGAGCAGTTCGAGTTCCCCTTCGAGGTGGTCTATCCCAAGACGCTCGACGGGGGCGACCTGCGCAAACAGTATGACGTTCTGGTTTTCGTGACCGACGCCATCCCCACCTCCGATGAGGGAAGCTCGGGCTTCGAGATCTTCGGAGATGCCCCAACGGACATCCCGGAGCAGTACCGGGCCTGGCTCGGGTCGGTGACCGTGAAGGAGACGGTGCCGCAGCTCCTCCGCTTCATGGAGGAGGGAGGCACGATCATCGCGGTGGGGTCCTCGGTGGCCATCGCCACCCACGCCGGGCTCCCCCTTACGGACCACCTCGTGGACGGGGAGGGCCGGCCCGTGGGGGAGGGGGACTACTACGTCCCGGGATCCGTGCTACGGGTGCGGGTGGACACCACCAGGCCCATCGCATGGGGCCTGGAGGAGGAGTTGGACGTCTTCTTCGACAACAGCCCGGTGTTCCGGCTCCAGCCCGCCGCGGTCGGCATGGGGCTCAAGCCGGTGGCATGGTTCGATTCTCCCGCGCCGCTGAGGAGCGGCTGGGCGTGGGGGCAGCACCGGCTGCAGGGCGGGGTAGCCATGGCAGAGGCGCAAGTTGGTAATGGCAACCTTTTCCTCTTCGGCCCCGAGGTCACGCAGCGCGGCCAGCCCCACGGCACCTTCAAACTCCTCTTCAACGGCATATTCCTGGCGGCGGCCACCGAGGGGCGTCCCATCTCCTGAGGCGTCGTGGAGGACGGTGCGACATGGGACGGGGGCCCGGCAGGCGGAATCGGGCCCCCGTCCGAGAGGCCCCCAGTGCGCCCCAGTCCGAGAGGCGCCGGCCGGCGCCTCTCTTGCCGTCTCCGGTCGCGATGAATATGGTTGCGTATGGCAACCATGCACGGGTCCGCGGCCGATTCTCTCATCCAGGCCAAGGCATTCCAGCGCGCGCTCCTGGAGTTGCTTCCGCTGGTCGAGTTCCGGGAACGCGAGCTCGCGGCCGCCTACGGCATCAGCCTCACCCAGTGCCTCGCACTCAGGCTCTGGGCGGAGGAGAGGGCACTCTCGGTCAACGATCTGGCGGCGCGCCTCTATCTGGACAAGAGCACGGCCAGCCGGGTGGCCTCAGGGCTCGAGACCAAGGGGTATCTGGTCAGGACCAGGGACCGCCAGGACGGCAGGGTCGTCCGGCTCGAGCCGACTCCCGCGGGCCATCGGCTCCGTGGGCGCATCGAGGACGACATGGCGCTCGTCCATGCCGAGCTCCTCTCGGACTTCGATCCGGAAGTCCGGTCGGCCCTCACGCGCATGATCTTGCGGGTGGTGGGGTCGTTCAGTGCGCGTGTCCGAGCCTCACGCGGGACATGCCGCGTGGTCGGCTGATCGGCGGCCTCGGTCGGCGCCGGCCCCCTCACCCCCAGATGTCGAAGAAGTCCACCTGACCACCGGCCGAGCCGCCACGGCTCCCGTCCGTCAGGTACCCGCCCAGGATCCTGACCGCCTCCTGCGCACGGCGCTCCCGGGGAATCGGGTCCGCTCGACCTTCGCCGCCACCCTCCTCGAGCACCGCCAGGATCGCCTGGAGCCCCAGGCGTACTCCCACCTGCGGGTCTGGATGGCTCATCTCCCCGGCCCGCGCCAGGAGGAGCCCCTCGATGCCTCCGAGGACATGCGCCTGGAAGGCCCCGAACGCCCCGTCGCCGGCTCCGGATGACCGCCGCAGGTCCCTGAGGTAGGTGGCCCGGGCCGTGACCGCCTCCGCCAGGAGGCGAACCGCACCCTCCACCACTTCCTCCAACCCCAGCCCCTCCATCTCCCGGGAGGCGACCGCCTCGTCCCACCTCGCCGCGGCCTCCCGCCACATGCGCTCTCCCAGGTAGGCGAGGAGCTCGTCCTTGCCCGCGAAGCGGGCATAGAAGGACCCCACCGACGATCCCGCACGCTCCACGATCGCCTGCACGGTCAGTCCGTCCAGGCCGCCCTCGTCCAGGATCTGGAGGGAGGCGCGCACGATCCGCTCCAGTGTCCGGCGGGAGCGCAACTGCCTGGGAGGATGCAGGGGAAGGAGGTCTGTCACGGGCAGCTCCTAGAACAAGGTTCTGATTCTAACAAAGCACACATGCGGCTCTCCTGCAAGGCTTCCATGGAACCCGCCCCGAGGTGGACGCACCCCCGGGTCCAGGCGCACCGACGGGCGCGCGGCATCGAGGTCCTGACGCCGCCCTGACGCGCCATTCCCACGCTCGCACCCCCCTCAGGGTGCGTCTTCCCACCTGGAGTCCCCATGTTGCCACCCAACCATCCCCCGGCGCTCTCCCTCCTCACCCACCCGTACCGGAGCCTCATCCCCGTCACCGGAGGAAAGCGACAGCTCCGCTCCGACGGGAGAGGCCCGGGGAGCGCCCTGGTCTGGTGCCTCCGCGCCGGAGCCCACGAACAAGACATCTCCGTGGTGCGGGACCGACCAGGGGGCCTGGCCCTGGTCGTCGTGCTCCCCCCCTCGGCGGCGCCGGCGTCGGACGCCGGTCTCCTCGCCACGGTCGACTCCGTGCGCCCCGCGGCCGTGCTCCCCTTCCATCCTGAGCCGGACGTGGACGATCTCGCCTCCTTGCTCCGCCGGCCCCCCGAGGACCTGGCCGTGGAGGTCACCGACTACGTGGCGTGGCGCGGTCTCAAGCTGGACCGGGAGACCGTCCACCTCATCCGCCGGATCGTGGCGCTCTCGGCCGATCTCAGGTCCATCACGGCCCTGTGCCGGTCCCTCTACATGTCCCGGCGCGCGCTGGGCCGGCGCTTCGTGGCCCATGGTCTCCCGGTCCCGTCCCACTGGCTTCACTTCGCCCGCCTGCTGAGGGTGGCCATCCGCCTCCAGAACACCGAGGACAGCGTCCTTGCCGTGGGCTTCGAGGTGGGATACCCGGACGCCTTCTCCCTGAGCAATCAGATGGTGCGCCTCACCGGGTATCGCCCCTCCGACGCGCGGGCGTTCCTCGGGTGGGAGTGGCTCATGGAGGCCTGGCTGCGCAGAGAGGCGGACGAGGGCGCCCTCGCCCCCGACCTCACTCTCGACATCCTCGCCGATCCCCGGGCCGCGATGGTGCTCGGGCTCCGCTCGCCCGTCGGGATGGTGGCTGAGAACGGGCCGGACACGCTTCTGTCCCAGGGTAGCCCTGGGAAGGCTGCCGGATGAGGGGGTTGCCGACGGGCCGGAGCCATCGGAGATTCGCCACCTCCCCCCTGGTGCACCATCATGAGGCCGCGCTCCCCCCCGGCGGAGCGTCGGGGGATCTACGCGTGAGCGCAGCCAGAACCGAACATGACCGGCCGCAGTTGACGCTCTTCGGGGGCCCGCTGCTCCAGCGTAGCCCTGGTGTGCCCGTCCTCCTCACGCCGTCCCACGAGCGCCTCCTCGCCCTGGTGTGGGGGCATGAGGATCGGGGCATCTCCCGCACCTCCGCCATCTGGCTCCTCTGGGAGGAGGAGGACGCCCCGAGGTCCCGCCAGCGCCTGAGGCAGCTTCTGCACGACCTCGGCACCCGCCTCGGCTTCAGGCCGCTGGCCAGCCACGGCGAGGGCCGCCTCGTGCCGGGCTCGGGACTCGTTGCATCGGATCTGGACCACTTCCATCACGCGCTCACCGCCCACGACCTCACCAAGGCCCTCTCCCTCTTCCGCCTCGGGTTCGCGTCGCGACTGGACGGGCGCACGGGGGGCGAGGAGTACGAGGACTGGCTGCTGGCGAAGCGCGAGGCCTTGCGGCGCATGCTCAGGGAGGCCGCCGCCCGGGCGTGGGACCAGGCCCGGCCGGCCGGAGCCTGGGAGCGGGCGCTGGATGCCGCGGAGGTGCTCGCGGCGCTCGACCCCGGGAATGAGGCCACGGTGACCAAGCTCGTGGAGGCGCGGGCCGTGACCGGCCGCATCCTGGGCGCGCAGCAGGCCGCGTGCGACTTCCTGGCCGGCCTCCCCTCGGGCACGCACCCGACCCGCGAGGCCGCCGCGCTCTTCGACCGCGTCCGCGACATGGGCCCAGCGCCCATCGTGACCGGCCCTTCGAACCGTGCCCAGCCACCGCTGGTCGGACGGCGGCATGCGCTCCAGGTCGCTCGCGGCGCCCTGGACCGGGTCGCGATGGGGAGCTTCGAGTTCCTGCTCTTCCGTGGCGAAGGTGGAGCCGGCAAGACGCGTCTCATGGAAGAGGTCCGCAGAGAGGCGGACGTGGCCGGGTTCCGCTGTCTCGGCGCCAGGCCCGTCGAGCTCGAACGAAGGATCCCCCTGAACCCTCTCGTCGACATGCTCGGCGATCCGTCCGTGGCTCCGCACATCCGGGGCCTCGACGAGCCGTGGCGCGCCGTCATCGCCTCCCTGCTGCCCACCCTTCCGGCGGGCATGGATCCCCCGGTGGTGCCACCCATCGCGGAGACCAGCCTCAGCCGCCGCCTCTACGACGCCTTCGCCACGCTCTTTGCCGCGATGGCCGACTCCGGCCCCCACCTGCTCTTCCTGGACGACCTCCACTGGGCGGATGCGACGACCGTGGCGGTCCTCCAGTTCGTGCAGCGCCGCTGGCGCTCGGGTCCCCTGGGCGTCGTCGCCGCCATCCGCCCCGAGCTGATCAGCGGGTCCGACGAAGTGGCACGCTATCTCTCGAACAGCGGGGACCTCCCCGTGACGGCGGTGGAGCTCGACGACCTCACGGAAGGCGAGGCCCGCACGCTCCTCGATCTCGTGGCCGGCACCGAGCTCGACGCCCCGGCAGCCGACAGGCTCTTGGCGCTGGGCGGCAGGAACCCGTTCTATCTCATCGAGCTCACCCGCGACTTCGTGGCCGGGAAGGTGCAGCTCCCCGAGCTGCCCACCGAGGCGATCACGCTGCCCATCTCGCTGCGACAGCTCCTCGAGCCGAGGATCCAGGAATTGGGAGACGCAGCGGCCAACGTCGCCGCACATCTGGCCGTATGGGGCCGCGCGATCACGCTGCCGGAGCTCGCACTTCTCACGCGGAGTTCACTCGAGGACGCTGCCGGAAGCGTGGAGGAGCTGGAGCGCTGCCGCCTCGCGACGGTCGAAGTGGGGCAGGTGAGCCTCGGCCACGAGCTCTTCAGGAGCACCATCTACCAGAGCCTGACCGCCACGCGCCGATCACTCCTTCATGGACGCGTGGCCGAGTTCCTGAACGAACAGGACGGGCAGCAACCCGGCGAGACAGCGATCCACTTCGCCCGCGCCGGCCACGCAGCGGGTGCGGCCAGGAGAGGGCGTGAGGCAGCCGACCGTGCCCTCGAGAGCGGAGCCATGGCGGAGGCCGCCTACTTCCTCCAGCTCGTAGTGGAGAACGTGGGCGATGCCACGCTCAAAGCGGAGGCGACGGCAGACCTGGCGAAAGTGCTCCACATGAACCGTGAGATCACGCGCGCCAATCCCATGCTCGAGCTCGCGGCATCCCGCCTGCGCGCGGTCGGCCGGCACGACCGAGCCCTGCGCATGGACATCCGGCGCGTGGAGGGCCTGGCCGAGGTCGGCGCCGCGCCGCTCTCCGACCTTCTGGATCGCCTCGCCACCATCAAGTCGCTCGCCCGATCCGCCAACGACGACGAAGCCCTCGCCCTCGCCCTCGACTCCGAGCTGCACCTCCTGCACCGCAGCGGCCGGGTCACCGAGATCCGCGCCCTCTTCGACGAGATCCGACCCGTCACCGGGAGCCCCGACCGGGCGGCCGCCTGCCTGGCCAACGCCGCATTGGCCTTGAATGTGCTCTTCGGCGACGCAGACGAGGCACTACGGTGTGCCCGGGAGGCGGTGCGGATTGCGGAGGCGGGGGAGGGTAGTAGGCACCGCCTGGAATGTCTCAATCGGCTCTTTCTCGTTCTCCTTTACCTCGGACGCGCAAGGACCCCCGAGGGCGCTACGACTCTCGCCCGCGCGCGGCAGCTCTCTGTGAAGAGCGGAGACCTCCTGAACCGTTTCCAGATCGAGTCTAACCAGGGCGTCGCCGAAATGGACGCGGGCGATCTGGATGACGCGAGTCAGTCGTTCGCGTCTGCCGCCGGGATCCTCCGAGGTGCGCAGGCGGCTGTCATGCGTCTGAACCACCAATACAATCTTGGCGAGCTTGCGTACTTCGAGGGAGACTACCCAACTGCCTTGGAGCACTTCAGGGCATCCGAGCAGTCGCTTGGGCCCTCCGTAATGCCGGCTGATATCCGGTTCCTAGTGAATGCAGCGATCGGCCTCTGCTCGGTGGAACTAGGCGCCTTTTCGGAGGCAAGACGCCGGGAGGAGGCAGTACGCGCATTCCAAGAGGCTTGGCATTTTGACCCAACGCTCCCATTGACCTTCTCGGTCCGTCTCCTCGAACGGCGCGCATCCCTCGCTGAGGCTTACGCAGCGCTCAACGGCGCCATGCCGGAAGTCCGGCTACGCTTCCCTGTCGCTTGGCTGAAGCTCCTGCCGCTCGAGGCCCGGCTAGCCCGACGGCTCCGGAAGCCAAATTGGGGGACCGCTGTCCAAGCTGGCATTTCCTTGGCGCAGGAACTCCGGCTAATCACGCGGGCGCGCATCCTTGAGGACGTCCTCAGGGTCTGAGGTGGCTTCTCCGAGTTGAGACCCACCACTCCGCCCGTCGTGCTAGAAAGCGCCCTGTGAAAGGCGGCTCAGCCCATGTCTCTGCCAATGGGAGGCGCCGGGGCGCGGACTCGGCCGCAACTCATCAAGGTCCGGCCGGCTCTCTTGGCTCCGTGATACACGCATTATGTCAGCGTACTCCGAGATGATGCCTGATTCGAGAAGCGCACGTACCACCCGAGGAGCGAACTGGCTTCCTGTGTGTTCTCGCAACTGCTGGAGGACATCCGGGACCGAGAGAGCCGAGCGGTAGGGACGGTCTGACAGCATTGCGTCGACCGCATCGCATACGGCGACGATCCGCGCACCGATTGGGATTTGATCTCCTCTCAGGCCGTCCGGATAGCCGGCGCCATCTTCGCGCTCATGGTGATGCTTGACCGTAAGCAGGATATCATCGGGGACTGATGCCAAGTTCCGGAGGAGCTCTTCACCTTTTGTGACGTGTGATCGAATCACCACACGTTCTTCAGGAGTCAGCGAGGCCGGCTTCGCGAGTATCTCAGAGTACAGGGACTCGATCTTGCCGATGTCGTGCAATAGAGCAGCTTGGCCTATCCGCTCCGCTGTGGCTCTCGGGAGGTCGAGCGCTTCAGCAATACGCTTGGCCAAGAAGGACACTCTGAGTGAGTGGCCGGACGTATAGGGATCTCTTGTCTCGATCGCCTTCACCAGCGCCTTTAGCAAGTCCGCATTCGCCTCGCGGAGGCGGCTCGTGGTCCAGTAGGAGTGACGCACGAAGAGGAGGGGCAAGAGGACTACGAGGATCCCCATGACTCCAGCCTGGACATATAGAAACGCTACGGCAATGGCGATCGGGCTAATGAGCACATCGTTGAGCGTCGCCCCCGAGTGCCCCAGCATCTGCGCCCAGACTTCGCTGAATCGCAGGCCCTGGCTGAGCGTGATTGCGAGAGACACCGCCGCGTGGTTGAGTGCTAGGAACACCAGCCCAAATGAAACGAAGGCCGCCAGCTGCTGGATCAGCAGTAGGCCTCGCCCCAGTGTGCCTGCGGTGTCAACCGCGGTTCCACCCACGACGCCGAAAGCCCACCCCGCTATGAAGGTGGCGAAGATTAGCTGAGAGGAGTTGAAGACGCCGCGAATGAGTTCATTGCGGCGTATCGCGAACTCAACGAGGATCCCCGTCACACCCATGAGCAGGACAGCTGCTTCGGGTCCAAACAGCTGCACGCTAGCCAGCAGCGGTATGAAGGTAATGGAACTGTTCCCGGCGCTCTTCCCAACTGTTAGCCGGATCGCCAAAGACTCAGAGAGTATGCTCATGATCGCCAGTGCGATCAGGCCCCTGAGTGCGGCCGGTGAGAGTCCCTGCACTGCAGCCCAGTCCGTCGCTGCTACCGCCAATGCGGCAGCAGCGCACATCGCTGTGACATAAGCCCTCACTGCGGGACGAGCCATCTCAGTAGGTGAGAGCCCCCCTCGGCTGCCGCTACCAGGTCACTACGCCGTTCCCGATCAGGGACAGTAGCGTTCCGATAAAGTCGAACAGAGAGCTGAACATGCGCTCACCTCCTTTAGATAGCGTCGGCTTCCGGGGTGATTCCGCTTTGGAAACCGCGAGCGCTCCGCTCTACCGCTCAGCTTCGCTCAGGCTGGCAGACCGAGGGGGTTCTCCTTTCTCCGCTGTGGGTGGACTGCGGGGCCCGAGGGCCCGGGTTCTTCAGACACGACCGCGGACCCAGCGGTCCGTGGCCTGTAGTGTTGCCAGGATGGCTGCACGATCCGTGGATACTTCAGCGACGGCCGCCCCGGCCAGGGGGGTCACTTCCCGGCCGCTGAGTGCATTCACGGCCACGAGCACGAACGTCCGGTCGAAGGCATCCACCACCTTCACGCCGTCCAGAGCAAGCGTCACGGGCGGGCTCGAGCCGCCCTCCAGCTCGTTCAGAAGCGCCTGCTCAACGGCGCTGAGCGTGGCGTGCCCCACGGCTTCGAGGCGCGGCCTCGGCAGGTCGGCGGCGCTGGCCGTGCCCACGTACCGCGCGCCCTTCCACTCGATCTCCACCTTGTGCTTGACCTGGTGCGACCGCTCCGTCTCCACCTGGTGTGCGTAGAAGAGGAGCCTGTGCTGGCCCGCGGGGGCCTCGGGCAACAGGCGGACCGCTGGCTCCGGCTCAGCCGCCGGGCGCTCCTTGGTCTGGGCCACGGAGATCTTCCTGTGATCCACGGCAAGGCCGAGGTGCGCCAGGAGTGCGGATTCGACGTTGCGCACGGTCTGCTTCGCCGAGACCTCGTCCGTGGTCAGGAGGTGGACCTCTTCCACCTCACCTCCCGGACGGGTGACGAGCCGAGCCGAGACGACGCCCTTCAGCGACAGCATAAGCTGCTCGGCGTCCTCGATGCTCCAGCCGGCCCGACTCTCCTTCGGCGCGCTCATCTTCCTCCCGGTCACCTCGGGTGGGGGACCACACTTACCCGTGCCAGCGCCTCGGGGGCGCCGCGGACCGCCAGATGGGAGGGTGGCGATTCCATATGTTTATGGTATAGCGGAGTATATGACGCCACACCCGGTCCTGTGTCAAGAGCCAGTAAAGACAACCCTTCTCGGCCGGGGACGTCCACTGGACTCCGTACCGATTTGATAGGAGAGTTGTAAAAAACCCTCCTGTCACCGATACACGTTCCGCCCATCCAGGCCCCCCGGGGCTCGAACACCGGCCAGCCGCGCCAGGGTCGGGGCCAGGTCCACCGAGTACACGGCCGTCCCGGAGCTCCCGTGCCGGACCCCGGCGCCCACCAGCAGGAAGGGCACGTATCGGTCGTACCAGTAGGTCGAGCCGTGCGTGGTTCCCTTGAGCCTCGTCACGAGGGTGTGGTACCCGAACCGGACCTCCACGCCCAGGCGGGACAGTTCCCCGGCCGCGCGCCCCGGGTAGTAGGAATTCCGGAAGAACGTTGCGAACGAGTCGGGCAGCTCGCCTCGGGTGAGCTGGCGGTGGGTATAGGCCTTGGCGACCAACTCCCGCTCTTCAACCAGGCGGGCCAGCCTTTCTGCGACCTCATCTTCCGTGCCTCCGGCGGCGACCGCCGTGTCGGCAGCGCTCCTCAGGGCGGTCGTCACCTCGCTTGGATTCAGCCGCCGGGCCTCGGGGTCCTCCCCCGACTCCACCAGGTGCTCGGGCATGGTCATGACGCCGTGGTCGGCGGTCAGGCCGGCCACCCAACGTCCTTCACCCACCTGCCGATCGAGGAACGCGAACAGTTCCCCGAGCTGCCGGTCGAGGTGCATCAGGTTCTCGAGCTGCTCCTGGCTGTAGGGCCCGAACGCATGGCCCACGTAGTCCGTGGACGAGAACGAGAGCCCCAGGTAGTCCACGTGCCCCCGTTGGCCAAGCTGCATCTCCCTCACGGCCTCCTGGGCCAGCAGCTGCACGGCCCGATCCGCTCGGGGCTGGGCACTCAACGCCCAGGCATTCCGGGCCGCCTCGCCGGTCCCCGCTTCCTCCCAGCCGAGGTGGGGGAACGTGGTGTGGATGCCGTCGTTCTCGTATGCGGCGGAGTCCGCGCGGGCGAGGCGCCGGCCGGCCTCGGGGACCACCTGTGCCCACACGGAGTCGGCCACGATCCCGGGCATGCGCGTCTCGTTGAACCGCGTGACCCACTCGGGATACTCCGACCGATAGTAGGTGGAGGTGACGAACCGGGCCGTCGCTGGCGACATCCAATACGTCTCCGCCCTCGTCAGCCCGGCGAGGGTGATGGCAGCGCGGTCCTTGCCCGAGATGGCGGCGGCCCTGGCCTGGGGATCGGAGGCGAGGACCCAGTCGGCCAGGCCGGTGTGGAGCATGTTCTTCGGCGAGCGCCCCGCCATGGCCGGGAAGCCGACGATGGGCGAAAGGCTGTCCGCCAGTGCGTACGTGGGTGTCCACGAATCGCCTGCCCTCTCGTCCCAGTCGTTGGCGACGATCCCCGACCGGGATGGGAACACACCCGTCGAGATGGTGGCGTGCCCGGCCGCGGTCTCGGTGTGGGCGTGGGCGTGAGACGCCACCGTGAACCGGAACCCTTGATCCAGAAAGCGGCGGAAGCCACCGGTGTAGAGCTCCGCGTAGCGGTCCACGAGGTCGCCCCGCATCTGGTCCACGGCGATGAGGACCACGAGCTGGGGGCGGGGCTGATCCGTCGGGAGCACCTGCGCGGCACAGGAACCGGCGGCAAGAGACACGCTCAAACCAAGGGCAGCCCCCGTCATCACCAGATTCATGGTTCGCTCTCGTTGCTCTGGATGGTGGCCAACCGGGGCACGGGCCGACCCGCGGCTCCCGACGCCGCGTTTCGCTGGACAATCGCGAACCGGCCCGGCTAAACTAGCCCATCGCGCCGGGGTGCCACCACCTCGACGACCTCCGGACAAAGCGGAGCTCGACATGTCCCCACGGGCCAACAGTTTCGCCTTCCTGGCGCTGCTCCTCACGCTGGCGCCCTCCCCGGCCACCGCTCAGGACAACGACCCCTACATCCTGCGGCCTGGCGACAAGATCACGCTGGAGGTATTCACCTCCGCGGGCGAGAAGGTGGATGTCGTCGCCGGAGAGCGGATCCTAGATCGGAACGGGGACGTGTATCTGCCCTATGTCGGGACGGTCCGTGCGTCTGGGTTGGACCAGAACTCGCTGCGCGAGGTATTGGTCGCCGGGTATGGGAGCTTCTACGCCGAGCCGGTGGTGAACGTGAGGGTGTCACTTCGGGTCAACGTGACCGGGGCTATTCCCCGCCCGGGGCAATATTACATGGATCCCACCGCCACCCTCCTCGACGCACTCGCGGCGGCCGGTGGCGCCAACATCGAGTTCGCGACCGTCGGAAGCATGATTCCCGGCGACGCGAAGAACGTGCAGCTGGTGCGGGAAGGGGTGCGTCAGGTCATCAACTTCCACCCTGCCGAGATCACCGACGAGACACTCCACATCAGGATCCGGTCGGGTGACTGGCTCCACGTTCCCGCCGAGAACAAGACCGCCGTGCGCGACCAGGTTCTCTTCTGGGGTGGCCTGGTCTCGCTGGCCTCTTCCACCATCAGTCTCGTCATCCTCATAACCCGCCCGTAGACCTCCTGTGTACCACGGGGCTCAGGACGGTTGGGTGGAGGTCGTGTCGGGCGTGATGTTCAGCGGTAAGTCCGAGGAGCTCCTGCGCCGGGTGCGGAGGGCCATGATCGCCCGAAAGCGGGTCCAGCTGTTCAAGTCCCAACTGGACGACCGCTACGGCGGAGTGTTCCGCATCAGCTCCCACGACGGCTCGCAGCTCGAGGCGCACCCCGTCTCCGCCTCGGTGCAGGTCGCGGAGCAGGTGCGGTCCGACACGCAGGTGGTGGCCATCGACGAGGCGCAATTCCTCGACGAGGGCGTGGTCCGGGTGGTGAACGATCTGGCCGACCGCGGGATCCGGGTCATCGTCGCCGGCACGGACATGGACTTCCGGGGCGAGCCCTTCGGGCCCATTCCCCAGCTCATGGCCATCGCCGAGCGCGTGGACAAGCTCCACGCCATCTGTGTGGTGTGCGGCGATCTCGCCACCCGCAACCAGCGGCTCATCGACGGCCACCCGGCGCCGGCGGAAGGCCCCACCATCCAGGTGGGGGGCGCCGAGACCTACGAGGCGCGTTGTCGCAGGTGCCACCAGGTGCCGCAGACCACCCGGCACCAGACCGAGCTCGAGATCGAGCCGCAGCGCTAGCCCCGCGGAACCCGGCTCAACGGGACATCCCCCGGCCCACGTCCAGCGCCTAGGCTTGGGCAGGTTCTCTCCCACCCAGGCGTCCATGTTCCCACTTCTGCCGGGGCTGCTCCCGGCTCCCGCATTCCTCTTCGATGAGCGGGGAAGGCCCGACTTCCGCGATGTGTTCGGGGCCCTCGCCCGCAACGCCCCGGAGATCAGCACCGCGGTCACACGCGTCCGCCTCACGACCGTGGACCTCCAGCCGGACGAGGTGCCTCGACTCAGGCATTTCCGCGTGCTGCTCTGCGAGCTGAGCGCCCTGCGCCTCGAAGGCGAGGCCCACGCCCTGCTCCACCTCCGGCGCAGGACCCCCAACCTACGTCTGCTCCTCGGCCTCCTGGAGGAGGGCCGCCTGGAGGTACGCTCCGCGCCTCTCGGCGGATGGTCTCCGGACTTCACCGTCTTCTTCGGCCCGTCGGGCCCGGCGGCGGTCCTCTCGGGGTTCCACGCCTTCGAGCGCCCCTATCCGCACCGGGGGCCGGCCCTCGCGGCGCTTCACGGACCCGAAGCAGCATCCCTGGCGGCGCGGCGGCACCAGGAGCTCTGGTCGGAGGCTCACGACGTCGGTCCTACGCTGTGGACGCTCCTCTCCCGCGTTCAGAGGATCTGGGGGCCTTCGGCGCAGGCCGGTTGACACGCTTTGGTGCCAGTCCTTTATTTTCGGGTCTCGGCCTACTCCCGTGGAGCCGAGCCTTTCCGGGGTAGCTCAGTCGGTTAGAGCATCTGACTGTTAATCAGAGGGTCGTGGGTTCGAGTCCCACCCCCGGAGTCCGCACGCACGAGAGGCCCGCCCGCAGTCGCGGCGCGGGCCTTCTCGCATTCGGGCTCGTCGGCGAGCGAGTCGGACTGGGTGCCGCCGACTCGACGGCGTCCAGACGGGCGGCGAGCGGTCTCCTTCAGCGCACGGATTCGGTCGAGAAGGAGAAGAGCAGGGTCCCGGGCCGGCGCCATGCGTCTCGGCCCAACCCCGCCTTGACCCCCACCTGCTCCAGGAAGGTCTCCCGGTCCCAGCCCTGCTCGACCGCCACCACCGGGAGCAGCACGCCGCGCCGATCGCCCTGAACGAGCATCAATCCATCCCGGCCGATGACCAGGCTTCCGGGATCGTCGAGCGGAGTGAGCGGCGACAGCAGGCTGATTTCGTAGTCGAGGCGCGGGAGCTCGTCGGCCGAGAGGCGCGCGAAGCGTGTGTCCCGCGACGCCGCCACCGCCGACTCGCGAACCTGCCGGGCCACGGGCTGGGTGGCGAAGATCGCCCCCACGCAGCCGCGCAGCTCGCCACCCGAGCGCAGGGTGACGAAGGCCGCCTGCTTCCGCATCAGGGCCGGAGAGAGCTCCGGGATGGGAGGCAGGACCTCCCGCCGCACGGTGGCTGCCACGCTCCCGCGTGCGATCTCCACGAGCGACGCCTTGTCCCTCTCGGTGAGCGCATCGGATCCGCCCGGGCCGTCCGAGACCGTCACCGCGGTATAGCCGACCACGTTGGACATATCGCCCGTCACCCTTCCCGAAGTGTCGTAGGCAAGCACCTGAGTCCGGCCGGCGCCGAGGCGTCGGGCAGCCTCCAGCACGGCGACCACACCCCCCACCCCGCAGGCTTCCAATTCGCCCGTGAAGCTGCGATACCCGAGCAGGAACGGGTCGTTCGACCGGATCAGGTCGAGCAGCTCCCCGTCCAGCCGGGCAGCGGTGGAGTCGTCGTGGAAATGCGAGAGATCGGAGCTGGCCAGCAGCAGCACGTTCCGTCCCGCCAGAACCGTCGCCAGGGTGCGGGCCAGGTGGTAGCTCAGGTCGAGCGACTGCCGGCCCACCATGAGGGGCACCACAGGCACGCCCGGCAGCACGGTCTGCAGGAAGGGGAGCTGGACCTCCAGGCTGTGCTCGGCGCCATAGCCCTCGGTGGCGAAGCGAATGCTGTCGTCGGCGGCGACGAGGCGTTCGGCCAGCGCCCGCTCGATGGGGATCTCCCCCAGCGGGGTGCTCAGACGGCTGCCGGGCCAGATGCTCACCCCGGCGAAGGATTCCTGGTGGCTGACGGCGATGAGCACCACCGCGTCGTACTCCCGGCCCTGGACCGCCCGGTAGAAACGGGCAGCCACCAGACCGGAGTAGTCGAGCCCGGCGTGCGGAACGATCCCCGCACGCACCGGCTGAGCCGGAGCAACGCCGTCGGCGGAGGCCGCCGCCAGGAGATCCTCGACCTCCTTCTTCAGGGCTTCCGGATCCTCCGGATAGAAGTACCCAGCCACCGCCGGGGGCCGCACCCCCACCGTCTGCGCCAGTGCGGCCGCGCCCGGGAGCACGGGCCCGGAGAGCAGCAGGAGAAGCGCACGCAGCAGGTGGCGGTCCCTGCTGAGGCGTCGTCGCACGATCCCCGAGGTCGTCACCTCGTCAGCCTCCCAGGAACTCGCTGAAGTACTCCTCGACGCCGACGAGCCGATCCGTCATCCCGTCGTCGAAGGCCGACTTCAGGAAGGTCTCCAGAGCGTGGCGGTTCGGCTCCAGGCCGTGCTGGTGGAAGTCGGATCCGAGGAAGCGCACCGTATCCTCCAGGTCCGCCATCTCCCAGGGCGTGCCGTAGGGAAAGAGCGTCCGCGCCGCCATGAACGCGCGCTCGCACTCCTGGAACGTCTCCACGAGCCTCGCGCCCAGCCCCGGCGTATTCTCCAGGATCCCCTTGCGCAGCACCAGCGTGTGCTGCGGCGGATAGCATGCGGTATCGCGGAAGTACTGCTTCTCGACCGTGCGGAAGTCCGGCACGACGCGAACGATCGGTCCGCGCTCGGGATCGTGCCGGCGGGGGACTCCGGGCGCGAAGTAGGCGTCGAGCTCGCCCGCGATCAACATGTCGCTCATCGTCCGGCCGCGCGGGGCGTGGGTCACGTGCGGAGGGTACGGCACCAGCGAGGCCGCTTCGTTCGGGGTGTCCGCGCCGCCCACCACCCACCGGATGGCCTTGGGATCCTGCCCGAGCCAGCGAACGAAGTGGCGATACCAGACCGCGCCGCTCGCCGCCCAGTTGTAGATGCCGATGCGGTGCCCGTTCAGGTTGCCCGGCGAGAGCTCGGCACCCTTGCGCGTGTACAGGTCGCGCGCGGTGAAGTTGCGGAGCAGGAAGACCGGCACGGCCGCGAGGGAGTCGTCGCCCTCGGCCACCTTCAGGAGGTGACCCAACATGGACCGCTCGCCCCCGTGCAGCGCGGGGTCGGTCTGCGCCCGCGCGAGCATCTCGCTTCGCGGCCCCCGCACCCAGGTGAGCTTCGGGTCCGACATGGACACGTCGCCCGAGATGAGCGGCGCGTACCGCTCGTATGGGGTGATGGCGAGCGCTAGACCATCCTCCCTCTCGCGTGCCACCCGAGGTGCCGTGGGCCCGGCGAACGCCGTGTCGGCCATCAGCCCGGCTCCGGCCACGGACCCGGAAACCCTCAGGAACCGCCTCCTCGAAACCGGTCGCATGGTCCCTCCCGGGAACGCGTTGGGCAGGCCCCTCATACTCCCCTGGGAGCCCCGGCCGTGCAACCCCGGCGGGGATCGGGGCCGGTGCGGGCCCAGGCTCGACAGACGGACCCCCGCCTCCCACGTTGTGGCAATGCACCGACCACTCCATGGAGACCCCGCATGAGCAGCCCCACCCATCTCCCTGTCCAGGCTTCAGGCCTTCCCAAGCCCATCGGCCCCTACTCCCCCGCCATGGCACTCGATCGCCTGATCCTCGTGTCGGGCCAGGGCGCCACCGACCCGGCCACCGGAGCCATCGCCGGGCTCGACGTGGAGACGCAGACCGAGCAGGTCTTCCGCAACATGGGCGCGATCCTCCAGGCGGCCGGGAGTGATCTCCAGCACGTGCTGCGGTGCGGCGTATTCCTCGTGGACATGCGGGACTTCGAGAGGATGAACGCCGTCTACGCCAAGGTCTTCGGGGAGCACAGGCCGGCGCGCACCACCGTCCAGGTGGCGGCGCTCCCGGATCCGAGGCTCCGGGTGGAGATCGACGCCATCGCGTACCGGCCCTAGTTCGCTAAGAGCAAGTCCGACCTGCATTTACGGGCACGAGTCCCGTCCGCGCGACCTTCACCCTGGGCGGCGGACGACGAAGAACTCGTAGGCGTAGTACTCCGAGTGCAGGCGGTGGATCTCGGGCTCCCGCGCCAGCCGATCGAGGATGGCCAACGCCTCCGCGTCGGCGGCGTACTTCCCTCGAAGCTCCCCGATACGCTTCGTCATCGGCGTGTAGAAATCACCCCACCAGGCTTCGTCGGTCAGGGTGAAGTGGCCAACCAACGAGAAGCCGCAGATCCGGATCGACGCCAGGACGTCGGGGACCCACCCCATCGTCGGGTAGTCCACGTCGAAGCTCGCCTTCACCTCCGGCGGCGGGCCCTCCTTCCGCCAGACCGCTTCGGTGAACGCGAGGTGACCGCCCGGCCGCAGCAGCCCGCGGCAGATCCCCAGGGCGTTGTCGATGCCGACGTTGTAGAGCGCTCCCTCGGACCACACCAGATCGAAGCTCGCGGGCGGCAGCTCCAGGTTGGACATGTCGCCGACGACGGCGCGGATGCGGCTGCCCAGCCCGCGCTCCTCCACCGTCGAGCGAAGCCGCCGGATGCTCGGGGCGTGCCTGTCCACAGCGATGATGGGGCCCGAGGTGAACTCGGCCAGATGAAGCGTCTGGGCACCGGTGCCGCAGCCCAGGTCGAGCACCGCAGGGTCCGCCGGCAGGTCCCGGCACAGCTCGAAGGCCCTCGCCGCGCAGGCACGGCTTCCCGGACCTTGCCGGGGCAGCGCCCCGAAGAGCTCCAGGAGGATGTCCCAGAAGCGCGGATCGGGTCCGTTCATGCCCCTAACCCTCCCGGTTGGCCCGCCGCCGGACCATGAGCACGTGGCGGCCGGCCGGGACGTCGTCGAACTCCCGGTCCTTCCGGAAGCCGGCCTTGGCGAAGGCGCTCTGCGAGGCCTGGTTCTCGACCGACGCCGCCGCGATGACGAAGGGCACCGCGGGATCGGCCAGGGCCGACTCCGCGACCAGCGAGATCGCGCAGGGTCCCACGCCCCTGCCGGTGTCGGACACCTCGCCGATCAGGATGTCGATGTCGATGACGCTCTCGGGAATGTCGTGGAGTCCGGCCTCGTCGAGCTCCTGGCGCGTGGGGTGCTGCCACAGCACGACCCCCACCTTGCGGCCGTCGGCTTCGATGATCGCGCGCCGGGTCCCGGCAGGCGGCTCCCGCAACAGGCGTGCGTTTCCCTCGGGCTCGCCCCAGAAACGCCGGACATGGTCCGCGCGCAGCCACCGCTCGATGAGGCAAAGGTCACCGGCCCCCACCTCGGTCAAGCACACCGATAAGATCAAGTCAGACCTTGACTTGCGGCAGTCTGGCCGCGATCCACCACGTCCGGTACACCGCGGTTCCCAGCGTTCCCAGGGCCACGATCCCCAGGACCACGGCCAGGATCGCGCCCTGTTCCCGCCCCACCCAGGTCGAGACGGCCGGATCGAGGATGGCGCCGAACCCGAGCAGCAGGAGCCGCTCCGCCCGCTGCATGATGCCCACCTTGCAGACCACCCCCACACTCTCCCCTCGGGCACGGGCATAGCTCACGAGCAGGGAGCCTCCGAGGGCGGTCACCACCAGGACCAGCACCAGCGCCGACTCCTGGAAGAAGACCGCCAGCCCCACGAACGCGGCGAACTCGGCGAAGCGGTCCAGCGTCGAGTCCAGGAAGGCCCCATGCTCGCCGGCCACCCCCAATGCCCGCGCGAGGCGGCCGTCCACCACGTCCGACCAGCCCCCGAGGAGGATGGCCCATCCGGCCAGGGTCAGATGCCCCTGGGCGAAGAGCACCGCCGCCAGGACCCCGAACGCCACCCCCAGGAGGTTGAAGAAGAGAGGGCCGAGGCCGAGGGCCAGGGCCGCCCGGTCCACCGGCCCCTGGAACCAGAAGAACCAGTTCCGCAGGAATCCACCCAGGACGAACGAGCCCCGGTCCGCCACCTCGTGGGGGTCCCTCCCCCGCCGCGCCGCGCCGAGGGCGAAGACCGGCATGGACAGGAGGGCGGCACCCAGGACCGCCAGCAGGAACGTGATCTCGGACCTCATGCGGGGCCCTCCCTGTCGGGGCGGGTGAAGAGCACTCGGAAGACGCGCGGCCACAGGAAGACCAGAGGCCACCGGCGTTCCAGCGGCGTGAGGGCGATGGTGATGCCCAGTCTCCGCTCCGCCTTGCGGTGCACATAGGGGAGCCAGTTGTCGAAGGTGACGACGTGCTTGAGCCAGCGCGCCGTGGCCCGGACCTTCGATCGGCGGAAGTGACGGTCCCACCGGCGCCGCTCCGAGGCCGGCCGGGGGGCGGCGAAGCGGTATCCGTCGGAGGCGACCACCAGGATGCCGTCTTCGGCCGCCCTCCGGAGCACCGTCTCCAGATAGCCGCGGAAGTGCTCCCGCTGCGCCTCGAAGACCGTGCTCGATCGGTCGCGGGCTTCGGGGCGCAACTCTCCCCCGTAGCAGACTTCGAGGATCCGGCGCCCCACCGCCTCGGCGTCGAAGGGCTCGTCCAGGTAGGGGCCGATCCAGGACAGGACTCCCCGGCGAGCCCCGTCCACAGCGTCCTCGAGCGCCCTGGCCTCGTCGGACCCCGCCACCCACACCACGGCCACCTTCTGCACCAGACGTCCGAGGAGGAAGTGGTCCTTCGGGCGGGGTCCCAGAGCTGCCAGGAAGTGTTCACGGCTGACGATGAGGCACTTGGCGATCCCCTCCGAGCCCTGTCCAGGCGTGAAGGCGATGACGCTCGGAGGCAGGACCCCGGCCAACGCGGTCATCACCCGCGCCGAGCGGTGGAGCTCCCCCGCATCGCGTAGCGCCTCGTAGAACGACGGGTAATCGGAGACGACCACGACGAAGTCCAGGGCGCTGTTCTTGTCCGGCCGGGCACCGAGGAGGTGCGAGCCGTAGAGAAGGACGGCCCTGACCGTGCCCCGGCCAGCGCGGGCCAGCGCCTCGGCCATGGTCCCGGCGGAGATGATCACGGGCGTGGCTTCGGGCGCGGACGGACCGTCCACCGGTACCATCATGCGGGATCCAGCTTCCTGAGATCCGCCAGGGACTCCACCATGTGCTGGCGCATGGCCTCACCGAAGGCATCCGTATCACCGCGGGGATCCGCCCACTCGAAGGGCCCCACGAGCTTCGTCCGTCCCCGGATGTCCCCGACTCCACGGAGGAAGTCCTTCAGCTTCGCGCGCTGCCAGAACCCATCGGCAACGAGCACGTAGACGGTCCAGGGCCGCTGCTTGAGGATGAGCTTGAGGCCGGTGGGCCTGTAGCGTCCGATCTCCCCGTCCCTGCTCCGCGTTCCCTCCGGGAAGATGGCCAGCGGCACGTCCGAGGAGCGCGCCGCGTCACGGATGGAGGCGAGCATCCGCTTGGTCTCGTTGGAGTTTGCCTTGGGGTCCACCACCGGGTATTGATAGAGCCGGATCATATGCGAGATTAGCGGGATCCAGCGCTGATAACGCTTCCGGGTGACGATTTTCGGATACGTTCCGTGGATGGCCGAGACCACCAGGGGGATGTCCAGCACCGACTGGTGGTTCATCAGGACCAGGACCCCCTCCCGCCCCTGGATGCTCGGTACCGATTGGACTTGGGCGCCTCCCACGAGGCGCAACGTGGCAAGGATGCCGTTCGCGAGGAAACGCTGCCACCGGCTGAAGGCCCCGATGCGGCGGGGTGGCGTGGCATGCGCCCAAGGGGCCACGAAGGCCCGCTGGATCGGATCGAGGAGCACGAGGGCCAGGAGGATGATCGACAGGGCCAGGTAGCCACGGAGCGTCTTCAACGGAGTTCCAGGTCGCAGGGTCCGGGCAGGGGTTCGCGGGTCGCTCGTGACCGCCAACGCTAATCGGAAGCTCCAAGGGGCATCAAGGCGGGACGTCTCAACAGGGGATTCGACCAAGGAAGGTGAGGCATATGGAGTTCACATACTACCGGTACAAGAACGTCGTTGGTGGGTACTTCGAGATGCCCACCGGTGACGCCCGTGCGCTTCTCCCGTCTCATCTGCAGCCGGTCGAGCCGCAGCACTCCCGCAGCATCTTCGCGGTGACCTGCTTCGAGTTCACCGACAGCCTGGTGGGTCCCTACAACGAGGTCGTGCTGGGCGTCGTCGTCCCCCCCCTCGTCCAACCGGGCAAGCCCTTCCCCAGGGCCGGGTTCTACCCCTTCATGGTGGGCACGTCGACCGTTGCTTCGCGCCAGCACGCCATCGAGCGGTGGCACCTGCCGCACTACATCAAGGACCTGGACATCCGCTTCACCGAGGCGGCCGGGAGGATGGACGTCGCGGTACGGGATGACGGCGAGCCGGTCTTCGACCTGGTGGTGACGGCCCACGAGTACCACCCCATGAAGAACCTGTACAACTGCTTCATGGCGGACGCCGACGGGCACTACAAGGCCAACATCTACATGGAGGCGGCCCACTCCGAGCACGAGAACGAGCGGGGATCCATCACGCTGCACGCCCACGCCATGACGACGGGGCTCACGATCGAGGACGTCGCCACGTCGCCCTTCCGTGAGGAATGGTATCAGGCCGGGCTGCAGACCTTCGAGCCGCTGGAGACGCTCTGAAGGACCGGAGGGTCTTCGTCATCTTCAACCCCGCTTCCGGACGGGGGCGGGGCGCACGTCGCCTCGCCAGCTATCGGTCGCTGCTGGAGGAGCACCTCCCCGGTGTCGAGATCGGCACAACCAGCCGCCCCGGCGAGGAGCGGGGGCTCGCGGAGCGGGGGCTGGATGCCGGAGCCGACGTGATCGTTGCGGTGGGAGGCGACGGCACGTGGAGCAACGTCGCCGACCGCGTCGTCGCTTCCGGCCGCTCCGACGTCTCGTTCGGGATCCTCCCCAATGGGACCGGTAACGACTTCGGCCGCAATCTGGGCTTCGACCCGGCGAACGCTCGCGAGGCCGTCCGGGTCCTGGCCACTGGGCACACCCGGCTCGTGGACGTCGGCCGCCTGGACACGCCGAGCGCCTCCGAGCACACGCCGGACCGCGTGGAGTCCCGCCATTTCCTGAACCTGGTGGGCTTCGGCTTCGATGTGGCCGTCATCGACGCTGCGGCCCGGGCGCGCTTCCTCAGGGGCGAGCTGCTCTACAAGGTGACCGCGCTGCAGCAACTCTTCCGCTTTCTCGGCACGCGCATCGGCGTCCAGACCGCCGGTGGCGACGTAAGGGACGGGCGCCACCTCATGCTGACGGTCTCCAACGGGCGTTACTTCGGCGGCGGCTTCCCCATCGCGCCTGCGGCGACGCCGTTCGACGGGCGGCTGCACGCATGCCGCATCATGGACGCGCCACCCCTCGGCCGCCTCAACCTCTTCAACCTTGCCGAGACGGGCCGCCACGTGACGTCGGAGCGCGTGGAGATTCTCGACGCCGAGAGCTTCCGCCTCTCGTTCGACGCTCCGCCGCGCTTCGAGATGGACGGGGACGTCCGGCAGGCGTCGGCCCCCGTCCTTGAAGTCCGGATCCTCCCCGCGGCGCTCAGGGTCGTCGTGCCCGCCTGAGCTCGGCACCATCGGAGGCGCGGGCGCCGAAGGCCCGACCGGTGGCTCAGGCGCTCTCTGTGATATAGAGTACTTGACGTCCTGGTGCGCTCCACTGTAGAATCCCCCCATGACGCTTCCCTCGCCCCGACTCCGCACCCCGAACCGCCCCCCGGTGGCCCTCCACGACCGGGCCATGGACAACCTCCGCTACATCCGGGAGACGATGGAGCGCTCCCAGTCCTTCACTGCGGTTCCCGGGCTGGGCGGCGTACTCATGGGACTCATCGCTCTCGGCGCGTCGCTGGTGGCCGTCCGGGCGCCATCGACGCTGGCCTGGGTGACCGTCTGGATGGGCGCCGCCGTCGTATCGTTCGGCGTGGCCGTGGTCGCCATGAGCCGCAAGGCTCGCTCGGCAGGAGGGAAGCTCCTCGAGGGCGCGGGTTGGAAGTTCACCTGGAACCTGACGCCGCCGCTCCTGGTGGGCGCGTTGCTGACGCTCGCGCTCACCCGCGCGGGCGCGACGCAGCTCCTCCCCGGGGCCTGGCTGCTCCTCTACGGAACCGGCGTCGTGACCGGTGGGGCGTTCTCGGTACGGGTGGTGCCCCTGATGGGCTTTGCGTTCATGCTCTCCGGAGCCGCGGCGCTCTTCGTGCCCCCAGGGTGGGAGAACGTGATCATGGCCGCCGGGTTCGGCGGCCTGCACATCGTGTTCGGCATCGTGATCTGGAGGCGGCATGGCGGCTAAGCGGGAGTCGGTGGCCCGGAGCGAGGTCGAGGTGAGCCGCTCTCCGGCCCCCCTGGGGAGCATCACCGGGCAGGGTGCCGAGGCGGGCCCGTTGGAGCTGGATCGCCTCATCCACGAGCGGGTCCGTCTCGGAATCGTCAGCGCGCTGGCAGTCAATGGTCTCATGCCCTTCACAGACCTGCGGAACCTCCTCGGCACCACGGACGGGAACCTCAGCGCCCATGCCCGCCGTCTCGAGGATGCCGGCTACGTGCTTTGCCACAAGTCCTTCGAGGGCCGGACCCCCCGTACGGATTTCGAGCTGACGCCCCGGGGTCGAAAGGCGCTGCGCGCCTATCTGGATCACATGGAAGCCATCATCCGCGCCACGCGTGACCGGGAGGCCGGTTCATGAAGAGCGAGCCGGGACCCGTCTTCCTGTCCGAACCCTCGGACCGGTTCCACCTGGCCATCATCATGGACGGCAACGGCCGCTGGGCCACGGCCCGGGGGCGACCCCGCGAGCTGGGACACCGGCAGGGGGCGCTGGCCGTCCGGAGGGTGGTGGAAGCGGCACCCGGAGCGGGGGTCGGGCTCCTGACCTTGTACGCGTTCTCGTCCGACAACTGGAAGAGGCCGGCCCGGGAAGTCCGGGCCCTGATGTCGCTCTTCCGCCGCTACCTGCGCTCCGAAGCCTCGGAGCTGCGGGACCAGGGCGTCCGCCTCCAGGTCATCGGCCGGCGTGACCGGCTCCCGCGCACCGTCGTCAGCGCCATCGAGGAGGCGGAAGCGACCACAGCCGGCGGAGCGCGCCTCCTCCTGCGGCTCGCGGTGGACTACTCGTCCCGGCAGGCCGTGCTCGAGGCGGCTCGCAGGTGCGCCGTGTCCGGCGGCGTGGACCCGGCACGCTTCGCCATCGCGTTGTCGGAAGCCATCCACGGCAGCACGGACGGAGCCCCGGATGTGGATCTCATGATCCGCACCGGCGGGGAGCAGCGCCTCAGCGACTTCCTCTTGTGGGAGTGTGCCTACGCCGAGCTGGTGTTCACCCCGCGCATGTGGCCCGACTTCTCCGGGGAGGATCTGGAGGCGGCGGTGAGCGAGTTCCGGAGGAGGGATCGGCGCTTCGGCGCGGTAGCGGCGGCCGTCTGACATGCACCTCCCACCCACCGACCGCCCCGTCGCCACCAGCGTCGTGGAGGTCCGCAGCTACGAGCTCGACTCCTTCGGCCACGCCAACCACGCGGTGTTCCTCAACTGGCTGGAGTACGGCCGCTTCGCGGCACTGGACCGCGCCGGGTTCCCCTACCATGAGATCGCTGCGCGTGGGTGGGGGATCTACGTGGTGCGCCTCGAGGTGGATTACCTGCGGGAAGCCCGTCTCGGCGAGCGCCTCCTCGTGCGCACCTGGGCGGACGGGTACCGGCGCACGTCCATGGTGCTGGCCCAGCAGATCGTCCTGGAGGACGAGCCGGCCGTCGAGATCGCTCGCGCCCGCGTGACGGCGGTCTGGGTCGGCCCGGACCGGCGGCCGCTGCGCGTCCCCGAGGAGATCCGCCACGTCCTCGGCGGAGAGATCGCTTCCCCATGACGCAGTCTCCCGTCGTGGGGAACGACATCGTGGACCTCGGGGAGCCCAGGACGGAGGGAAAGCACTCCGACCCGCGCTTCGTCGCTCGGGTCCTGGGCGAAAACGAGCGCGCCGTGCTCACGCGGGCGGAGGACCCGGCCGTGGCGCTCTGGGCGTTCTGGGCAGCCAAGGAGGCCGCCTACAAGGTGGCGTCCAAGCTGCGGGGCGCTCCCCCGGTCTTCATCCACGCCGCGTTCTGCGTGACCTGGACCGAGGTTGGACCCGCTCGGTGGGAGGGGCACGTGGCGTACGAGGAGCTGGACATCCCCGTCGTGGCCGTCCGCTCGGGGACGATGATCCACGCCGTCGCCGTGTCCGGGGCGGATATCAGGTCCGCGCTGCCGGGAGCCGAGCTTCTGGACGCTCCCGCCGAAGCGTGGGGGGCCCGCCTGGCGGAGCTCCTCCCCAGCTTCACCGAGCGCGAGGCGGACGCCGTGCACTCCCTGCCGTCCGCGGCCGTACGGGTCCGGGCACGCGCGGCTCTCGCCGAGATGCTCGCCGCGGGGGAGGCCGACGTTGAGATCGTGTGCGACCCGGGGGTCACGGGGCGCCGGCCTCCCCGGGTGCACCTGCGGGGCCGCCCCGCACCGGCCGACGTCTCGCTGTCCCACCACGGCAGATGGGTCGCGTGGGCGGTCCTGCCTCAGAACCCCCTCGGACGGTAGTTGAACTGCACCGAGGCCCCGAGCCGCTGGTAGTACGCGCTCCCGAAGTAGGTCTCCGCCCGGGTCCAAGCCAACCGGAAGGCCGCATCCAGGTTCACGGCGACCGGCCGGCTGACCTGCAGGTACGCGAGGGAAGCGTTGTCGGCCTCCTCCCCGGGCACGAGCCGAGGGAAGTCCGTGTCGTGGACGTAGCTCTTGGCCGTGAGAAGTGCGTACACGTTCAGCGACATCTCGTGGGAGAGGGGAGCGGTGAGGACGGCCCGGGCGCTCACCGCATCGTACTCCGGGCGGTTCGAGTTCGAGCGGTTCACGGTCCCATCCACGCCCACCTGGGCGGAGATCTCCCCGTCGTACGCCCACTCCATCCCCACTCGGGTCGTGTGGTCCCGCCGATACGGATCGTCGGGATCGAAGCTCACCTGGTTGCCGTGGTCCGTCCACCGGAAGCCGCCGTAGAAGCGCATTGTGGACGGGCCGCCCCAGCGCACGCCGGCCTCGATCCCCGAGGAGGTCCGGTCCAGGAGGTCGAGCTGGGGCACCAGCTCGACGCTCTGGTAGTCGGCGCTCTCCAGGTCTACCTGGGCGTCGAAGGTGACGCCGTCGAAGGACCGCGTGCGCACACCCACGCTGCCCTGCACGTTGGTGTACCCCGGCTGGATGAAGATCGTAGAGAGCGGGCGGTCTCTCACCGCCCGGCCACGCACTCCCGCCTGCGCCAGCAGCGTCCCCCACGAGCCCGCGCTCTGGGTGTACCGTCCGGCCGCGCTCCCCACCCACTCCCTGGGCGAATAGTCCTGGCGCTGGAACCCGAACGCGGCGGCCTGGCGCATCCCTCCGTCGAAGGAGATCTCGAACGACCGGGTGCGGCTCTCGGCGAGCACGAGCGCACCCCTCATGCCCAGCTCGCCCACGACCGCCACGACATGCTCGGCGCTGTCCGCGCGGGACACGTTGACGGCGGAGAAATTCCCGGAGTATCCCTCCACGGAGCCGCCCATGGTGAGGACCAGATCGCGCCAGCGCACCTGTGCGCCGGCCTCGGTGGCGACCCACGGGCTGGCACCCAGGGCGACGGCGAGCGCGAAGGCGCGGCAGAGGCGGATGCTCATGTGACCGACCCCACCGCCCGCCGGAACTGCTGGGCTCGGATCAGGAGTTCATCCCGATACGCCTGCAGCTGCCCCACGTAGTCGCGTTTGAGCTGGATGCGTTCCTCCAGGCTCAGGGGCCGTGCGCCGGCCACGGTGCTGTCCCTGGCCGCCGTCCGATCTCCGGTGGGAGCTCCGGTGACCACGGGGACGCGGGTGTCGTCGAAGCGCTCCGCCCCGGCCAGGAAGTCGCGACGCTGGCGCTGCGTCCGCAATCGTTCGTTCAGGGACTGGATCTGCCGCTCCTGGTCCCGGATGGTGGTGTCGGCGACCGCGGCGCTACGCTCGAGGATCTCGGCCTTCGCCAGCAACTCGTCACGCCCGTCCCTGGGATCGAAGGTGATCTCGGGGAGCACCACGGGCTGGAGCCGGAAGGTCTCCTCCGCCTCTGCCTCCAGCGCCTGCAACTCGGCTTGGTGGCCCGTGAAGATCGCGTTGAGCTGCGCCCGCTGCGCGGCGCCGGATGCCGCGTCCATCTCGCGGACCAACTGCTCGAGCCTCGCGACCAGGATGTCGATGAGCGCCTGCCGGGCCCTCACGAGCGCCGCGCCCGCCTCGTCCAGGCGCTTCTCCTGGTCCCGGCGGGGCACGCTCCGGTCCTGGGCGAGGGCGTGGGCCCGCTCCAGCCGCCCGGTGTCGCCGCTCCTGCGCGCGGTGTTGACCTCTCCCAGCGCCGCCGACCACTGCCGCTCCACCACGTTGTAGGCGCCCAGCGCCGCATCATAGGCGCTGCGCGCCGCCCGCAGCTCCAGCTGGCGCTCCGCCACCATGGCTTCCGTCGCCTGGCCCGCGGAGGCTTCGGGGAGACCCATCACCAGCGCCGCCGCAAGAAGCGCGCCCGAAAGCCGCCAGGAGCGACGGGCACCCCGCGCCTGGACCGTCACGCCTCGATCCCGTACTTTTCGAGCTTGTAGTAGAGCGCGCTGGGCTTGAGCCCGAGGAGCCGGGCCGCCTCGGCCTTGACCCCGGCTGCCTGCGCCAGGGCCTGGCGGAGAAGCCGCTCCTCCATCCCCTCCATGGCCCGGTTCAGGTCCACGCCCCCTGCGGGAAGGTCCGCCCCGGAAGCCGTTTCGGCGGTGGTCGGCACGCGCCTCCCCTCTCCGGCCCCGAACGGCGGGATGTCGTCCGCCTCGAGCAACTCGCCGTCGGCCAGCACCAGGGAGCGCTCGATGACGTTCTCCAGCTCGCGCACGTTCCCCGGCCAGGAGTGCTCCGCGAGGCGAGCGAGGGCACCCTCGCTGGCGGCCCGCACGGGCGAAGCCGTGCGCGCCGCCAGCTTCTGGATGAAGTGACCGACCAGCGTGGCGATGTCCTCCTTCCGATCCCGGAGGGGAGGGAGGGTGACGGGCACGACGTGCAGGCGGTAGAAGAGATCTTCCCGGAAGGTACCGTCGTGACGCAGGCGATCCGCCGTAGCATTCGTCGCGGCGATGATGCGCACGTCCACGGGAATGGTCTCCTCGCCCCCGACACGCTCCAGCTCCCGCTCCTGGAGCACGCGCAGAAGCCGCACCTGGGTGCTGTGCGGGACCGTGGCGATCTCGTCCAGGAAGAGCGTGCCCTTGTCCGCGAGCTCGAAGCGCCCGCGGCGCTTCTTCTCGGCCCCGGTGAACGCGCCCTTCTCGTGCCCGAACAGCTCCGAGTCCAGGAGGCTCTCCGAGAGCGCCCCGCAGTTCACCCGGATGAACGGCCCGTCGCGGCGGTGGGATCCGGCATGGATGGCGCGGGCGACAAGCTCCTTCCCGGTGCCGGATTCGCCGTAGATCATGACCGTGGACTCGCTGCGGGCCACACGGTCGATCCAGCGGAAGACCACCTGCATGGGTTCCGACTCGCCCACGATCTCGCCGTACCGCGCCTGGGTCTCCTCGCGCAGGTAGGTGTTCTCCACGCGCAGGGCCACGTTCTCGCGGACCAGGCGTTGGCGTTCCGCCCGATCGGCCAGGAGGCGGTCCACCTTCACGGCGAACTCCTCCGAGGAGAACGGCTTCGTAATGAAGTCCGCCGCGCCCAGCTTCATCGCCTCCACCACCGTCTCGATGGTGCCGTGGGCGGTGATGACCATCACCTCGGTGTCCGCGCTCGCTTCCTTGACCCGGCGCAGGACCTCGATCCCGTCCATGCGGGCCATCTTGAGGTCGGTGATGACCAGGTCGGCCGACCCCTCTCCGAGGAGCTCCAGGCCCCTCTTTCCGCTCTCCGCCGAGCGCGTCCGATGACCACGCCGACGCAGCAGGAGCTCGAGCCCCTCCCGCATGGAGTCGTGGTCGTCGATGATGAGGATCTCGGCCATGGAGGGTCTATTCGGCTGCGAGAGCGGGTGAAGGCTCGTCGAGGCTGGGGAAATATACGCGGAACTCCGAGCCCCTCCCACCATCCGTTTCCCCCGTCCTGGTCAGCTCGACGCGGCCGCCGTTGGCCTCCGCGACCTTCCGCACGATGGCCAGGCCGAGCCCTGCGCCCTGGGCCTTGTCGGTCACGAAGGGATCGAAGATCCGCTCCTTGAGCGCCTCCGGGACGCCGGGGCCGTCGTCGGACACGGACACGACGACCTCTCCGTGCTCCACCCATGCCCTGAGCACGACGTGCTCCGCGACCTGCGCCGCGTTCCGGAGCAGGTTGAGCGTCGCTCGCTTCGCGTGGTCCGGGTCCACCCGGGCCGCCAGGGGCGCAGCCGGCATCTCGAGCACCAGCTCCCCGCCGTGCTTCTCCACCTCCGCCATCACCAGGTCCGCTGCGTCCCGCAGAGCATCACGCAGGTCGTGGGTGCCGTGGCTGGTGCCGAGCGGACGGGCAAACGTCAGGAAGTCGTCGATGATGCCGTTGAGGGCCGACACCTCCGAGCGGATCCTGCCGATGATGCGCCGGCGCTCGTCGGCGTCGTCCGTCTCCCCGGCCGCAGAGGCGAAGAGCTCCAGCCCGCCCAGCGGGTTGCGGATCTCGTGGGCCACCTGGGCGAGCATCAGTCGCAGCTGCTCGTCGCGCTGTTGCACTCCCTGCCGCATCCGCTCCATCGCCCGCGACAGCCTCCCCAGCTCCACCCCGCGCTCGAGTGCCACGGGCTCGTCCATGTGCCCCCGCTGGATGCGCAGCGCCACCCGGCTCAGACGTTCCACCGGCTCGATGATGCCCGTGGCGAGAAGGGCCGCCAGCGCGGCCGCCAGGAGCGCGGCCAGCCCCGAGCCGACGAGGAGGTTCCAACGCAATTGGGAAAGGGGGGACAGGTAGTCCGCCTGCATGAGCACCGCCAGCACCAGATCCGACTGCTCCAGTTGCGTGAACCCCCACTTGTAGAGGCGTCCATCGGAGCCGCGGAACCCCCGGGTGGTCGCGTTGCCCACGCTCCTGGCCTCTGCCAACTCCGGCGCGAACTGGTCCAGGAACCGGAGCGGCGTGCCGATGGGCACCGAATCCGCCGAGAAGGAGCTCACCAGCGCGGTGTTGTCCGGCGCGACGATGTACGCCTCCGATACGTAGCGCTGCAGGCGCCGGAGGCGTGCTTGTGTGAGTGTCCAGGCACCGAGGTCCTCGAAGCCCGGTTCGAGGCCCGCCAGGAGCGACGCCTGAAGTCCCGTCTCCGCGGCGGCGCCGGCAACCCACGACGCGCGCGTATCGAGCTCCGCCTCCAGGGCCCGGCTCGCCTCCCGCCACGCCAGAAGGCCGCCCACCGCCGAGACCGCGACGGCGAACGTCACGAGCACGGCGACATACAGCCGACGGATCGACATGGGCTCAGTTCATCCGCCGCACGACACGGGCTCCAGCATGATGTCGGCGAAACGATGCGGAATCGGTGTGCGGGGGGCCACGACCACGTGGTAGGGCACGTGCGTGCGCGCCGCGGGCGAGCAGTACGCCCCGGGCAGGCGCTCGACCACGTGGATCAACGACCCGTCGGCCACCTGGAGGACCCGGCGCACCTCCACCGAGTCACCAGCCTCCGGGCGACTACCCACGATGCCGACCACGACCATGTCCTTGGTGAAGTCCACGGTCGGCGGGGCGGTGGCTGGGGCGTGCTTGACCCAGAATGCGGTGAAGCCGCCCGCATCGATGAACGTGGCGGGTGCACGAAGGTTGGACTTCGAGTCTCCGCCGCGGTCGAGGGTCCCGAAGGGAACGCTCCCATGGTACGCCGAAGTCCAGCGAATCCCGAGCGTCGCATCCCTGATCAGGACGGCGGCCAATACCACCCGCGCCGCGGCGGCGTCCGGTCCGGCACCCGCGGGCGTGAGCGTGCCGAGCATCCCGGCAGCGCACCGGATCCACGTCTTGGTCTCATCGCGGGCTTCGTCCGCGATGGTGAGGGTGATGCGAGACAGCGTCTCGCCGCACTCCGGGAACAGGTCCGGCGACAGCTCCTGGACGAACAGGGATTGGGGTGGTTCGTTGTTGAGCTTGTTGATCAGGCCGGCATAGGAGAGCGCCAGCTCCGCGCGGTCGTCCCCGTGGCGAGTGGAAGATCCGTCACCCAGGAGCCCCCGATAGAAGATCTTCTCCTCCAGGCTCCATTCTCCGGTGGCCGCCCATCGCAGGTTCTCCGTGAGGAGCCCAGCGCCGAGGGCGAGGGGCGATTCCACGGTGATCTCGAGGCTGCCCACCTGACCGAAGGGGCCGTCGCCGGGCTCGATGGGGGTGTCGTCCCCGCACCCCGTAAAGCCGGCGCCCAGCGCCAGAACGCCGAGCAGAGCCCGGACCCGGCTTGGGGCTTGCGCGGTCACGCCACTTCGGGCACTCCGGCGCGCGCGGATCATCGTGGAAGACTCAAGGAACTCCTGGTCGAACGCTCGGTGCGCACAGGTGAGTCTACCCTCGCCAGCGGCGCACGTTCGCCCTGCTGCGTCGGCACAAGGCGCACAACCCTGTGCGCGCCGCCCCCCCCTTGTCTCCGGCCAGGCTCAATCCAGAAGCCGCAGGGGCATGACGAGGCAGAGGTAGTCCATGACGTCGTCACCCTTTCCCACCGGCTCGACGGTCGCTGCCCGCTCGGGTGCCTTGAACCCCAGCTTGACCTCCTCGGAGGGCATGTATCGCAGGACCTCGAGGAGGTAGTTGGCGTTGAAGCCGATCTCCAGCTCCTCGCCATCGTAGCCTACCTCGATCTCGTCGTGTCCTTCACCGAGGTCGGGGGTGAGGACATTCAGGTGCACGCGGCCAGGCTCGAAGTGCAGCCGGATGCGATGGGTCTGGTCCGATGCCACCACGGCCATCCTGCGCACGGCCGACTCGAAGATCTTCTTGTCGAGGATGGCGAACTTGTCGTTGTCCCTCGGGATGACCTGGTCGTAGTTCGGGTAGGACCCTTCGATGAGGCGGGTGAATACCTCTGTCGAGCCGGAGCGGAAGCCGAGGTGATTGCCGCTGCGGGCAACCTGGACCTCTTCATCGGACTTCAGAAGTCGCTGCACATGCTGCAGGGCGGCCGGCGGAACGATGAAATCCCCCGAGGGCGTGCCCGTGGATCCCGCGGGGATGCTCATGCGGGCGAGGCGATGGCCATTGGTGGCCACCATCCGCATGGAGCCGTCGCGAAGCTCCCACAGAACCCCGTTGAGGATCGGCCTGCTCTCCTCTGTGGACACAGCGAAAGCCGTGTGGTGGATGAGGCCGTGCAGGTCCTTTCCCCGCACCGTCCAACCGGTGTCGAAGCTGATGTCCGCCAGGGAGGGGAACTCGTCCGCAGGAAGGCCATTGAACTTGAAATGGCTTCTGCCGCAGCGGAGCTCGATCTGATCGCCCCGCGTGGCGACCTCCACGGGCTGGTCGGGGAGCTCCCGGGTGATCTCCTGGAGCTTCTTTCCCGGCGCGGTGAGGCTGCCCGCCTCCTTCACGTCGGCCGGCACCCTCACGCGGACGGCCACATCCAGGTCCGTCCCGCTCATCCAGACGCCATCCTCCCTCGCTTCGAAGAGGATGTTCGAAAGCACCGGGAGGGTGGTCTTGGAGGGGATGCTGGCCGATACGGCCGCGATCCCGGCGTGGAGGTTCTGTCTGGTGATGACGAAGTTCATGAGCCAGCCCGCTCCTGACGCTTTGGAGGCCTGAGGACCTGGTATTCCACAACGCTTTAGATTCTATCTCTCTATAAGAAAGAAAAACATAGCAGTAGTAGAGGGTGTGGATGTGTGGACGGGTCTCCCGGGGTGTGCCGGGAGCCGCTGTCCCGGAGGACCTTCCCATCGGCAACGACGCTGTGGAACCACTGTCGAGAACGAGCGTGTTGTCCACCTGCCGGGTCCTTCACGCCCCGTGACGGTGGACAACACGGGGTGTTCCCCCAACCTCTCCACACCGGTTTCATCAGCTCCGCGAATACCCCTTCAGCTCCTGGCGCGCCTCCTCGACGCGCGTACGGAAATCCGGGTCCCGCGCCATGTCCTCCTCCACCTTCCGGATGGAATGAATGACGGTGGAGTGATCCCGCCCCCCGAAGAACTCGCCGATCTGCACAAGGGAAGTCCCCAGCGCCTCCTTGATGAGGTACATGGCGACCTGCCGGGGCACCGTGACATCCTTGGTTCGGCGCTTGGAAGCCAGGGCCTCCGGACGCACGCGCCATCGGCGGGCGACCATGTCCTGGATGCGCTCCGGAGACAGCACGGGGCCTTCATCGCGGTGCCTGCTGAACATACCCAGAAGCGCCGTCCGAGCCAGCGCAGGAGTGATCTCCTGGTGCGTCAGCGACGAGAAGGCGAGCAGCTTGATCACCGCGCCCTCCAACTCCCGGACCGAGGCCTTGCAGGAATGGGCGATGAACTCGATCACCTGGTCATCCAGCGTGAGGCCGTCGTCCGCAGCCTTCTTGCGGAGGATGGCCATGCGGGTCTCCAGGTCGGGCGGCTGGATGTCCGCCACCAGGCCCCACTCGAACCGCGACACCAGCCGCTCTTCCAGTCCCCGGAGCTCCTTGGGCGGCCGGTCGCTCGTCAGGATGATCTGGCGCTGCGCGTCGTAGAGAGCATTGAACGTGTGGAAGAACTCCTCCTGGGTGCCTTCCTTCCCCTCCATGAACTGGATGTCGTCGACCAGGAGGAGGTCCATCTCCCGGAAGCGGCGGCGGAAGGCCGCCGTGGTGCCCTCCTGGATCGACGTCACCATCTCGTTGGTGAACTGCTCCGAGGATAGGTAGATGACGCGGCGGCTGGGGTCGTCGGCCAGAAGGCGGTGGCCGATGGCGTGCATCAGGTGCGTCTTGCCGAGCCCCACGCCCCCGTACAGGAAGAGGGGGTTGTACATCTTGGCCGGCTTCTCCGCGACGGCACGCGAGGCGGCGACGGCGAGCTGGTTGTTCGTGCCCACCACGAAGCGCTCGAAGGTGTAGCGCTCGTTCAGCGACGGGCGCTGCGCGGCGGGCGCGGGCTGTCCGGGGGTGGGCGACCGCAGCGACGGGCGCTCGTCCGGGGAGAGAGCCGGGATGGGTGAGGTTTCGGCGGCACAACTCACCGTGATGGTGAGGGGGCGTCCCAGGATGCGCTGGGCGGCCGTTGCCAGAAGTGGACCGTACTTGTCCTCGAGCCACTCGACGTGGAAGCGGCTGGGCGCCTCCAGGAGCAGCGCATCCCCCGACAGCCCGGTGGCCCGGGTGCCGGCCAGCCAGGTACGGTACCCCTGCTCCGCGACCGACCCACGGACGGCCTCCTGCATGCGGGTCCAGAGCTCGACCGCCGTCAGTTCCACGGTTCCCCCGGGATGAGGCAGCGTGCCGTGACGGGGCGGGAGGAGGCGGGAGGGGTGGGCGAGTACGGCATCCCCAGCGGGGGAGGAGGTTGGGGTGTGAGCCCGGTTGGGGTCTGGTCGGAGGTGGGGGGCCGAAGGTAGTGAAGGGGGTGTGGAAAAGTCAATTCTGCGGCCAGGAATGGCCCCGTTCCGGGTCTTTCCACATCCACGGGGAGTGGGGCCGTTGACGCCTGTTCCATGCCATGGCTATCTTCCCAAGCTGCTTTGGAAACGAAGAATTCCCTATGGATCGGGCTGCCCCGCATGAAACCGACGTACCACCCTCGCAATCGCAAGCGAGTCAACAAGCACGGGTTCCGCGAGAGGATGAAGACTCGGGGCGGTCGGGCCACCCTGTCGCGTCGACGGAAGAAGGGCCGCGCACGTCTCGTGGTGACGGTGGGCAGCAAGTAGCCGCCCAGGCGCCGGGGGCCGGGGAGGGTCTCCCCCGCTCGGCCCGAATCCGCCACACCGATGAGATCCGCGCACTCCTGGAGCGGGGGAAGCGCAAGAGGACGAAGCACGTAGACGTCTTCTTGGCGCCTTCCCCCGTTCCGTTTTCCCGGTTGGGAGTCATCGTGCCCAAGCACGGAAGGACCATCGTGGAGCGGAACGGGCTGAAGAGGAGGATCCGGGAGGTGGGCCGACGCTCCGTGCTTCCCGAGGCGGCCGGGAAGGGATTGTCGGTGGACGTGCTGGTGCGAGCCAGGGGGGACGCCTACCGGGCCCGGTTCGCGGATCTGGAGAGCGGAATCCGGGAGGCGGTGGAGGCGCTATGGTCGGACGAATCCTGATCGCGATCATCCGCTTCTATCAGAACGCGATCTCACCGCTCGCCCCACCCTCGTGTCGTTTCAGTCCCAGCTGCTCGGCCTACGCCAGGGAGGCCATCGAAGCCCACGGGGCGATGGCGGGTGGGTGGTTGGCACTTAGAAGGATCCTGCGGTGTCATCCGTGGGGGGGGTACGGCGTTGATCCCGTTCCTCGCCGGACGGGCGCCGCCGGTCGCGCAACCCAGAGCGATTCATGAAGACTGAAGTCCGCTTCCTGCTGGCCATCGGCCTCATGCTGGTCGTCCTCGTCGGGACGAACCTCCTCTTTCCTCCGGATGTCCCGGTGGAGGCTCCGGCCGCCGACAGTGCAGCGTCCGTGGTGGAGGCCGCCGGAGGCGGTGCCCGGGCGGCGTCCCCGGAGATCCCTACGGACCCGGAGCCGGCCCCACGCTCCGGGGAGGAGGTGGAGCCCGCCGTCGCCGTGGAGAAGTTGGTCTCGGTGCAGGGGCCGCTCTACCGCTTCACGTTTTCGAGCTTGGGGGCACGGCTGGTGTCGGCGGAGATGCTCCGGTTCGAGGCGCTGAACAAGGAAGGTCTTGTGGACCTGGTGCCGGAGGGCGCCGAAGGGTACTTCGGGCACCGGCTCCTGGTGGGCTCCGACACGGTGGACATGCGCCGTGCGCCGTTCCGTGTGGAACCAACCGCGGGGCTCACGATCTCCGAGGGCGAGGGTCCGCGGTCGCTGCGCTTCTCGTACCAGCACCCTAGCCGCCCCTTCGGGATGGAGATCGAGTACGAGTTCCTTCCCGACGAGTACGAGGTGGTTGTGCGGGGCCGGATCACCGGCGTGGAGAGGCCGCTGCTCGTCACCGACATGGGGGAGGGGCTCGCATACGCCGAGGCCGATTCGGTGGGCGAGGCCCGAGCGATGGCGTACGTGGGGAACCACGTGCGTGACGGTATCCACTCGACCCCATTGAGCCGGGGGGAGCCGGGCGTCGAGGAGGGGCCGCTCCGCTGGGCCGCGTTCCGGAGCAAGTTCTTCGTGCTGGCGCTCCTCGCCGGGGAGACGGAAGACGGCACCACGGACGAGCAGTTGCTCGGCGGGCTCATCCTGACGAAGGGCAACCTGGAGGAACGGGTCCGGGCGGGGGCGACGCAGGTGGTGGGGAGCGACGGGGCTTTCGCCTACCGCCTCTTCATGGGTCCCCAGGAGTACGCACGCCTGTCTTCTCTGGGAGAGGACATGGAGGAGGTGAACCCCTACGGATGGAAGTTCTTCCGCCCCATCATCCGTCCGTTCGTCTCCATCATCACGTGGGTCCTGGTGTTCTTCCACAGCCAGTTCAGCCTGGGCTACGGTTGGGTGCTGGTCCTGTTCGGGGTGCTCATGCGCGTGCTGCTCTGGCCCTTGAACCAGAAGGCCATGAGGGCGCAGCTGAAGAACATGGCCGTGCAGCCCATGATCCAGGAGATGCAGAGCAAGTACAAGGACAACCCGGAGAAGCTGCAGAAGGAGATGATGCGGCTGTACAAGGAGGAAGGGTTCAACCCGCTCGCCGGGTGCCTGCCCCTGCTCCTGCCCTGGCCGATTCTCATCGCGCTCTTCTTCGTCTTCCAGAACACCATCGAGCTCAGGGGCGTCTCCTTCGGGTGGCTCCCCGACCTTTCTGCGCCCGACCCCCTCTACATCCTGCCGGTCTTCCTGGGCGTGTCCATGTTCCTCATGCAGTGGGTGAGCATGAGGGCGGTGGAGCAGCAGAATCCGCAGATGAAGATGATGCTGTGGATCATGCCCATCATGATGGTCTTCATCTTCTTCAAGCTGGCCAGCGGCCTGAACCTGTACTACGCGGTCAGCAACCTCGCGACCATCCCCCAGCAGATCTGGATCAACAACGAGCGGAAGAAGATGAAGCCGGCGGGAGTCGTCGCGAAGAAGGAGTGACGCGGGCGTGGGCGCCTTCAGCGGGGTGGATACCATCGCCGCGGTGGCCACGGCTCCCGGGCCGGGCGCTCTCGCGGTGGTCCGGATCTCCGGGCCGGAGGCTCTGGCGATTCTCCGGGCGGTGGCGCCCGGCCTGAGCGAGATACCTGGTCCGCGGAGGGCGACCCTGGCCTGGCTCCACGACCCGGTCGACGGGAGTGCCCTCGACCACGCGGTGGTGGTCCGGTACGAAGGTGGAGGCAGCCCCACCGGCGAAGATCTCGTGGAGCTGTCCTGCCATGGAGGGCGGCTGGTGCCCGCGCTGGTGCTGCAGGCCTGCGTTGACGCCGGCTGCCGGCGAGCCGAGCCGGGCGAGTTCACGAAGAGGGCCTATCTGCACGGGAAGCTGGACCTCATCCAGGCCGAGGCGGTCGCCGATCTCGTGACGGCCGGCAGTCGTGCGTTGCACCGGGTGGCAGTGGCCCAATTGGAGCGAGGCCTCTCCGATCGGCTGGCCGGGTTGCGGGGTGCGTTGGTCCGCCTCGAGGCCATGCTGGCCCACCACGTGGACTTCCCCGAGGAGGACGACGCGCCGACGCCGATCGAGGGGCTGGTGCACGAGGCGACCGCCGTGGCGGATAAGATGAGGGCACTGCTCGGGACGGCTCCGGAGGGTGAGTTGCTGAGGGAGGGCGCGCTCGTGGTCCTGGCGGGCCTCCCGAACGCCGGGAAGTCTTCGCTGTACAACGCGCTCGTGGGGGAGGATAGGGCGATCGTCACAGAGGAGCCCGGCACCACCCGAGACGCCCTGGAGGCGTCGGTTCAGGTGGGGGGATATCCGTTCCGGTTGGTGGACACGGCGGGGCTGAGGGAGACGGGTGATCGCGTGGAGCGGTTGGGGGTGGAGGTGGCGCTGCGGTACCTTCAACGGGCCGACGTGGTGCTGTACTGCTCGGTGGCGGGCGAGCCGCTGGGCGAGGACGAGCGGCGATTCCTGGCGGAGGCCCCGGCGGTTCCAGTGGTGAGGGTGGAGACGAAGGGGGATCTCGCTGGAGCCGAGCGGGTCGGGGAGGCAGCAGGGTTCGCGTTCGCGGGTACGATTCGCGTCTCCGTGGAGAGCGGGGCCGGGCTGAGCGAGGTGCGTGACGCTCTGGCGCGGCTCGCGTACGGGGGGCTGCTCGACGCGGAGGACGACGCTCCGGTGGTGACGCGCAGGAGGCATGCGCGGGCCCTGGAGCGCGCCCATGGCGAGGTGACGGCCTTCCTGGGTGCGTTGTCCGAGGGAGTGCCCCCGGAAGTGGCCTCGACGCATCTGGAGGGTGCCGGGGCGGCGCTGGAGGAGATGGTCGGGCTGGTCAGCCGGGAGGATGTGCTGGACGCGGTCTTCGGCGAGTTCTGCGTGGGGAAATGAGCATGGGCGGTGAGCTGGAGGCGAGGGGATACGTGGTGCGGGGAAGGGTGCAGGGCGTGGGGTTCAGGTGGTTCACCCAACGGGCCGGGATCCGGCTGGGCCTGGCGGGTCACGTGGGGAATCTCCGCGACGGTGGGGTGGAGGTGCATGCGCGGGGGACCGCGGAGGCCCTGCAGACATTCGAGGCGGCGCTTCGCCAGGGCCCTGCGTCCTCCCGCGTGGATACGGTCATCCGGGTCCCGGCAGACCCCCGGACCCCCGAGAGGGGCTTCTCGGTGGAGGCCTGGTGACCGTGGCGGGTAGGGTGCGCGGACCGCAGCCATGATCTTGTCCTACGATGTGGTGGTGGTGGGGGGCGGGCACGCCGGCGTCGAGGCCGCCGCCGCTGCAGCGCGGGCGGGGGTGCGCACCGTCCTGCTGACCCCGGACCTGTCGCGGCTCGGTCAGATGAGCTGCAACCCTGCCATCGGCGGGGTGGCGAAGGGCGTGGTGGCCAGGGAGGTGGACGCGCTCGGCGGCGTCATGGGGCGGGCCACCGACGCCTCGCGGATCCAGTTCAGGATGCTGAATCGCTCCAAGGGACCGGCGGTGTGGGGTCCGCGGGCACAGTGCGACCGCGCCCTCTATCCCGTGGCGGTGCGAAGGGTGCTGGAGGAGCTCGCCTCCCTGGACCTCTTCCAGGAGACGGTGGTGGACGTCGTCGTGGAGGCAGGACGGGTTCTCGGGGTCCGCACCCGCGGAGGGCTCGAATTCCAGGGCGGCGCCGTGGTGGTGACGGCGGGGACCTTCCTTCGGGGACGCATCCACATCGGGGGCCAGGCCGGAGTGGGAGCGGGGCGAGCCGGAGAGCCTCCGGCGGTGGAGCTGGCGGAAGGACTGGAGCGGGTCGGCCTGGAGGTGGCGCGCTTCAAGACGGGCACGCCGCCGCGCGTGGACGGTCGCACGGTGGACATCGCGGCGCTGCAGCGGCAGGACGGAGAGTTCGGGGAGTATCACTTCGCAGCGTATACGCCAGAGATCATCCCCGAGCAGCGCCCCTGCTGGATCACGTGGGCGGGAGAAGACCTGAAGAAAATCGTCCGCGAGAACCTGGACAGGAGCGCGCTCTACGGCGGGGACATCTCGGGGCGGGGCCCGCGATACTGTCCGTCCATCGAGGACAAGGTGGTGCGGTTCCCGCACGCGGCTCGCCACCAGGTGATCCTGGAGCCCGAAGGCCTGCAGACGACCGAGCTCTACGTGAACGGGCTGTCCACCTCCCTGCCTGCCGACGTGCAGTTGGCCCTCCTGCGCACGCTCCCGGGGATGGCGGATGTGCGCATGACGAAGGTGGGGTACGCGATCGAGTACGACTACTTCCCGCCCCACCAGCTCCGGCACACGCTCGAGGTGAAGCAGGTGGGCGGGCTGTTCCTCGCCGGCCAGGTGAACGGGACCACGGGGTACGAAGAGGCTGCAGGGCAGGGCATCGTGGCCGGGGTCAACGCTGCGCTCAAGGTGCGGGGAGAACCGCCGCTGCTGCTGGGCAGGCACGAGGCATACCTGGGCGTGCTCGTGGACGACCTCGTCACGCGGGGCGTCGACGAGCCGTACCGTCTGTTCACGTCGCGGGCGGAGTTCCGATTGCTGCTGAGGCAGGACAACGCCCTCCGGCGACTGGGTCCCATGGCGTTGCGGCGTGGCCTGCTCACCCCGGATCAGGGCCGGGAGTTGGAGAGGCGGCTGCGGGAGCAGGACCGGGTCAGCGAGTGGTTCGCGGGCACGCTTCTGAGCCCGGAGGCGGCGCAGCCGGCCCTGGAGGAGGCGGGGGAGGGTCCTTTGGCCGGACCTGCCCTTGCGGGAGATCTCGTGCGGCGGCCCGGCGTAAGGGCGTCGAGGCTTCTGGAAGCCGGCGGTGGGAGCGCGGAGGGTGCGGAGGACGCGGTGGCTGCGGTGGAGATGGAGTTGAAATACGAAGGGTACATCGCGCGGGAGCAGGAGCGCGCAGAACGGGTCAGGAAGCACGCCAACTTCTTGTTGGACAACGACTTACCTTACATGGCCTTCCTCACGCTCTCCTACGAGGCGAGGGAGAAGCTGAGCCGGGTGCAGCCGTCCACGCTGGCCCAGGCCGGCCGGATATCGGGCGTCTCGCCGGCGGACCTCCAGAACCTCCTCCTCGAGGTGCGTCGCCTGCGCGCCAGGGGACGGGCCGGAGCCTCCTGAAACGGGGGGGTGTTTCGTCTCGCCGCGCTCGACGGTCTCGCGGGGGCGCAGGAAGGGTCTACGACAGGCGACGCGGCCGCTCGGCTGACGTGGAAACAGGCATCCCGCAGCCGGAGTGTTCCACGTGGAACGGGCTCCCTAGCGCCGGACGAACTCGAAGTGGGCGAGTGCCGGCTCCGGGGTCCCATCCAGGTTGAAGTCGAACTCGGAATCCCCGTCCATCGTCATCCGGTCTCCCGAGAGAGCGAACACGGCGGCGCTCGTGGAACGCGAAGGGAACTCCCGTCTCATCGTGATCGCGTTCCCCGAGACGGAGAGGGTTCCGATCTCCGTGGAGCTCTGCTGGGCGTAGAGGAGGATGGCCGTGTACTGGCCCGAGGGCTGGATGTTGAGCCGGAACGAGGCGCCCAGGGCAATGAGGTCCGGCTTCACCTGGGGGTTGGCCACGGAGGTGAGGACCAGGCCCGTGGCGTCCCACACGCCCACGAGAGGCGCGACGGCCTCATCGGGACCCAGGCTCTCCGACCCGCACCCGGCTAGAACGGAAGCCAGCAAGATCGCTCCAGCCCATGCCGCCCGCCGTGGCGCCCTCGTCGTTCTCATGACCCCGTCCCCCCCTTACGCTGCTCCCAGGCGTTGGCTCGACCCTTCCCACCACGGCCGGAAATTCCATCGTCGAACGCGGCGGGTCAAGGTAGATTCGCTTTACCTGCCCTTGGGGCCACGGTATTATTCGACCCCTCCAGGCGTGCGGCACCGCAGGGCCCGGCTCAGGGAGCCAATGTCGAGAGTCATCGCCATCGCAAACCAGAAGGGCGGGGTGGGCAAGACCACCACCGCCATCAACCTCGGCGCGTCCCTGGCCGTCGCCGAGAAGCGGACGCTGGTGGTGGACATCGATCCGCAGGGGAATGCCACGAGCGGGCTGGGCCTGGAGCAACGGGAGAGCCTCCCCAACATCTACGACGTGCTTGCCGGAGACCGCACAGCGGAAGAGGCGGTCACGCGTCACGTCCACTTCGAGCACCTGGATCTCATTCCCTCGACGCAGGATCTGGTCGGGGCGGAGATCGAGCTGGTACAGACACCGAACCGGGAGCGGGTTCTCCGGCGCGCGCTGGAGTCCCTCCGAGGCCGCTACGACTACATCCTCGTGGACTGTCCCCCGTCCCTGGGTCTCCTCACCCTGAATACGCTCACGGCGGCCGATTCGGTCCTGATCCCCATCCAGTGCGAGTTCTATGCCCTGGAGGGACTCAGCCAGCTCCTGAACAACATCCGCCTGGTGCAGCGGGGCCTGAACCCCCACCTGGACATCGAAGGCGTTCTGCTCACGATGTACGACCGGCGGCTCAACCTCTCCAGGCAGGTGGCCGCCGAGGCCAGGGAGTACTTCGGAGAGAAGGTGTACCGCACCGCGATTCCCCGGAACGTCCGTCTCGCCGAGGCGCCTTCCTTCGGACAGCCGATCGTCCAGTACGACGCTGCGTCACCGGGCGCGCAGGCCTATCTGGCGCTCGCCAAGGAAGTGCTGGCCCGCCGGGACGGCGCACCGACGCCGGCGGCGAGGGCAGGATGACGCGTCGCGACCGCCTGGGGAAGGGCCTGGGAGCCCTCCTCGGCCAGTACCTGGAACCGCAGGCGGCGGACGCCGAGATCCGGCGCGTCAAGCTCGCGGCGGTGGTTCCCAACCCACTGCAGCCCCGGCGTGCCTTCTCGGACCAGGAGTTGGACGAGCTGGCGGCGAGCATCCGGGAGAACGGGCTCCTTCAGCCCCTCGTGGTACGTCCGGCGCCGGGCGTCACGGACCGGTTCGAGTTGGTGGCCGGAGAGCGGCGGTTCAGGGCGGTGGCGAAGCTCGGCTGGGAGGACGTGCCGGTCCTGGTCCGCGATGCGTCGGACGAGACCCTTCTGGTGCTGGCTCTGGTGGAGAACCTCCAGCGGGAGGCCTTGAACCCCCTGGAGGAGGCCGAGGGATACCGCTCCCTCGTGGACCGCTTCAAGATGTCCCAGGCCGACATCGCCCGGGCCATGGGAAAGGACCGGTCCACGGTGGCCAACCTCCTTCGGCTCCTGAACCTCCCGCCCTCCGTGCGGAAGCTGCTCGAGAGCGGTGAGCTCTCCATGGGGCACGCGCGGGCCCTTCTTTCCGTGGAGGACACCGTGCGCGCCGGCGAGTTGGCGAGGAAAGCGGTGCGGGAGGGGTGGTCCGTCCGGGACATGGAACGCCAGGCCGGGCAGGAGGCGAGAAGCTCCTCGCCGAAGAGCAGGAAGGGCTCTCGCCCCGTGGACCCGGTGGTGCGGGCCCTGGAGGAGTCCTTGCAGGAGTGCCTGTCCACCCGGGTGACCATCAAGCAGGGACGAAAAGGGAAGGGGGTGATCGAGATCACCTTCCATGGATCGGAGGACTTCGAGAGGGTCTTCGAGCTCGTGACGGGCCGTGAGGCCGGCGAGGTTGTGGCATGAAGGGTGACTCCTCGTCCCGGAGGTACCTCACCGTGATGCTGGTCCCCGACCGGGGCCAGGAGAGCCGCAACTACAGGCTTTCCTACGCGCTGCTCCGGTTGCTGGCGGGCGTCGCCGCCCTGGTGGCCCTTGCCCTCACGCTGGTGGCCGGGAGCTGGTGGTACCTGGCGGCCCGTGCCGCCCAGGCCACCCAGCTGGAGCAACAGGTGCGTGTGCTCGAGGGCGAGCGGGACCGCATTCAGGAGCTGGCCCGGCAGCTCGAAGCCATCGAAACCCAATACGGAAAGATTCGGAATTTGTTCGGCCTCTCGGCGCCCGATACCCCCTCCGACGTGTGGCTCCCCCCGGTGAGCCCAGGACGCCGAGCCCCGGCCCCCAGGAACACCGCCAGCGCTTCCATACCCAGTAGCTGGCCCCTCACGGAGCGCGGCTTCGTCACCCAGGGGCTCCTGGACGCGGGAGACCACCCGGGGGTGGACATCGCCGTCCCTACCGACTCCTATGTCCGAGCCTCCGGAGCAGGTACCGTGGTGGACGTGGGAGAAGACCCGGTCTACGGCCTCTTCGTCGTCCTGGACCACGGCGAGGGGTACACGAGCCTGTACGGCCACGCTTCCCTGACCCTCGTGTCCCGAGGACAGCGGGTGCGCCGCAACGAGGTCATCGCCCTTTCGGGCTCCACCGGGCGCTCTACCGCGCCCCACCTCCACTTCGAGATCCTCCTGAACGGGGAGGCGGTGGATCCGCTCGCGCTGGTTCACCAACCCTGACACAACACATGAGGCACCATGGCACGTGACCGGCTGGGAAACGGGGCCCCGATGGAGTCGGTGATCTCCATCATCGGCCCCGGCATGAAGCTCACCGGCGACTGTGAGACCGACGGCACCATCCGCATCGAGGGCGCCGTAGAGGGCTCCGTGAAGGCGGGCAAGGCCGTGGTCGTCGGCAAGGACGGCAAGGTCAAGGGCGACATCTTCACCCAGGATGCCGTGATCTCGGGGACGGTGGTGGGAACGGTGTCCGCCGAGTCGCGGCTCGAGCTCCAGGCGACGGCCAGAATCGATGGGGAGATCCGCGCTCGCCGCATGCAGCTGGAGGAGGGTGCCATCCTGAACGGGACCGTGCAGATGGTCCAGGCAGCCAGGACGCCCCCGGGGCCGCAGGGCGGAGAACCCCAGGCCTGACGCCCGCTCCCGGGAGTTTTCCCCATTCGTTTGGGGATTCCCCGAGCGTGGCCGCCAGGGCGGCAATATCGTGTAAGTGCTTGTCCTGCAGCTATTTGTAGCGCTACTTGAGAAGTTCCTCTCGGGCGTTCCGGCCGTCGGCTCCCACTTTTCCACACCCTCTCCACCGGCCAGCGACAGAGGGGGGTCCGGATGAAAAGAGAATCACTCCTCCAATATCTGGACCGGTACCTCGGCGTCCCCGGGCACCCGGACTACCCTGGGGCGCTCAACGGCCTCCAGGTGGAGGGCCCCGCCGAGATCCGGAAGGTCGTCGCCTGCGTCGACGCTTCGGAGGCGAGCATCCTGGCTGCGGCGGAGCGGGGGGCGGATCTGCTGCTGGTGCACCATGGCCTCTTCTGGGACGGCCTGGTGCCCGTCACCGGGCGGCGGCGCCGGAAGCTCCAGCAGCTTCTGGAGCGCGGCATCGGCCTCTACAGCGCCCACCTGCCCCTCGATGCCCACGCCGAGGTGGGCAACTGCGTCCTTCTCGCGCGGGCCCTCGGGCTGGAGCCGACGGGGCGCTTCGGCCGTCACGAGACCGTAGAGATCGGATGGTGGGGCACCCTCGGCGCCCCCGAGGCCCCGGAGCGGTTCAGGGACCGGCTGTCCGCCGCGGTGGGCGGTGGTCCGGTGCATTGGGTTCCCGGTGGGCCCGCTCTGGTCGGGACGGTGGGCGTGGTCACGGGGGCCGGTGGTTCGTTCGTCGCTGAGGCGGTGGCCGCCGGGCTCGACGCCCTGGTGACGGGCGAGGGTGCGCATCATCATCACTTCGACGCCATGGAGGGAGGGATCCACCTCTTCCTGGCAGGCCACTACGCCACCGAGACCTTCGGCGTGCGGGCTCTTGCCCGGCACCTCGGGGAGCGCTTCGGCCTGGAGTGGGAGTTCCTCGATCAGCCCACGGGCCTCTGAGGGCCGGGAGCGCCGGTGGCGGCCGCACACGAAGAAGGGCCCTCGGCGAGCGAGGCCGCAGCACCCCATGCGCGAGGGGGCGGGTCCGCTCGGGCCCGCCCCCTCGCTCCTTCCATGTTCCGCAGTATCGGCGCTTCGTCGTGCCCGGCCCCGACTCAGCGGCCCGCCATCATGGCGTCCCGTGCGGCCTTGAACTCCTGCCCCTCGTTCCAGTTGGGCCAGGTAGTGTCCTGGGCGATGTCCCAGATGATCCGCAGCGTGAGGAGTCCCTGCTGCACCGCCCCCTCGTACACCCAGTCCTCGGAGAACTCGTCCGACGGGGCGTGGTAGTGCTTGGCGGTGAACTCCTCTGCGATCTGCTGGCCCCAGTCCGCAGGCTTACCGCGGTACTGGCGGCCGTGACCCGGGTAAAGGGCGGGAACGCCCGCCTTGGCGAAGGGGAAGTGGTCGCTCCGGAAGAAGTAGCCCTTCTCCGGTTCGGCGTCGGGAACGATGGTGAGCCCCATCTCCGCGGCGCGCGCCCGGGCGAACACGCCGAGACCGTTGCGCTCCTCGCCGGGGATGCCCACGTCGTCCGTCTCCCCGTAGAGGTTCGCGCCGTCGATGTTCACTTCTGCCACGGTCTGGTTCAGCGGGAAGAGCGGGGACTGGACGTACCACTGTGACCCCAGGAGACCCTGCTCCTCCGCCGCGGTGGCGATGAATAGCACGGAGCGCCCCGGTCGATCCGCGAGCGCAACATACGCGCGAGCCATCTCGAGGAGGAGCCCGACGCCGGACGCATTGTCGGAGGCGCCGTTGTAGATGCTGTCGCCGTCGATGGGCTCACCGATGCCGAAGTGGTCGTAGTGCGACGTCACCGTGATGACGTCGTCGGGGAGCCTCGACCCCCGGGCCAGCCCGACCACATTCGCCGTCTCCACCTCCCTCACGGCGGCGGTCAGGGATCCGGTGCCGGTGACGCCCGTGCGCACGGCGGTGAACCCGCGCTTCGCCGCCGCCGCCTTGAGGTCGTCGTAGCTCAGCCCCGCGAGGGCGAGGAGCTTCGTGGCGACCTCCTGCGTGACCCAGCCGACCATGCCCGCGGGAGCCGGTGCGTTCGGGTCGCGTGGGAGCGAGAACTGCTCACCCGACCGCCCGCCGCGCACGACGCTCCAGGGGTATCCCGCAGGCTCGGTCTCGTGGACGATGAGGGCGCCGAGGGCACCCTGGCGCGCCGCCTCTTCCCACTTGTAGGTCCATCGGCCGTAGTAGGTCATGGCGGGACCGCCGAAGAGAGCGGGCTCCTCCGCCGGGGCGGGCGGGTCGTTGACGAGGATGAGGATGTACTTCCCCTTCACGTCCACGCCGGCGAAGTCGTTCCAGTCGGTCTCGGGCGCGCTGATGCCGTAGCCGACGAACACGACCTCCGCCGAACCCCCGGCCTCCGTCGCCTGCGGGTTGCCGGCGTTCATCACGAAGCCGTCCAGGTACGGCACCTCCAGCGTCCCGTTCGGGCCGCTGAAGGAGAGCTTCACGGTGGAGGGGTCGGTGGTGAACCCGATCATGGGCACGGTCTGGAGGTACGAGCCGCCCACGGCTTCGAGCCCGTATTCCTGGAACTTCCCGGCGATGTACTGCGCCGCCATGTCACCGCCGGGGTGCCCGGGGCCCCGCCCCATGTACTCGTCGGAGCCGAGCGTCCTCGTGTGGATTCGGATCGAGTCCCCCGAGAGCGAGATCTCTGGGCCTGCAGGCGCTTCGGGCGCATCCTGCGCGCACCCGGCTGCCAGGAGCCCCACTGCGACCAACGTCCATCGCCTCACCGGTCTCACCTCCATCTGAGCGTCGAACTGACGCCTGAAGGGTAGAGGCGCGCGGAGAACCTGGGAAGCGTCGGATGCCCCCGAGACCTCAGAACAACCCGTCGAGGTAGAAGTGGACGTGCCACTGGTCCCCGCCGCGCACCCCCCGGGCCAGATCCAGTCGGATGAGCCCGTCCAGGAGCGAGGTCCCCACGCCCGCGGAGACCAGGGGATCGTCGAAAGTGAACGCGCTCCGCGGTCCGGCCCACCCGGCGTCCCCGAAGAGCCCGACGCGGGCTCCTGCGAAGCCGGTCGCCAACTCGGCCCGACCGCGCCAGAACGAGGAGCCGCGGATGGCGCTGTCGTCGAACCCGCGCACGGTGGTGGAGCCGCCGAGGAGGAACGCCCGCTGGGGGAGCTCGTCGCCCAGGAGCGTGCCGGCCCCAGCTTCCACCGCGGCGGCGAGGCCCAGGAAGAGAGGGTGGCTCGCGCCGAGCGTAACCGCGCCGCGGCGGTAGCTCGCGTCCCCGGTGGCGACCTCGCCCAGGAGCTGCCCGGTGAGGATGAGCTCGTTGGGGTCCTGCCCCCGGAACCATCGGAGCGACGCCCGGGCACCCTGCAACGTCGCGGGGGCTGCAGGGAAGACCTCGCGCGCGGGGTGTGACCCGAAGAGGTCGGGGACGGAGAAGTCGGTGGTCCGCTCCACGGCGCGGTGCCGCTCGTAGAAGCCGGCGAGGGTGAGGCGGGTCGCGCGGCCCCTGCGGGCGTACCCGAGGGAGGCGCCGGTAGCCCGGTGGAACTCCCCCACGGAGGAGCCGAAGAGCAGGTTGCTGAGCGAGCTGCCCAGGGAGAACGGGTCGGACCAGTCGTCGTTGGCGACCAGCCTGTGGTAGCCGGAGAGCGTCCATCGGCCGTCGTCGGGACCCTTCGTCACGGAGAGCGCGGCATTGGGCTCCCGGTCCCCGGTTCCGATGCGCCCCTCGACGCCCACCCCAAAGGTCGGCGAGAAGGGGACATCGAGCTTCGCTCCGACGCTGAGCCCTTCCACCCGATTGTAGCGGGTGAGTCCCTGAGTGAGCCCCCAGGCGGCCTGGGGGCGGAAGCGGCGGTACGTGGGGAGGAGCGCTTCAAGCTCTCCCCGGAGCGCGTCCACCTCGTCGTCGCTGAACGCCGTGGGGGTCCGCTGCAGGGCCTCCGGAGACAGCTCCGGAGACGTGAGCAGCTGTGCCGGCTCGGGGACCACGACCGTGTAGTACGATACCCGCCCACGTTCGTCCTCCACGCGCTGCTCGGAGCGGGACCAGCCCGGGAGGAGGGGCCCGGAGACGGGGATGCGGGAGGACGCCTGGTTCACGTCGTAGTCGCCGATGCTCCATTCCACCGTCAGGGGAATGCGGAGAAGCCGGCCCATGCGGGCCTCGCCCTCCATGGCGAAACGCCGAGGAAGCCAGTAGCGGAACTCGTGGAGGCTGTACTCGACGGTGATGTAGGAGATCTCCGCCTCCACGGGCTGCAGGATGGCGGGCACGTCCTGGGCGTCCTCGGGCTCGTCCAGGAGGAGGTTGAACGCACGTGCCGGACGGTAGGAGGCGCGCACGAGGGACCCCGTCTCGCTGTCGAACCAGAGCGACCCGGCGACCAGGTGGAAGTCGGCCCTCCGGGGCTCGACCCTCACCTCGTAGAGGACCACGTCCCGGTCGGGGGGGAGGTGGATCCGAAGGGTGTCCCCGGACGCGAACCGATAGTGCGCGTCGGCGCTGTCGGAGAGCGGATGAAGGGCCCAGTCGCCGCCGAAGGCGAGACGGTCGTCGGCCGGATCGAGGGCGAAGGCCGGCAGGTCGCGGTCCCTGAGGAGTTCATCGGGGAGCTCCCGGCGCAGGTCGTCCCGGACGTCGGCGCCGGCCTTGCCCACCCTGCCCTGCGCGGCGACCTCGTCGCGGCGCGTGTCGGCACCCACGATGGGGATGGCCTGACGGGCCCCCAGCCAGTGGATGGCCTTCTCCCCGTCGGCGCTCCACCGGATGCGGGCGATCCGCTCCTGCTCGAAGAGGCCCCGCTCGCGGCGGAAGCGCAGCGCGGTGAGCCCCACGTACATCCGCTCGCGGAGCACGCCTTCGTAGCTGCGCAGCCCCTCCACGTCCCGCTCGCGGGCGGCCCAGGCGCGCTCCATGAGCTCCCGGGCCGCCGGGTCCCGGAAGGCATCGGGCGCCGGCTCGCGCACCTGGGCGGCCAGCGGCTGGCCGAGGGCCAGCAACGACAGGAGGACAGCGCGCCGCGCGGCCCCGGGCGGGAAGGCGGTCACGTTGCCGGGGGGCGGGACCTGAGGTAGCATCTCACAGCATCCACGACCTGGTAAGGAGTCACAATGGTACGCCGGCTGTTCCTGGCCCTCGTGGCCCTGGTTCTGGCAGCGGTCCCCACGGCCGCCCAGAACGTGCCTACCCCGCTTCAGCACTTCGGATTCGAGATCGGCCAGGACAGGAAGCTGGCCGACTGGAACCAGCTCACCTCCTACTACGAGAAACTGGCCCAAACGAGTCAGCGCGTCAGGGTGGACACCCTCGGCCTCAGCACCATGGGCCGCCCGTTCGTGATGCTCACCATCACCAGCCCCGAGAACCGTGCCCGGCTGGCCGAGTTCAAGGCCATCCAGGAGAAGCTCGCCGACCCGAGGAAGATCTCCGGAGAGGCGGAGCTCCAGCGGCTGCTCCAGCAGGGGCGCACCGTGGTGCTCATCACGCACGGCATCCACGCGACGGAAGTGGGGGGCCCGTTGACCGCCGCGCGCGTGATCTGGCGCCTGGCCACCTCCAACGACGAGAAGGTCCGGACCATCCTGGACAACGTGATCTTCCTGGACATCCCCTCCCTCAACCCGGACGGCCTCGACTGGGTCGTGGAGTACTACAGGAAGTACCTGGACACGCCGTACGAGGGCGGCCCGCTCCCCTGGCTCTATCATTTCTACACGGGCCACGACAACAACCGGGACTGGTACGCGCTCACCCAGAAGGAGACGGTCCTGGCCATCCAGGGGGCCCACAACACCTGGCACCCGCAGATCGTCTACGACCAGCACCAGATGGGCTCCAACGGCGCGCGGATGTTCTTCCCGCCCTTCATCGATCCCTGGGAGCCCAACATCGACCCCGGGCTCACGGTGGCGGTGAACCAGCTCGGCTCCTACATGGCGGCCGAGGCCACGGCGGCAGGCCTCACCGGGGTGGTCATCAACGGGCAGTACGACGCGTTCACGCCGGGCCGGGCATACCAGCACTATCACGGCGGCGTCCGCATCCTGTCGGAGGCGGCGTCGGTGCGCATCGCCACGCCCATCGACGTGCCCAAGGAGCGTCTTGGGCCGAACCGTGGCTATGACTCGTCGAAGTCTTCCTGGAACTTCCCCGCGGTATGGCCGGGTGGCCGGTGGACGCTGGGCGACATCGTGGACTACATGGACGCGGGCATGATGGCGCTCCTCACCAACGCCGCCGTGAACCGCCCGTTCTGGCTGAAGAACTTCCATGGCATCGGCGCCCGGGCGGTGGCCAAGTGGGACCGGTGGCCGGAGGCCTGGGTGATCCCGGCCGGCCAGGCCAACAAGACCGGGGTGGACTTCGTGCTGCGCATCCTGACCACCGGGCAGGTGGAGGTGCACCAGGCCGCAGCGGAGTTCTCCGCCGCCGGCCGCACCTTCCCGGCGGGCAGCTGGGTCATCCCGATGAGGCAGCCGTACGCCTCGTTCGCCCAGACCCTCCTCGAGGTGCAGCACTACCCCGACCTGCGCGAGTACCCGGGGGGACCGCCGCAACGGCCCTACGACGTGACCGCGCACACCCTGCCGCTGCTCATGGACGTGGAGGCGGTGACGCTGCAGCAGGCACCCACGGTGGCGCTTTCCGCTCCCATCGGGATCCCGGACTACTCCTTCCAGCTCCCCGCGCACCTGCAGGGGCGTCGTGCCAGCCGCGTGGCCGTCTACAAGTCGTGGCAGGAGCCCATGGACGGGGGGTGGACCCGGTGGGTGTTCGACCAGCACAAGATGAAGTACGACACGCTCCACGACGCCGACATCAAGAGCGGACGCCTGGACCGGCGTTACGACGTGATCCTCTTCCAGACCCAGAGCCCGGAGTCCATCAAGAACGGGTTCGCTCCGGCCTCGGCGCCCCCGGAGTACGTCGGCGGGCTCGGAGCGGAGGGCGTGGCGGCGCTGAAGGCCTTCGTCGAAGCCGGCGGGCGCCTGGTGGCGGTGGAAGAGGCCACCGATTTCGTGGCGGAGCTCTTCCATCTCCCGGTCAAGAGCGCGGTGGAGGGGCTCAGGAACACGGAGTACTACATTCCCGGGTCCATCCTGCGCCTCGACCTCGACACGACGACGGAGCTGGCGGCCGGCATGAAGAAGGAGAGCATCGCGTGGTACGGGACGGACAGCCGGGCCTTCCAGGTGTCGGATCCCGCGGTCCGGGTGCTGGCTCGCTACGGATCCCCCGATCCCCTGCTCTCGGGCTGGGTGCTGGGGGGTGACAAGGTGGCGGGCAAGCCTGCCATCCTGGAGGCCGACGTGGGCAAGGGTTCGGTGGTTCTCTTCGGGTTCCAGCCGAACTACCGGGCCCAGAGCGTGGCCAGCTTCCCGCTCCTGTTCAACGCGCTGCGCCGATGAGCGAGACGAAGGGAGGGGGCGCGAAGCAGAACTGCCCGCAGTGCGGGAAGCCGGCGGGCGGGAACTTCTGCCAGTACTGCGGGACGGCTCTTGGAGGCAGGTTCTGCAACAAGTGCGGCGCGAAGCTGGTGGGAGCGACCACCTACTGCAACCAGTGCGGCGCCAAGGCGCCTGCGGGGGGTGGCGGAGGCGCTCCGGTGCCCAGCCGCCGGGAGGCGGCCGCCGCCGTCATGGGGGGTGGCAACGCCCCCTGGTGGATCGCCGGCGTGGCCATGCTGGTGCTCATCCTCGTGGTGGGGTGGAGCATGGTGCGCCCGCAGCAGCAGGCCGCCCCGGCGGGGATGGGCGGCGGCGCCGTGGACCCCAACAGCGCGGGAACCACCGACATCACGCAGATGTCGCCGCGGGAGGCCGCGGATCGGCTCTTCGACCGGGTCATGAGGACCATCTCGGCCGGTGACACCGCCGGGGCGCTTGGCTTCCAGCCCATGGCGGTGCAGGCCTTCGAGATGGTCGGGGAGCTGGATCTGGACGGGATGTTCCACCTGGCGCTTCTGCAGCAACTCAGCGATCCGGCCGCGGCGCTTGCCACCGCGAAGCGCATGCTGGAAGGCGAGCCGGACCACATCCTCGGGCTGGGGATGGCCGGTGAGGCCGCCGCCGCGATGGGTGACCAGGCGGCGGCGCAGGAGTACTTCCAACACCTCCTGCGGGTCTACGACGTGCAGTTCGCCCGAAGCCTGTTGGAGTACGACGGGCACCGGAACCTGATGACCCAGATGAAGACCACGGCGGAGGCCTCCGTCGGGCGGTGACGCCCAGAGGGGCCCGCGGCGACGCGGGCCCCTCCCTCACGCTCCATGCGCGTATTCCTGACCGGCGGAACCGGCCTCATCGGCTCGCACACCGCGGCCCTTCTGATCCAGGAGGGGCACGAGGTGGTGGCCCTCTGCCGCCGCGGTGCGGACACCGCCTTCCTCGAGTCCGTGGGATGCACGGTGGCGCACGGGGACGTGACGGACGGCGCCGCTGCCCTCGAGCCCTTCCTGCGGGGTTGCTCGCACGTGGTCCACGGGGCGGCGCTGGTGTACTCGGGAGGGAAGTGGCCGGCCATCCGCCGCGTGAACGTGGAAGGCACCCGCAACGTCCTGGAGGCCGCGGCGGGAGCGTCGGTCGCGCACGTGGTGCACTTCTCTTCGGTGGCGGTCTACGGGACCGTGGAAGGCGAGGTGGACGAGCGCTCGCCCGTGGACACGCCCATCCCGCCGAGCGACCTGTACGCGCGATCCAAACGGGAGTCGGAGGGCGTTGCGCGGGCCGTGGAGGGAGCGAGCGGGATGCCCGTGACCGTGTTGCGGCCGTCGGCGGTGTACGGGGAGCGGGACCGACTCATGACCCAGCGCATCGCGCGGATGCTGCGCGGCCCCGTCTCCTTCCTCCTCGGGCCGGGACGCAATACCATCCCCACCGTGTACGCGGGGAACGTGGCGGAGGCGGTGCTCCTCGCGCTCACGGCGGGGCGCGGAGGGGCGACCTACGATGTAGGCATGGACCACCCCCTCACGCAGCGTGCCCTGCTCGAGGGGATCGCGGATGGACTCGGCCACCGCCCCGCGCTCATTCCCGTTCCCTCGGCCGCGGTGCGCACGGGGGCCGACATCCTGGAGGCGTTGGGCATGAAGGCTCCCGGGGCAGCCCATCTTCCCCTCGGCAGGGTGGTGCGGCTCGCGCTTGGGGAGAACCCGTATCGTTCGCTGGCCATCCGGGAGCAGCTGGGGTGGCTCCCATCGCACCGGCACGAGGACGCGCTGCGCAGGGCGGGGCGATGGCTGAGGGAGCATCCAGAGGGCCCACGACCCGCGTGAACGCGCGGGGCTGAAGGAGCGACCGATGGTGGAACACGATTCCGGGGCCCACTGGGCCGAGCCCTTCCCGAACCAGCACAGGGAGACGGAAGACGAGCGCCTCCTGAAGAGCGTGGAGGAGCTCGAGACCATCGGGCGGGACGGCTGGCGGATCTTCCGCATCATGGGTGAGTTCGTAGAGGGCTTCGAGGAGATGAGCCTCGTAGGGCCGGCGGTCACCATCTTCGGCTCCGCGCGCGTCGCGCCCGGGAGCCTCCAGTACCAGACGTGCGTGGAGACCGCTCGGCTGCTCGGCGAGGCGGGCCTGTCCATCATCACCGGGGGCGGCCCCGGGATCATGGAGGCAGCCAACCGGGGTGCGAAGCTGGCCGGGGCCAAGTCCATCGGGTGCAACATCGAGCTCCCCTTCGAGCAGGCCACGAACCCCTACGTCGACATCTCCATCGACTTCCGGTACTTCTTCGTCCGCAAGACGATGTTCGTGAAGTACGCCCAGGCGTTCGTGATCTTCCCGGGCGGCTTCGGGACCATGGACGAGCTCTTCGAGGCGCTCACCCTCATCCAGACCGGGAAGGTGAGGCACTTCCCCGTGGTGCTGGTGGGGCGGGAATTCTGGGGAGGGTTGATCGACTGGATACGGACCCACATGGCGGGGGAGAGGAAGATCGCCGCCGAGGACCTGGATCTCTTCTTCGTCACCGACGACCCCGCCGAGGCGTGCGAGCACATCGTGCGCCGGCTGGAGCGGCGTCGGGAGATCCTTCGGGGAGCCAGGCACTCGGACCGGGGCTCCGGGCTGTGATCACCGCGGCGCTTCCGCTCACGGCGCTCATCGCGGCGCTGGCGGCGCTGGCGTTCATCCTCGACCGGAGGGTCCCCGCGCTCTCGCGTCTGGGCGCCTCCCTCCTCACCCTGGTCCTCGGCGCCCTCGTGTCCAACGCCGGGCTCGTGCCGGTCACGTCCCCGGTCTACGACACCATCGCCGGGCCCGTCACGTCGCTGGCCATCGCCTGGCTCCTCCTGTCGGTGAATCTGGGAGACGTGAAGAAGGCCGGAGCGAAGATGGTGGCCGCCTTCGGCCTGGCCGTGGCGGGGATCGCCCTGGGTGCCTTCGTGGCGGCGTGGGCGTTCGCACCGGAGCTGGGAGAGAACGGCTGGCGCCTCGCCGGGGTCTTCGCCGCCACCTATACCGGAGGGTCGGTGAACTTCGTGGCCGTGGGACGCGGCCTCGAGATGCCCCCCGACCTCTGGGCGGGCGCGACGGCCGCGGACGCCATGACCACGGGGATCTGGATGGCCGCCACCCTCATGCTCCCCCTCTGGCTCCGGCGGCTCTACCCGCCGGTCCCCGCAGCGCTGACCAAACTGGAGGAGAGGCCTGGAACCCCGGTGGAGCGGCACCCGTTCTTCGCCCCCGCCGCACTGTCGGCGCTGGACCTGTCCATCCTCGTGGCCGCGGGGCTCCTCCTCCTCACCGCGGCGGACCTCACCGCCCGGGTGGTCCCCGCGGTCCCCTCCATCCTCTGGCTCACCACGTACGCCCTCATCCTGGGCCACACCCGCTGGTTCCACCGGGCCGAAGGGGCGCTGCAGCTGGGCACCATGGTGCTCCACCTCTTCTTCGTCGTCATCGGCATCTGGTCGCGGGTCTCGGAGATCGCCGCCGTGGGGCTGACGGTCTTCTTCTTCACGCTGGTGGTGGTGGGCGTGCACGGACTGGTGGTGTACGGCGGCGGCAGGCTGCTGAGGATGGATCTGGGGACCCTCTCCGTGGCCTCGCAGGCGTCTGTGGGGGGCCCGGCGAGCGCCCTGGCCCTCGCCGTGGCCCGGGAGTGGCCCGGACTGGTTCTGCCCGGCATCATCATGGGGCTGGTCGGGTACGCCCTCGGGACCTACCTGGGGTTCGGCGTGGCCTACCTTGTACGAGGCCTCGCGATCGGGCTATGATTTCAGGCTCCACCCCGGCCGCCCGAGGGCCTGTCCGAGTAGGCCCGCAGGGAGTTCCGGGGGGCATGGCAGTCGTCTATCGCATCCCCGACCGCAGCGCACGGAGCGGCGGAACGGGGGTCGGAGGATCTGAGCTTGAGCAATACCGAGCCGGCGGCGCCCCGGGACCCCGCACCCACCGGCTACGCGCCGGCGGGGAAGGACACGGGCGTGGTCAAGCCCAAGGGGACGCACCGGATCCGGGCCCACGAGGGGCTGGAGACCGTGGACATCCGCGCGCGGAAGCCCGGGTGGCTCAAGGTGCGCTCCCCGGGGGGGCCCAACTACGTCCACCTCCAGCGCATGATGCGGAGCGAGTCTCTCCACACCGTGTGCGAGGAGGCCGGCTGTCCGAACATCGGCGAGTGCTGGGAAGCCGGCACCGCCACCTTCATGATCCTGGGGGACGTCTGCACCAGGGCCTGCAAGTACTGCGGGGTCGCCCACGGGATGCCCACCGAGCTCGACGCCGACGAGCCCCGGCGCGTCGCCGAGAGCGTGGCGCGGATGTCGCTCGAGCACGTGGTCATCACCAGCGTGAACCGGGATGAGCTTCCCGACGGGGGCGCGGGCATCTACGCGGAGACCATCCGGCGGATCCACGCCCAGGTGCCCGGGTGCTCGGTGGAGGTGCTCATTCCCGACTTCAAGGGAGACGAGGCAGCGCTCGGCATCGTGGTGGATGCCAAGCCCGAGATCCTCGGGCACAACCTGGAGACGGTGGACCGCCTCCACCCCCACGTCCGTCCCGGAGGCCGCTACTGGAGGTCCATCTCCTTCCTCGGGGCGGTGAAGAAGATGGACCCGGCGATGCTCACCAAGACCGGGATCATCCTGGGGATGGGGGAGGGAGCCCACGAGGTCCGGCAGGCCATGTCCGACCTGCGGGAGGCCGCCGTGGACATCCTCACCCTCGGCCAGTACCTGCGGCCCTCGCCCATGCACATTCCCGTGGCACGATGGGTCTCGCCCGAGGAGTTCTCCGGGTGGAAGCGCGTGGGCGAGAAGGAGTACGGATTCAGGCACGTGGAGTCGGGCCCCCTGGTCCGCTCCAGCTATCACGCGAAGGAACAGGCTCGTGAAGTCCAGGCAGGCGGCCCGGGGTCCATCACCTCGGTGCTCGAGGCCGACATCCCGGCCCCTGCGGAAATGAGGTTGGACCTCGTCCAGTTGGAGCTCGGACGGCCGGCCAAGCCGGTTGCCGGCACACCCTGACGACCATGGCTCAGACGAAGATCAAGAAGAAGGCCGGCGGGTCGGCGGACGGCTTCGAGCAGTACGGCGTCAGCCCCGAGCTCGCCCTGGACCTGTTGCGGGAGATGCTCCTCTACCGCCGCTTCGAGGAGAAGGCGGAGGAGGCGTACGCCATCGGCAAGATCGGCGGCTTCTGCCACCTGCACATCGGACAGGAAGGCGTCGCAGCCGGGAGCATCAAGCCGCTGCGCACGGAGGACTACGTCATCTCGGCGTACCGGGAGCACACCCAGGCCCTCGCCAAGGGCGTGCGGCCCGGGCCGGTCATGGCCGAGCTGTACGGGCGCGCCACCGGCGCGTCGGGCGGCAAGGGCGGCTCCATGCACATCTTCGACCGCGACGTCCGCTTCATGGGCGGCCACGGGATCGTGGGTGGACAGGTGCCGCTGGCCACCGGGATCGCGTGGAAGATCAAGTACCGGGAGGAAGACAATGTCGTCGTGTGCTTCATGGGTGACGCGGCGGTGAACCAGGGTGGGTTCCACGAAGCGCTGAACATGGCCGCCATCTGGGAGCTCCCGGCCATCTACGTGGTGGAGAACAACCACTACGGCATGGGCACGGCGTTCCGGCGCGTTTCCCTCACGGACATGATCGAGAAGGCCTCCCCATACGGCATTCCCGCCAGCTCGGTGAACGGCCAGGACGTGCTGGCCACGTACGCCCACTTCCGCGACCTGGCGGAGGCCGTCCGCAGCGGCGGGGGGCCCCGGTTCGTGGACGTAGAGACGTACCGCTTCCGCGGCCACTCCATGTCGGATCCCGTGTCGGGGACCTACCGGCCCAAGGACGAGGTGGATCGGAAGACGCACGAGGAGGATCCCATCGTCCTCCTCCGCGACCGGCTCTTCGAGGCGGGTCACCTGGATCAGGCCGGGCTGGAGGCTCTGGACACGGAGGCGAGGGCGGCGGCGCAGGCAGCCGCGGACTTCGCCGACCAGTCCCCGCTCCCGGACGCCGAAGCGCTCTACACCAACGTGTGGGCCGAGATCAACCCCCACGGCCGCCTGAACTTCGACGGGAGGGGGGCCTCGCCATGGCGGTGATGACCTATCGCGAGGCGCTGAACGCAGCCCTTCGCGAGGAGATGCAGCGCGACCCCGAGGTTTTCCTCATGGGCGAGGAGGTGGCGGAGTACGATGGCGCGTACAAGGTGTCGAAGGGCCTCCTGGCCCAGTTCGGCCCGAGGCGCGTGGTGGACTCCCCCATCAGCGAGCTCGGCTTCACGGGGTTGTGCGTCGGCGCCTCGATGGCGGGGCTTCGCCCGGTGGTGGAGTTCATGACGTTCAACTTCGCCTTCCTGGCCATCGACCAGGTCATCAACAGCGCCGCGAAGATGCTGTACATGAGCGACGGGCAGTTCCCCATGCCCATCGTCTTCCGGGGCCCGACGGGCGCCGCGCTCCAGCTCTCGGCGCAGCACTCCATCGCGTGCGAGACCTATTATGTCCACTCTCCCGGCGTGAAGGTCGTGACGCCGGCCACGCCCGCCGATGCCAAGGGCCTGCTCAAGGCGTCCATCCGCGATAACGACCCGGTGGCGTTCATGGAGGGGGAGCTGCTCTACAACTTCAAGGGCGAGGTCCCCGACGACCAGGACTTCGTGATTCCACTCGGTGTGGCGGATTTGAAGCGGGAGGGGTCGGACGTCTCCATCATCACCCACGGGAAGATGGTCCACGTGGCCCTGCAGGCCGCGGCCAAGCTGGAGAAGGTGGGGATCGGGGCCGACGTCCTCGACCTGCGCACGCTGCGGCCCCTGGACGTTGATGCCATCCTGGCCTCGGTGCGCAAGACGAACCGGGCGGTGTACGTGGAGGAGGGATGGTCCTACGTAGGTGTGGGGGCGCAGATCGTGGCCATTATCCAGGAGGAGGCCTTCGACGACCTGGACGCACCCGTGCTTCGGGTGGCACAGGCCGATGTCCCCATGCCGTACGCCAAGAACCTCGAGAGCATGGCCAAGCCGAGCGCGGATCGCGTCGTAGAGGCCTGCAACAGAGTGCTCTACAGGGGGGCGCGCTGAAATGGGCGCAGGAGGCAAGGAAACCACCGCATGATCACCAAAGTCCATATGGAAGCGCTGTCCCCGACGATGGAAGAGGGGCAGTTGGTGCGCTGGCTCAAGGCCGAGGGCGACGCCGTGGTGAACGGCGACATCCTGGCGGAGATCGAGACCGACAAGGCCACCATGGAATTGGTGGCCCGAGGAGAAGGGGTCCTCCGCAAGATCCTGCTCGGCGCGGGCGGCACCGCCGCCGTGGGGTCGGTCATCGGCGTCATCGCCGGAGCCGGGGACGACATCTCGGCGTCGGGCGGCGACGGCGGCGCTCCCGCATCGGCTACCGGGACCGGGGGCGCGGCTCCCGGGAAGACGCCTGCGCCCGCTGCCGCGCCAGCCCCCGCACCGCCGGCAGGCGCTGCTCCGGTGGTCGCGGAGGGCGGCCGCGTGAAGGCATCGCCGCTGGCACGCCGGCTCGCCGACGACCTGGGCGTGGACCTGGCCCGCGTCGAGGGCTCGGGGCCCGGTGGGCGCGTGGTGAAGCGCGACGTCGAGGCTGCCCGGGAGGCCGCTCCGCCCGTCGTGTCGGCCCCCACCGCGGCGACGGTGGCAGAGACGGAGTTCGAGGACGTTCCCGTCTCCCAGATGCGGAAGACCATCGCCAAGCGGCTGGTGGAGTCCATCGGGCCGGTGCCCCACTTCTTCCTGACCATCGACGTGGACATGGGGCGGGTGATCGAGGCACGTCGGAGCATCAACGCCTGGCTCGAGAAGCAGGGCGAGAAGATCTCCCTCAACGACATCGTCCTGAAGGCGGTCGCGGGCGCCCTTCGCAAGCACCCGGAGTGCAACGCCCAGTGGCACGGCACGCACGTCCGCCGCTTCGGCGGCGTCCACCTGGGCGTGGCCGTCGCCATCGAGGACGGCCTGATCACGCCGGTGGTCAAGAACGCCCACCTGAAGGGGATCGCCCAGATCGCCCGGGAGGTCCGGGAGCTGGCCGGACGCGCCCGGGAGAAGCGGCTCATGCCCGACGAGTACACGGGCTCGACCTTCTCCGTGTCCAACCTGGGGATGTTCGGCATCCACGAGTTCACCGCCATCATCAACCCGCCCGAAGCCGGCATCCTGGCCATCGGCGGCGTGGAGGACACGCCCGTGGCGGTGGACGGGCAGGTGGTGGTGCGGCCGCGGATGCGCGTCACCATGAGCTGCGACCACCGGGTCATCGACGGCGCCCAGGGGTCCCGCTTCCTGGCCACCCTGAAGGCGATGCTGGAGGAGCCCACCGCCATCCTCGTGTAGAGGGTACCCGCCATGAAGCATCTACCTGAGCTCTTCGCCAACAACCGGGCCTGGGCCCACGCCCAGCTGACCCGAGACCCCGGCTATTTCAAGGATCTGGCCCGCGAGCAGCACCCCAGGTGCCTGTGGATCGGGTGCTCCGACAGCCGGGTTCCCGCCAACGACATCGTCGGTCTGCACCCAGGCGACCTGTTCGTCCACCGCAACATCGCCAACGTGGTGGTCCACTCCGACCTGAACTGCCTCTCGGTGGTGCAGTTCGCCGTGGAGGTTCTCAAGGTCCCCGACGTCATCGTGTGCGGGCACTACGGTTGCGGAGGCATCACCGCAGCATGGCGGCACCTGCCTCTCGGTCTCATGGACCATTGGCTCCGCCACGTGGAGGACGTAGCGCTCAAGCACGGCGCGGAGCTCGGCGAGCTCACGGAAGAGCGCGACGCCATCAACCGCTTGTGCGAGCTCAACGCCATCGAGCAGGCCGTGAACGTGTGCCGAACGGACGCGGTTCGGGACGCGTGGTCCCGTGGCCAGGAGCTGACCGTACACGCATGGATCTACTGCCTTGTGGACGGGCGGCTCCACGACCTCGGGTTCGCGGTGGCCGGCACCGAGGAGATGAACGACGTCTATCGCGACGCGGTCCGGACACGCACCGAGTCGCTCAGGGGCTGACCGTCATTCCGTCTTGAGGGCGCGGAGGGGATCCACCCCGGCCGCGCGGCGCGCTGGGAGGGAGGCCGCCCAGAAGCCGCGCCGCGCCGGCGGCGGACGCCAGTCCGATGACCACGCCGACGAGCGTGAGCCGCAGGCCCTCGCGCAGGACCAGGCCCAGCACGGCGGCCCGGTCGGAGCCAAGCGCGATGCGGATGCCCAGCTCACGGGTGCGCCGGGCCACGGAGTAGGCCATCACGCCGTAGACGCCGACGGCCGCCAGGACGAGGCCCAAAACGCCGAACAGACCCAGGACCGTCCCTCCCAGCCGAGCAGGGAGGAGCGCGATCCCCATGTGGTCCTCCATGGTGCGCACGTCGAACACGGGCATGTCCGGGTCCGCGGCCCTCACGATCTCCCGGATGCGTCGGAGCACGACCTGTGGATCGGACGAGGCGCGTGCCACCAGCGTTACGCCGGAGGCGAAGAGCTCCCGCTGGGGCAGATACATGAGCTCGGTGGGTGCCTCGCCGAGCGCCGACTCCGTGGGCCAGAAGCGCTCGGCGAAGCGCTGGTTCACGATGATGATCGGGGGGGGGACGGGGCATCGTCCTGACGCGAGAAGGTGCGTCCCTCCACGAGGCTGACGCCCAGGGCCTCCAGATAGCCTTCGGAGACGCGGGCGTAGCTCAGGCTCTGGAGCTCCCCCTCGGAGAACTCGTACCCCGGGATCTCCACGGAACGGCCCCACCCGCTCAGACCGAGGGGCACCCGATCGGACAGGCCGACCGCGCGGACCTCGGAGAGTGCGGCCACATCCTCCAGGAGCCGGTCCAGGAAGGCCCCGCTGCGGGTCTCGTCATAACCCTGAAGGCCAGGGCCCACAGAGGCCAGCACGAGGTGGGCGGGGTCGTCGAAGCCAGGGTCGATGCGGGTGGCTCCCTGCAGACTCCTCAGGAAGAGACCGGAGCTGATCAGGAGGAGAAGGGACAGGGCCATCTGGACGACGACGAGAGCGCTGCTCGCTCGCGAGCGGGTCCTGGCGCCCGTGTCGCCCTTCACCGCGGAGACCATGTCGGCGCGGGTTGCCTGGAGGGCAGGCACGAGCCCGAAGAGCAGCGTCGCGGCCAACGAGACCGCCAGGGGCCATCCATGGGCGGCCGGACGTTCTCGATGACCCTCACGGCACCCGCCGCCGCTCGCACGCCCGGGCCAGGAAGAGGTTCGCCACGTTGACGCAGGCGATGAGCAGAAGCAGAGACACCACGGCCAGCATCACCGAGCTCATCCCCACCTGGGCGCTCCGGAACATGGGGTGGATCCCCGCGTCCATCCGCTCCTGGGCCTGTTCCAGGGTGGTCCCGTCCCGCAGGCGCGCGACCACGTTCATCATGTTGTTGCCCCGGGATTCGATGAGGTTGAACCCCGGGTTGATCTCCATCTGCATCATGAGCGGAACGTAGACGGGGATGGACGCGAAGGTGACCGGCCCGTCGAACGCCTCCGGGGCCACGCCCACGACCTGAAAGGGGTGGCCGTTCAGCAGCATGGTCCGCCCGACCACGGACGGGTCCCCTCCGAGGCGTTCTTCCCAGAACCCATGCCCGAGGACCGCGACGGGGTGCGCTCCCGGCCCGCGGTCCTCCTCCCCGGGGATGAAGTAGCGCCCCACCGCCGGCGCCACTCCCTACGTCTGGAAGAAGTCGGCGCTCACAAGGAGGCCCATGATGCGCTCGCTGCGGCCGTCGGCGGAGAGGGACATCGCGGCGAAGTACCAGGCCGCCACGTTCTCGAAGACCTCTCCACCGCGGTCGCGGACGTCTTGGTAGGGGGGAATGGAGTTCGACCCGTAGTCCAGTCCCGGCCACTGGCGGTACAGCTGAACCAGACGCTCGGGCTCCTCGGCGCCGGGGAGGGGTCGGAGGAGGATGCCGTTCACGGCCGAGAAGGTGGCCGCGTTCAATCCGATGCCCAGAGCGAGGGTGATCACGGCCGTCACCGTGAACACGGGGCTCCTCCCCAGCATGCGGAAGGCCTGCCGCAGGTCCTGCATCACGTTGCTCATCATCCCCGCCACCCCATGTTTGTGCCGTGGCGGTCGGGCCATCGGCATGGAAGTAACGAAGTCCTTGAGGAGGAACGCCAACAGGCGGATACCGCCCCAGCGTCCCGAGAAGCGGCCCTCGCGCCGCCGGTCGTCGAACACCTGCAACAGGTCCATCTCGAAGCGCATGCGGAAGGCCCGGGGGTACAGCGCGAGGAGGCGCCGGTAGGAGCTCCGGAGAGGATCTCGCCCCGGGGCCGAAGTCATCCCAGCCGTTCCTGAACCACCGCGAGTGCCCGGGCGAGTCGCTGCGTGTCGGCCCGGAGGGCAGCGCGCCCCAGGTGGGTGATCCGGTAGTAGCGCCGGCGCTCCGCGTGGAGGCCCTGCTCCCCTGGGTTCTCCGTCTCCTGGATCAAACCTGCGTCGGTCATGCGCTGAAGCGACCCGTACAGCGTGCCCGGACCCATGACGATCCGGCCCTCGCTCAACTCCTCCACCTCGCGGGCCACGGCGTAGCCGTGACGGGGGCTGGTCGCCAATGCGACCAGGACGTGGAACACCGTCGGCGTCAGGGGGAGGACCCTCTCGATCTCGTCGGTCGTGCGCCTGTTTCAGGGCTGCTTGCACCCGGCGCGGTGACGCCTGAGACTACGCTGGAGGGCCCCTCGGTCGAGAGCCTCTCCTGAAGGTGTCCTCTCCCCCCGACCTTCCCGCCGAGGTCCTCCATGCTCCCCGCCGCGTCGTTCTCCTACCTGAGGAGGGCATCCCTTCTCGCCCTCGCGCTCGTCGCCTCGGCATGCTCCGGCGGCACGTCGGCGTCGCAGGAGCCTGGCACACCGGGGACCAACGCCCAGCGGCACGCCACTGCGCCGTATGTGGTTCTTCTCTCGCTGGACGGATTCCGCCACGACTACCTGGATCGGTATCCGACGCCCGCGCTCGGCAGGGTGGCGTCGGAGGGAGTGCGGGCGGACCGCATGATCCCCGTCTTCCCCACCAAGACTTTCGCTTCCCATTACACCATCGCCACCGGACTCCACGCCGAGCACCACGGGCTGGTGGGGAATCGGTTCTGGGATCCGGAGCGCGGCGAGCTGTACGCGCTGGGGAACCGGGATGCGGTGGAGGACGGCACGTGGTACAGAGGCGAGCCCATCTGGGTCACCGCGGAGCGCCAGGGGATGGTGACGGCGGCGTTCTACTTCGTCGGCACCGAGGCGGACGTCGGGGGGATTCGCCCCACCAACTGGAAGCGCTACGACGCGGCGGTGGGCAACGCCGCGCGCGTGGACTCGGTCCTGGCATGGTTGGCGTTACCGCCCGAGACGCGCCCCCACCTCATCACCATGTACTTCTCGGACCTCGACGACATCGGTCACGCCTTCGGTCCGGACAGCCCGGAGACCCGGGACGCCGTGGCGGCGGTGGACGTGCAGATCGGACGCCTCCTGGACGGATTCTCCGCCCTGCCCCACGGCGGCGACGTGTACCTGTTCATCGTCTCGGACCACGGGATGCTCAGGGCCGAGGCCACCCGGGCACAGCCGGTGGACACGGCGCTCTTCAGGGGAGTGCGCATGGTGGAGGGCGGTCCCTACGCGAGCCTTTGGGTGGACGAGGGAGGGGCCGAGAGGCTGCCGGGCCTCCGTGACTCCCTTCGGACCCTGCTGCCCGAGGCGGACGTCTGGCTTCGGACGGAGGTGCCGCCCCGCTTCCACTACAGCGCCGATCCGCGCATCGGCGACATCGTCATCCTGGCCTACCCGGGGGCGACGGTGGTGACCCCGGACCGGATGCCCGGCAAGGACGGATTCACCCATGGCTGGGACAACCTGACGCCCGCCATGGGGGCCATCTTCCTCGGCAGGGGTCCGCACATCGCTCCGGGCCAGCGCATCGCGGAGTTCGAATCGGTACACGTCTACCCGCTTCTGGCCCATCTCCTCGGGTTGGAGCCAGCGCCGGTGGACGGACGCCTCGAGGTCCTGGCCCCCATTCTGGGCGGGGCGGGACCGGGTGGGAACCAGCGACGCTGAGGGCACTGGAGGCCGGGGAGAGGCGGCGCTCCCCTGGGCCACGGCCGGCTACCAGCCCCCGCCCCCTCCTCCTCCGAATCCGCCGCCCGAGAACCCGCCTCCCCCACCTCGGCCGCCGAAGCCCGAGCCCCCCGAGCTACGCGGACCCGAGGCCATGACCGTGCCCGCCGCGGTGGACATGTGCCCCATGCTCTGGGCGAAGAAGACCGGGCGGAAGCCGCCGTGCCACTGGCCCCGGTACCAGTCCGGGGGCTCGGTGTACATGCCCTCGAAGGCCGCGGCCCATTTCTTCTCGACGCCGAACGCCATGGCGTAGGGGAGGAAGCGCTCGAACATCTCCGGGGACGTGATCATGCGCTTGTAGCGGTCGGACTCGACGCGCTCCAGGAACTCCTCGAATCCCAGGACCCGCTCGAGGGCCCGGGCGCCCTTCACGGTGCGGGCGGGCATGAATATCCCGAAGCCCAGGATCGGGAGCGCCGTCCCGACGCCTGCGATGATGGCCGTGAGCGGGGAAAGGCTCAGCGCTTCCGCGAGGAAGAGGCCCCCGACGACGCCGAGGGTGCCCACCGCGAACGCGGCACCGACGTACATCCCCGCCACCTTGTCGGGCCTCTGGTCGTAGTAGCCGCGCTTCACCAGCTCACGGAGTATCCCCGAGCGGATGGAGCCCAGGTTCTTGTAGAACTGGTGGGCCAGTTCCGACATCTCCACGGGCGCCGGGATGCCGCTGCCTCCTCCGAACACGCCGTGGAGGAGGGAGACCTCGTGGTCCCGCATCCCCGTCCACTCCTCGCGGGGCTTCACCGGCACCAGCCGGTAGTCCGTCTTCCCCACGAAGCGGCCCAGGAGCCCGGAAGGCTCGATCTCCTCGATGCGCAGGAAGCCCCGCACGGCCAGGTCCACCAGAGCCGCCGTGAGGTCCCGCATGTCGGGGCGGTTGTCCAACAGGGTGCCCGCCTCGGCCGGGGTCATGCCGTCGGGGGGCTCGTACTGCGGCGAGATGGCCAGCTTGGCCGGGTCCCGGCCCCGACTCGCCCACAGGCGCCACATGACCCAGAGGCTCACGAACGGGAGCGTCAGGAGCCAGTTCGCCCGGAGGAAGGCCAGGACCTTGTCCAGCGTGGAGGGGCGCTCCACCACGCCGGGATTCCACGCCACGGCGATGGTGAGTCCTTCGCGGAAGTTCAGCGGACGCAGGCTCTCGAAGAAGAGAGCGCCCTCTGACTTCTCCACGGAGGCCGCGTCTTCCGTGGAGCCGTAGCCGCCGGTCCACGACGCGGTCCGGATCCCCGCCAGGGAGGGAGGCAGGTGCACCATGGCCGAGGCGGCGAGGATGGGCATGTCCCACTCGTCGCCGGTGACGTTCCAGTACAGCTCGTCGTACTCCTCCTGGAATCGGAGGCCGTTGGGCACGCGGTAGTGGATGACCACCTTCCGCGTGGCGTCCGACGCTCCCGGGACCCTGATCTTCAGTTGCCTGTAATGACGTTCTCGGGAGGACGAGTACTCCAGGGGCTCCCCGTCCTCGCCGGTCACCGACACGTCCTCGAGGCGCAGGCGGAAGGAGAACCCCTGCTCGGTCCTGTACTCCACGGGGATGTTGCGGAAGATCCCGTTCCAACTCCCTGTGAAGCGGACGAGGATCTCCTCGCGCACGTCCAGCCACCCCGACTCCTCGACCCGGAGGGTGGCGTCGAAGCGCTCGATCTCGAGGCTCTTCTGAGCGGAAAGGGACGGGGCGAGCAAGGCGAGGCCGGCCAGGGCCAGGGCCAGCCCCGCACCGAGCCTTCTCGTGGTCGGGAGCATCGTCGTTCCTGCGCAGGGCGAAAGAGAGCCTAGTCGAACTTCACCTTGGGGACGGCCTTCTCCCCCTCCGCCACCTCGAAGAACTCACGCTTGGTGAACCCGAAGGCCCGGGCGACGAAGACGCTCGGGAACGTCTCCGTCTTCGTGTTGAAGTCCCGCACGACGGCGTTGTAGTAGCGGCGGGCCTGGGCCACCTGCTCCTCGATCTCGGAGAGGGCGCCCTGGAGGTCGCGGAACCCGCCGGCGGCCTGGAGTTGGGGGTAGGCTTCGGAGAGCGCGAACAGGGACTTGAGTGCGCCGGCCAGCGCGCCCTCGGCCTCGGCCTTCGCCGCCGGCCCCTGTGCGGACATGGCCGCCGACCTGGCCTGGACCACGGCCTCCAGCGTGCCCTTCTCGTGGCTGGCGTATCCCTTGACGGTCTCGACGAGGTTCGGGATGAGGTCGTACCGGCGCTTGAGCTGGACGTCGATGTCGGCCCAGGCGCCGTCCACCTGCAGGCGGAGCCGCACCAGCGAGTTGTACATCCCCACCGCCAGGACCACGATCACGACGACGATCAGCAGATACCACATCTTCGGTCTCCTGTTGGATGGGCGGCCTGCTCCCGTGCACGGTACCCGTGGATACTACGCTCTTTCGGGCGGCTCGGGCAGAGTGGCCGTCACCCCGTCCGTACGGTGCGGAGCGCCTGGGCCTTCACGGGGTTTCCTCCCTCCCGGGCGGAATCTAACTTCTTGGACTGTTCAACGTTGTACGGTTCCTCGGGGGCGCTCGCGGCTCCCTTTCCCAGAGCGAGGTAGCACGTGGCCGGCACAGGAAGCGGGGATCGTTTCGATCTGGTCGTCATCGGCTCGGGTCCCGGCGGGTACGTCGCGGCCATCCGCGCGTCCCAACTCGGGATGCGCGTGGCGAGCGTCGAGGCCGAGAAGCTCGGTGGCGTCTGCCTCAACATCGGATGCATCCCCACCAAGGCGATGCTCACCAGCGCCATGCTCGTGAACGAGATGAAGGACGCCGGGAAGCACGGCATCCACGCCAAGGAGGTGACCTTCGACCTGGGCCCGGCCCAGGAGCGCAGCCGCGCGGTCGCCGACCAGATGGCGAGGGGGATCGGGTTCCTGTTCAAGAAGAACAAGGTGACCCACCTGCAGGGCTACGGGCGGCTCCAGGGGGCGGGGAAGGTCGAGGTGGAGGCCGCCGACGGCAAGAAGACCGTCCTGGAGGCGGCCCACGTCATCGTGGCCACCGGCTCCCGTCCCCGGGACCTTCCGGTGCTCAAGATCGACGAGGACCGGGTCTGGTCCTCCACCGGCGCCCTCATGCAGAAGAAGGCCCCCGGGTCCCTCCTCATCGTCGGGGCCGGCGCCATCGGCATGGAGTTCGCCGACGTCTACGCGTCCTACGGGACGAAGGTGACCATCGTGGAGGCGCTGGACCGCATCCTCCCCCTGGAGGACGCCGAGATCTCCAAGTTCATGGAGCGGACGTACAAGAAGCGCGGCATCGACATCCACACGTCCGCGCGCTTCGAGAAGGCCGAGTTCCTCTCCGCCGGTGTGCGGGTCACCTTTACGGACGCCAAGGGCAACGCCCATCAACTCGAGGTGGACCACGTGCTCTCCGCCGTGGGTCGGGCTCCCAACTCGCAGGGCGTCGGCCTGGAGGAGGCCGGCGTGAAGGTGGACGAGCGCGGCTTCATCGTGGTGGACGACCACCTGCGCACCAACGTCCCGGGGATCTACGCCATCGGCGACGTGGCCGGGCACCAGCTTCTCGCCCACAAGGCGAGCCACGAGGGCGTCGTCTGCGTGGAGCACATCGCCGGAAAAGGCCACGGGACGGTGGACTACGGCAACGTGCCGAACTGCACCTACTGCCACCCCGAGGTGGCGTCGGTCGGCCTCACGGAGGAGCAGGCCAAGGCCAAGGGCTTCGACATCGAGGTGGGCAAGCTCCCCTGGGCGGCCATCGGACGAGCGGTGGCGCAGGGGCACTCGGACGGCTTCGTGAAGATCATCCGGGACAAGAAGTACTCGGAGATCCTGGGCGCCCACATCGTGGGGCCCCACGCCACCGAGCTCATTGCCGAGTTCGTGATCGGGCGGCACCTGGAGTCCACCGTGGAGGAGCTGGAGAAGGCGATCCACCCGCACCCGACACTCTCCGAGGGCGTCTCGGAAGGTGCGCTGGCGGCCCTCGGGCGCCCGATCCACATCTGATGCGCGAGGAGCTGGAGAGCGGGCAGCACTCGCGGACGGGCGCGGCGGACGCCGGAGCCCCGAACCTCCTGGAGGCACCGGCACCGCGGGATTGGCCGGAGAGCCAGGAGCGGGCGCTGCGGCTCTGGATCGCTCTGGCGAGGTGCTACGCCACCTACGCCAGGGCGGTCTCGTGCAAGGTAGGCGAGTACGGGCTCACGACCCCCCAGTTCGGGATCCTGGAGGCGCTCTACCACCTTGGCCCGCTGTCCCTGGGCGACCTGGCGGACAAGCTGCTCGTCACGGGGGGGAACGTCACGTACGTGATGGACCGCCTGGAGGAGCAGGGGCTGGTCCACCGCGAGCGTTCACCGGTGGACCGACGGATCATCCAGGCGAAGCTCACCGCGAAGGGTCACGAAGTCATCGCCAGAGTGTTCCCCGGGCACGGGGCCTTCATCGAGGAGCTGTCGGCCTCTCTCCCTGCGGAGGAGCAGGAGGAGCTCCGCGCGCTCCTGAAGAAGCTGGGGCGCACCATCCGGGACAGGGGCGCGGAGTAGGGAACAGGGAACGCCGCGGACGCGGAGCGCCGGCTCAGGTCGAGGCCGGCACCTCGCCGTGCAGGTCCGCCTCGATGCCGCGGATCCCGAGCACGCGCATCACCGCTTCGCCGATCTTGTTGTTGGGCGTCGAGGCACCGGCGGTGATCCCCAGGTCGAACGCTCCGGAGGGGAGCCAGTCCGTCTCCTCCACCTCCGGAGCCGTGGGGCTCAGCTCGGGCTTGTGTCGGATCGTTCCCCTCTCCACGTCGATGCAGGCGGCGTCCTCGATGTGGAAGGTGCGGGTGTGCTGCCGGCAGAGGTGGGCCAGGTGGTTGGTGTTCGAGGAGTTGTAGCCTCCGATCACCAGCATGACCTGCGGGGGCTCCTTCATCATCGCGGCGACGGCGTCCTGGCGCTCCTGCGTCGCCGAGCAGATGGTCCCGAAGGACCGGAAGTGGGCCTTGATGTAGTCGAGGCCGTGACGCTCCACCAGCGCGTCGTGGATCCTCATCCCGATGGCGATGGACTCGCTGGCCAGCATCGTCGTCTGGTTGGCGACGCCGACCTTCTCGAGGTCCGCGTCGGGGTCGAAGCCCGGTGAGGCCTTGTGCCTGAATTGGTCGAGGAAGGCTTCCCTGGACAGGTGTCCGGGGCGGCGGGCGATGTAGTCGCAGACCAGCATGGCCTCGTCCATGTCGCGCACCATGAGGTACTTGCCGCCCGGGTACTTGTCCGCCTGGGAAGCGGTGGCCCGTGACTCCTCGTGCGAGTACTTGCCGTGGATGACCGACGTGAAGCCGTCGCGGGCGTAGCTCTCCACCCGCTTCCACACGTGGAGCACGGATCCGCAGGTGGTGTCCACCAGGATGCACCCGATCTTCTTCAGCACGTCGAAGTCGTGGATGGTCACGCCGAACGCGGGGATGATCACGACGTCCTGTGCGGTGATGGGGCTGAAGTCGAAGCGGCCGTCGGGATCCGGGTGCAGGAAGCGGATTCCCATGTCCGTGAGGCGCTGGTTCACGTGGGGGTTGTGGATGATCTCCCCCAGCAGGTGGATGACCTTGTCCGGGAACTTGTGGACGGTCTCGTACGCGTAGTCCACGGCCCGGTCCACCCCGTAGCAGAACCCGAACTCCTGGGCCAGCCGCACCGTGACGTCCCCGAAGCGGTCGGTGTAGCCCCGGGCGCGGATGCGCTCCACCATCGCCGAATGGTATTCGGCGTCGATGAGGTGCTTCAGCTCCTTCTTGAGTCCGAAGCCCTTCCGGAAGTAGGTCTGCTCCATGGCTCGCGGGCGTTCCTCGCAGGTGGATCGGCTGGGCCCCACGGTACACCCGGGTGCGGCCCCGGGTCCGCATCTCGAGACCACGACGGGGGACCCCCGGGGCGAGGCCGAGGGTAGGTGGGGGACCATGTCCTGCTTCGCCCGCCTCGCCTTCTTCTTCGTCGTCATCCCGGTCCTCGAGGTGGTGCTCCTCGTCCGCATCGGGCAGGCGGTGGGATTCCTGCCGACGCTGGCCGTGGTGCTTGGCACGGGCATCGTGGGCGCGGCCCTGGCGCGCGCCGAAGGACTGCGGATCCTCTTCCAGGCCCGGCAGGAGTTGATGATGGGGCGGATCCCCGGCCAGGCCCTCCTCGATGGGATCTCGGTGCTGGTGGCAGGGGCGTTTCTCCTGGCCCCCGGGATCCTCACCGACATCGCCGGGATCGCCCTTCTGGTGCCGCCGTCGAGGCGGTGGATCCAGCGGAAGGTGCGGGCGCGGCTCGAGGCAGGCGCGGGCGGAGGTGCGATGAGGTTCGTGGTGCTGGATCCGTCCGGCCGCGGCGTGCCCTTCGGCGGCCCGCCGGAGGGCCGGGCCCCGGAACGCCAGGCCGACCAGCCCACGCACGAGCCCGGCCTGGATCCCCGCCACGAGATCCGCATCGAGACCCGGGATCCCTGAGCCGCGCAGGCCTGGCGGCCAGAGCCTGGAAAGGCGACGGATCCCCGCCTAGGTTGACCGTTCCGTGAAACCCCGCACCGGAACCCCGCCCATGTCCGACGACATCGCGTTCCTCGAGAAGCTGCTCGACGCCTCCGGCCCTTCGGGCTTCGAAGTGCGCCCCGCGCGGGTGTGGCGCGAGGAGGCGGCGACCTTCGCGGAAGAGGTGCGGGTCGACGTGGGCGGCAATTCGTACGCCACCATCAATCCGGCGGGGCGACCGCGCGTGATGCTGGCGGGGCACATCGACGAGATCGGCCTGCAGATCACGCACATGGACGAGAAGGGGTTCGTCTTCGTGGACGAGATCGGGGGTTGGGATCCCCAGGTCCTCGTGGGGCAGCGGGTGACGATCCTGGGGCGCGACGGGGACGTGCCCGGGGTCATCGGAAAGAAGGCCATCCACCTCATGACCCCGGAGGACCGCGCCAAGGCTTCCAAGACCAAGGAGCTCTGGGTGGACGTGGGCGTCTCGTCCCTGGACGAGGCCCGGGCTCTGGGGCTACGGGTGGGCGACCCCATGGTCATCTCCCAGACCCTCCTCCGCCTGGCGGGGGACCGCATCGCCAGCCGGGCCATCGACGACCGCATCGGCGCCTACGTTGTGCTCGAGGTGGCGCGGCTCCTGGCGGGCGACCCGGGTCACGCGTCGGTGACGGCGGTGGCCACGGTCCAGGAGGAGATCGGGTACTCGGGCGGCGGAGCGCGCACGAGCGCTCACAGCCTGGAGCCCGACGTGGCGCTGGTGGTGGACGTCACCTTCTCCACCGACGTCCCCGACATCGAGAAGAAGGAGCTGGGCGACCACAGGATCGGCGGAGGCCCGGTGCTCAGCCGGGGCTCGGCGGCCCACGACGGCGTGTTCGAGATGTTGGCGAAGGTGGCCGACGAGGAGGACATCCCCTACACCATCCAGGCATCGCCCAAGTACACCCGGACGGACGCCGACGCCATCTTCCTCACGCGCTCGGGGGTGCCCACGGGCCTGGTCTCGGTGCCCAACCGCTACATGCACTCCCCCAACGAGGTGGTGAGCATCGCGGACCTACGACACACCGCGCGGCTTCTGGCCGCGTTCGTCCGGCGCCTGACCCCGGAGACGGACTTCACGCCGCGGTAGCCTTGGTGTTCGCGGGGGGCCGGGAGCCGGGTTCCGTTGACGGCCCCCAGGGCTGCTTCTAGCCTTATGGGCTCCGGCGTCGGCGCCGTGGACCACCCCTCATCCGGAGGGGCGGCCGGTACCGGAGAGCAGGAAGTCCGCACGGGACCACGCCGGCGCGGGTGCAACCGTCTGACGGATTCAACGAGCATGTTTGAAGCTGGCAAGTTGGTGCGGGACCTGCAGGTCATGCGCGACGAGGGGTACCTCTCCGACGCGCTCCTGCGGTATGCGGTGCGCACGATCGGGTCGTCCGACAAGCGCTTCAGCTGGACGGGCGTGTACCTGCTCAACGCCGAGGCGAACGAGCTCTGGCTCCACAACTACGTGGGCTCGCCCACGGAGCACGCCAAGATCCCCGTGGGGACCGGGATCTGCGGTCGGGCCGTGGCCGAGAAGGCCAATCTGAACATCCCCGACGTGAGCAAGGAGCCCGACTACCTCGCCTGCGCCCCGGACGTTCAGTCGGAGATGGTGGTGCTGATCCGCGCCGGGGATGAGATCTTCGGCCAGATCGACATCGACTCTGAGGACCCCAAGGCGTTCACGGAAGACGACGAGCTCCTGGTCCAGAGCGTGGCGGACAAGCTGGCCGAGCAGCTCATGGCGGAGCGCCGCTAGGCGCGACCGGTTGGACGCACACCCGCCGTTCCTGAGCGCGGGCAACGCAGGCCCGTTCACGCTGGATGGAACGCGGACGTACAGAGTGGGCCGCCGCTCGGCGGTGGTGCTGGACCCGGGCCCGGACGTGGAGGACCACGTCCGGGCCCTCGTCGTCTGGTTGGCCGATGCCGGCGACGTCCGCGTGGTGGTGACCCACGGTCACCGCGATCATGCCGGCGCCGCCCCCCGGCTCGCGCGGGCCCTGGGGGTCGCGGTCATGGGGCCGGGGGGCCTGAGCACGGTGGAGTCTCCCCTGGCGGACGGGGATGCCCTCGTCACCGACGAAGGGACGCTCCGGGCCGTGGACACCCCGGGGCACGCCGAGCACCACCTGTGCTTCCACTGGGAGGAGCGTGGGGCGATGTTCGCGGGCGACCTGCTGCTGGGAAGGGGGGACACCACCGGGGTCGCCGAGTACCCCGGCTGCGTGGCCGACTACCTGGAGTCGCTCGAGCGCGTGCGCGGCCTGGACGCGTCGGTGATCTACCCGGCGCACGGCGACCCCATCACCGACGTGCCGGGGGCCCTCGGGCGCTATGAGAAGCACCGCAGGGAGCGGATCCGTCAGGTGCGGGAGGCGCTGGCGGAGGCACCCGGAGCGACGCCGGATGAGCTCCTGCGCCGCGTGTACCCGACGGCCATGCCGAGCGCGTTGGAGCGGGCCGCGAAGATGAGCCTGGCCGCGCTCCTCGAGCACGTGAGGAGCGGCGCGGGACCCTGACCGGCGGGCGGTTGCCCTGGAAGCTCCCTCCCTTCTATCCTCGGGGGACGCTCCACGCACCCTTGCCCCGCTCCCCTTGAACTCCCTCCTGTCCGGCTCGCTCGAGCAGAAGCTCCGCGGAATCGTGGGCGGCGACCATGTGATCACCGACCCGTCGCGGCTGCTGGTATACGAATCCGACGCGCTCACCGGCTACCGGTGGCCTCCCCGGGCGGTGGTCCTCCCGGCCAGCACCGCCGAGATGGCGGCGGTGGTCCGGCTCCTCCACGGAGCCGGGATCCCCATGACGCCCCGGGGCGCGGGCACCGGCCTCTCCGGCGGGGCGTTGGCCCCGACCGACGCCGTGATCCTGGGCACGGCCCGAATGACGCGGATCCTCTCGCTGGATCCGGTCAATCGCGTCGCCCGCGTGCAGGCAGGGGTCGTGAACAACCGCCTCAGCGACGCCGCGCGCCCCCACGGGCTCTACTATGCCCCGGACCCGTCCTCCCAGCCCGTGTGCACGCTGGGCGGGAACATCGCGGAGAACGCCGGGGGGCCCCACTGCCTCAAGTACGGCGTCACCTCCCGGTACGTCACCGGCCTGACCGTGGTGCTCTCCGACGGGGAGGTGGTGGAGTTGGGCGGTGCGGGGCGCGACCCGGAGGGCCGCTTCGACCTGGTGGGGCTCTTCGTGGGCTCGGAAGGCTGCTTCGGGATGGCCACCGAGATCGAGGTGCGCCTTCTTCCCCTCCCCGAAGGCGTGCGGACGCTGCTGGCCATCTTCGCCACCATCGAGGAGGCGGCGAGCGCGGTCACCGCCATCATCTCCGACGGGCTCCTTCCGGCGGCCCTGGAGATCCTGGACTCGGCCACCATCAAGGCCGTGGAGGCCTCGGTGTTCGCCGCCGGCTATCCCAAGGACGCGGGCGCCGTGCTCGTGGTCGAGTTCGACGGGACCGATGCGGGGCTCGACGCCGACGCCGACCGGGCCGCCACCCTCTGCCAGGCCGCGGGGGCCCGGGAGGTGCGCCGCGCCACCACCGCGGCGGAGCGGGCCGCGCTCTGGAAGGGGCGCAAGGTGGCGTTCGGCGCCTTCGGCCGGCTCGCGCCGGACCTCATCGTGCAGGACGCGACGGTCCCCCGAACCAAGCTCACCGAGGTGCTGCACCGCATCGGCGCGATCGGCGAGAAGCACGGCCTCAAGGTGGCCAACGTCTTCCACGCCGGCGACGGGAACCTCCACCCCAAGCTCACCTTCGACCGGCGCAACAAGGAGGAGTTGGCCCGCGTGGATGCGGCGTCGAAGGAGATCATGGCGGCGTGCGTGGCTGCCGGGGGGACGATCACGGGCGAGCACGGGGTGGGGATCGACAAGCGGAAGTACATGACGCTGGTCTACGGACCCGCCGAACTGGACGCCATGCGGGACGCGAAGCGGGTGTTCGACCCGGCGGGGCTCATGAACCCCGGGAAGGTGATCCCGGACCCCGAGCCCCGGGAGGAGCCATGAGCACGCCTGCCGGCACCGTCCTGGCCGGCCTCCTCCCGGCCGAGGCCCTCCGGGCCCCGGGAGACGTCGAGGAGTGGACCGTGGGGGGCGCACCGCCCGAAGCGGTGGCCGAGCCGTCCTCCGTGGAGGAGATCAAAGTCGTGCTGGCCGCCGCGGCCGCCAGCGGGTTCTCGGTGGTGCCGCTGGGTGCGCGGACCGACCCGGGGCCGGAGCCCCCACGGGGACGCTTCGTAGTGCTGTCCACGCGGCGGCTCGCGGGCGTGGAGGACTACCAGCCGGCGGACCTGACGGTGACCGCGAGGGCAGGGACGATGCTCGCCACCCTGGGAGGCGCGCTGGCCGAGCGCGGCCAGTGGCTCCCGGTGGATCCCCCGTTCACCCCCGGGAAGACGCTGGGGGGGCTCGTCGCGACCGGTGCGGCGGGGTCCCTGGGGATGGCCTTCGGGACTCCCCGGGACCACGTCCTCGGCCTCTCTGTGGTGACGGGCGACGGCCGGGTGCTCCACCTGGGGGGCCGGGTCATGAAGAACGTCGCCGGATTCGACCTGGTGAAGCTGATGGTGGGGAGCCGCGGGACGCTCGGCGTCGTGGTGTCGGCGTCCCTCCGGCTCTTCCCGCGGCCGATGGAGGAGCGGGCGGTGGTCCTGGAGGGGGAGGGTCCAGGGGCCCTCCTGGACGCGGCTCGCCGGGTGGCCACGGCCGGCGTGGTGCCCGCTTCCGCGGTGCTCATGTCCCCGGGACCGGGCGGCGGGGGAAGCGCGCTCGTGGTGCGTGTGCAAGGGGCCGGCGCGGCGGTGGAGGCAGACGTGGGGAAGCTGCTGGGGCCGTCGCTGGGTCTGGCGGCTTCCCTGCGGGGGACCGAGGCGCAGCGCACTTTCGAGGCGGTGAGGGACCACGCCGCGCGGCACACGCTCGTACTCCGGGGCTTCGCGCTCCCCGGGCTGCTCGCCGAGGTCCTGTCCGCCGTCCAGGATGCCGTGCCGGTGGCGGCGCTGGCCGCCGACGTCATGTCGGGAAGGGTGCGGGTAGGGGTGGAGTCGGGTGTGGAGGCGGCTTCCCTGACTCGGTTGAGAGCCCGCCTGGAGGCGCTGGGCGGGAGCCTCGTGGTGGAGCGGGGCGCGCCGGAGCTCCTGGCCGGCTTCCCTGCCTACGGATCGGCCGGCAAGGCAGCCGAGCTGGGAAGGGCGCTCCGGGTCCGTTTCGACCCGCTCGGCGTCCTCTCCCCGGGCAGGTTCGAGACGTGACCCGGGCCACCCTGGACGTGCGCTCGCCCGGGGACGGGACCCTGCTGGCCTCCGTTCCGGTCACCGGCCCCGAGGAGGTGCGGGCCGCGGTGGCGACCTCGCGCGCGGCCCAGGCCGGGTGGGCGAAGCGTCCCGCCGAGGAGCGTGCGCGCGTCATGCGGCGGCTGGCGCGCGTCCTGGGCCGGCGCTGCGACGAGATCGCGGAGTGCATCCGCCGTGAGACGGGGAAGCCCCGGGTCGAGGCGCTGGCGGAGGTCCTGGTGTCGGTGGACCTCGTCCGGTACTACGCCCGGATCGCCCCGCGCCACCTGCGCACGCGGCGCGCCGGAATGGGGTGGATGGTGACCAAGGCGGGATGGGTGGAGCGGGAGCCGCTCGGGGTGGTGGGAGCGATCACCCCCTGGAACTATCCCTTCGTCCTCGTCATGGACTGTGTCACTCCTGCGCTCTTCGCAGGGAACGGCGTCGTGGTGAAGCCTTCCGAGCTGACCCCGCTCACCGCGCTCCTCGTGCTCCATCTCGTGGAAGACGCTGGGATCCCGGGAGGGCTGGTCCAGGTGATCCCCGGCGACGGCGCGACCGGACGGGCCCTCGTGCAGGCGGGCGTGGACCGCATCGCCTTCACCGGGTCCAGCGCCACCGGGAGGAAGGTCATGGAGGCGGCCGCCGCCACCCTGACCCCGGTGACGCTGGAGCTGGGGGGGAAGGACGCCGCCATCGTCCTCGAGGACGCCGACCTGGAGCGGGCTGCCCGGGGGATCGTCTTCGGCGCGTTCTTCAACGCGGGGCAGACGTGCATCTCCGTGGAGCGCGTCTACGTCGTTCGCTCCGTCTACCGACTTTTTGTGGAGCGGGTGACGGAGTTGGCGTGGGCCCTGCGGGTGGGATCCGGGGACGACGCCGACGTGGGCCCGATCATCGCTCCGGCTCAGCTGGGCGTCATCGAGCGCCAGGTGAACGCCGCGCTGGCGGGCGGCGCTCGCGCCCTCTGCGGCGGCCGCCGCACCTCCGGGTCACCCTTCTTCCCCCCCACGGTGCTCGTGGACGTGGACGGGTCCATGGACGTGGTGCGGGAGGAGTCCTTCGGTCCCCTCCTGCCCATCGTCGCCGTGGACGACGAGGCGGAGGCCGTGCGCCTCGCCAACGCCACCCCGTACGGGCTCTTCGCCAGCGTGTGGACCGGCGACCGGCGGCGGGGCCTCGAGGTCGCGCGCAAGCTGCGGGCAGGCGGGATCTCGGTCAACGACGTGCTCAGCCACTACAGCGTGCCGTCGCTCCCCATGGGTGGCGTGGGCGACAGCGGGTTCGGGAGGCGTCGGGGCGTGGAAGCCCTGGACGAGCTGACCCGCGCGAAGACGCTCTTCGCCGACCGGGCCGGCCTGAAGCGCGAGACCTACTGGTTTCCCTATTCGACGGAGTCGGCGCGCGTGATGCGAGCCCTCCTGCAGTGGCGGTCCCGGGGTGGTCTGGGCGGGCTCGCCGCGCTCATCCGCGGTTTGCTGGGGAAGGAGAACTGACATGGTGCCGGCCGCCGCCGATGCGTTGGCCCGATCGCTGGAGGATCAGCGGGAGCGGCTGCTCCCGTGCGTCCACTGCGGGTTCTGTCTCGCCGCGTGCCCGACGTACAACCGCCTGGGCGACGAGGCGGATTCGCCGCGGGGGCGACTCCACCTCATGAGTGCCGTGGTGGACGGGAGGCTCGACGCGGCGAGCGACGCCTTCCAGACGCACATCGACCGCTGCCTGGGATGCCGGGCGTGCGAGACCGTGTGCCCCTCGGGCGTGGCGTACGGCCAGCTCATCGAGCTGGCCCGCGACGTGGCGGCCAAGCACCGGCGCCCGCCGCTCCTCACCCGGCTGCTCCTCCTGGTCTTCTCCTCGGTGCCGATCCGCCGGGCTTTCTTCTTCGGGGGCAAGCTGGCGCAGGCCTCGGGCCTGGCTGCGCTGACGGCGCGACTGCTTCCCGGGCGGGGGGTGCTGGGGAGCGCCCGGCTGGGCATGGCCATGGTCGCCGCCACGGCGCCGTGGAAGGGGCTGAGACGCCGTGGACCTGCGTCCGGTGGCGCCGGCGCGGTTCTCCCGGACCCGAAACCTCCGCGGAGGGGCCGGGTCGCGATCCTGGATGGGTGCGTCCAGGAAGGCCTGTACGGGCGCGTCAACGCCGCGACCGTCCGGGTCCTGGAGGCCAACGGGTTCGAGGTCGTCACCGTGCGCGGCCAGGATTGCTGCGGCGCCCTGCACGCGCACAGCGGGGACCTGGAGGGGGCGCGCGGCCTCGCAAGGTTGAACGTGGCGTGCTTCGAAGCCCCGGGCGTGGACCTCGTGGTGGTGAACGCAGCCGGGTGCGGCGCCTCCATGAAGGAGTACACGCACCTCCTGGCCCACGACCCGGCCTTCGCGGCGAGGGCCGCGACGGTCTCCGCGAAGGTGCGGGACGTCCACGAGATCCTGGCCGAGGTCGGGCCGCGTCCCGGGGCGCCGGTGCCGTGCCGGGTGGCGTTCGACTACCCCTGCCACCTGCTGCACGCCCAACGCATCCGGCAGGCTCCCCTGACGGTTCTGGCGGCGGTACCCGGCGCCGAGGTGACGGTCATCGACGGCGCCGACGAGTGCTGCGGCGGCGCGGGCATCTACGGGATCACCCACCCCGAGCTGGGAGGAAGGATCGGGGGGGACAAGATCGCGGCGGTGCGGCGCGCCAGGTGCGACGTGGCGGCCACACCCAACCCGGGATGCATGATGCAGATCGGGGCCGGCCTGATCCTGGAGGGCGCGCCCGAGGGGATGATCCACCCGGTGGAGCTCCTGGACGAGAGTTACCGGCGGGCGGGGTTCTACGCATGAGAGGAACAGAGGAGGCGCAAGCGGGGACCGTGGACCCGAGGGCGCTGCTCCGGTGGGTGCGGGGCCAGAGGGACCCGTTGATCGCGTTCCTCCGGGCGCTCGTGGAAGCCGAGTCGCCCAGCGACGTGCCAGCCACCCAGGCGTCGGTGCAGCAGCTCCTGAGGGACGCCCTCGAGGACGTGGGGTTCCGCGTGACGCACCGGCCTGGACGCGTCACGGGGGGGTTCCTCCTCGCGGAGCCGCGGTCGCGGCGCCGGGGGCGGGCCGTGCAGCTCCTCGTGGGGCACACGGACACGGTCTGGCCGTTGGGCACGCTGAAGGAGATGCCGCTCCGCGAGGAAGCGGGCAGGCTCCACGGCCCGGGCGTCTTCGACATGAAGGCCGGGGTCACCCTCATGGTCTTCGCCCTCCGCGCGCTCCGGGAGCTGGACGCGGAGCTCCCCGCCACCCCCCTCCTCCTCCTCAACTCCGACGAGGAGATCGGGAGCCCGGAATCGGGGCGCTCCATCCGACGGCTGGCCCGGTTGGCTTGCCGCGCCTTCGTTCCCGAGCCGGCGTTCGGACCCCAGGGCCTGCTCAAGACGGCACGGAAGGGAGTGGGAACCTACACGGTGCACATCCAGGGCCGCCCCGCCCACGCCGGGCTCGATCCGGGCGGGGGCGCCAGCGCCATCCACGAGCTGGCCTGCATCGTGCGCACGCTGCACGCGCTCACCGACCTGGAGCGGGGCACCACGGTGAACGTGGGGGTGGTGGAGGGTGGCACCCGCTCGAACGTGGTGGCGGCCAGGGCGCGGGCGGAGGTCGACGTGCGCGTGGTGACCTCCGCTGAAGCCGAGAGGATGGAGGCCGCGCTTCTGGCACTCCGCCCCGAGACCCCCGGCGTGACGCTCCGGGTGGAGGTGGGGCACGCCATCCCTCCCATGGAGCGCACGTCGCGCAACCGACGGCTCTGGGAGCAGGCGCGCTCCGCCGCGGAGGCACTCGGTCTCCCCCTGGGGGAGACCATGGTGGGGGGTGCCTCGGACGGGAGCGTGACCAGCGGCTACACGGCGACGCTCGACGGCCTCGGGGCGGTGGGCGACGGCGCCCACGCGGTCCACGAGCACATCGTGGTGGACGCCACGGTGGACCGGTGTGCGCTCCTCGCCATGCTCCTGGCGGCTCCGGTGTATCCAACCCACGGCGTCCGGATATGACGTCCTGGGACATCCGGCCCTTCCGGACCATCGAGGAGTTCCGGGACTGCGAGCGGCTCCAGGAGGAGACCTGGGGTGAGGGCTTCTCGGAGCGGGTGCCGACGGCCACCCTGAAGGTGGTCCAGATCATCGGCGGGATAGCGGCCGGCGCCTACGCGCGGGACGGGTCCCTCGTGGGCTTCGTCTTCGGCATGACCGGCCTGCGCGAGGGCGAGGTCGTCCACTGGTCGGACATGCTGGCGGTGAAGCGGAGCCTCCGCGATTCGGGTCTTGGGACCCAACTCAAGGCCTATCAGCGTCAGGTCATGATGGAGCGCGGCGTGACGAAGATGCACTGGACCTTCGATCCCCTGCAGTCGCGCAACGCCTATCTGAACTTCTCCAAGCTGGGCATCGTGGTGCGCGAGTACGCCGAGGACATGTACGGCGAGACCGACTCGCCTCTGCACCGTGGCATCGGAACCGACCGCTTCATCGCCCTCTGGCGCATGGACTCGGCGCGGGTCAGCCGGCGCATGGCGGGAGAGGAGCGGGGGCCCGACGCCGGAGTGCTCAGCGTCTATCCTGCGGCCCTGGGTCCGGGCCCTTCCGCAGGGGACCGGCCGCCCGAGCCGGGACGGGTACTCCTTGGGATGGAAGATGCCGTCGTCAGCGTCGCCATCCCGGCGGACATCTCCGCGGTCATGTCCGGGTCCATGGAGCTCGCCGTCGCCTGGCGCCGGAGCACACGCATGGCCCTGACCCACTACATGGACCGCGGTTACGAGGTGCGCGAGCTCGTCCGCGGCCCGCACACGTCCCACTACCTGCTGTTCCGCGAGAACCACCCATGAGAATCGAGCGAGCCGAGCTCCGCGAGATCCCGCTCCGCCTGAAGGAGTACTTCGAGATCAGCAGCGGCGGCCAGCAGAACCGGAGGATCCTGCTCCTGACGCTCCGGGGGGAGGGGCTGGAGGGATGGGGGGAGTGCGTGGTGGGAGAGGAGCCGGGATACTCCTACGAAACCACGGAGACCGCGTGGCACCTGCTCACGGACTTCATCCTGCCGGCGGTGGTGGGGCAGGAGTTCGCGGAGCCGGAGGACGTGCTCCGCCCCGTGGCGTGGATCCGCGGGCACCGGATGGCCAAGGCCGCGGTGGAGATGGCCGCATGGGACCTGGCGGCCCGGATGGACGGGGTCTCCCTGTCGGCGAAGCTGGGCGGGACGCGCACCGCGGTGCCCGTCGGCGTGAGCGTGGGGCTCCAGAAGAGCGACCCGGCGCTGCACGAGAAGGTGGCCGGGTACATCCAGGACGGCTACGCCCGCGTGAAGATCAAGATCAAGCCCGGCCGGGACGTGGACATGCTCGCCGGGCTCCGGGAGCGCTTCCCCGACGTCCGCTTCATGGCGGACGCCAACTCTGCCTATAAGCTGGCGGATGCCCCGCGGCTGAAGGAGTTGGACCGCCTGGGGCTCATGATGATCGAGCAGCCCCTCTTCTACGACGACTTCCTCCACCACGCCCGCCTGCAGGCGCAACTCGACACGCCCATCTGCCTGGACGAGTCCATCGAGTCCGTGGAGGACATGGAGCTCGCGCTGGAGCTGGGGAGCTGCCGCATCGTGAACATCAAGCCGGGACGGGTGGGGGGGCACGCCTCGTCGCGGCGCATCCACGACCTCATGGCGTCGAAAGGGCTTCCCGTCTGGTGTGGCGGGATGCTGGAATCGGGGGTGGGGCGCGCCCACAACGTGGCTCTGGCCTCGCTGCCGGGGTTCGTCCTCCCCGGGGACATCTCCGCGTCGCGCCGCTACTGGGAGCGGGACATCGTGGACCCGGAGTTCGAGGTCCACGGCGGTGAGATGCGCGTGCCGACGGGTGTGGGGATCGGCGTGGAGCCGGACCGGGAGCGCATCGCCGCGCTCACCGTCCGGGAGGCGACGTTCGGCTGATCCCCCGGCGGAGCCGGCGGCTCAGCTCGGGTCGCGGGCCCCGTAGGCGAAGGGCTGGGTCCTGACCCGGTAGCGCCGGACCGGGATCCCGAGCACCCGCACCATCACCCTGTGGAAGCCGCGCTCCACGGCCGTCCCCATCTCCCCTTCGCCGCCCACCGACGTGGCCAGGTCCCCGCGCAGCCAGCGCTGGAGCTCGTCCAGGTCGGAGAGGGAGAGGGTCTCGATCTCCACCTGGCCCAGGTAGTAGTAGCGCCCCTCCTCGAAGGGGCAGAGCGGAACGGCGAACGCCGCCTGGAGCGCATCCCGGGCCGCGCTCAAGGAGTCCACGGAGAGCTCGGTGGCGCCCTCGCCGCCGGTGGCGAGGCGGTAGCGCCGCTCCAGCGGGTCGTAGACCACGCTGGCGCGCCACTCTCCCCTTCCCCGCTGGCTGTCGAAGAAGCCGTCCTTCCAGAGCTCGGCCCTCACGTGGACGCGCAGGGGGAGCCCGGAGTGGAGGGCGCGGACCAGGGCCTCGTCCTCCAGGACGTTCCCCAGGCGCATCTCCAGGGCCCCGGTCCCGGGTTGGGGGCGCAGGTAGAGCGGCGCCGCGTCCTGGGCTCGGGCAGCGACCGGGATGGCCATGCACAGAAGGGTGGCGAAGGCCCCCCGTCGGAGGGCCCGGGCGACGGCGGGGGCGCGGCGCGCCGCCCGCCGTCGGGATGGCCGGCACGCCCGTTCAGAAGCGATGGCTGAGCCGCACGAAGAAGTTCGAGTCCCGGTCCTCACCGTTGAGTGGCCAGGCCCAGTAGAGTCCGATGTCGCCCAGGAAGAAGCCCACGCCCACGTCCATGAGCGTCTCCGAGTCGGGACCGAGGCGGCCGGGAGTCCCGTCCTTGGCCAAGGACCATCCGTGCCCGGCATCGAAGAACACCGACCAACTCGGGTCGATGCTCACCGAGGGGGCCCATCCCCACCCCTCGTCCCACTCGTCGTCGTCGCCGAGCCCCATGTCGAAGGAGACGCTTCCCCGGTACTCGGCCTGGAAGAGCGCCACGCGATCGCAGCCGTAGCCCGCGTACACAGGGGTTCTGAGAGCCTCACCCCCGGCGCCGACGAGGACGGAGTAGGTGCTGGCGCGGGCTCCGCAGTCCACGGACAGGAGCGGGAAGCCGGGAAGGGAGCCCTCCCCGCCCAGGGCGCGCTGGAACTGGGGCGGAAGGGGATCGCCGTCCACCGAGCCCGCCACGAACCCGCGGAGGCGGAGGTCGGCCCCAGGCCCCAGCCGGGTGTAGCGCCGCAGGTCCAGGGAGCCGGCGGTGAAGTCGGTGTCCACGGGTCGGGCCTGCGCCGCGGCGGAAGGCGGAGCGGGTTCGCCGAGCGAGTAGGCCGGGAACTCCAACCCGCCGCCCAGCCCAGCCGTCGCCGAGGCGGCCAGGTACCAGCCGTCGCTGGGGTCGTCCCGGTCGTTCCGGTCGTCCACGACGAGCTCGCCGCCCAGCGTGCGGAGGCTTCCCGTTGCGACGAGGGGCTGGGGACGCCAGGCCGTGTCGTCGTCCTTGAACGACCAGGGGTCCCCCACCGGGGCGAAGGCGTGGTCCTCGTTCCTGTACTCTGCGGTGAGGCGCACCCCGGCCTCCTCGTCGTAGAAGCGCAGAAACGCGGAGAAGCCCTCGCGCTCGTAGTGGTCGCGGTAGTCCCGCCCCAGGAGGAAGGTCGCAAGGGAGGCCTCGGTATCGGTCAGGCCGCCCTCCTCGATGGGCGCGACCGTGGAGTGGAACGTGCCGCCCACGCTGTAGCGGCCTCCCGGGCCCAGGTGCTGCTCCGCGCGGATGAAGTAGCCCAGCTCGTCCGAATCCAGGCGGACACCCGAGTCCGACCGCCAGATGGCCATCACGTCGGCGCGGAGGAAGTCCTCCCCCTCTGACCGGAAGACAGGGCCGACCATGACCGGGAGCCCTTCCACGCGGTTGTAGCTCCCCTCGTTCCGGACGGAGATGTAGGCGCTCCCGCGGTGGTGCCGGTCGCGCCACCCGGCCCAGGGGCCCTCGTCGCGGGCGATGCGTCCCTCCCGGCTTCGGACCCGCAGGCCCTCCGAGTAGACGGTGACCTGACCGCCCACCGCATCGGCCCCGGCCACGATCTGCCCGCCGATCACGGTGACGTCACCCGAGACGCGGCCCCCGGGGAGAACCTCCAGGTCTCCGTTGACCACCACGACGTCCCCCAGGACCTCACCGGCCACGGTGAACGGCCCCGAGAGAACGCCCACGTCCCCCTCGATCACGCTTCCCGAGGGCACCTCCGCGGTCCCCTGGAACCGGGTGGTCGTCTCCCGATTGAAGAACTCGATGATCTCGTTCGCCACGCTCCGGGGGAGATCCAGTTGCTCCACGCGCTCCTGCGCTGCCAGAGGCGCCGCGGCCAGGAGCGCCACGGCCCAACCCATCCTCGACGACATGACCCATCCACCTCCTCTCAGGGACACGCTGCGCACGACAGGGGGCCTGTTTGCAGGGAGCGTACCAGCTTTCGTGAATCTCGTAAGTCCCAGTCGGACTGTTCGTTGCATCAGATGTAAGGAATCTCCGACCTGTGGCGGAACGACGCGCATGGAGCTCGGGTGTGGCTCATGGACACGCCCCCGCGTCACTCCCGGATTCCAAGCCGGCGCATGCGCCGGTACAGGTTGGCCCGGTCGGTCCGGAGCCGGCGCCCGGCTTCGGCCACGTTGCCGCCGGCCTCGGTCAGGGCGCCGCGGATGAGCTCCTGCTCGTAGTCCTCCAGGCGGTCGTGGAGGCCACGGGGGTCGCCCTCGAGGTAGCCCGTTGCGATCGGAGGGGCGCCCGCGGCCTGACCCCGCGAGGGCGAGAGGACCGCCGCCACGTCCGCGGCGTGCACCTCGGGCCCGGGGGCGAGGATGCAGAGGCGCTCCACGATGTTCATGAGCTCCCGCACGTTCCCCGGCCACGCGTAACCCTCGAGGGCCGCCACCGCCTGGGCCGAGAAACGGGGCACGCGCATCCCCTGGCGCCGGCGGAGACGGTGGAGGGCATGGTCCACGAGGAGGGGGATGTCGGCCAGGCGCTCCCGCAGCGATGGCATGTGGAGCGGAATGACCTCGAGGCGGAAGAGGAGGTCCTCCCGGAACCGGCCGGCCCGGGCCTCCTCGTGGAGATCCCGGTGGGTGGCGGCGACCACCCGGACGTCCACCGTCGTGGGGCCCCTGCCCCCCACGCGCTCCACCTGGCCGGTCTCGAGCGCGCGCAGGAGCTTGGCCTGCGCCTCGGCGCCCAGGTCCCCCACCTCGTCGAGGAAGAGGGTGCCCCCGTCGGCCAGCTCGAAGCGGCCGCGGCGACGCTCGGTGGCCCCTGTGAACGCGCCCTTCTCGTGGCCGAACATCTCGCTCTCCACGAGGTCCCTGGGGATGGCGGCGGAGTTCACGCGGATGAAGGGGCGTTGCGAGCGCGGGGACAGGCCGTGGATGGCGGCCGCGGCCAACTCCTTTCCGGTCCCGCTCTCCCCGGTGATGAGCACGCGGGCGTCGGTGGGTGCGATCCTCCTGACCAGGTCCCGCACCCGGCTCATGGCCGGCGTGGCGCCGATGAGCTCCGATTCCGGACCGAGCTCGGCGGCGAGCGCGCGGGTGAGGTCGCGGGCCCGGCTGATCTCCAGGGCGGCCCGGATGGTCACCAGGACCGACTCGGGCGTCAGGGGCTTCTCGAAGAAGTGGAAGGCGCCCATGCGGGTGGCGGCCACCGCGTCGGAGAGGGTGGCCCGGCCGCTCATCATGATCACCGGGGCTCCGGGACACGCATCGCCGAAGCGGGGGAGCGCTTCCAGCCCGCTCATGCCTGGGAGCATCAGGTCCAGGAGGACGACCTCGGGCGGGGTCCGCTCGGCGTCGGCCAGCGCGTCCTCGGCGGTGGCGGCGTCGCGGACGCCGTACCCCTCCGACTCGAGGAGGGCGCGGAGCATCCGGCGGATGTTGCCTTCGTCGTCGACGATGAGGACGTCCTTGGCCATGATGCGTCTCCTACGCGCTCCCGCTGTGGAGGGTGTCACCCCCGGGGGTGGGGGCCAGGGGGAGGCGTACCTCGAAGCGGGCGCCTCCTCCGGCCCGGTTCGCCACCGACACCTCCCCGCCGTGGTGGTTCACCGCCTGGCGCACGAGGGCGAGCCCGAGCCCTGTTCCCCGGCTCTTCGTCGTGACATCCGGGTTCCAGATCTCCTCCAGGAGCTCCGGCGGGATCCCAGGACCCCGGTCCTCCACCCTCACCAATGCCCGCCCTCCTTCCTCGGCCACGGTGAGCTCCACCAGCCCCCCCGGCACCTCCTGGGCTTCCACCGCGTTGAGGACGAGGTTGCGGAACGCGCGCTCGAGGGCGTCGTAGTGTGCGTTCACCACGACGCCGACGGCGGGGGCGGACACCTGGACCGGAACGCGCTCCGAGCCGTGCTGGGCGCCCAGCATGCGCACCAACTCGCCGAGGTCCACCTGCGAGCGGGGCCCCTCGGGGACGCGACCGTACTGCGCGAACGTGCGCGCGAGCTCGTCGAGGCGCCGGATCTCGTCCTGGAGCACGCGGGCGGCCTCGGCCTCGGCGCCCTCCCGCCCCTTGGCGAGAGCGGCTGCCGCCATGCTCATGGGTGTGAGCGGGTTCTTGATCTCGTGGGCCACCCGGCGGGCCAGGTTGGTCCAGGAGCGCATGCGCGCGTTCTCGACGGCCTTGCGCCGGCCCTCCTCGATCTGGTCGGCCATCCGGCGCAGCGCCTGGCGGAGGGTGTCCAGCTCACGCACGCTTTCCGACTCCTCCGAGGCCGGAGGGAGCGGCTCCCCGCGGGCGATGCGCTCGGTCCACCCGGCCAGCTCGGCCACCGGACGCCCGAAGCCCCGGGACAACAACCGGGCGGTGAGGAACGCGAGGACGGCGACGGCGATCCCGGCCACGAGGGCGACGAGAGGGAGGGCACGGATCACGCGCTGGGCCACGAAGGTGTAGAGCCGCGACATGCGCACCGACCCGGAGAGCGCCTCCCGGTGCCGGGCGGCCGCCTCCCGCACAGCGGGATCCGCCGCGCCCGAGCGCTCGACAGCGTCGAGGAGCGCCTGTCCGGACTCCGCCACGGCGTCCCACGCGCCGAGGGTCCCCGAGCGGGTCCCGATGCTCCGCAGGGTCAGCGCGCCGCCCGCCACGGCCACGGCCGCGGGGAGGAGCACGACCACCAGGATGGCGAGGAAGATCCGCCCCTGGAAGCTGCGGACGCGGAGGAAGGACATGGATCCGGACGGACGGTGGAGCCGGGGCTCGAGGGACCGGGAGAAGTTAGACCCCGCCGGAAGAAGGGGGCAACGCCGGGCCTTCAGCCCGACACCGGCCTGACGCAACGTGGGCAGAAGCGCCAGCCCGCCTCGAGAAGGGTACCACAGCGGCATAGCCGCCGTCGGGGGCGGCCACAGGATGGGCATGCGTTCGCGCCGATCGGCACGGATCCGCCGCACGCCCGGCACGGGAGAGAGGCGCCGGGGTCGGCGTGAAGGGCCCTGGAGATCTCGTGCGGGGTGGTGAGACCCTCGGCCACCGCGCGGCGGGCGTCGTCGGCGAAGCGCCCCATTCCCGCCTCCCGCGCCAGCGAGCGGAGCCGGGCGCTGGCACCGCCGCGTGAGATCTCGTCGCGGAGGGGGTCCGTGAGGGTGAGGACCTGGAACACGCCCGTCCTCCCCCGGAGGCCCTCGTCGCAGGACGCGCACCCCCGGGCGCCGCAATCCCTGCAGGAGCGGCGCACGAGGCGTTGCGCCACGACGCCGGTGAGCCCTCCCGCGACGAGGAAGGGGGGGACGCCCATGTTCAGGAGGCGGGTGACGGCGCCGGTGGCGTCGGGTGCGTGGAGGGTGGAGAGCACGAGGTGCCCCGTGACCGCGGCCGTCATGGCGATCTCGGCCGTCTCGCGATCCCGGATCTCGCCCACCATGACCACATCCGGGTCCTGGCGGAGCACCGCGCGCAGCGCGTCGGGGAAGCCGAGCCCCGCCCGCCGGTCCACCTGGATCTGGTTGGCGCCGGGGAGGCGGTACTCGACCGGGTCCTCGAGGGTGACCACGTTCTGGCGCTCCCGGTCCATCTCCGACAGCGCGGCGAAGAGCGTGGTGCTCTTGCCGCTCCCGGTGGGGCCCACCGCCAGGATGACGCCTTCCCGGGAGGAGAGGAGCCTCCGGAGTGCGCTGAGATCGGAGCGGGACATCCCCAGCGTGTCCATCCCCCGGGGCGCCGCGTCCGGATCCAGGATGCGCACGACCGCCTTCTCGCCGCCGTTCACGGGGAGGGTGGAGACGCGCAGGGTCAGCGAGCGGTCCTGGTGGGACAGGGCGATGCGGCCGTCCTGGGCCCGGCGGCGGACCGAGATGTCCATCCCGGCCATGACCTTGATCCGGGAGAGCACCGCGTGGCGCGCGGCGGCGGGGATCTCCAGGGCCCGACGGAGGACGCCGTCCACCCGGTAGCGCACCCGGGCGTCGCCGCCGGTCTCCTCCACATGGATGTCGCTCACGCCCCCCTCCACCGCCTCGGCAAGGATGCGGTCCACGAGGCGCACGACGGGCGCGGAGCGGATCGCGCGCTCGAGATCGGGGGTGTCGACCTCGGGGGAACGGCGCAGCTCCGTGGGGAGCGACGCCACGAGGCCGGCGAGTGCGCCGCCATAGCAGCGCTCTAGGGCGTCCAGCACCGCTGCCTCGGTGGCGACGTGCGCTTCCACGCGCCGGCCCGACTGGAACTGGAGATCGTCCACGGCGCTCAGGTCCAGCGGGTCGGCCATGGCCACCACGATGCTCCGGGCCGTCGCGCGGAGCGGCACCACCCGGTGCGCCCGCGCCAACTCGGGGCGCACCAGCGCGAGCGCGGCGGGCTCGGGGTCGAGGGGCGGAGGGGCGTAGGGGAGGCCGAGTTGGACCGAGAGCGCGCGGGACACCGCGTCGGCGGGGACCTGGCCACGGCGGCTGAGGAGCTCCCCCAGGCGGGCACCGGACTGGGCTTGCGCGGCCAGAGCCTCGTCGAGGGCGGCGGGCAGCAGGGAGCCGGACTCGACGAGGAGCTGTCCGAGGATCTTGGGTCGGGGCTTCACCCCTGGAGCATCGGGGGGCGAGCGGGGCCTCGGGATGGCTGGCCGGGCCCCCGGAGAATCCCGGTGACGCTACGCTTCGAGGCGCAGGTGGGCGCGGATCGCCGGCGACACGTCGGTGAGGCTCCGCATGCGCCCGGCGAGGACGCGGGCGCCGGGACCCGCCGCCACGCCGAGGGCCGGGTTGCGGGTGTGCCCACCCGAGACGTCCTCCAGGTTGCCGTGGTCCGAGGCCAACAGCAGGGTGACGTCGGACGGCAGCGTCTCCAGGAGTCCCGCCAGGAAGCGGTCCACCCGCTCCAGCACCGCCACCCCGCCCTCCATCCCGCCGCGGTGGCCCGCCGTGTCGGTGGCGTAGTAGGCCCAGAAGGTCAGCTCCGCCCCGGCGGCGATGCGCCCCAGGTTCATCCCCGCCTCCGCCTCGGTGATCAGGGGAAGCCCCAGGAGGCCGAAATGGGCGCGCCACGCCTCGTTCACCATCTCACTGGAGACTGCCCTTCCCTCGGCCAGCGCCTCCTCGTGGCGGTCCAGGAGCCCCGCCCCGCGGGCCGCCAGCGGGGGACCGGCCACACGGAGCCGCCCTCTGGGGCCGGGCCAGCCGCGCGGATACGCATTGGCGAACACCGTGGTGCGCCCTCCGTCGAGGGCCGTGCGGAGGATGCTCCTCTCCTCCACCAGGGGCCGGAGGCTCACCGGCGTCCACGGCCCGAAGTGCCTGCCGAAGAGGAGGGCGGCATTCTCTCCGGTGAGGAGCGCCGCCTGGCCGGTCCCGCTCTGGGGAACCCCCTCGGTCGCCAGCGTGGCGTCCAGGGGAAAGGAGGTGCCGTGGGGGCCACAGGCGCTGGGCTCGGCGAGGTTGGGGAGCTTCCCTCCCATGAGCCCCAGGAGGGTGGGTATCACCGCGCGCGCGAAGGGGTTGCGATCCGGGTCCGCCTCCCCGATCCCAACGCCGTCGAGGAAGATCAAGAGGAGCCGGCCTGCGCCCCTCATCTGCGGATCGACTGTCCCCGGGTGCGCTGGAACTCCTCCACGGCCTGCTCCGCCGGGGTTTGCCGATCCGGCTGGAGCCCGGACCAGGCGCGGCGGAGGAGCGAGTCGTGCCGCAACAGGTCCATGAGAGCCGCCAGCACCAGGACCACCAGCCCCGTGACGAGGAGCCCTCGGCGGATGGGCGCGGCGGTCAAGCGGACCGCGTCACTCCGCCGGGCGGAGGTCCACCGTGACCTGGACCTGCACGTGCCCCATGTCGGCGCGCTCCCGCAGCGCGTCGCGGATCCGCGGCTCCATCTTCTGGTACGCGGACAGGACGCCCTGTCTGAGCTCCTTGCGGAGGACCTTGAGCGCGTTGACGTCGGCGCGGCTGGTCTTGGTCTCCTTCTTGGCGTCGGCGACCTCGTAGGGGCGGATCTCGAAGGGCGACATGCCTACGTCGTCCCCGCGCTCGTGGTCCAGGTACTGGATGGAGATGCTCACGTCGCCACGGGCGTGGTGGTGCTGGATGTCGCCCACGGCCTGGAAGCGGGCGGCCAGCTTGCCCAGCTCCCCGCGCTGGGCGGCCTTGGTGTAGGCGCGTTCCACCGTCCTGAAGACCCGCTTCATCCGCTCGGGGTTGGTGGCGTCGAGGCTCGGGACCTCGGTGTCCAGGTCCCGGCCCAGGGCCTGCCGGTCCAGGCTGAAACGGGCACTCTCCGCGTCGCGGTTACGGGCCCGGTCGATGCTGTCGAGGATCCTGTCGGGGTTCGTGCGATAACTCATTCTGCGCTCCAGGGCGCCTGGGCTCTGCCGCTCGGGGTTCCGGCAGGACGGTGTGGCCGGAATCCTAGAGGATACCAAGTCGGGAGGGGTGGGCCAAGGGCGGGCACGCCGAAGATTTCGCCGGGGCGCCCCGTACACTAGACTGCCTCCCGGATGGCCGCCCCGCTGTGGCGCGGCGGACGCCCACCACGCCCACTCCAAGGAGCCACGCCATGCGTTCCCGGGTCACCCTCGCCGCCGCCGCCGCCGCCGCCACCGCCACCCTGGCAGCTTGCGGGGGAGGGTCGTCGGCGCCGCCCGGGCTGGGCTTCCGCCTCCCCGACCCGGCGGCGGTCACCTATGTCATGGCGGACACGACGCTCATGGACATCGACGCAGGAGGCCAGTCCATGCAGGCCAACATGGCCAGCGCGGCCACGCTCGGGACCACCTTCGGCCGAGCGGCGGAGGGGGTCCAGGCGACGTTCGAGCTGAAGGACCTGGCCGCCACCGTGGGGAATCCGATGGGGTCCCAGTCCGCCGACGAGAGCGGCATCACCGGTTCCCTGGTGGTCAGCTACGACCGGCGCGGCGCCGCCACCGTGGTGTCGCAGCCCCAGCTCACCGAGACGGCGAGCCAGTTCTACCAGCCGCTGAGCGTGGCCCACGGGATCTTCCCACGCCTCCCGGGGCGGGCGGTCGCCCTGGGAGAGAGCTGGACCGACACCATCCGCTACGAGGGCACGCAGGGGCCCGGCTCGGTGAAGGCGCTTTCCGTGATCACCTACGCGGTGGCCGGCGACACCCTGGTGGACGGGCGCAGCCTGGTGAGGATCACCATGAAGGGCACGTCCGAGTCGTCCGCCCGGGGCGTCATCACGGGGATGGACTTCACGCAGGCCGTGACGGGCTCCGTGGACGGGTGGGTTCTGTGGGACCAGCAGCGCGGCTTCATGGTGGAGAGCTACGCCGACTCCGACGGTCGGGGCACCATGGAGGTCTCGGCGGCGCCCTTCCCCCTGGGGCTGCGCGTGAAGACGCAGAGCCGGGTGAAGCTGCAGCCGGGATCGTAGGAGGCGCGCGGCCATGACCAACGAGGGGCTCGAGGGCCAGGCACCGGACGGGATGGCTCCGGGCGGGGTGGGGAGCGGATCGCCGGCAGAGCCCGCGCTGCGCCCGTTCCCGGCGCGGGTCGTGCAGACTCTTTTCGACCCCGGTAGGCTCACGGAGGCTCTGGCCCGGAATCCAGCCTGGGCTGCGGCGGTGATCCTCGGCGCGGTGCTGGTCGTGGGGCAGACGCTCCTCATCCCCGCCGAGGTGTGGGAGGCGATGATGCGGGAGACGATGCTGCGCCAGGGACGGGAGATGCCCGAGGGGTTCACCATGGGCGGCAACGTGATGAAGATCTCGGCGCTGACCTTCGGGACGCTCGGGTACTTCCTGATGACCTTGCTCTTCGCCGGGGTCGTGACCCTGGTGTTCGCCTTCCTCATGGGCGACGAGGGGCGGTTCCGGCAGTACCTGGCCATGGTGGGCCACTCCTGGCTCATCCCGGGCTTCGTCGGCCTCCTCCTCCTCCCCCTCAAGATCATGCAGGAGGATCCCCAACTGACCCTCAACGTCGGGTCCTTCCTGTACTTCCTCCCCGAAGGGTATCCGGCCCGGGTCGCCAAGATGCTCGACCTGTCCCAGGCGTGGGCCTGGCTCGTGGTGGCGCAGGGTGCCCGTGCCATCTACCCGCGGCGGAGCTTCGCGAGCGCCGCCACCGTGGTCATGGTGCTCTTCGTGATCATGGCCATGCTCTTCGCGCTCATCCCGGGCGTCGGATGAGGAAGCGTGAGACCGGGTTCGACACGTTCCTGGCGCTCGAGGTGCGCGCCGGCACGGTGCTGGAGGCGGAGCCGTTCCCCGAGGCCCGCAAGCCGGCCTTCAGGCTGACCCTGGACTTCGGTGGCGAAGTTGGGGTGCTGCGCTCGTCGGCGCAACTTACGCGCCGTTACACCCCTGCCGAGCTCGTGGGAACGAGCGTGCTGGCGGTGGTGAACTTCCCGCCGAAGCGCATCGCCGGAATGACCAGCGAGTGCCTGGTCCTCGGCGTGGTGAACCCGCAGGATCCGGGCGACGTGGTCCTGGTCCGCCCGGATGCCCCCGACACCGTGGGCTGGGAGCTGTCATGAGCGAGCCGCTTGGTTGCCAGAGCGAGGCCTTCGGGCTCCCCGAGGACCTGCACTATCTGAACTGCGCCTACATGGGCCCCCTCCCCAGCGTCACGGAGGAGGTGGGGATCCGGGCGATCCGCAGGAAGCGCGTTCCGGTGGACATCCACGCGGACGACTTCTTCAACACGAGCGACGAGGTCAGGCGCCTGTTCGCTGCCCTCGTGGGCGTGGCCGACTCCCGGCGGATTGCGCTTATCCCGGGCGTGTCGTACGGCGTCGCCGCGGCGGCGAAGAACCTGAAGGTGCGGCGTGGGCAGAACGTGGTCCTGACCCACGAGCAGTTCCCGGGCAACGTCCATGCATGGACCCGGCTCGCTGCCGAGAGCGGAGCCGAGGCCCGCTTCGCCACGCCCCCGGACGGCCCCGGTCGGGGGGAGGCCTGGAACGAGGCCCTGCTGGCCTCCATCGACGGAGGCACGGCGGTGGTGGCGGTGCCCCACGTCCACTGGACCGACGGGACCCGCTTCGACCTGGTGGAGGTGGGGCGCCGGTGCCGGGAGGTGGGGGCGGCGCTGGTGGTGGACGGCACGCAGTCGGTGGGGGCGCTCCCCTTCGATGTGCGTCAGGTGCAGCCCGATGCCCTCATCGTGGCGGGCTACAAGTGGCTTCTGGGGCCGTATTCGGTGGGGATGGGCTACTACGGGCCCCGCTTCGACGACGGCGTGCCCCTGGAGGAGACCTGGATCGGCCGCGAGAAGAGCGAGGACTTCCAGAACCTGGTCCGCTACCGGGACGGGTACCAGCCCGGGGCCCTGCGCTACGACGTGGCCGAGCGGTCCAACTTCGCCCTCCTTCCCATGAGCGTGGCGTCGCTCGAGCTCATCCACGGGTGGAGGCCCGAGCGCATCCAGGCTTACTGCGCCGCGCTCACCGCACGGGCGCTGGAGGAGGCGGCCTCCCTGGGATTCTCTGTGGAGGACCCGAAGTGGCGGGCCGCCCACCTGTTCGGCCTGCGCATGCCCGCGGGGATCGACCTGGCCGCGCTCAAGGCTGCGCTGGAGCGCAGGAAGGTGGTGGCGTCGCTCCGGGGGAGCGCGCTGCGCCTCTCGCCCAACGTCTACAACGACGACGGGGACATGGAGGCACTCCTGCAGGTGCTGCGGGAGGCGGGCGACTAGCCGCTACTGGATCCCGAACACCACCTGGGCGCGTGTGCCCACGGCGATACCGCGCTCCGCGAACCACCCCTGCCGCACCTCCAGGGCGAACATGGCCGGCGACGTGCTGTCGTGGTTGTCCGTGGTCATGGGGGCCATCTGCTGGATGTCCACGACGGTGAGCCCGGGGTCCAGGAAGGCGATGTCCAGTGCCACGTAGGTGTTCTGCATCCAGAAGGAGCGAACCTCGTTCTCCTCGAACACGAACAGCATTCCGGTGCCGTCGGGGAGTTCCTGGCGGTACATGAGCCCCTCCGCGCGCTGCTCCGGGGTCCGGGCCACCTCGGCGACCACGGTGTCGGCGCCGAAGATCACCCACGCCCGCCCCGGGGCGGGCCTGGCGCGGCCCGACGGAACCCCGCCGGCCGCCTGGCCGGGGGAGGCTGCTTCCGCCGTCTCGCCGCCTGGGGTGCTGTCTCCCTGTGCCGGGGCGCACCCGGAGAGGGCGAACGCCGCCAGAGCCATCGCGATTGCCGACTTCCGGACCGTGCCCAAGGGGTCCTCCATGCTGCCGGGTGGTTGCGCGGGGCCCCGGCCCTCCCGAGAATCCGCCGATACTGATAACTTAATCGGCTCTGCGACGCGGCCCAGGGGGGGAGTCTATGCCTCGCCTGGGAGTAGCCCGCAGAGGAGAGCACGATGGCAGGCGCCGTAGCGTGCGCCGAGGAGTCGTTCCGACATGGTCGCTCAGGAGCTTCTGGACATCCTCGTGTGTCCGGAGACCAAGCAACCCGTCCGCCAGGCGGACGAGGCCCTCTTGGCGCGCCTGAACGCGGCCATCACCGAGGGTAGGGCGGAGAGCCAGGATGGACGGCCCGTCACCCAGCCGGTCCGCGAAGGACTGGTGCGGGAGGACGGGCTTCTGCTTTACCCGGTCCGGGACGACATCCCCATCATGCTCATCGATGAAGCCATCCCGCTGAAGGGAATCTGACACAGCCGTAGGCCGCCGGCCGCCTCCCCCCCGCGGGTCCCTCCCCCGGGGTGGCGGAGCCGTAAGCCATGGACGGGAACGAGCAGGTCCGCGGGCCAAGGGTCCCCGGGCCGGGACCCGTACGCATCCAGGTGAGGAACATGTTGCGAGCATGGAGCAAGCAGCTTCCCGTGGTCGTGCTGCTGGCGCTGGGCGCGGCAGCCTGCAACCGGGCCCCCGTCCAGGGCGTGGCGCGGGGCGAGGCTCTCTACGACACCTGCACTCCCTGCCACGGTGAGAATGGTGGGGGAAATCAGGCGCTGGCGGCCCCGGCCATCGCCGGCCTCCCCCAGTGGTACGTGCAGGCGCAGTTGGAGAAGTTCCAGGCCGGCCACCGCGGCGGGACGGCGTTCGACACCACCGGGATCCGCATGAAGTCCATGTCCTGGTCCCTGGACCTGGCCGGCGACCTCGAGTCGGTGGCGGAATACGTCGCCGGCATGGCCCCGACCAACCCGGCCCCGGTCCTCGAGGGTGGCGATGCCCGGGCCGGCCAGGCCACCTACCAGGTCTGCGCGGCCTGTCACGGCGCGGACGGGAGGGGAAACGAAGCGGTCCATTCGCCGCCGCTGGTGGGCCAGAGCGATTGGTACCTCCTGGCCCAGCTCCACAAGTTCAAGGCCGGTTGGCGCGGCGCGAACCCCGCGGACACCTGGGGAGCCACCATGCGGCCCAACGCGCTGATGCTCGACGACGCGGCCATGGCCGACGTCGTCGCCTACATCCAGACCCTCCAGTAGGCCGAGCCGACCATGAGCGAGCCCACCAGGGCACCGGCGGCCCACGACGACCCGACGCTGGCGCCTCCGCCCGACGAGCTGAACCCCGCCCTCATCGACGCCGAGCACACGTTCGTCATCACCCTGCTCGGCACCGTGCTGTTCATCGGTGCCGTGTTCGTCTTCATCCTCTGACCCCTGCGGACGCCTGATCCATGGTCGAGAGACTGATCCAGCAGGCTTCGTCGTACGCCCACTCCATCGACGGGCTCATCCTGCTCGTCGCGGTGCTGGTCGGATTCTGGTTCTTCCTGGCCGAGGGGATCTTCTTCTGGCTCATCTGGCGGTTCCGGGCCAAGCCGGGCGTGAAGTCCGAGTACATCACCGGCAAGGAGAAGCACCTCAAGCGCTGGATCACCATCCCGCACGCGCTGGTGCTCGTCTGCGACGTCTTCATCATCATCGGCGCCGTCCACGTGTGGTACAACGTCAAGCAGCACCTGCCCGAGGCCGATTCCACCGTGCGTGTGATCGGCCAGCAGTGGGCGTGGATCTTCCAGCATCCCGGCCTGGACAACGAGCTGGACACGGGTGACGACATCTGGACCACCGACGACCTCTACGTGGCCGCCGACAGGACCTACCACTTCCAGCTCCAGTCCCGTGACGTGCTGCACGACTTCTCCGTCCCCGTCTTCCGCTTGAAGCAGGACGCGGTGCCCGGGCGGACCATCACCGGCTGGTTCCGAGCGACCAAGTCCGGGACGTTCGACATCCAGTGCGCCGAGATCTGCGGCATCGGACACGGCGTGATGGCCGGCCGGATCCACGTGCAGCAGGTCGATGAGCACGCCGCCTGGATCGCACAGAACATTCCCGCCAGCGCCCAGTAGGGAGAGGAACGCACCGATGGCTCATGGGCCTCGAGGGATCCTGAAGTACATCTGGTCCACGGACCACAAGATCATCGGCATGCAATATCTCTTCACCGGGATGTTCATGGGGCTGATCGGTGGTCTGATGGCCTACGTGTTCCGGATGCAGCTCGCGTTCCCGGGTATCTCGGTCCCGGGGTACGGCGTGGTTTCGCCGGGCGAGTACAACGCCCTGATCACGAACCACGGCTCCATCATGATCTTCTGGGTGGCGATGCCCGTGCTCATCGCCGCCTTCGGGAATTTCCTCATCCCGCTCATGATCGGCGCGGACGACATGGTGTTCCCGCGGCTCAACCGGCTCTCGTACCAGATCTTCCTGGCGAGCGCCATCCTGATCCTGGCGTCGCTGTTCGTGGAGGGCGGCGGCTTCGGCGGCGCGTGGACGTCGTACCCGCCGCTGTCGGCGAACGCGGAGTACAACCTGACCCGGCTGGGGTCCACGCTGTGGCTGCTGGCGGTGGCGACGGAATTCGTGGCGTTCCTGCTGGGCGGGATCAACTTCATCGTCACGCTCATGAACGCCCGGGCGCCGGGGATGAGGGCGTACGACATCCCGCTGGTGGCGTGGATGATCGTGATCGCCAGCATCCTGTTCATGCTGTCGGTGGGACCGCTCATCGCCGGCGCGATCATGCTGCTCTTCGACCAGACGCTGGGCACCGGCTTCTATGACCCGACGCGGGGCGGCGATCCGATCCTCTGGCAGCACCTGTTCTGGTTCTTCGGGCACCCCGAGGTCTACGTGGTGCTGCTGCCCGCGATCGGCATCGTCATCGAGATCGTGGCCACCTTCGCCCGCAAGAAGCTCTTCGGCTACAAGATCATGCTCTACACGGCGGTGGCCACGGGCGTGCTGAGCTTCTTCGTGTGGGCGCACCACCAGTTCATCGCGGGGATCGACCCGCGCATGGCCAACGTCTTCACCGTCACTACGCTGCTCATCTCGGTGCCCATCGCCGAGTTGATGTTCGTGATCATCGCTACCCTTTACGGCGGGTCCATCCGGCTCACCACGCCCATGCTGTGGGCGCTGGCGTTCATCGCCGAGTTCCTCATCGGTGGCGTCACCGGGATCTTCCTGGGAGCGAGCGGCGCCGACATCTACCTTCACGACACGTACTTCGTGCTGGCGCACTTCCACTACACATTCTTCCCCATCGCCATCATCGGGACCTTTGCTGGGCTCACCTACTGGTTCCCGAAGATGTTCGGGCGGATGATGAACGACACCCTGGGCAAGATCCACTTCTGGGGCACGGTCATCCCGTTCAACTTCATCTTCATCCCGCTCTTCGTGCTCGGGCTAGGCGGCGGCCACCGCCGGATCTACAACTTCAACAACTTCCCCGAGCTCGTGCACCTGCGGTATCTCGACGTGATCGCCACGACGGCGTTCATCATCATGCTCCTGTTCCAGATCCCGTTCTTCTGGAACCTCTTCCACAGCATGTTCCGGGGCCCCAAGGCCGACAAGAACCCTTGGAAGAGCAACACCCTGGAGTGGACGACGGAATCGCCGCCGCCCCACGGGAACTGGCCCCCGGACCAGATGCCGAAGGTGTACCGCGGCCCGTACGAGTACGCCCATCCGGACCGGGCCGAGGATTACTGGCCCCAGAACCTGCCCAACTGAGGTCGAGCATCGTGCAGAAGCCCATCGCGACCACGCGTAGCGCCACCGGGATCCCCACCGGCCGCCTGGCCATCTGGTGGGTCCTGGCTTCCGAAGTCGTCATCTTCGGCGGCCTCCTCGCCTCGTACCTCATGTTCCGCCTGGGGCACCCCGAGTGGGCCAACGCCGCGGCGGTGACGAACACCTACATCGGCGCCTTCAACACGTTCGTGCTTCTCACGTCGAGCTTCACGGCGGTGCTGGCGCACCAGGCGGCCGAGAACGGGGACGGCAAGCTGGCGGCCAAGTACCTGACGATGACCATCGCCGGGGCGCTGATCTTCCTCGTGGTGAAGGGATTCGAGTGGTCGTACAAGATCAGCCACGGCTACACCATCACCTCCAACGGCTTCTGGTCGTTCTACTACACGGCGGCGGGGCTGCACGCGGCGCACGTCATCGCCGGCGCCGTCATCATGGCGTTCATCGCGGCGGACGCGGCGAAGGGCCGGGAGCTGCACCGGGTGGAGCTCATCGGCATCTATTGGCACTTCGTGGACGTGGTCTGGATCTTCCTGTTCCCCCTGCTCTACATCGCCAAGTAGGTGACAGACATGTCCGGTCACAACGATCCGAAGGGCGAGCAGGCCGGCGCCCGGCATCCGAACTACAAGCAGATCTACTTCGTCCTCCTGGGGCTCCTGGTGGTGAGCGTCCTGGGTCCCGAGTTCGGGATCGGCTGGGTGACGCTGATCACGGCCTTTGGAATCGCCCTGGTCAAAGCGAACTTGGTGCTGCAGAACTTCATGCACCTCAGGTGGGAGAAGCGGATCATGAAGTGGATGCTGTCGACGTCGGTGGTGCTCATGTTCCTGCTGTTCGCGGGCGTGGCGCCCGACGTCATGAAGCACGAGGGAAGCGGGTGGATCAACGACGCGGCGCTGGCCGCCACCGCCCGAGGGATCGGGGCGCCGCACCACGACGTCGAGGCGGCAGCGACGGCAGAGCACGCGGTGGGAGGTGTGGAGGGCGAGGCGGCGGTGGCGGAAGCCCCCGTGGAGCAGGCCTTCGACGCCAAGGGCGCCTACGGGACGGTATGCACCACCTGCCACGGCCCGTCAGGCGCCGGTGACGGCCCGGGAGCGGCGGCGCTCAACCCCAAGCCTGCCAACTTCGCGGACGCGGCCTTCTGGGCCTCGCGGACCGACGCCCATCTGGTGAAGGTCATCCGGGAGGGCGGAGCGTCGGTCGGGAAGTCGGCGCTCATGCCGGCGTGGGGAGGTCTCTACAACGAGGCCCAGGCCAAGGCGCTCGTGGCGTACATCAAGACGTTCAAGAAGTAGGCGCGGCTCCACCCTGCTCGTGGATGCCGTGGCCCTGCCCCGGGGCTCCCGAGCGGAGCCTGCGCCGCGCCGGAAGCTGGTTTCCGACGCGGTGCTGGGCATGCTCCTGTTCGTGTTCACCGAGGTCATGCTGTTCTCGGGCATGATCTCGGCGCACACCATCGTGAAGTCGCGCTCGGCCGGGCAGATGTGGCCGCCCTTCGGCCAGCCGCGCCTTCCGGTGGAAGCGACCGCAGTGAACACGGTGGCCCTCCTGGCGAGCGGGCTCGCGCTGGTGTTCGCCCACTTCGCGTACCGGAAGCAGCCCCGCCGGGCCCTGGGTCCCATGGCGGCGGCGGTGATCCTGGGGGCCTTCTTCGTGGCCTTCCAGGGCCGCGAGTGGGTGGCGCTCCTGGGCGAGGGGCTCACCATGACGTCCAGCACGTACGGCGCCTTCTTCTACCTGATCGTGGGGACCCACGGCCTCCACGCGCTCGCGGCGATCGGAGCGCTGGGATGGGCGTGGTGGCGGCTCAGGGGGGAGCGTCTCACCGGTGCGCAGCTCGCGGCGGTGGAGGTCTTCTGGTACTTCGTCGTCCTGGTCTGGCCGGTCCTCTACTTCCGCGTGTACCTGTGATGCGCCGATCCTGGGTCCTCCCCCTGGCGTTCCTGCTCCTGGCTGCGCTTCCCGACGCGGCGCACGCCTGCCCCGTCTGCTTCGACCCGCGCGAGGAGAACCGCTTCGCCTTCCTCGCCACCACCGTCTTCATGAGCCTGGTGCCCCTGGGGATGGTCGGCGGCGTGGGGTTGTGGCTCCGAAAGCGGGCCCGCGACCTGAAGGGCCTGCCTCCCGAGGACCGGTCCGACTCCACCTCCGACTAGGGGTCACACCGTGGAGGATCGCTCCCGCCGCACCTTCTCGGAGCCGCCGAAGCGTGGCGGGATCAAGGACTCGGACGTCGGCCAGCGCGTGACCCTGCTGAGGGCCTGGGTGTCCGGCATGTACGGCGGCGCCCTGGGCGCGCTGCTGGGGTTCTTCCTCGTGCAGAAGGGCGCCCCGTTCTGGGTGGCGGTGCTCTGCTTTCTCGCCGGCTGGCTGTTCGTGAGCCTCGGCACGCTTCTGCTCGTGACCTCCGCGGGCGCCGCCGCCTCGACCCTGTTCGCTCCCTCGTCCGGAGCGACCCCGCGGAAGAAGGAGCATTCCCAGGCCGAGTCCCTGGTGGCCAGGGGGATGTACGAGGAGGCCGTCACCTCGTTCGAGATCGCCGTGGCCGAGGACCCGGCCGATGCCTCGCCATACTTGAGGATCGCGCGAGTCTACCGTGACCACCTCGGGAAGCCGGAGGACGCGGCCCGGTGGTTCCGCCGAGCGCTCCGTGAGGCGACGCTCCCTGCCGGGATGGCGTTCCTGGTGCGGAAAGAGGTGGTGGAGCTCTTCACCCACCGGATGGGCACACCCGAGCGGGCGCTTCCGGACCTGGCGCGGATGGCCGAGGAGTTGGCCGGAACGCCGGAGGGGGAGTGGGCCGCATCCGAGCTCAGGGAGATCAAGGCACGGATGTCGTAGGAGCGGCCCGTGGCGGCGGCCCCACCGACCACTTCCCCACGATCAGGTCCAGGCGGTGGTTCACCCGCAGCCCCGCCACCCCGAAGGGCTCCGCTTCCGCGGTAGGCATGCTGAAGACGACGGTGCCGTTCACGAGAAAGCGCGCCTCCCCGCCCACGGCCTCGATGGCCACGACGTTCATGGGCGTGTCCCCATCCGCCGCCACGGGAAGCACCGAGGCGTGGGGAAGCCAGTCCACGAGTGTCTCCGTGGCCTGTCCCACCCGGCGCTTCACCATGTACTCGCCTGTGGGCCGGACCATCAGGTACAGGTAGCGGGGGGACGGGCCGTCCAGGTTACGTCCGCCCACGAAGACCCCGTAGCCCTCCCGGTACGCCACGGGCGCGCCCATGAGGGTGAATGCGGCCTCGGCACGGAAGTCGCCCACGGTGACGGTGTCCTGGGGACGCCAGACGATTCCTCCGGGACCGTTGGTCACACGGACCCCGTCCGGGGTCTCCTCGGTCACGAACTGGCCCGGATCCACACGGTCGCCGTCGAGCCGCAGCCGGTACCCGCCGGGAAGAAGAGGCACCTCGGGCGGGCCCTCCGGCTCTCTCACGCATCCGGTGGCGGACACGGCGAGGAGCAACCCGAAGATGAAGGACCTCAAGCCATCCTCCGACATCCGTGCCTCGAAGAGTCCATGATTCCATCCTGACCGTCCACCCCGAAATCAAATCACGACGGGGCGCCACGGGAATGATGGCGGTGGCGTAGGTAGCGCGGCCATTATGGAGGCGGTATGCCGCAAGGGCGCATTCCGCGTAGGCAAGGGTCGATTCTGTGGAGGACTGATCACATGGGACGGATCATCGGCGGCATCCTCGTGCTCGTCCTGGCGGCGTCCGCGCCTTCTCATCCTGCTTCGGCGCAGGTGGGAGAGCCGCTGCGGCCGGACCTCGGCCGGCTGTCCGACGCCGGAGCTGCGCAACTCCACAACCGGAGCATCGAGGTTGTGCGGGAGGGTGGTCGCACCGTGGCACGGCTGGACGCGAGGGCTGGCGAGGGAGGCGTGCTTCTGGACGGGGTGCGGCTCGGCGATGGCTCCATCGAGGTGGACCTGCGGGGGAAGGACGTGGCGCAGCAGAGCTTCCTCGGCATCGCCTTCCACTTCGTGGACTGGACGACGTACGACGCCGTGTACTTCCGCGCGTTCAACTTCCGGGCGGCGGGAGAGGAGCAGCGCTCCCACGCCGTGCAGTACGTGTCGCATCCGGTGAACACCTGGCAGAAGCTGCGCGCGGAGAGCCCGGGCCGGTTCGAGGCAGGCATCGAGCCTCAGCCCGAGCCGAACGGCTGGTTCCACGCGCGCATCGTGCTCGCGAACTCACGGGTCGAGGTGTACGTGAACGGAGCGACGGCGCCGAGCCTGGTGGTGGACGACCTGGGCGAGGCGAAGGTCGGCGGTGTCGCACTGTGGGCCGGCAACCAGTCCGACGGTGCCTACACCAACCTGACGATCACGCCGGCTGGCTGAGCAGGCCGCGAGCTGCCGCGGGCCGAGCCGCGCGTGTCACGCCATTCTGCGCCGCTTCCGTTTCAGGAAGTCCATCATGATGTACTGCCCCAAGGTCACGGTGCTCGTGAAGTAGGCCTTCCCGCGGGCGATCTCCGACACCGTCTGCACGAACTGCACAAGCTGGGGGTCGCGGGCGAGCATGAAGGTGTTGACGGGAATCCCCGCCTTCCGGCACGCCGCGACCTCGTCGAAGGTCCGGCGCAGGATGTGGGCGTCGAGGCCTGCGGAGTTCGTGTACACGCGGCCGTCGGGGAGCGTCATGGCGCTGGGCTTCCCGTCGGTGATCATGATGATCTGCCGCATGTCCTTCTTCTGCTCGGTGAGGAGGCGGCGGGCGATTTCCAGTCCCTCGGCGGTGTTGGTGTGGAACGGGCCCACCCGGGCCCTGGCCAGCTGCCCGAGGGGGATCTCGTGCGCCCGGTCCCCGAAGGTCACCACCTGGAGCGAGTCGCCCGGGAACTGGGTGCGGATCAGGTGGCTCAGTGCCAGCGCGACCCTCTTGGCGGGCGTGAAGCGGTCCTCCCCATACAGGACCATGGAGTGGCTCACGTCCAGCATGAGGACGGTGGCGCACGAGGAGCGGTACTCCGCCTGGTGCACCATGAGGTCATCGTACTCCAGGTCCAGCGGGACCTTCAGGCCCTCCCGCTCGATGGCCCGCTTCAGCGTCGCGGGGATGTCGAGGTTCAGCGCATCCCCGAACTCGTAGGGCTTCGAGGCCGCGTCGGCCTCCACGCCCGTCGCCAGGTACGGCGTGTCGTGACTCCCGAAGGCGGCCTTCCCGAGCGCGCCCAGCAGCCCCCGTAGAGCTCGATAGCCCAGGAAGTCCACCCCCTTCTGGGTGAGGTTGAACTGAACCTGCTGCGCGGCTTCCCGCGCCTCGTCCACCTGCCCCTGGCCGGTCACGTCGTAGGTGGCGCTGGGAAGCTGGGGCTTTCCGCCCTCCAATGTGATGAAGCCCTCCTCCACCATCTTTCGGACGAGGTCGTCGAGAAGCTCGGCGAGCCGCCCGCGCACCTCCTCGTCGCCCTCCCCTTCACCCCGGAGCTCGCGGATCATCTCGGGGGTGAGCTGGCCACTCTCCAGGAGGGCCTTCAGGAGGGCGTTGCGCAGGGCGTCCTGGGAGTTGGCGTCCTCCAGCCCGGACCATCCCCAGTAGGGATGGAAGTGGGGGCCGCCGGCGAACCCCCCGTCCATGAGGAAGTCCGAGAGGAGCTCCATGAGCGCCTCCAGGTTCAGCGCGTCCGCCAGGCGGCCCCGGTACTTCGAATACGTGGTGAAGCGCATGGACTCCCTGTGCTCGACGCCGCCGGTGGGCGGGAGGCCGCCGCGGGGGATACCTTGGGTGCCATGAGTCGCACGCCTGCCCCCCGGGACCCGGCTCCGGACTTCCCGCCCGGACAGGTGCGCGCGGCCCGCCGCGCGCTCCTGTCCCACTACGATCACACCCGTCGCGACCTACCCTGGCGCGGAGAGCGGGATCCCTACCGCGTCTGGGTGTCGGAGGTCATGCTGCAGCAGACCCGCGTGGAGACGGTGATCCCCTACTACAGGCGGTGGCTGGAGCGGTTCCCGGACGTGGCGGCGCTGGCCGACGCGAGCGTGGACGAGGTGCTCCTCGCCTGGCAGGGGCTCGGGTACTACCGCAGGGCGAGGGGGCTCCACGCCGGCGCGCGGGTGGTACGGGAGCGCCATGGCGGCGTGGTCCCCTCCGAGTACGAAGACCTGACGCGACTTCCCGGCGTCGGAGAGTACACCGCAGGCGCCGTGGCCAGCATCGCCTTCGGGGTCCGGGTCGGCGCTGTGGACGGGAACGTGAGGCGTGTCCTGTCGCGGATCCACGACGAGGCGAGCCTCCCGTCCCGCCGCCTCCGCGCGCTGGCCGACGCCTGGGTGGACCCGGCGCGGCCGGGGGACTGGAACGAGGCGCTCATGGACCTGGGAGCCACGCTGTGCAGACCGCGGGCGCCGGCGTGTGCGGCCTGCCCCCTGGCGACCTGGTGCCGGGCGTGCGCCGCCGGGACGCAGGAAGCTCGTCCGGCGCCGTCCGCGACCAAGAAGGTCCCGCGCCGCACGCTCGCGACCGCCGTCGTCGTGGACGTGGAGGGGAGGGGGCTCCTGGTGCGCCGCCCCGAGGGCGGGCTGCTGGCAGGACTCTGGGCGTTTCCGGACCAGGAGATGAGCGAGGAGGCGGAGCCGCGCGAGGTCCGCCGGGGGGCCCGCGGTGCCGCCCGGTCCACCGGGGCCGCCCCGGGACGGGCCCCGGGCCTGCTGGCGGAGCCCGTGACCCACCGCTTCACGCACCTCGCCGCGACGTACCGTCCCGTGGTCCTGGCGGGGGCGGCCTCGGAGGACGAGAATCGTCGGTGGGTTCCGCTGGAAGGGCCCTGGCCCGTGGCGGTTCCCGTCGCCCAACAGAAGATCGCGAGGGCCGCAACGGCCGCCATTCGTGAGGCCGGCAGGAAGTGACCAAACTGGAGACCGGGAGCGCGCGATGCGCATCGAAGATGCGACCTGGATGCAGATCGAAGAGTTCCTGAAGCACGACGACCGCTGCGTGGTTCCCCTGGGGAGCACGGAGCAGCACGCCTACCTGAGCCTGTGCGTGGATGCCATCCTCGCCGAGAAGGTGGCGGTGGACGCAGCCGCGCCCACCGGCGTCCCCGTCTTCCCGGTCCTCTCCTACGGCATCACGCCGTACTTTATGGCGTTTCCCGGGACGGTGACGCTCTCGCAGGGGACGTATGAGCGCGTCCTCTGCGAGGTGTTCGGCGCGCTGCACGTCCACGGCTTCCGGCGCTTCCTGGTGGTCAACGGGCACGGCGGCAACTCGGTGGCCCGGCCCGCCATGGAAGCGTGGGCCGCATCCCACCAGGGCGTCGCGCTCCAGTGGCACGACTGGTGGAAGGCGCCCCGGACCTGGGCAGCGGTGAAGGCCATCGACCAGGCCGCGTCGCACGCGTCGTGGATGGAGGGGTTCCCGTGGACCCGGGTGGCGACGGCGAAGCCGCCACAGACCCACAAGCCCTCCGTGGACCTGACGGGACGCGAGGAGATGACGCCCCAGGCGTTCCGTCAGCGGCTGGGAGACGGCTCGTTCGGCGGGTACTACGAGCGCCCCGACGCCGAACTGCTGGCCATCTGGGACATCGCGGTGACGGAGACGCGTGAGCTTCTCGAAGGAGGGTGGGGAGCATGAACATCAGCTTCGAAGGTCGCACGGCGCTCGTCACGGGCGCGGGGCACGGGTTCGGCCGCGCCATCGCCGGTGCGCTGGCACACCGCGGCGCGAGGGTGTTCGCGTGCGACGTGAACGTCGAGGCGCTGGCCCAGACCGCGGACCTCGTCGGTGACGCCTGCACCGTCTCCGTGGTGGACGTGACGGACCGGGCGGCGGTGCGGGCGTGGGTGGGGAGCGCCGTCGCGGCGACCGGGCGGATCGACGTGCTCGTGAACAACGCCGGTGGCGTGCTGGGCCAGGTCGGGCGGCCCATGGAGGAGATCTCCCAGAGCGACTGGGACGGCATCGTGGCCGTGAACATGAGCGGGGTGTTCTGGTGCTCCCAGGCCGTGGCGCCGGCGATGAAAGAGGCGCGCTACGGCCGCATCGTGAACATCTCCAGCGGTGCCGGCCTCGGCGTGAGCCTCACGGGGATCCAGGCCTACGCATCATCCAAGGCGGGACAGATCGGCCTGACGCGCCAGCTAGCCAATGAGCTGGGTCCGTGGGGGATCACGGTGAACAACGTGGCCCCCGGCTTCGTGCGGTCCAACCCCAGCACCGAGAGGCAGTGGGACTCCTACGGCCCGGAGGGGCAGAAGGCGCTGGTGGAGCGCATCGCCCTGAAACGCCTGGGGACGCCCGCGGACATCGCCCACGCGGTGCTCTTCTTCGCCTCCGAGCAGGCCGGCTGGATCACCGGGCAGGTGCTGTCGGTGGACGGGGGGAAGTCGCGCTAGCCCGCAGGTACTGCACCGGCCACGGGCCCTCGGCGCCGAGGGCATGGGCGGCGAAGAGCGGCCATTGGGGTCGGCGGAGCATCTCCCGGCCCAGCAGGACCACGTCGGCGTCGCCGTCGCGGACGATCGACTCGGCCTGCGTGGGGTCGGTGATGAGACCCACCGCGGCCGTGGCGATGTCCGCCTCCCGGCGGATCCGGGCCGCGAACGGCACCTGATATCCCGGCGCCAGGGGGATCCTCTGGTGGGGGACGAGACCTCCGGAGGAGGCGTCCACCAGGTCGACGCCGTGGTCGCGCAGCGTGCGCGCCAGCTCGACGGACTCCTCGACGCCCCAGCCTCCCTCGGCCCAGTCCGTCGTGGAGATGCGCACGGACAGCGGAAGCCGCTCGGGCCAACGCGCACGGACCGCGTCGACGACCTCGCGCACGATGCGGGTCCGGTTCCCGAAGGAGCCGCCGTAGTCGTCGTCGCGCCGGTTGGCCAGCGGCGACAGGAACTCGTGGAGCAGGTAGCCGTGCGCCGCATGGACCTCGAGCATGCGGAAGCCGGCGTCGCGTGCGCGCTCGGCGGCGTCCTGGAACGACCGCACCACGCCGCGTATTCCGTCGGCGTCCAGGGCTCGGGGCACCGGGTAGGCATCGGAGAAGGGCACGGCGCTGGGCGCCCACACCTCGGCCGGCCACCCTCCTTCCTCCGCCGAAATCGCCGGAGGTCCCGCATCCCAAGGACGTCGGCTGCTCGCCTTCCGGCCCGCGTGGGCGAGCTGCACGCCAGGCACCGCTCCCTGCTCCGTGATGAAGCCCGCGATGCGAGAGAGCATGTCGACGTGGGCGTCGTCCCAGAGGCCCAGGTCCTGGGGGCTGATGCGCCCCTGGGGCAGGACGGCGGTCGCCTCGGTGAACACGATGCCTGCGCCGCCGGTGGCGAAGGCGCCGTAGTGCACGAGGTGCCAGTCGCCCGCGAAGCCGTCGCGGCCGGAATACTGGCACATGGGCGATACGCCGATGCGGTTGCGCACCTCGACGTCGCGCAGCTTCAGCGGGGTGAAGAGATGGGACATGCGGGTCACACCTCCCGGTCGGCGAGCTCCTCCGGCGTGACCCCGACCAGCGACTCGGGGTCGTCCTCGATCTTCTGGATGGTGAACCCGGTGAACCCGTAGATGATTGAGATCAGCGGCGAGGCCAGGTTGAGGAACGCGTAGGGGAGGTAGGTGAAGCTGCCCACGCCCAGCACGGTCGACATGTAGGCGCCGCAGGTGTTCCAGGGGATCAGGGGGGAGGTGAGGGTGCCCGAGTCCTCCAGGGCGCGGGAGAGGTTCTTGGGGTGGAGCCCCCGCTTGAGATACGCGCGCCTGTACATCCGCCCGGGGACGATGATGGCGAGGTACTGGTCCGAAGCCAGGGCGTTCATCCCGAAGCAGCTGAGGATGGTCACGGTGATGAGGGAGCCGGTGGAGTGGGCCAAGGCCAGGACGGCCGACGCCAGCCGTTCCAGCATCCCCGAGGCTTCCATGATCCCGCCGAAGGAGAGGGCGCACATGATCAGGGCCACCGTGTCGAGCATGGAGGTTAGCCCGCCGGCCGTGAGGAGCTCGTCCACCGCGGCGACCCCCGTGTCGCTCACGTACCCCGAGTAGAGCGCCGCCGCCACGCGCCCGACGCCGGACGCTCCGTCCGGGCCGGCGTCCCGCTGGAACACGAGGAGCAGGACCACGCCCGCCAGCACCCCCACCACGAGCGCGGGGAGCGCCGGGGTCCTCTTCCAGACCAGGAAGAGCACGGTCGCGGGGGCGATGAGGAGCCAGGGAGAGAGGTCGAAGGCCTCGGTGAGCGTCGCCGTCATCTGCAGGTATTCGGGCGTCTCCACCGAGCCGGACGCGGGCCGGACGATGCCGATGATGCCGAAGAGCACGAGGGCGATGACGAGGGCCGGCGCGGTCGTGTAGACCATGTGCCGGATGTGGGTGAAGAGGTTGGTGCCCGCCACCGCCGGAGCCAGGTTCGTCGTGTCGGAGAGCGGGGACATCTTGTCTCCGAAGTAGGCGCCCGAGACCACCGCGCCCGCCGTCATCGCCGGCGGGATCCCGAGGGCCTGCCCCACGCCCATCATGGCGAGGCCCACGGTGGCCGCCGTGGACCAGGAGGACCCCGTCGCAAGGGAGATGACGGCGCAGATGAGGAGGGTCGCCGCCAGGAAGTAGCCCGGGGCCAGGATCTTCAAGCCATACAGGATCATGACCGGGACCACGCCGCTGGCGATCCAGATGCCTATGAGGAGTCCCACGATCATGAGGATCTGGATGGCGGGCAGCGCGGCGATGATCCCCTTGGTCATCCCGTCCTGGATCTCGGGCCAGGTCATGCCCAGCCGGCCCCCGGCGATGGCGGAGGCGATGACAGCGCCCAGGATCAGCGGAACGTGCCCCGACCCGTCGAGAAAGACGATGGTGTAGAAGAGAAAGGCGATGAGGATGGCGACGGGGGTCAGGGACAACCCGAGGCTCGGTGCTCGTCTCGTCGCATCCGGCACGCTGTTCCTCCCGATGTCGGTGGCTCCTGGTCGAGGGGTCGGACGTCCGATCCCCCTCGGGTGTGTCCGCGCATGGTAGGCTGTGGGTCCCGTCATGGGCAAGCGCACCGCCGCCATGGCGGCACGGGCCCGAACGGGGGGGAGCCGCCCTAGCGCCGCGCGCCCACCGCCAGGAGGGACGAACCCACCGGGAGGCCACTCCACCCCAGGAGCGCATCCTCAGCGCGGGAGAGCGCGTACAAGGCTCCGTTGAGGGGCTCCGGCGGGACGCTCGGTGGCCCTGGCTGGGGACGGAGCACCGCCTCCACGACGTGCTGCGCCGCTTTGACGGGGTGCACCCAGCGGAAGAAGTACCGCAGGGTGTCGAGGGCGAAGTGCCGCGACAGGAGAGCGGTCAGCCGGCTCCTCGTATAGCGGGTGCGGTGGTGGTTGATGTCGTCGTGGGTGGTCCACAGGTGCCGGAACGCCGGGACCGTCACGAGGAGCGTCCCGCCGGGCTCCATGAGGGCGGCAGCGTGGGCCACGGCGGCCTCGGGATCGTCCAGGTGCTCCAGGACATCCAGGAAGAGCACCAGGTCGAACGCGTGGCCGGGGGCGAAGGAGGCGTCGAAGGGCCGGATGTGGATGGTCCCGTCTTCCCGGGCTGCCCGGCTCACGAGCTCGGCATCGGGCTCGATCCCCTCCACCATCGCAGCATAACCGCGGAGTGCGGGGAAGAGGAGGCCGTCGCCGCATCCCACGTCCAGGGCCCGGCGCCAGCCACCCACCGGGCGGGCGCGGTCCAGGTGGGCGAGGACCACGCGCTCACGGGCGCGCCACCACCAGTGGCGTTGGTAGAGGTCCCGGTACCGCTCTCCGTAGGCGGGGTCCATGGAGTTGGTCGCGGGTCAGGCGTCGCCCGCCCCGCGGACGACCCGGTCCACCACGTACACGGGCCGGGCCTTCACCTCCTCGTAGATGCGCCCCACGTACTCCCCGATGATCCCCAGGAAGAAGAGGAGCACGCCGGACACGAAGGTGACCACCACGATGAGGGCCGTGAAGCCCTGGGGGGACCGGTCGAGGAAGAGCTTGGCCCAGATGACGTAGAGCGCGAAGGCCACCGTGAGGAGCATGGCCGCCGCGCCCAGGAAGGCCGCGGCGCGGATGGGAACGATGGAAAAGGAGAAGATCCCGTCCAGTCCCAGCTCCACCAGGCGCCCGACGGAGTACTTGGACGTCCCCGCGTGCCGGCCGGCTCTCTCCACCGGGAGGCCGATCTGGCGGAAACCTGCCCAGGCCCGGAGGCCCCTGAGGTACCGGAGCCGCTCGGGGGTGCTGCGGATCTGGTCCACCACCCTGCGCGAGAGGAGAGAGAAGTCCCCCGCGTCCAGGGGGAGGGCGGGCTTGGCCATGCGCGCGAGGAGGCGGTAGTAGGCCCAATACGACAGGCGGAGCCAGAGGGCCTCCTTCCGCCGCTCGCGCTTGGCGTACACCACGTCGTACCCCTGCGCCCAGGCCTCCAGGAAGCACGGGATCTCCTCCGGGGGGTCCTGGAGATCCCCGTCCGCCAGCACCACCACGTCGCCGGAGACGTGGTCGAGTGCTGCGGAGAGGGCCGCCTGGTGCCCGAAGTTCCGGGACAGGAACACGCCCACGACGCGGGGGTCCCTCCTGGCCGCTTCCTCCGTGATCCGCCGCGTCCCGTCGGAGCTGCCGTCGTCCACGAGGACCAGTTCGTGGGGCCCGCCCGGGAGCGCATCCAGCACCGCCCCCACACGGCGCAGCAGCTCGGGAAGGTTGGCCTCCTCGTTGAAGAGGGGAACCGCCACGGAGACCCGCGGGGCGCTCACGCGCGCCTCGGCCGGCCGCGGAAGTACACCATCTTCCAGAGGGGCACGCCTGCCGCACCCAGCTCGTAGGGCTCGAAGACGTCTGGCTGGAAGTGGCGGCCCAGGAGCTCCTGCCACGCGGGGAGCGGACGCGGGTGGTCACCCCGATCCATGCGCGCGAGGAGCCGCGCGATACCGGGAGTCGGGGGAAGGACCAGGTCGAGCACGTGGATCCGTCCGTCGTCGGTGAGGAGCGTGGCCAGGTGGGCGAGGATGCGGAGCGAGTCCTCGTCTCCCACGTGGTGGAAGAAGCTGTTCACCAGAATGAAGTCGAAGGGCTCGTCGCGCACCTGCCAGCGGGTCACATCGGCCACTTCGAAGCGCATCCCGTGGCGCGCGCGCGCCTGCTCCACGTACTCGGGGTTGATGTCCAGCCCCAGGTAATCCATCCCCTTGAAATGAGGAACGTTGGTGCCAGGCCCGCACCCTACGTCCAGGATCCGCCGCACCGACGAGAGGTCATTGTGCCGCAGGATGGGCGCCAGTTTCTGCTCCTGAAAGGGCGCCTGCCACATCCGGTAGACCCACGGGACCTCGAAGAGGGGCGCCCACGGCTTGGTCACGGTGTTCTCCAACGCACGACGAAGGGGCCCACCGTGCGGCTCTCGGGGAAGGTCCTCACGAGCAACTCCATCGAAGACGGGTCCAGCGCCGGGGAGAAGATGGGCCGGGTGTTCACCACGGCCACCCGCACGCCTGCCGACTCCAGGAGCGAATGCAGCCGGGTGGGAGTGAGGGGTGCGCGGTCCAGGAACTCATACAGCGTCGGGGTGGGGTTGGGCGCCCCGGCGAGGAAGTAGACCTCGGGGGCGTCGGGTCCGGCCCAGAGGCTGCCTCCTTCCAGATGGGAACGGACCAGGATGGTCACCTCCCCGTACAGCCGGGCGTCGGCAGGGGGCACGCGGATACCCCCCCGCGGCCCCCCGAGGGGCTCGCTGGCGGTGAGGGCCCCGCCGGCGGCGTAGCCCGCACCGAGGAAGAGCGCCACCCCGGCCACGAGGCCGAGGACGGGGCCCCTCCGGAGCACGCCGCCGGCAACGGCCGCGGCGGTGGCCAGGACACCGAGGGGCGCCACGTAGAAGAAGTAGGCCGGCGCCGCATACGGGAACTGCACCAGCGCCCAAAGCCCGGCAGTGGCCAGGAGCGCTGACTCGGCGGGGGAGAACTGGTCGACCGTGCGCCCGCGGGCCGCGAAGGCGAACACGGCGGCGGCCGCGACCAGCGCGGGGATCCAACCGCGGAGGGCGTACCAGAGGGTGGCCATGACCGCGCCGTCGAGGGCGTCGTCGGCGGCGAGCGCGACCGCCAGGAGCGCGGCAAGGGTGAGGGCCAGCGTCCGCTCGGCTCGCGGACGCAGCCGAGCCGCGGTCACGGCGAGCAGTACGGCCGCCGCTCCGGGGAGCACGGTCCACGGGTCACCGGGCGGGCTCGACGCCGCCTCGAAGCGGCGCGCAGGGAGGAGGAAAACCCCTTCGAGCCAGGCCCCCAGGCCTCCGCCGAGGGCATAGGGAACGAGGAAGACGGCCAAGGGAACGACGAATCCGAGCTTGAGGGCGGCGCCGTCGGCCAGCAGGGGGACGAGCCCGTGGGTCCCGAGTCCCGGAGGCACGCCCCGGGCCCGCGCCAGGAGGGCTGCACACAGAGCCAGCCCCGGGAGGAAGAAGTGGTAGGCGCCGGAGGCCCCGGTCCCCGGGAGGGCCATCCACCCCAGCAGGAGGAGGAACGACGTCACCGCCGCCGTCGCGACTGCGACGTACGCACCGGTCCGCTCGGCCCTCCGCCACGCCACGGAGAGCAGCGCGGCGGCGAGGAAGTAGAGCCCCACCACCTTGAAGAGGACCGCCACCCCGGCCATGGCTCCGGCACCCACGAGCCATCCCCGGCCCCCGCCCTCGAGGGCCCGGGTAAGGAACCAGGCCCCCCAGGTGACGGCGAAGAGAGCGTACCAGCCGGGCATGGCGGCGGGGTACGCGGGCACCGAGAGGACGGCGGCCAGCGCGGTGGCGCCGAGCGCAGAAGCGGGCGGGAGATGTCGGCGTGCGAGGAGCCAGACCGCGGGGAGCCAGAGAGCGAACGCCGCCACCAGGGGGACGCGGAGCGACCAGAGCTTGACGCCCAGCAGCTTGAACGCTGCCGCCCCGAGAAAGGCGCCGAGCCCGGTGTAGGGGTCACTGAAATCCCGGTGGGGGAGCTGGCCGCTCAGGACCCGCTCCGCGGACTGGGCGAGCGTGCCATCGTCCAGGGGGATCCAGAACCGGCCGGCCAGGGCGGCCATGACCGCCACCGCCGCAGCCCACAGAGCGACGAGGACGGCGGGGTGGCGGAAGGCGGCCGCGGTGCGGTGCGACATCAGTCCGCCGACGCGGAGCGCTGGAGCTCCACCACCCACGGGGGTGTCTCGGCCAGGTACGTCTCCAGCATGGGGATGCGGCGGGCGTAATAGCGCGCGTTGAGCCCCACGAACAGCCCGGTGAGGAGGATGGCGGCGCCGTACCCCGCCGCCGTCAGGTCCTGGATGAACCCGGCCTCGAACCCTGCCAACTCCTGCAGCTCGGCCCACTGGGGGTTGGGGTGGGTGTACGTCCGCACCAGGCTCCAGACGCAGTAGGCGACCACCAGGCCCATGAAACCGAGTTGATTGCGCGTGAGGAGCCGCGGTCCGGCCAGATCGAACGCACGGAGGAGACTGCGCCCGCGGAGTTCGTTGCGGGCCACCACCCCCATCCCGGCGCCCAGGGCGAGGAGGAGAGGGCTGGTCAGCCCGAAGAGGATCGTGAGGCCCGCGAAGATCCCGATGGTCCAGCCGTTGAACCCGGCCACCTTCGCGGCAGAGAGGATCCCCGTGGCGCGCTCGCGCGCTTCCCGGAGGGCAGCGAGCTGTTCGGGCGTCAGGGTGGGGTCGGCGTCCATGCCGTCAAGGTACGCGCTCCCGGCCGGGGCGCATCACCCCCTCCGGATTCCCCCCGCCGCCTTCCCGGACAGCGGGATGAAGGGAATCAGCCGAGGAGCCGCTCCGGGAGGTTACGTCGGCCGCGTCAGGAGGTCCTGGATCAGCGCGGCGGCTCCCCCCAGGGTGCTGAACTTCACCTGGTCCTCGGGGATGACGATGTCGTACTCCGACTCGATCTCGATCACCAGCTCGGCAAGGCAGAGGGAGTCCAGGCCGAGGGAGTCCATCGTTGCCTCGGGTGTGATGCGGTCCGCCGGCACGTTGAACTCGGCGACGAGGATGTGCCGCAGGAACTCGAAGGGTATCACAGGTCGGCCGGGGAGGGGCGGTGAAGGTGCGGGCGGTATGCGGGACAATCTCGGGTGGCCATCAGGAACGTGCCAGATCGCCGGCCGAAGGTCCGGGCGCGCCTTCAGATCAGCCCGTGCTTCCTGCCCACGGCCTCGAATGCCTCGAGGCCCCGGTCCAGATGGCCCTGCTCGTGCGTCGCCATGCAGCTGGTGCGCAGGAGCGCTCCTCCGGCTGCCACGCTGGAGAACAGGAAGGGGTTGGTGTAGATCGCGTGGCTCTCCAGGAGGTCTCGCCAGACCTCGACCGTACGCTCCTCGTCACCGATGAGGATGGGTATGATGGCCGTGGTCGTGGCACCGATGTCGAACCCGAGGAGTCGAAGCCCGCGGGCCATGTACTCGGAGTTCTCCCGGAGGCGGTCAATCCTCCACGTCTCCTCCTGCATGACCTCCAGGGCGGCCAGGGCGGCCGCCAGGGTGGCGGGTGCGCCGCTCGCGGCGAAGATGAAGGGGGAAGCGTTGTGGCGGATGTAGTCGATGACGGCCTCGTCCCCGACCAGGTAGCCCCCCACGCTCGCCAGCGACTTGCTGAAGGTGCCGCCGATGAGGTCCACCTCGCTCTCGAGGCCGAAGTGGTGGACCGTGCCCCTCCCGCCCGGGCCGAGCATGCCCAGGCCGTGGGCGTCGTCGATCATCACGCGTGCGCGATGGGCGCGGATGACCGGCACGATCTCGTCGAGGCGCGCGACGACGCCGTCGGCGCTGAAGACACCGTCCATCATCACGAGGGCGCCCTCGCCATCATCCAAGCGCGAGAGGTGCCGGTGGAGCGACGACGCCGAGTTGTGACCGAATCGGACCATCCGTGCGCCGCTGGAGGTAGCCAGGCGGACACCGTCGTAGATCGAGGCATGCACGCCACGGTCGACGACCGCGACGTTTCCCTCTGCCAGCAGAGCGGAGCACACGGCGAGGTTGACCTGATACCCGGTGGTGAAGACGAGCGCAGACGGCCGGCCCAGGAACGCGGCGAGGCGCTGCTCCAACTCCTCGTGGAGTCGGAGGGTGCCGTTGATGAGACGCGAGCCGGTCGTGCTCGTCCCGAGGCGGCGGACCGCCTCGCGCGCCGCCTCGCGGACCTTGGGGTGCGTGGTCAGCCCGAGATAGTTGTTGGAGCCGAACATCGTCACCCGTCGGCCCTCGATGACGGCCTCAGGGCCTTCGTGCACGTCGAAGGCGCGGAAGAAGGGGTAGAGCCCGCGCGCGCGCCCATCGGCGGCGGCGCGGAATGCGGTGACCTTGCTCCAGACGTCCGCGCTCAAGACCCCTCCCGGCGGCGACGGATGCGCTCGACCTGCCAAGCTAGAGGACGCTCGTCGGCGACGGCAAGCTGCAGCCTCGGGCCATCTGGCTTGTGCCGGGATGCGTGCATTAGCTTCGCCCTGTGGTGCGCGTCGGTGGCCAGTCACGGAGGCCGCACATGAGTTCCCGGGCGAAGATCATCGAACTGCTGACCTCCGAGTATGGGGTGGACCCCGAGCGCATCTCGCCCGAGGCCAGCCTGGTGGATCTCGGCCTGAACTCCCTCACCATGGCGGAGTTGATCTGTGACCTGGAGGAGTCCTTCGGGATCGAGATAGCGCTCGCGGGACCGGAGGTCGCCACGTTGGAGGACGCCATCGCCCTGACGGACCGTCTCGTGGCCGAACGGGAGGGGTGATCGGTGCCGGCGCGTCGTGTCTTCGTGACGGGGATGGGCTTCTTGACCCCTCATGGAGATCGGGCGGAACGGGTCTTCGAGCGTATCTACAGGGGTGAGGCGGCGGTCTCCTTCCGCAGGTACGGGAAAGGGGCGTTGACCTTCGACGTTCCCGTGGCGATCCCCGAATGGAGGTCGGATGAGGAGTCCGGGCCCCTTCCGCGTCGGGTGACCGACCCCGTGGCCCACATGGCGTATGTCGCGGCGAGGCAGGCCCTCTCCCAGGCTGGCCTGGTGGATGCGCCCCGCGTGCTTTCGCAAGCCGCTGTGTACATGGGGTGTTCCTTGGGAGGTGCACGAAGCAATGAAGAGGGCCTTTCCGTCTATTTGGATCTCGTCGCGGGCGGGCGGTCCAGGATCCGACCTGCAACCGTGCCACGCGTCATGGCCAACGCTCCTGCCGCCCACATTTCGATGGGTTTCGGAATTCGCGGCCCCAGCCAGACGTACTCGGTGGCGTGTGCGTCGTCGGCCATGGCCATCGGCGAGGCCTATCGGGCGGTCCGCGACGGCTACCTCGACTGCGTGGTCACGGGGGGAGCCGAAGCCATGCTCTGCGATGGGACGCTGGCCACCTGGAATGCCCTGGGCGTTCTCGCGACACCCCATCCGGACGGAGCGGGGGCCTCGGTACGTCCGTTCGACCGGGCCCGCACGGGCTTCGCGATCGGGGAGGGCGCGGTCGTGCTCGTGCTCGAGGCGGAAGGGGCTGCCCGGGCGCGGGGGGCGACGCTCCTCGGCGAGATCGTCGGGTACGGGGCGTCCAGCGACGCATTCAACCTGACGGAGCCGGCCGTCGACGGTCAGGTGCGCTCCATGAGGGCCGCGCTGGGCGACGCGGGTATAGGGCCCTCTGCGGTGGGCTACGTCAACGCGCACGCCACGGCCACGCTCGCTGGCGACATCGTGGAGATCCGCGCCATCAAGGAGGCCTTCGGCCCGCACGCCCGCCGCCTGGCCGTGAGCTCCACCAAGTCCATGCACGGCCACTTGGTAGGAGCCGCTGGAGCGTTGGAACTGGGCATCACCCTGCTGGCCCTGGCCGCCGGTCGCGTACCCCCTACGGCCAACCTCACCGATCCCGACCCCGAGTGCGATCTGGATTGCGTGCCGCTGCATGGCCGGGAGGTGCCCGATCTGGAGTACGCCATCTCGAACTCCTTCGGTTTCGGGGGCGCCAACGTCTCGCTCCTTGTGCGGAGGGCACCGACGTGAGGCAGAGGATCCGCCCGCTCGTGTGCGAGGTGACGCTTGCGGTGAGTGCCATGGCGGCCGGGGCAGGGGTGGCGGGGGCACAGGTGCTCGACGCCCAGGCCAGCATGGTCTCCGTCGGCTCGGCGGTCACGCCGGCCGTGGAGGTTGCCGACTCGTTCTATGGGGCCATGGACGCGCCGGGTGCGATGGACGTCCTGATCGCGCGACTCCGGGCGGCGCCCGACGACCCCGAGGCGACATGGCGGGCGGCTCGCGTAGCCCTCACCCTGGGGATTCTCACCGAAGATCGTGACGCCAAGCTGGAGTGGCTTCGAGCGGCGACGGCGTACGGTGAGAGGCTGCTGGCGCTCGATCCGGATGGCGCCGAATCCCTCGCTTGGGCGGCCGCGACGAAGGGGCGCCTGGCAATGGATGCCCACAATCCCGTGACCACCGCCCGTCTCGGAAGGGAGGTCTGGACGCTCACAGAAGCGCTGCTGGCGCTGGACCCGGACCATCCCCTGGGCAACGCCATCCGAGGGAAGCTGGTGCAGGAAGTCCGCCGGCTTTCCTGGGGAGAGCGCCTATTGGCGCGCTTCCTTCTCGGAGGCGACATCACGGGCGCCGCGACATGGAGCGACTCGGAAGCGTACCTCGAGCGGGCCGTGAAGGGGGACCCTGGCATGGTGGTATACCACCTCGACCTTGGGGACACCTACCGCCTCCAGGGCAAGGCGGAGCACGCGGCGGAGGCGTATCGAAGGGGCCTGGCCCTGCAGGAGCGCTTGCCGGTGGATGCGTACTACAAGCGCCGCATCATGGATGGGGTGAGGGCGTTGAGCCGGTGAGGCGACACGGCATGGCGTACACGGTGGAGGCTGTCGAGGGCCGGCGGGGCATGGCGCGCTTCATCGACGTGCCCTGGCACCTCTTCGACCGCGGACGTTACCCCCAGTGGTCTCCCCCGTTGCGGGTCATGACGCGCGATCTCATCGACCCCTCCCGGGATCCGTTCTATCGGCACGCGGACATCCGACTGTTCGTGGCGTCGGATGGCAGGCGGCTTCTGGGGCGCGTCGCGGCGGTGGAGAACCGGGCGCACAACCAGCACCACGGGGACCGGGTCGGCTTCTTCGGATTCTTCGAGTGCGTGGACGACCCCGGGGTGGCCAGGGACCTTCTCGGAGCGGCGGAAGGGTGGCTCCGTGAGCGGGACCTGGAGGTGGCCCGGGGACCGATCAGCCCGTCCATGAACCACGAGTGCGGCCTTCTGGTGGATGGATGCGAGGGCGAGACGATGATCCTAACCCCGTGGAATCCTGCCCACTACGATGGACTCCTGACCGCGGCGGGATATGCGAAAGCCAAGGACCTGCTGGCGTACGATCTCCCCTTGAAGATCGGGGCCGACGTCTTCGGACGGACGGCCCGTGTGGCCGCCCGCATCTCGAAGCGTGCCGGCCTGACGTTCAACGACGGGACCTCCGTCAAGTTCGCCGAGGAGATGCCGCGGCTGTGGCCGCTGTACGTGGAGGCATGGGAGGGCAACTGGGGCTTCGTGCCGCCGAGCCTTGAGGAGTTCACGCATCTGGCCAAGGGCCTCAAGCCGATCATGGACATGAGATACTGCTGCGTAGCCAAGATCGACGGTGAACCCGTGGGCTTCTGGATCGTGGTCCGGAACTTCAACCGGGTGTTCAAGAAGATCCCCTCGGGCCGTCTCGGCCCCATGGCCCTGTGGCATCTCCTTGTGGGCTCGCGGAAGGTGAACGAGGGGCGCATCATCCTGTTTGGCCTCAAGAAGGAGGTTCGCAAACTGGGTCTCTACCCGGTCTTCGTGCACGAGGTCGTGACCCGGGCCATGGCAGATGGGGCCTTCCGCGGGGAGGGGTCGTGGATCCTGGAGGACGACACCGACAGCGTATCGCCGCTGGAGTCCATCGGAGCTCGGCCGAATCGCCGCTGGCGGATCTACGACAAGGTCCTGGTTGATGCGTGAACACGAGCCGGAGCGATCAACCGGTCGGCCTCAACGGGCAAGAAGCCCTCGTTCCGCAAGAAGCCGCTGCATCGCTCGGGCCACCATCTCCCGTCCTCCGTCCTGCAGGTGCACTCCATCGTGCTGGTACACTGGTGCCGTACGGGAACAGAGGGCATCGCGAAGGTCGACGAAGTAGGGTCTGCCTCGCAGCGCGTCTGCCAGGGTCTGCTGGACGGTACGGAAGTTCTCCTTGACCGCGGTGAAGCGCAGCTTGTTGATGGCGTACTCCCACTCCACCTCCGCCACCTCCGGCATCACCTCGCAGTCTTCGGTCCAGAGCACCGGCTGCCAGAAGAGCACGAAATCCGCGCCGTAGAAGTCTGCTTGCTGGTGCACGTAGTCGTACCGCTGCACAGTCCGCTCGATGAAGTCGTGGACCTCCCGGGAGTCGGCTTCGAGGGGGATGAGCGTCTGGTTGACCTTGTTGAACAGCTCCCATGTGAACGACGCGTAGAGCGCTGCATTGAGAGGCTTGAGCAGGCCGAAGGCACTCCGACGATGGCTCTCGACGATGGCCCGGACCTGCTGGTAGCCGTGATGGGCGTAGGGCGTGCGGAACTGAGCGAAGTAGACCGACTCGTTGGCGCCGTCGTAGAACACGACGAGATCGGGGCGGACCGACTGTTCGATGAGCGCCTTCTGGAGGTAGCGGGTTTCCAGGAGGGAGTTGAAGGAGTTCTCGCCGAAGTTGGTGACGGTGAAACGCGTCCGCGCCTCCTCCGCGTTGAGCAATCCGGCGAGGAAGCTGGGAATCGTCTTGGTGTCGTCGTCGGTGGCACCGCGCATCGTGGAACCTCCGAACATCCAGATGGTGCGATGCTCGGGTGACGGACCGGGGGTGGTGGGCGGGTTGTTCGTCGTGGCCCTGGGTCCCTCCTGGAAGAGCGTGTACCCGTCGTAGTTGACTCGACTCCCCTCCCAGACGCTGCCGTACACGAAGAGGTTGGCGAGGGTGATGACGAGGAAGCTCGTCACTTCGACTCCAACCACGCCGATGGCGCCCCATTTCAGGGTACTGAGAACCACACGGAAGGCTCTCTTCATGAGGGGGGCTCGGGTGGCGTTGCTGTCCACGGGCGTGAAACCGGCGGGAAGATGCCTATGCATCAGCCGGAAGACCAAGTCGGTTCAACCAGGCAAGGAAACGGAGCGGCCACTCCGCGGGCTCGATCCCGGGCGCGCCCAGGCCGAACCCGTGGCCACCGGTTCGGTAGAAGAGGCACTCGTGGGGAATGCCCGCCTGCCGGAGTGCGGCTGCAAACCGTTGTGAGTGCACGATACGCGCCACGTCGTCGTCGTGGGCGTGAACGAGAAAGGTGGGTGCGCTCCCTGGGGCCACCCGGCGTTCGAATGAGTATCGCTCCGTCGTCCCTGCGGTAGGACGGGGACCGAGGAGGCTCCGGCGCGAGCCCTTGTGCGTGATGTGCGGCTCCATGGAGATGACCGGGTAGACCAGCGCCGCGAAGGCGAGCGTTCGGTCGGCGGCGGCGGCGTGTGCCGCCATGTGGCCGCCGGCGGAGAAGCCCATCACGCCGACGCGACGGTCGTCGATTCCCCAGGAACTCGCCTGCCCTCGGGCCAACTCCAGGGCGCGCATGACGTCCTGAAAAGGCCAGGGCACGCCGTCCCTGGCGCCCCGACGCCGGGGAAGCCGGTACTTCAGCACCAGGCCGGCGACCCCGTGGCCGGCTAGCCAGCGTGCGACGTCGTACCCCTCCCGGTCGATGGTGATCGCCGAGTATCCACCTCCCGGGCAGATGACGACGGCGCGGCCGGTGGCCAGGCTGCGCGGAGGCAGGAAGGCCGTGAGCGTGGCCGAGGTGACCTGCCTCAAAGACCGGTCGGGCCGGGATCGTCCGCGCTCGACGATGACCTCGCTGGGCTCGGTGGCGCCAGCGCCCGGAGCCAAGGGCAGCTCGGGCGGGACCTCACCGTCCGCAGTGGTCGTCCATGGGGAACCGAGCTGGGCCACCTCCCTCAGGACCGTCTCGGTCGCCCGCACCATGTCCGAGAGCCGGAAGCGGGTCTCAGCGCGCTTCCGCCCGGCCGCACCCATGACCTGCCGGCGTCCACCGTCACGGAGAAGCGCTGTCAGGGCCGCACTCATCGCGACCGGATCATCGGGCGGAACCAACAGCCCGTTCACCCCGTCCTCCACCAGTTCGGGAATCCCTCCCACCCGGGTCGCCACGACCGGGGCTCCGCAGGCCATGGCCTCCAGGAGCGCGTTCGGGGAAGCCTCGCTACGGGATGCCAGCGCGAAGACCCAGCCGGACTGCAGATGGGCTCGGACGTCCTCGGTGCCCGGGAGGAAGCGGACGTCGGAGGGCGCCCCCGAGGGGACCGGGCCGTTCCCGATGATGTCGAGGCGGGCGCCCGGGACCTCCAGGCGGGTCAGTCGGAAGGCCTCGAGCAGCGTGGGGAGGTCCTTCTCGTCCACGAGGCGCGCCGCGCAGACCACCAGGGGATGATCCGCGCGCTGGGTGTCGTCCGGGGCGAAGTCATCGCAGTCCACGCCGTTCGGGATGACGGCGATGCGGTCCGGCTCGATGCCCCGGTAGCCGGATACGACCGGGATCCGGAGGACCCCGGCGAAGAGGCGGCCCCAGATGTCGGGAACGACGGTGAGGGTGTAGAGGAGGCCGGGCCGCTTCCGCCACAGCGACCATGCCAACCGCGTCAGGGCCACCGGGCCCACCCACCCACCGTCGGACAACCGGACGACCTCCACCCCAGCGGCGAGCATCGGAGGTAGAAGGTCGTCGCCCCCGCGGAGCACCCACACCTCAGGGGCGAACCAGCGTCTGTCGAGCCTTCGAACCAGTTGCAGCGCGTAGCGTTGCGTGCCGCCGAACTCCAGGTCCTGAAGGAGAAGGACGAGGCGGATGGGAGCGGGGTGCTTCATCCAGCCTTCCGGGGCGAAGGGCCCACATCGAACCGCTCTCCCGCCCAGGACACCGTCCGGGTGGACCAAGTGCGCAGCCAGAGCGCGTAGACCATGGCCTCGCGACAAACGACTGCCATCGGGAAACGCCAGGAGAGTCCCCAGCCGCGTCCGGCCACGACGATGACGTCGCCGGCGAGCCAGGCGACCGCGGTAGCCGAGGCGGCTGCCCAGCCCGGCACGCCGAGGACCGGCGCCGCCAGGGCGCCCGCCAGCGTGGCGGTGCCGGCACAACTCAGCGGTTCGGCCAGGAAGGCCAACAGGCTTTCCCGTCGCCGGATGAGGATCCACCGCAACTGGCGGTCCCAAACCTCGCGGAGCGTCCGTCGCCCCATGACGCGATGCACGACGCCGCCTGAAAAGACGGTGCGGAGTCCCAGGCGCCCCAGGCTCTTCGCCAGGGCATGATCGTCCCCGAAGGTCGAGCTCATCACGTCGAGGCCGCCAGCGCGCCGGAACTCCCGTCGGTCGAAGAGCATCACCTTCCCGAAGCCGATGTTCATGCCGATGAAAGAGCCTCCCAGGAGCCATGGCGCCGCATAGGCATTCGTCATGGCGCACTCGATCTCGGCGGCGAAGCTCCTCGGATGGAGGCCGACCGGCAACGTGCACACCATGCCCACCCCGGGCCGCAGGCTGCGCACCATTTCGGTGAGGTGCCCCGGCGGCAGAGTGACGTTCGAGTCCTTGACGAGGATCAGTTCGTGTGCCGCCGCAGCCACCGCCGGCTCGATGTTGCTGACCTTCGGGTTAAGCGTGTGCCGCTGGTTCCCGGTGAGGAATCGGGTGGGAACGTGTGGGAAACGCAGGGCCGCGCGACGGGCGGTGCCGATGGCTTCCGAGTCCTCGTGGGCGGAGGTGACCAGCACCTCGAAGCCCGGGTACGCCTGGTCGAAGAGGGAGGCGAACGCAGCGTCCGCCTCCGGCTCCTCCTGCGCCACCGGGACAATCACCGACAGGGGCGGCCTATCGCCTCGCCCAGCCCTGCGACGCGCCACCGCCGGGTGGAGAAAGGCGACCAGAACGGCGCCTCCCCGTGCCAGCAGGGCCAGCGCCCAGAAGCACGCGGCTGCGATCCCGATGAAGGCTGCATCCATGGCGCGTCCGTTGGCTGGCTTGACGCTCGAGTGACCAGTCCCACATATGTAGCCACGAGCCAGGCGCCGCGCCTCCGGTGGGTCTGGAACCTGCCACCCGCGTTGCTTCCCGAAGCAGGATGGGGTCGGGCGCGCGCGGCCACCAAGAGTAGCCCACGAAAGCGTTCACACAAGCGCTACGTAAGCGCTGCTCGTCCGAAGAGCGCACGGAGGGGGTCACGACAGTCCCGGCCTCGATCCAGCGCATCTCCTCCATAGGCGCCATTGACGGCCGCATGGCCAAGACGAGGCATGACCCCACCAATCCGCATCGCGTTCTTCATCGACGATCTGGGCATCGGCGGCACGCAGACGTGGCTGGCCATGTTGGTCCGCGCGCTCGCCACCCGCGGCTTCGAGATGAAGGTGTTCTGCATGCGCGCGATCGCCCATCCGGAGAACCTGCGCCGCCTCCACCCCTACGCCTCCGTCGAGGTCATCGGAGAGGCTCGTCTACGGGCGGTGGTTGGCTTGGTGTACCTGGCGCGGGTACTCGATCGCTGGCCCGCAGATATTGTCCAGACAGCGCTGCCCACCTCGGACATGGTCGGCCGCGCATTGGGGCGCCTGACGCAAGTGCCAGCGATCTTCTCCAGCGTTCGGGGTCGCGGTTTGGAGAAGCCCGCATGGCAGCTCTGGCTTGACCGCCGCACGGCGCGATGGGCGCACGCGGTGGTGTTCAACAACCCGGAGGGGGTTGGGATTGCGGTGGAGCGCGAAGGTGTGCGTCCGAATCAGGTGGTCTACATCCCCAACGCCGTAGAGGTGACTTCGGCGAAGCGACCGTCGCACCACGTCCGGGAGGAGCAGCACACTCCGGAGGATGCGAGTGTCATTGGAACGGTGGCCCGCCTTCATCCCTCCAAGGGCCTTGAGGACCTTCTTCGGGCCTTCGCCATCGTGTCGCAGTCTCTGCCCGAAGCCGTACTCTGGCTCGTGGGGGAGGGTGAGTGTCGGCCCACGCTCGAGCGCTCGGCCGTGCGCCTGGGCATCGAGGCGAAGGTGCGCATGCCCGGCGCCCGAACGGACGTGCGTGATCTGCTGGGGGCGATGGACGTGTTCGCATTGCCGTCGCGCTGGGAAGGGATGCCGAACGCCTTGATGGAGGCCATGGCCGCCGGCCTACCCGTCGTCGCCTCGGATGTCGACGGCGTGCGTGAGTTGATCCAGCAGGGAGAGACCGGCTGGCGCGTGCCGGCGGGCGATCCCGAGGCCATGGCTGAGGGGCTGCTGTCGGTCACTCGCGACAAGGACCGGGCGGTCCGGGTGGGGCGCGCAGCGCAGGCGTACATGCAGGATCGCTTCTCGGTCGACCGGATGGCCGATGCGTTTGCGGCGCTCTATCGGAACGGGGTGTCGCGGCATTACTCCCTGCGGGGAGCCGAGCACCCATGAACCTCGTGCACATTGTCGACAATCTGGCGGTTGGCGGCGCACAGGCGATGCTGCGCGTCGTCGTTGCCGGTCTCGCGGCCCGCGGCTACCGGCAGCACGTGATCTGCCTGAACGAGGTGTTCTCACCGCCAGTGGTACAGTCCCTCCGGGATGCGGGCGCCTCGGTCGAGGTCATCGGGAGGCCGCTGCTGTTCTCCACGGTCGGCTTCTGGAGGATCGTCGCGGCGCTGCGGAGGCGCCGGCCAGCGATCGTGCACACGATGATGCCCTGGGGTGACCTCGTGGGCCGCACCGCCGCCCGCTTGGCGGGGGCTCGGCCGGTGGTGAGCACGGTTACCGCTCGCTACGCGACGAAGCCACGAATCCAGCTACTCCTGGACCGGGCGACGGCCGGGTGGGCGGATCGATTCGTCTTCGAGAGTTCCGAGATCGTACCCTTCTCCATCGCACATGAGGGAGTGAGGCCGGATCAGGTGCGCTGCATTCCCAACGGCGTGAAGTGGGACGACCGTGACAGGGGTGAGGCCGCCGCTCGACTGCGGGAGGAGTTCGGCGGTGGCGCGCGGATGATCATCGGGATGGTGGCACGTCTACACAGCCAGAAAGCCCACGCCGACGTGATCGAGGCGCTGGTGCGACTGGGGCGGGAGTCGGAGGACCTTCGCGTGTGGTTCGTCGGGGATGGACCCGAGCGGGCACGTTTGGCCGCGCTTGCGGAACGCCGGGGCGTGCAGGACTGCATCGTGTTCGCCGGTGAGCGCCACGACGCCCGCGACTGGATCGCCGCGATGGACCTGTTCGTGCACCCCACGTACTTCGAGGGACTGCCCGTTGCCGTACTGGAGGCGATGGCCGAGTCCAGGCCGGTGGTGGCGAGCGACGTGGACGGCCTCAGGGAGGTCATCGTGCCTGGAGTCCATGGATGGCTGGTGCCTCCAGGGGACGTGGAGGCCCTGGCAGACGCGATCCGGACGGCCCTGGGCGATCGGGAGAGGACTGCCCGTGTGGCGCGTGCGGGTGCGGAGCGCGTGAGGTCGGAGTTCACCGCTACACGGGTGATCGAATCGTACGATGCCCTCTTCAGGTCCCTCGTGCCAGGCGCCGGGCCGACGGCTCCCGCCAACGTCCGGCGATGAAGTCGTCGAGCGAGGCGAACACCGCAGCGTTGCCCACGAAATCGCGCTGGCGCACACGATGCCGGAAGCGGTCGAGGCGACTCTCGAAGTCACGGAGGGTGGAGGCGGAGAAGACCGCCATGAGCGCATGGTCACCGAGCCCGTTCCGCTGCAGGTAGTGAGCGTTAAGGAACTGCTCGAACATGCCGGCCACCGGGAGGGCGAGCACCGGCTTCCCGAGACAAAGGGCCTCGGATATCAAGGTGTGGCCACCGCCGCAGACCACGTAAGCGCACGTGGCGAGGTCCGCCAGGAACGCATCCTCGCGGAAGCCCATCATCCTGACTGAGCCGGCGGGGGTGCTTCCCTGGCCGTAGAGATGCACAGGGCGGCCCAGGGAACCAAGTGCCTCGATGAACCTCCGGGACGTGGGGTGCCCTTGGTACGCCACGACGTGGTCGCCCTGCTCCGCGCGCAGCGCGATGACCTCATCCCGAATGAGGCTGGGCGCCCATCGGACCCGGGGGTGGTCATGTCGCAGCGGAGCCTCGAAAAAGCAAGCTACGAGATACTGGTCGGCGGCACTGAAGAGAAGTTCGATGGGGATGGCGGTCCCGAGCCAATTCGGGAAGGCGCTCGGAGGGAAAGACGGGCGGAGTTTGGTGATCGCATGCTGGTTGTCGAGCGAGAGGCAGGGCAGCCCCAGTTCGCGCGCCACCCGCGGCACGAAGAACTCATAGTCCGTGATCGCGACATCGGGCTTGAAGGTCTCCGCGGCGCGCCGCACCTCCCCCATCCACCGCGAGCCTTGTCGCAAGGTGGCCGCCGTGCGCCAGAGCGTGGGCAGAATGTCCACGCGGTGGGCGCTCACCTGGGTGATGGGGTTCGGACAGTCCAGGACAGCGAACCGCCCCCGCAACAGGCGGGCGCCCTCCGCATGGCTCACGAAGAGGAAGTCGTGCGCGGGATAGCGGCGGGCGACCGTAAGCGCCCGAATGGCATGGCCTCGCCCGGTGCCGTGGACTCCGTACAGCACTCTGGCCATCGGCGTTCTCTCCGTGGGTCCGTCGTCCAATGGGCGGGCAGCACGACCGAGGTCGTGCGTTTCGGCGCGGTGCTCTCCCGAGTGAGTATGGTAAAGGGCTGTTGAACAGGGTCAACGGCAGGTCATATTGGCACTCCCGCTGCGCCGCACAAGGAGGAGTTGATGTCGGCTGGCTTACACGCAGCATCATTGGCGAAGCTGACCCCGGGCTTCCTCGAGCGCCCCGACTTCGCGCTCAGCGGAGCGGGCCTCGCCGTGAGCAGGATGCTCCTCGGCCTCCGCAAGCCCACCGAGGGGAGTGGTGCGGGGATCCGGCAGGTGAGCCTCAGGCTCACGGATCTGTGCAACCTGCGCTGCCACACCTGCGGTCAGTGGGGAGACAGCGGCTACCTGGTCGGCCGCTCCATGCCTGAGCTCCTCCGGGACCAGGTCACACCCGAGCGGTACGTCGAGCTGCTGGAGGACCTGGTGCACCACGGGCACCGGCCGGGCGTGTACTTCTGGGGCGGAGAGCCGATGCTCTACCGCGGCCTCCTGGACGTCGTCGAGGCGGGAGCCCGCCTCGGCCTTCCCACCAGCATCGCCACCAACGGCACCAGGCTCGCGGACGAAGCCGAACGGTTGGTCCGGGCGCCCATGTTCCTGGTGCAGGTGTCCATCGACGGTCCGGATGCCGCGACGCACAACGCGTGCCGTCCAGGCGCCAACCCTTCGACCGACAACTACGCCACGGTGCTGGCGGGGCTCGATGCCCTGGGGGCCGAGAGGGCCAGGCAGGGATCGCGTCTGCCCCTCATGGCCGGGCTGTGCACGATCAACGCGCGGAACGCCCACCGGCTAGTGGAGCTCTACGATGCGTTTGCCGAGCGCCTGGACGTCCTGGTGTTCTATCTCGCCTGGTGGATCGACGAGGAATCAGCCGCGCTGCACACGAGGGACTTCTTCAACCGATTCGGGGTCATGCCGACGAGGCACCTCGGCTGGATCGGAGGCTGGCGTCCCACCGACTATCTGGGGCTGTCCCGGCAACTGGACATCCTGGCCCGGAAGGGTATGTCGCCTTCGGGACCGGCGGTCGTCATCATCCCGAACCTCACGGACGCCGACGATCTGGAGCGGTACTACACCGACCACAGCGCCACCTTCGGCCACGACCAGTGCACCTCCGTCTATCGTGCTGTGGAGATCAACGCCAACGGCGACATGGCGCCGTGCCGCGACTACAACGACTACGTCGTGGGCAACGTCAAGGAACAGACCATCACGGAGCTGTGGAATAGCCCGGCCTACCGGCGCTTCCGCTCCAGCGTGTCGCAGGACGGCCTGATGCCCGTGTGCACGCGCTGCTGCGGTCTCATGGGGAACTGACGGCCCTCGCCGGCTGCCTCGCCGCCCATCACATTCGGACCGGGAGCAAGCCCTCGCGATGGCGCGGCGCGGGAGGGGGGCGTCACGGATTTCGGGAAGATGCGTCCGCAGGCGAGCGACTGAGCAGGTACGGTGCCAGGAACTCCGCGACGTCCTCTGTGGCGACGTCCAGCAGACAGCGAGGCGCCGGATAGTCGCAGCGCCAGCCGCACCCCCAACAGTCCATGACCCGGCAGAACCACCGCTGGCGATGAGAGTGCGACCACGGGCCGAACACCCCTCGCAGCGCCCCGGTGGCGAGCACGGCCGTGGGCTTGTCCATGGCGGTGGCGACATGGGCGGGGAAGGTGTCGGCGGACAGCACTGCGTCGGCCCCGGCGATCGTCTGGTAGAGCTCCTCCAGGTCCTGGGTTGGCGCCTCCGCGACGTCGGTGCCCCACAGTGCGTCCGAAAGCAGTCCGGCCAGTCTCGCTTGCTCGCGCCGGCGCCTCGCCTCCGCGACGATGCGGACCCTGCACGCGCCGCGCGGAAGATGCCGGACGACGGCGGCGATGAGCTCGCCGGTGAGGGTGTTGATCTTGCCCGAGCCCCACGGAACGACCGCGAGGAGGGGTGGTTCGCCCGGGTCAGGTGCCGGTCTGGAGATCAGGATCCGCGGCAGCAGTTCGGCGACGTCGGCGGGTGTGCCCGTGATGTGCTCCACGAGTCGAGCATGAGCCTGGACTTCAGCGGGAAGGCCCGGCGTCCCCGGCCACGGATAGGGCAGCGGGTCATCGAACAGGCCGTCCTCGATCTCGAGGATGCCGGGATGCATCCAAGGGTGGCTGGTCGTCCCCCAGCGACGCGCGGCGGGGATCCATCGCAGCGCGGCGGAGCTCAACGGCTGACGGTGATGGCGCAGGCAGACGAGATGCTCGCAGGACCAACGCGACAGATCACCGCGGAGCGCGCGTGCCTGACCGACGTTCCACCCGTCCAGATCCAGCCTGAGCGGCAAGGAGAACGTCGTGAGGCCGGGGAACGTGCGGCCGGCGAGGTCACGGCACTCCGGCGAGACGATGAGGGCGGTGTGGCGCTCCCCCCAGTGATCTGCAAGGCCCCGTATCGCGTTTGCGGCGAGGAGGAAGTCGCCCAGACGCTCCGGCTTGTAGATCACGGCCCGGAATCTCGGCTGCTTGGGAGCCCTCGAATCCCCGAGCCACCGGATGAGCCGTAGCCGCCAGGCGTCGCCGGGCCGTGCGTTGGCGCGGATCCGCATCGGGTGCGGAGCAGGCGAGCGGGTGGCATCCAGGCGCGTCACGGCAGTCGGCCCCCGAGTTGCCTCTGGCGACGACGCATCCTGATGTAGCTCATGCAGGTCATCCAATGCTGGAGAGGAAAGAACGTCAGGAAGGAGGGTCGCGGCCACTCGCCGTACTGCACGGCCTCCCGGGCGTTCCACAGGGGTGACATGACGAGGCGGTACAGGGCGGTCCAGAGCGGTCTCCGCCGGATCTGCTCCCACTTCGGCGGCCATTCGGGATCGTCCCAGCGCCAGCAGGGGAGGTCGGTGGGCTTCCTTAGCAGCGCGCGGCCGATCTCGTCGTGCCACCGCTGCACCTTGGGCCGTGCTACGGTATAGCGGATCCCATAGCACTTACGCTCTGGTTGGTGGTGCAACACCAGATCGAGAGAGACCGTCCGGCCGTCGGGGACGGGTGATTGATCCGCCATCCCGAAGTACCGCACGCGTCCCCGATGGATGAGCGCGATGCGCCTGGGCCACCGTCGGGTGCGTGCCCGCGTCCCATCCCAGAGCGGCAGGATGCAGGAGTAGGCCGACACGTCGACGGGCGGCTCCTCGCGGGAGCGGAAGTCGATCAGCCAAGCCCGGAGCCCCTCACTCGGAAACTCGTCGGCATCCCAGCGCAACACCCAGTCGTGACGGGCCTGAGCCCAGGCGAAAGGCCAGTGGGGCTCCTGCTGAAAGTACCGCGGTCTTTCGAAGAAGCGGCCGCCGTGCTCCTCGACCAGGGCCCTGACGCCGGACTCGTCGGGGCCGTCGTGGACGACAACGAGGTCGTCGTAACAGCCGCTCGCCTGCCGCAGGAGCCGGTCGAGGAGATCGCGCTCCCGGTGGAGGCACACGGCAAGGGTGAGCGGCGGCATGTCAGAAGATCTCCACGCCACGATTGAACTGCATGCTTCTCAGGAGCTTCCCCGAGTTGAAGCCACGGTGGAGTTGGTTCAACTCGAGGGTAACCCGGAGAATCGGATCGCCGCCCCGTCCCAGCGGGAAGACGAGATCGGGTCTCCAGACGAAACGCGTCCCTCTGGGACTCCCGATGCGCAGCCCGAATCCGATGCTCCCCTGCCAGCCCGAGGGCACGCCCAGGGGCGCATCCCCCGCCCACATCCGCCCCACGTCCGCGAAGACCGTGGCTCCGAGATCGAAGGCGTGCCAGTCCGGCCAGCCGACGAGGATGCGATCCTCGGCGAGGAGAACCACGCTCCTTCCCCCTGGCCACGCGTCTTCGGGGAGCGAACGCACACCCTCCCGGCCGCCAAGCGTAAGTTGGTAGGGCAACGTGGTGCGCCATCCTGCGGCCCCTGACGCGCGCACGAAGAGCGTATGACCGGGCACCCGTTCGGACCGGAGGTAGGCTACGGCCTCCAAACCGGCCAGCAGGTCACGCCATGGGCCGTCGCCGCGATTCACCTCCATATGGAGGCCGCTCCACAGGTAGGATGAACCCATGGGCCTGGCGGCGGCGGCGTCCATGTGCACGAAGGCGTCGTGGCTGTCCGTGCTGTCCGGCACGAGGACGCCCAGCGACCGGCCTGCGCTCACCGCCACCAGGTATCCGTCCGAGACGTACTGGACGTCTCGCAGCCCCTCGAGTCCCACCATCCGCACCCGTGTGTGGGCACGGGCCCCCGCGTGGACGCTGAGGTAGGTGGCGCCGCGGGGCAGCAGTCGCCGGCGCACCGCGTCGGGGAGCGCCGCCAGGCCTGGCCTGCCGCCTCCGAAGTGGTCCGCGACCACGTAGCGCGGAGGATCCTCGAAGGAGAGGACCTGCCTTCTGAGGACGAGGCCCAGGACCCCGGCCCGCCAGAGGTCTCCGAAGCGACGGCCGTACTGAACGCTCGTCCATTCGCTCACGCGGGGGATGAGAACATGGGAGTACTCGCCACCGGCGGGCGCGGCGAACGCGAAGGGGTCCGTCGACCGGTCGATGCTGAACCCGACCGAGTGCCGACCCTCGTCACCTACGAAGGGGCGGGCCATGGCGAGCCGATAGGAAGAGCCGTCGGCGGAGGACCGGAAGCGAGCGAGGAAGGTCGCGTGCCGGACGAGGTGCGGCCACGTAACCCCGAGGGACTCGTACCGGCTCTCTCGGTATTGCCGCCTCATCGCTGTCAGGTGGATCCCCTGACCCAGCAGGCTCTTCTCGTCGATCCGGATCCTCTCGAGGTCCAGCCCCTCGTCGTACGCCACGTCCGCGCTGGCCTGCGTCGTCCATTCGTCCCTGGTCTCGACGAAGACGGTTACCTCGCCTGGCCCGGTTTCCTCGTGCGTGATGCTCGCAGCCCGGATGAACTGGAACCCGGCCAGGATGCCTTCGGACTCCCGGAGGAGTTGCGGGTCGAGACAGGTGCCCTCGTCGAAGATGAGCGCCTTACGAATGAAGTCCGCCCTGGTGCGGATATGCAGGAGGTTGGCCGATCGGTACGCCCAGCGGAGGAGGGAGGGGTCTTCGGGCACGGGGTTGAACACGTCCCCGTTCCGGATGACGATCCGGGATATGCGACCACCCTCGCAGGCGGCGGGTGGCTCAGCCGACTGGGATGCCCCTTCCAGGGGCGCTACGAGCAGGAGGGCGGCGACGGAGAGCGCGGACCGCCACCGGCGGCTGGAGCTGGGCATCCGCTGAAGATAGGCCGCGCCCCCTGGCCGTCGGAAGGGCGAGCACAGGCCCCGGGCCTTGTCGGGATCCATGTCCCGCTGCTATCCTCGCAACCCGCTGCTGCGGCATGAGCTACGCGGACGTGGGCTCCGGCATCCGGCGTTTCAGAGACCCTCCCAGATTCCTCCTCGGTGGATCGGATCCTGTGTGCGACCCTAGTGCCGCTATCGATCTCGCCATCGTCATTCCGGCTTTCAAGCCCGACTTCCTGGGGGAGGCCCTGGAGTCCGTGGCTGCCCAGACGGATAGACGTTTCCGGCTCTACGTCGGGGACGATGCAGGACCCGGAGATGTCCGGCGGATCTGTGATGCCCGCCGTGTCGCGTTCGGGGCATTGATCTACCACCGTTTCGGGGACAACCTCGGGAGAAGCTCGCTCCCCGCCCAGTGGAACCGCTGCGTGGCGCTGACGGCAGAGCCATGGGTGTGGCTCTTCTCCGACGACGATGTGATGACGCCTGACGCCGTTGCCGCCTTCCACTCGGCGGCTGTCGGCGCCGAGGACGTGGATGTGGTCAGGTTCAACTCCGAGGTCATCGATGCCCGCGGGAGGAGGATTGCGATTAACCCACGACACCCGGGGCATGAGTCGGGCGCAGAGTTCATCTTCGACCGGCTGCGCGGGCGACGGACGGGCTACGTCGTGGACTACGTCTTTCGGCGGAGCGCCTTCGACGCTGCGGGGGGATTCCCCGACTACCCGCTCGCGTGGGGCGCGGACTACGCGGCCTGGTTTCTCTTTTCCCGCCGGGGAGGAATCAGGACGCTCCCGGGCGGCGGCGTCCAGTACCGGGAAAGCGATCGATCCATCAGCGGCACCCTGCGAGGGTACCGGCGGGAGAAGTTCGATGCGACGCTCCGCTTCCTTCGCTTCGTGGAGCAGGAGGTGGCTCCGGCGGACCCGCGTGGGTGGGGCAGGGACGAGTGGCGGCGAGTGACCGAGAACTGGTTCCTTGGGCAGGTGCATTCCCTGCTTCCCGTGGGACCCTCGCTGTCTGGGTGGATGTTCCGTGCGTCCCGGCATTGGTGGCGGGCCGGTGCATTCGTGAGGCTGGCGCAGCTCTCCCTATGGAATATCCGGGCGTGGATTCGGCAGGCGCTCACCCGGTACACACCCTTCGCCCGGATTCCGGAGAGAGGCAACCGCAGGGGAGATCGGGAATGAGCCCGACTCGTCGGTGGTGGGGGTGGTGCGTCGCGTTGACCCTTCTCCTGATTCCCGCGTCGGCCCCCGCCCAGGAGGTTCCCGTGGGCGACCCCCTGGAGGAGTACCTGCGGGTGTTGCAGGTGTGGGGAGCCGACGTGAGTGGGTCCTTCACGGTACGCCCCTTCCTCCGGCTGCAGAGCGCCAGGGCGCTCGACCCGGCGGTGGACCCCTGGAAGCTCGGCGTACGCCTGGGCCCCCGACGGCCCCTGGGTGACCGGGCCTGGGTCGGCGGCGTGGTGGCCGAGGCATGCCTCTTGTTGAACTCCTCCTTCCCCGAGGGCCAGAACGACGGCTCCGTGTGGAGCGGGAGGGGGTTGACCGGGATTGTCGCAGCCGGAGGAACGGTGGGACTGGGGCCCGTCGAGATCGCGGTCCGGCCGGTTGCCTTCCTGGCTCAGAACTCCGCGTTCGATCTGGCTCCGGCCGGTAGCGATGGCTTCGGGTATCCATGGAGCACGGGTATCGACGCTCCCCAACGCTTCGGCCCGGGGGCCTACTCGCGGATCGAGCCCGGTGAGTCGTCCGCTGGCATCGTGGTGCGGGGGGTGCGCCTGGGCGCGGGAAGCGAGAGCCTGTGGTGGGGCCCCGGCCTACGGAATGCCATCGTGTTGAGCAACAACGCGGGGGGATTCCCCCATGTGGGCTTGGGGACGAATGGCCCCGTGCATGTCGGGATCGGCGTCCTGGAGGCGCAGTGGGTGTGGGGGCGGCTGGCGCACTCCGACTGGTGGGATGAGACCCGAGCGGCCCAGGACCGTTTCTTCACGGGGGCGGTCGTCTCCTATAGCCCCAGAGTGCTGCCCGGGCTCACGGTGGGTGCGTCCCGCGTCTTCTACCGCCTCATGCCCGAGGCGGGTCTGGGCGCTGGCGAGTACCTCCTGGTTCTCCAGGGAGTCGAGAAGAAGGCGTTGGCGACCGGGGAGAACCCGACCGGGGACGACGTCCACGATCAGTTGGGGTCGGTCTTCGCACGGTGGGTCTTCGCTGGCTCGGAGGTCTACGGGGAGTGGGCCCGCAACGACCACGCGTGGGACTACCGCGACCTGGTGACGCAGCTCGGCCACTCCGCAGCCTACACCCTGGGGCTACGGCGCGTAATCGGACTGGAGGGTGGACGACTGCTGGCCCTGACGGGCGAGGCGAGCCACCTGGAGCGAAGCTCGACAAGCCAGATTCGAGCGGTGCCTACGTACTACGTCCACCACCGAGTGCCCCAAGGCTATACGCACAGGGGCCAGATCCTGGGGGCGGGCATCGGTCCGGGGGGCAACGTCCAATTCCTTGGCGCGGACCTTTACCATCGCGGTGGGCGGGTGGGTACGTTCGTCCAGCGCCGGGTGCACGACAACGACGCCTTCTACGCACAGGCCACCGAGGAGTCCATCGGCGGCAACCATGTGTCCATGGACGTAGGCGCCAGCGCACTGATCTTCAAGGGGGCGCTGGAGGTGGGGCTGGGGTTCATGCTGACCAAGGACCACAACCGGTACTTCGTGAGGTTCGACGACCTATGGAATGCCAACCTGGAGGTCCACGGACGGTGGCGGATGAAGTGACGGGTCGACCCCACGGTTGAATCTCCCCCAGCATCGAGGTTGGGACATGCTCGGCTCCGACGTGCCTCGACGGTGGTGGCGCGCCCTCAGGCCTCCGCGGGTCCTCGAGGTGCAGGATTCGGCTTCGGTGCGCGTAGACGGCGACGACCACACCGTGGATCTCCGACATGCGCCCCGGGTCTGCGTGGTCGCGCATTGGGATGCGGAGGGGCGGGTATCGCACTCGGTCTGTGTCCTTCTCCGCGCACTCCAGAGCGCGGGGTTCAGCGCACTCCTGGTCAGCTCGGCTCCGGGCGGGGCTCCGCTGACCTGGGTCGGCGGCCGGCCGGGAGGACTGACGGTCCTGCGGCGCCCCAACATCGGCTACGACTTCGGGTCGTGGGCGACCGCGCTGGATCGGATCCCGGCGCTTCGACGCTGTGAGAACCTCCTGCTCATGAACGACAGTCTGGCTGGGCCGTTCGCCTCGCCCGCTCATCTCCTGAGCCTCTTCCTGACCACGGATGCGGCGGTGTGGGGACTGACGGACAGTCTCGAGCTGGCGCCGCACATCCAGAGCTATTGTGTGGGTTTCAAGCGCGGCGTCCTCGAGCAGCCGGAGCTCCGGCGCTTCTGGGACGGCATTCGCGTCGAGGCGGACAAGGAGCGCGTGGTCCGGAGGTACGAGATCGGACTGAGCGGCGTCATCCGGCGCATGGGAATCGAGGCGGAGGCTGCCATTGCGGCGGCAGACGTGGTGGAGGGCACCGACAACCCCACGCTTCACGGTTGGCGCCGGCTTCTGGAGCGTGGCTTTCCGTTCGTCAAGCGCCGGGTCATCCGAGAGACTGCACGGTGGTCCCCGGATGAGCCCGTGGATGACGTCCTGAGGCGGCGCTTCGACGTGGAGCTCAGCGCCTGGTTGTGACACCACGCCCCGAGGCGCCGGTGCGCTCATAGCCCGTTGCCCCACCCCGCCCCCGCGTCCTAACGTGCGCCGGACCGCGAGCGGCCGGCACTCTCCGACGACGAGCCGATGACCGTACGACCTGGATCGTTGAGAACCCTGATGGGGGGCGTGATCCGCCCCGACATCGCAGGCATCGTGTGGCGGATGTGGCGGATGGCCGGCGTACGCCCATGGCATGTCGTCCTCCCCATGGTCATGGCCATCCTGATCAGCCTGGCGGAGGGTGGGTCCTTCGCATTCCTCATCCCCCTCAGCGACGGCGTAGCCGCGGGCTCCTTCGCCTTCCTCGACGACTCCGAGCGGTTCCGGTGGGTCACCGCGCTGGTCCCGTCGGCGATCATGTTGCCCGAGCGGCGCGACATCGCCCTCGCGGTGGTGCTGCTGTGCCTGCTCCTGGTGGGGCGGCTGATCAAGGTGGCCCTGGAACTGCTCCGAACGTGGTGGGTGACGTCTCGGGACCAGCGGCTGCTCACCCGGGTCGGGAGGGAGACGTTCCGGCGATTGACGGGCTTCGGCTCCCTCTACTTCCAGCGGCGGCCGCTGGGGCATATCGACACCGAGCTCACATGGGCCGCCTCGCCCATCCAGGTGTTGAGCCAGCTCGAGAGCATCGTGATGCACCTGGTCCGCCTCAGCGTGAAGCTGACGCTGGTCCTGGCGATCTCCGTCCATCTGTTCCTTTCCCTGGTGGTTTCGCTGGTCGTGCTGGCCGGGCTCATCCATCTGGTGTCCAGGAGGGCTGCGGCGCTGGCGGAGCACTCGGCGCGGGTCCACAAGACGATCCGCAGGGAGACTCTCGACGCGCTGGGCAGCATCTCGATGTTCAAGGCCCTCCGGGAGGAGCGGTCGGCCGAGGAGCTCTACGCTGAGCGACTCGGTGAGGTCGAGGAGGTAAGGGCCGGAGTCCGCCGTGTCGGCTTGCTCAGGGCTGGCGTGGTGGAGACCACGGTGCTCCTCGGCGCCGTGATCGGCGAGGGCCTGATCCTGATGTTGGTCCCCGGGTCGCCGGCCGGGCACCTCACCCGCTTCTGCGCCTTCTTCCTGGTGGCCCAGCAATGCCTGCCGGACATCCAGGAGCTTTCGGCATACCTGCTCATCCTGGTGGATCAGGTTCCGAGGCTCGAGGCGCTCGGTCGCTTCTTCGACGACGACGGCAAGTTCGTCGTTCCGTCGGGGCATCGCCCCTTCACGGGACTGGAGGAGCGTCTGGAGGTGCGGGGGCTCCGATTCGGGTACGAGCCCGGCGTTCCGGTCCTCCGCGGACTGGACGCCACGGTGCCGGCCCGGCGGGTCACCGCCCTGGTGGGCCCGAGCGGGTGCGGCAAGACGACCTTCGCGGAGCTCCTCATCCGCCTGTACGATTGCGAGCCGGGGATGATCCTGATGGACGGCACGGACATCCGCGACTTCGACGTGCAATCGCTCCGGGCGCGCGTCCATCTGGCGGGGCACGATCCCTGGATCCTGAACCGGAGTCTCCGCGAGAACCTGTCCTTCGGTCTCGACCCCCAGCCAGACGACGCCAGGCTCTGGGCGGCGCTCCGGGACGTCGAGCTCGCCGTCTACTTCTCCGGACTCCCCGGAGGGCTGGACACGGTGCTGGGCGATGACGGCGTGGCGCTCTCCGAGGGGCAGCGGCAGCGCGTGGCCCTGGCCAGAGTGCTTCTACGGGATTTGGACCTTCTCATCATGGACGAGGCCACGTCGGCCCTGGACAGCGCTCTCGAGGAGCGGGTATGGGCCGCGGTCCTTCAGCGTCTCGCTGGCCGGACGATCCTCGTCATTTCGCACCGTCTCTCCACGGTCCGCATGGCGGACCATGTCCTGGTCATGGGGTCGGGCGGGATCGTCGAGGTGGGATCGTGGGAGGATCTCACGTCTGCCGGAGGACACTTCGCTGCCCTCTTCGCCGCCCAGTTGGAGGCCGGGGTCCAGGCGCCTGGACGCTAGTTCCGACTGCCGCCGCACCGTGGCCTGCGCGCGTCCCGCTCAGTTCGCCTGAGGCCTCCCGGCTCGATGGAGCAGGCGGGCCGCGGCCGCCGGAAAGCTGCCTGCCCCGTACCGGGCCAGGAGAAGGGGGCGCGCCCGCTCGAGGTACCTCTGCCGCGTTTCAGCGATCTTCATCCGCTCGAGGCGGACCCGGAGATCCTCCGGTGAGTCGAACACGGCATCGCCCGTGATGCCCGCGAGCGCCGCGACCCGGCCGTAGTCCGGCGTGGCCGACACCAGGGCCGGCACCCCGTGGCAGATGGACGTCACCAACTTGTGGGCGCTCTTGGCCGCGTCGTACCGTGAGCCGAAGTGGGACAGGAGCGTCACGTGACAGCTCCGGATGACCTCGACGAACCCGGTCCGGGACCAGCGGTGACGCTCCACCGGGAGGCGGCCGAACACGCGCCGGATGTCCGACCTCCGCGGGCCACATAGGACCATGCGGACTCCACCCAGGGAGTAGAGCACGTCCACGTACGCCCCCAAGGAACCGAGATTCTCCCCGTATCCGAACCAGAGAACCCGCAACTCTCCGCTGTCCGCCCGGGCGCGCGGGAGGCCTGTCGCGGGGAGTCGGTCCGCGCAGTCGACCTGGTTCTCGAGGACCTCCGTCCGGCACGACGGCACGACCTCCCTGAGAAGCTCGCCGCGCTCCGGGGTGTCGGTGGTGACGACATGTGCAAGGCGGAGCATCTCCCTCACGAGGGCCGGCTCGGCCCAGACGTCGAGGTCCGGCCCCGACTCGTCGCAGTCGTAGACCACGAGGCCGCCGCGTTCCTTCACCGCATGTGCGATGCGGATGTGGCCAGGGGTGAGCCTCTTCTGGATCCACGCAACGTCCGGCGGCTCGTGGAGGAGTTCGCCGGCACCGCGGACGGACCGGAGCGACCGAGGCTCCATCAGGCCCAGGAGAGGGATCGCGCGCAAGCGTGTGCTCGCAGTGTCCTGATCGCCGGCAGGGAATAGCGCCAGCCGGCGATGGGACTCCCCGCCATCGCGCGCCTGGGACGCGGTGCTCAAGGTGCCCAGGTGGCATCGGACACCGTCGAACATGGTTATCGCGCGGCCGACCCAGAGCCGCAGGGGGAGGGTCATGACGGAAACTCGCCCTCCAGGCCTCCCATCGGGTCGAATCCCTTGTACCCCTTCCCCTTCGCGGGACCCTCGCGGCGCGCGCGGGCGTAGCCTCCGGAGGTCCGGCTGATGCGGCGCATCCCCACCAGCGCCTCGAGGGTGAGCTCGCACGCCGCCGCCCTTGTGCCGTCGTCGGCGCTGCGGGGGGCCAGGCCGGTGAACGCGACGAAGTCCAGGAGCCCGGGGATGGTGCCGTATCCCTGGATGCACGCCGCCGCCGACGCGTCCTCGCCCACCTGGAGGGCGCCGCCGGTCTCGAAGTACTCCACGATCTCGTCCACGTCGGCTCCCCCGGCCCGGGCGTGGAACGCCTCCACCGCCGCGCCCAGGATGAGCTCGCGGGCGATCTTGTCGTGGCCGTGGAGCTCTCCCTCGTACTCCAGCTCCATTTTCCCGGTGATGGCGGGCAGCGCGGCGTAGAGGTCGGCGATGCGGGGGACCGCCGCCGCCTCCCCGTGGCGCAGCGCGCGCCTCTCGGCGTTGGAGACGAGGGTCTCCATGACGGTGATGGGCATGCGCTGGCTCACGCCCGAGCGGGCGTCCACGCGCTTGTCGGCGCGGGCCAGGAACGCGATGCGCTCCACCGTCTCGGCCACGAACTCCGGGACGTTCACAGGGATTCCGTCACGGTCCAGCCACGCTTCCTGGCGGGTGATCTCCATCCCCACCTCCAGCACCTCGGGGTAGTGGGTGCGGATCTCGGCGCCGATGCGGTCCTTCAGGGGCGTGATGATCCTGCCGCGCGCCGTGTAGTCCTCCGGGTTGGCCGTGAAGACCATCATCACGTCCAGCGCCAGACGGATGGGGTACCCCTTCACCTGCACGTCTCCCTCCTCGAGGACGTTGAACAGGCCGACCTGGATCTTCCCCGCCAGGTCGGGAAGCTCGTTGATGGCGAAGATGCCCCGGTTGGCTCTGGGGAGGAGCCCGTAGTGGATGGTGAGCTCGTCGGCGAGGATGTGGCCGCCGCGCGCCGCCTTGATGGGGTCCACGTCGCCGATGATGTCGGCGATGGTGACGTCCGGGGTGGCGAGCTTCTCGACGTAGCGGTGGTCGCGGTCCACCCACTCCAACGGCGTGTCGTCCCCGTGCTCGGACAGGAGGAGCCGCCCGTGCCTGGAGATGGGACGGAGCGGATCGTCGTTGACCTCGCTCCCCGCCAGGATCGGGAGGTCCTCGTCCAGGAACTCCACGAGCTGGCGGAGGATGCGGCTCTTGGCCTGCCCCCGGAGCCCGAGGAGGATGAAGTCGTGGTGGGCGAGCACCGCGTTCACGAGCTGCGGGATGACGGTGTCCTCGTATCCCTGGATCCCCGGGAAGAGGCGCTCGCCCGTGCCCAGCTTCCGGACCAGGTTCGCCCTCATCTCCTCCTTCACCGTGCGGGGGCGGTACCCCGACGCCTTGAGCTCGCCTACGGTGCGGGGGCGCGAGGAGGTCATGGGGTCTCCGGAGAGGGTCGTGGGGTGTTCGTCACCGCGGCGGCGCCGGGGCCGGCGGCGGGCGCGGGCGGGCCGGTTCCTACTCCTCCGTGGAAGCCCGGTTCCTGAGGCGGGAAGGGAGGGTGCCGGAAGCGCGCTCCCGAGGCGTGCATGCCCGCCGGGAACCGGCTAGTCTTCGGGCATGGACAACCACGTCGCCATACGCGTCGCCGTCGCCCTCTATCTGGTCGGGGCGCTGGCGGTCTTCGCCCGTCTCGTCGCCGACAAGATCGCCTTCGTCCGCCGGGGGAAGCCCGAGGACCGGAGCGATCAGATCGGCCGGCGCATCGGGCTCTTCTTCACCGAGGTCATCGGCCAGAAGCGCGTGCTCGAGCGCGTCGCCGCAGGGTGGGCCCACGCCCTGATCTTCTGGGGGTTCCTCGCCTTCGTCGTCTCCACGCTGGACCTGCTCTGGCGGCTGGCCGTGGGCGGCGAGGGATTCCTCCGCGGGCCGCTGGCGTTCTGGCCCTGGGTGGTGGACGCGTTCGCGTTCCTCATCCTGGCCGGGATCCTGGTCCTGGCGTTCCGGCGCTACGTGCTGCGCCCGACGTACCTCACGTACCACAGCCACGAATCGGGGATCGTGCTCGGGGTCATCGCCCTCATCGCCCTCACCCACTTCGGGGAGCGGTACCTGGCCGGCGACCTGGCCGAGTACTCGGGCTACGCCCACCTGTGCGTGGCGTTCTCTTTCCTCGCGTACGTGCCCACCAGCAAGCACTTCCACATCCTGGGCGCTCCGGTGAACGCCGTGGTGAAGCAACTCCGGGACCACCAGAAGATGGACTTCCTGGACCTGGAAGCGGAGCTGGACGAGTCGAAGGGGGACGCGTACGGCTTCGACACGCTGAACCACTTCGCCTGGACCGACCGCCTGAGCGTGCTCACGTGCATCGAGTGCGGCCGGTGCCAGGAGGCGTGCCCGGCCTTCGCCACCGGAAAGCTCCTGTCGCCCCGGGACTTCATCGTGGACCTGAAGTACCACGCCAAGGGGAAGGTGCCCCCGGGGAAGCAGGCGGGCCTGGCGCGGGAGGCGTTCGCGGCTGCGGGGAGGAGCGTGGACGGCGTCCCCCGCGAGGCCCAGCCGCTCATCGATCACGTCATCGCCCAGCAGACGCTCTGGGAGTGCACCACGTGCATGGCGTGCGTGTCGGCGTGCCCCGTGGACATCGACCACCTGTCCATGCTCCTGAACATGCGCCGCTACCAGGTGCTGGACGCGGGGGACATCGAGCCCGCGTACCAGCGCGTGTTCACCAACCTCGAGCGCTCCGGCGACCCGTGGGGGTACGGCGAGCACCGGAAGGGCGAGACCCTCGGGAAGCTGGGCGCGGTGCGCATCGCCGAGCCCGGCGAGGCGTTCGAGCTGCTCTTCTGGGTGGGGTGCTGGGGGCTCTACGACGACCGCAGCGTGGAGACGACCCGCGCCACGCTGAAGGTCCTGGACCACTTCGGAGTGGACTACCGGATCCTGGGCGAGTCGGAGGTGTGCTGCGGCGAGAACTACCGCCGCATGGGCAACGAGCTCCTCTTCCAGATGAACGCGCAGACCAACCTGGAGCTCTTCGGGTCGGTGAAGTTCAAGCGCCTCATGGTCACGAATCCCCACTGCCACCAGGTGTTCGGCAAGGACTACAAGGACTTCGTGCCGGAGGGGTGGGACGGGCTCCCCTTCGAGGTGGTGAGCGTGGAGCAGGAGGTGGCGCGGCTCGTGCGCCGGCACGGCATGCCCGGCGGCGGAAATGGGCACGGCCCGGACCTGGGGAGGGTCGCCTACCACGACTCGTGCATGTACGGCCGCTACAACGGGATCTACGAGGAGCAGCGCGCGCTCGTGCAGCGGAGCGGCGGGAAGCTCGTGGAGCTCCCCCGCAACCGTGAGGACGGGTTCTGCTGCGGCGCCGGCGGCGGCAACTTCTGGCGCGAAGAGCCCGAGCCCCGGGTGTCGTGGAACCGGGCCGAGGAGATCATGGCCTCGGGGGCGCCCACGCTGGCCGTCTCATGCCCGTTCTGCCTGGCCATGCTCGAGGACGGGCTGAAGGTGCAGAAGGGGTTCGAGGAGCACCCGGTGAAGGTGCGCCACGTGGTGGAGCTGGTGGCGGAGGCGATCGCGAAGGGAGAAGCGGCGCCGCACTGAGCGGCGCCGCCCTCCGGCTATCGCTGCGTGTGGGACCGGCCCCACAGCCCGGCGACGGTGCCCTGGGCCAAGAAGAAGGAAAGCGCGGCGAGCCCGGGGTGTTCCCCCCCCCGTCCCAAGGTCAGCGGCCCCGCGAGGCCGGCGACGGTGCCGAGGAGGCTGCCCGTCACGGCGGAGACAAAGGTGATTCTGCTGCCGTCACTCCTGGCCGCCAGCTTGACGCCCAGGGCGGAGCCGACCACGCTGCCGCCGGCGAAGCCCAGCATGTCCCACCCCTCACCGCCGAGGGCGTAGCCGATGCCGGACCCGGCGAGGAGGCCGACGACGCTGCCCAGACAGGCGCCGACGATGAGATGGCCGACGCTGGGCGTGGAAGCGGCCTGAGGGGGAGCGAAGAGGCTCAAGCTCGGGCGAGCCACGTCGGTGAAAGCGTCCGGCGCGCGGCGCTGGGCCGTGGCGGACGAGGGGCCTGCGAGTGCGAAGAGCGTCAGCGCGCAGGACAGCGCAGGCGGGAGGATCCGGGACCGGCCGAAGGTGGCCATGGTGCCTCCACGGGAGGGTGCGTGGTTGAACTATAAGAAGCGGCGCTCCGGGCGGCCATGGTGACGTTGCTGACGCGGTTCACGGGGCGTAAGGTTGCCGCATGACCCCCACCGACCACACCCGCGACCTCGTCACCATCTGGGGCGCCGGCGCCATGGGCGGCTCCATCGGCGCCTGGCTCATCCGTGCCCACCAGCGCGTCCTCCTCGTGGACGCAGACCGGGCGCACGCCCTCGCCATCGCCGAGCACGGGCTCCGCATCACGGGCCCCGTCGACGAGTTCACCGTGGACGCCGCTTGCCTCCTCCCGGAGCAGGTGGAGCCGGGGCTGAAGTGCGTCCTCCTGGCGGTGAAGGCGCACCACACCGACGCGGCGCTGGACGTGCTCGCCCCGCTCCTGGCCGAAGACGGGTTCATCGTCTCGGTGCAGAACGGCCTCAACGAGCTCACGATCGCCCGGCGCGTGGGTGAGGCGCGCACGGTGGGTTGCTTCGTGAACTTCGGCGCCGACGTCATGGAGCCGGGGGTGATCCAACGTGGCAACCGCGGCGCGGTGGTGGTCGGCGAGCTGAACGGCGAAGCGACACCTCGTCTGCGGGAGATCCACCGCCTCCTGCGCCTCTTCGAACCCGACGCCATCGCCACCGACAACATCTGGGGCTTCCTGTGGGGGAAGCTGGCCTACGGGAGCATGCTGTTCGCCACCGCCCTGGCCGACGCGTCCATCGCTGATGTCCTCGCGTCGGAGCCCCACCGCCCGGTGATCATCGAGCTGGCCCGGGAGGTGATGCGCGTGGCCGACGCCAGGGGGGTGCATCCCGAGGGCTTCGACGGCTTCAACCCGCGCGCCTTCGGCCCCACAGCGCTCGACGTGGACTCCCGGGACAGCCTTAACCGGCTGGTGGCGTTCAACCGTGCGTCGGCGAAGAGCCACAGTGGGATCTGGCGCGACATCGCCGTGCGCAAGCGCAAGACGGAGGTGGATGCCCAGATAGCGCCCATCGCCACGCTGGGCGCGGAAGCGGGCGTCGACACGCCGCTGGTGCGGCGGCTGGTGGAGCTCATCCACGACGTGGAGGAAGGGCGCAGGGCGCAGAGCTGGGAGACGCTGGACGAGCTGGGGAGGATGGGCGGCGCGTAGCGCCCCCTCAGATCCCCCGCTCGTAGAGATCCGTGGGATCCATGGCGTTCAGCTCCACCAGGAAGTCGGCGAGCTTCGTGGTGAGGGCGTCGAAGTACGCTGCGCCCTTCGCGGCCGTCGCCGGGGCCGGATCGCCCACGCCCGTGTCGTCGGTGACGCGCGTCCACTGGCGCGGCGCCCACGCCCACCGCTCGCGGAAGGCCTTCACCTTCCAGTCCCGCGCCCGCCCCGGGCCCGCCTCGTCCAGCGGCAGGACCAGGTCGGGGTGCAGGTGCATCATGACGCTCGTCTCCAGCTCCCCCGCGTGGTCGCCCGGGTCCACGAAGTCGTCCGTGAGCCCGGGGACCGTCCACCAGTTGGTCGTGCACAGGAAGAGGGGCGTGTGCATCTGCAGCTCGCGGATCATCTGGCGGAAGTCGTTCCCGCCGTGACCGTTCAGGATCAGGAGCTTGGACACCCTGTGGGACTCCAGGCTCTCCACCACGTCCGCGAGCACCACGGCCTGGGTGCTGGGCTTCATGTTGATGATGAGCGGGATGTCCATCTGCTGCGCGTTCACGCCGAAGGGGACGCCGGGGAGGACGACGACCTTCGCGCCCCGGTCCCACGCCTTGCGCGCCGCCTCCTCGGACACCGCCTGGCTCTCGTAGCAGTCGGTGCCGTACGGGAGGTGGAGGTTGTGCGCCTCCGTGGCGCCCCACGGAAGGATGGCGACGTCGTAGCCGTCCTCCCGGACGGTGGACCAGGTGGCTTCGGAGAGGACCCAGGGGCGAGCGCTCATGAGGGCTCCTGAGGGGAGGGAAGGGTGTCGGACGGCTCGAGCTCCTGCCGCAGGACGCCGCCGCCGGGCATATGGACCTCGCCTCCCAGCTGGAGCACGAGGGGTAGCGCGTCCACGTAGTCGGCGGCGCGGCGGATGCGGCCGTCCTCCATCTGGATGAGGGTGATGCCGTTGAGCACCACCTCCCGCCCGGTGACCACGGGCAGGAAGGACCCGACGGGTTGGTCCTGGATCCCGGTGAACACCCACTCGGCCACCGCCCCCGTGGCGGTCAGATGCACGTCCATGACGTCCACGCTCACCGCGGTGGCCCAGCGGGTGCCGCCGGTGATGTAGCCGGCGATCTCCTCCAGCCCGCGGTACTGGTGCTGGTTGGCGTAGTCGTCGTAGGTGGCGTCCGGGTGGAAGAGCCCGGCGATGTCGTCGGCGTTGCCCGAGCCCACCATGTCCAGGAGGGTGCGGATGGCGAACTCCTTCTCCGCCTCCGCCTGGGACGTTCCCGGCGCCGAGGGGGAACAGGCTGCGAGGAGCGCGAGGGCGAGCAGGCCCGATTTCATGCTCATGGATCCACCTCCACCACGACTCCGGTGGGCGTGAGGGACAGTCGGGGAAGGATGGGGACGATCCGCCGCCCGCGCAGCCCCGCCAGCGCCGTATCCACCGAGGGGAAGGCGCACAGGTCCTCCAGGCTGCGGGACGTGGGGAAGACCATGGGGAGCCCACCGTCGCGGTGGCGGCGGAGCGCCTCCGCCGGCGTGATCCAGAGGGCTTCCGTCGTCTCGCGGGGATCCACCACCGGGTGGGCGCCGGGACGGACGCGGGCCGCGAAGAAGCGCGCGTCGAAGCGCCGCGGCTCCGCCTCCGGCGTGATCCAGTGCGCCATGTACTGCACCGCCCCGCCATCCAGGCGGCACCCCAGGCGGTCCAGGATCTCGTGGAAGCGGGCCTGATGTCCCATGAGATGATGCCGGAGCGCGTCCACGGCCGGGTCCTCCCGGGCGGTGGGGGGGGGCGCGCCCCTCTCGTCGCGGGCCACCAGGATCCCCGTCTCCTCGAAGGCCTCCCGCAGCGCGGCGACCCAGTAGGCGACCGCGGGAGGGTCGCTCCAGGGGAGTCCGAGACGCTGTGCCGCCTCCTCCGGCTCCAGTCCGTCCAGACGGGCCAGGACGGGCCTGTCCCCGTCGGAGCAGTCCACGCGCCCGCCGGGGAACACCCAGGCTCCGGGGACGAACCCGACGTGGGGAGCGCGACGGAGGAGGAGCACCTCCAGGCCTTCGTCGCCGTCGCGGAGCAGCGCCAGGGTGGCGGCGGGGAAAGGCCACGCCGGCCGCCCCGGCGGGTGCGCCACCGTGTCGAGGTACCCCTCGGGGAGGCGGTCGAAGGGGATGAGGTGCCGGGTCACGTCAGCGCCCTGCCGCCATGCCGTCCTTGCGGGGGTCGGAGGCCGCGGCCCAGCCGCGCGCGAGCCGCATCACCGCCTGAGCCCCGCCGAACGACACGCCCTCCGGGTCGCGGAGGGAGTGGCCCAAGGAGCGCAGCCTGTCCGCCACATCCGCGGGGAGGTTCTCGATGGCCACGCTGGTCCCGCTGTAGTGGCGGAACCGGGGAGCATCCACCGCCTCCTGGAGGTCCATTCCGAACTCCACGAGGTTGAGGAGCACCTGCACGTGGCCCTGGGGCTGCATGGCCCCGCCCATGACGCCGAAGGAGAGCCACGGCTGCCCGTCCTTCGTGACGAACGCGGGGATGATGGTGTGGAAGGGACGCTTGCCGGGTGCCAGGCGGTTGGGATGTCCCGCCTCCAGCGTGAACCCCGCACCGCGGTTCTGGAGAGCGAAGCCCGTCCCGGGGACCACCACGCCGGAGCCGAAGTACTCGAAGATGGAGCCGATGAAGGACACCATGTTCCCCTGCTCGTCGGCCACGGACAGGTAGATGGTCTCGCTGTCGGTGGAGAAGGAGCCCGGCGAGAGGTGCTCGGCGGCGTGAGCGGGATCGATGAGCGCAGCGCGGGCGCGCAGGTAGGCGGGATCGAGCATGCGCCCGGGCGCCACCAGCATGTGGTCCGGGTCGGCCACGTGCCCGGCGAGGTCGGCGTACGCCAGCTTCTTGGCTTCGATGAGCGTGTGGAGGTACGGGGCCGAGTTGTGCCCCATGGCCTTCAGGTCGAATCCCTCCAGCATCTTCAGCATCTGGAGAGCCGCGATGCCCTGCCCGGCCGGCGGGAGCTCCCAGAGCGTGTAGCCCTTGTAGTCCATGGAAAGGGGTTCGACCCACCGCACCCGCTGGGCCTTCAGGTCGTCCAGCGTCAGCCAGCCCCCCAATGCGTCCAGCCCGGCGACGATCTCCTCCCCCAGGGCCCCGCCATACAGATCTCCCGCGCCGTTCGCCGCGATGCGCCGGAAGGTCCGGGCCAGGTCGGGGTTGCGGAACCACTGCCCCGCCCTGGGCGCCTCGCCGTCCAGGAGGAAGGTGGCCGATGCACCGGCGTTGCGGCGCAGGAGGTCGGCGGTGTTCTGCCAGTCCCGGGCGATGATCGGGGTGACGGGGAACCCCTCTTCGGCGATGCGGATGGCCGGTTCCAGCGCCTGGGCCAGCGTCAGCGTGCCGTACGTCCTCAGGAGCGCGTCCCATCCCGACAGAGCGCCGGGTACCGTGACGGCGCGCGGGCCCTGGTACGGGACCTCGTCCGCTCCCTCGGCGAGGAGGGCCTCGGGCGAGGCCTTGGAGCCGGCACGGCCGCTGGCGTCCAGCCCCACCAGCCTCCCCTCTTTCGCCGACCAGGCGATGACGAAGACGTCTCCGCCGATCCCCGTCATGTACGGCTCGGTGACGTTCAGAACGGCCGCTGCCGCCACGGCGGCGTCGAACGCGTTCCCCCCGCTCTCCAGGACCCGGAGCGCGGCCCCGGTCGCCAGGGGCTGGCTGGTCCCCACGGCGCCCCGGGGGGCGTACACGGTGGAGCGGCCGGAGCGGGTGGCGGGGCTGGTCACCTGGGCGTGCGCCGGCGGACAGGCCAGCGCCAGGGCGAGGAGGACGGGGAGGGCTCGCATCGGGCTTCCTGGAGGAGGGTCGCGGGTGAGCGGGGGATGCTGGTCATCGTCGCGGTCCGGATCGGGCGGAGATCGGAGGGCGGTGTCCTACCCCTCCCGCTCCAGGATGCGCAGCTCGCCGTGGAGACGGGCCCGCATGGCCTCCACCTCCTCACGGGTGCCGTGGGGTTCCCCCCAGTGGATGGGGACCACCACCGAGGCGGCGCACGCCGCCGCCGCTCGGACAGCGTCGTCGGGCCCCATGGTGTAGTGGCCGTTGCTGGGGAGGAAGGCGACGTCGCAGCGGATCCCGAACATGGAGGGGATGAAGTCGGTGTCGCCGGCATGGTAGAACGTCACGCCGCCCACCGTGAACACGTAGCCGAGCCACGCCGCTTCGGCCGGATGGAAGCGCTTGTCCAGGTTGTGGGCCGGGACCGCCAGGATGTCGAGCCCGTCGAGCTGGAGCATGTCCCCGGGGCGCATGAAGTGATCGGCGTCCGCCAGGAGCTTCTTCATGCTCGCCGGTGCCACCACCACGGTGCGGGGCGTGCGGATGCGGTCGATGTCCCGCTCGCTGAAGTTGTCGTAGTGGGGGTGGGTGAGGAGGATGAAGTCCGCCTGGGATGTCGCTGAGAGGCCGATGGGGTCCACGTGGATCTCCAGGCCCGCTCGCCGGATCCGCACCGACGAGCCCCGGAACCAGGTGACGCCGTCGAGGATGTCGCTCATGGGGGACTCCACCAGCAGTAGCGCGCAGGTGAGCTAGGTGCCAAGCTAGGACACTCCCTCCCCGGCCGAGCTGGCAACGTAGCGATCCGCCGCGGGAGGCAATAGTGGCGTTGCGGCTCCGCGCCGCCGCGCCAGATTGGCAGGGATTCATGCGCTCCGGGCATGGGTCCGGGGTTGGTAGGTGGCAAGGATCGTGCACCCTTGCCTCCGGGTCCCCACGCGCCAGAGCGCGGGGAGCAGTCGCAGGAGCCCCGGCGGACGACCGTCCGGGACCATCGAGAGCAAGAGAAAAGGAACCCATGGGCGAGCGCTTCAGCCTCCCGGTCCTGCCCCTCCGGGACACCGTGGTCTACCCCGGCGTCGCCGTCCCCATCTCCGCAGGCCGGCCCGGCACCGTCGAGGCGGTCCAGGACGCGCTGGAGGGCGACCGCCGCCTCTTCGCGGTGGCCCAGCGGGAGAACGTGGACGACCCGGCACCCGAGGTGCTCTACACCGTCGGCACCGTGGTGCGGGTCATCCAGACGCACCGGGTGCGCGGGGGGGTGCAGCTCCTCGTGCAGGGCGAGGGGCGGGCCCAGGCGCTCTCCTACGACAAGGACGGCCAGGCCATGCTCCGGGCCGTCCTCCTTCCCCTGGACCGGGTGGCGCCCCTGAACGTCGCCGATCCCGCCTTCCAGGCCCTGGACCACGAGCTCCGGCAGCGCGCCGCCGAGCTGGGCACCCGTAGGGGCGTCCCGGCCGAGGCGCTGAACCAGCTCATCCAGGGAGTGGACGATCCGGGCTCCTTCGCCGACCTGGTGGCCTTCTACCTGGAGCTGCCCACCGAGGACAAGCAGAAGCTCCTCGAATCGCTGGACGACGAGGCGCGCATGCGCGCCGCGCTCGTGGCCGTGGAGCGGGAGCTGGCCCGCATCAACGCCCAGGAGGACATCCAGGCGAAGGTGCAGACCGAGCTGGGCGAGCGGCAGAGGGAGATGCTCCTGCGCGAGCAGCTCAAGGCCATCCAGAAGGAGCTGGGAGAGGAGGAGGAACGCGACGACGTCGAGGAGATGCGCAAGCGCATCGAGGGGCTCGAGCTTTCCGAGGAGCAGCGCACGGAGGTGGACCGGGAGCTGAGACGCCTCGAGCGCACGAGCCCCCAGTCCGCAGAATACCAGGTCATCCGCACCTTCCTGGAGTGGATCACCGAGCTGCCGTGGAACGAGCGCACCGAGGACAAGATCGACCTGGCCCGCTCCGAGGAGATCCTCCACGAGGACCACCACGGCCTCGAGGACGTGAAGGACCGCATCCTCGAGTTCCTGGCCGTGCGCAAGCTCCAGCTGGAGCGCGCGGCCGACGAGGAGGAGGACGCGAGGTCCGGGGAGGAGGGCGACGGAAGCCAGGCCCCCGAGTCGGGGACCATCACCGCCGAGGACATCCACCATTCCGGGAAGGGGCCGATCCTGCTGTTCGTCGGTCCTCCCGGCGTCGGCAAGACGTCCATCGCCCAGTCCATCGCCCGCTCCCTGGGGCGCAAGTACGTGCGCATCTCGCTGGGCGGCGCCCGCGACGAGGCCGACATCCGCGGGCACCGGCGCACCTACGTGGGCGCCATGCCGGGACGGATCGTCCAGGGGATGCGCCAGGCCAAGAGCAAGAACCCCGTGTTCCTGCTGGACGAGGTGGACAAGCTCGGCGTGTCGTTCCAGGGCGACCCCAGCTCGGCGCTCCTCGAGGTGCTGGATCCAGCCCAGAACCAGACGTTCGTGGACCACTACCTGGGGATCCCCTTCGACCTCTCGGAGGTGCTCTTCATCGCCACGGCGAACTACCTCGACCGCATCCCCGGTCCGCTCATGGACCGGATGGAGCGTGTGGACTTCGCCGGCTACACCGAGGCCGAGAAGCTGCAGATCGCCAAGCGCTATCTGCTGCCGCGGCAGCGGAAGGAGAACAGCCTGAAGGACGACGAGCTGACCATGACCGACGACGCCGTCCTCAACCTGGTGCAGAACTACACCAGGGAGGCGGGGGTCCGTCAGCTCGAGCGGGAGGTGGGGAAGTTCGCCCGGAAGGTGGCCCGGAGCATCGCCGCCGGGAAGACGGAGAAGCTGGACGCGACGCCCGAGGACGTGCGCGAGATCCTGGGGCGGCCGCGGGTGCACCCGGAGCGCATGGCCGAGGAGGACACGGTGGGCGTCGCCACGGGGATGTTCTACACCCCCATGGGCGGCGACATCATGTTCGTGGAGGCGAGCGTCATGCCCGGCGAGGGCGGCTTGGTGCTCACCGGCCAGCTCGGCGACGTCATGAAGGAGTCGGGGCGCGCGGCGCTCTCGTACGCCAAGGCGCACTGGGACTCGCTCGGGATCCCCGAGGAGTCCATCAAGGGGCGTGAGGTGCACATCCACGTGCCCGCCGGCGCGGTTCCCAAGGATGGGCCGTCCGCGGGGATCACGATGGCCACGGCGCTGGTCTCCGCCCTGTCGGGCCGGAAGGTGCGCAAGGACATCGCCATGACCGGCGAGCTGACGCTCACCGGGCGCGTGCTCCCCATCGGCGGCCTCAAGGAGAAGGTCCTGGGCGCGGTCCGCGCCGGGATCAAGGAGATCATCCTCCCGCTCGACAACGAGGCCGACATCGAGGACATCCCCACGGACGTCCAGGAGACGCTCACCTTCCACCTGGTGGAGACGCTGGACGAGGTGGTCGGCGTGGCGCTGACGGGCGAGCCGGCCAAGGGGAAGAAGGCGCCCCGGAAGCAGCGGCCCAGGAAGGAAGTGGGAGCCGAGGTGGTGGCTCTGTGAGGTGGGCGGCGTTCGCCCTCGCGCTCCTTCTGTCCGCGTGCGGGGGCGGCGCCACCGAGCCCTCGTCCAACGTTCCGGCAAGCCACACGGAGCGGCACGGGGGCGTGGCGCACGGCGTGGGCGCCCGCCAGGCCACGACCGGGTGCATCAGTTGTCACGGCGCCACGCTCCAGGGCGGGACGAACGGCGAACCCTCGTGCTATTCCTGCCACGGGAAGAAATGGCAGTAGAGGCGTCCTGACCGATATGCGACCGGTCAGCCGGCGTCGCGCGTGATCAACTCGACGCCGGGGAGGTCGGCGAAGTGCGCGTCGAGCGTACGCAGCGTGGCGTCGTGGGCGCGCGCGGTTGCGTAGATCACCGAGTCGGCCAGGGGAAGGCCGTGCTCCACGCCGAGTTCGGCGGCGAGCTTGGCCAGTTGCGGGTCGAGGTCCACGACATGGTGGAGGACCATGCCGCCCAGAACCATGAGGGCGTCGTCGTCGCCGCGGTGCCGGAGCGCGTGGCGGTACACCTCCGCGAGCACGATGCTCGGCACCAGCAGGTGCTCGCCTTCCTCGACCAGTCCAGCGAAGCGCTCGCCGATCGGGGAGCCGTTGAAGTACTCGATCCAACAGGAGGAGTCGAGGATCTCAGAGGGCACGATCCGCCTCGCGCTCCATGGGTGGGAGGGGACGGTCACGAAACACTCCCCGAAGGGATGCGCGAACCCCGGCTGGAACGAGTTGGATGGTGCGGCCGTCGTCCCAGAGGCGGAGCTTCTGGCCAGGGACGATCCCCAGGCGTTCCCGCACTTCCTTGGGGATGACGACCTGGAACTTCGGCGAGACGGTGACCAGCGGTACCTGGGTCATACGAACCTCCCATCGATGGGCTGTCCGTAATACCTTCCGCCGGTCCAGCGAGTTCCCGTGCATCATGACCCAAGGTGGCTCGGCGCCCGGGGGGTGTCCGCCAACCCCAGAAAGACCATCATCGCCCGGTTCAACCGTATCCTGTCACCGTCGCCCAGGCGACCGACGAGCTTCCCGAGCTTCCCCCGGGGGACGGTGGTGATCTTGTCCACCATCAGGCTGCTTCGCGACGCGAGGCCATTCTCGACCGTGGCGTCCACCGGGACCCGGAAGAGGGGCGCCTCGGTGGCGTCGGTGGTGAAGAAGCAGAGGGTGACGGACCCGGTGGCGTCGAAGGCATCGCCTTGGACGATGACCGCAGGCCGGGGTTTGCCGGCGTAGACCCCTCCTCCGGCCACCGTCCAGATCTCGCCGCGCATCACGCCCCGCCCAACTCCGACACCGAGTCGATGAAAGCCTGATTCTCGGCTTCGTGAGGGCTCAGGGCCACCGCGCGGGACTGGCGGTGCGCCTCCTCGCCGAAGCGGGGCGAGCGCACATCGGGGACCCAGATCTGGATGGGCCGGAGCCCCTGGGCGCGCATGCGCTCCCGGTGGGCTCGCACCTTCTCGCGGGTCATCCTCTTCCTCCGGTCCGCGTCGGACATGGCACTCCTGGTTACATGTAATGGCTACATGTAACCTGAGTGAGCACCGGGGTCCGAGCAAGGACCCCGAGGGAAGATGAACGCCCGCGCGGGGCACCGGCATGGCCGGATGGGTCTGCTCCGGCTCCTGGCGCTACACCCCCGCCTGGGCCGAGGGAAGGCTCAGCGCGTCAGCCGCTCCAGGACGTCCGAGAAGACCCGGAGGTCCTCAACGGACCATAGCACGAAGCGCACGCGCCGGACCGAGCGGAGATCGGGCGCCGCGTCCAGGACCGTGGCCAGGGAGACCCTGGCGGCCTCGGCAACGGGATACCCGTAGACCCCCGTCGAGATGGCCGGGAAGGCCACCGACCCGAGCCTCGCCTGGTCGGCCAGCTCCAGGCACCGGCGATGGCAGGAGGCCAGAAGCCCCGCCGCCGGCTCGTCGCGCCCGTAGATCGGCCCCACTGTGTGGATCACGTGGCGATTCGGGAGGCCGTGCGCCCCCGTGATCACCGCGTCGCCGGTCCGCACCGGCGCCAGTGGGGCCGCTTCGCGGTAGAGGCCCGGCCCCGCCGCCCCGTGGATGGCGCCCGCCACGCCGGCTCCGCTGGTGAGGTTGGGGTTTGCCGCGCACACCACGGCGTCGACATCGGGCTGGGCGGCGATGTCACCCTGGACGCACTCGATCTGGAGTGTATGCTGCGGGGGCATGAGCCCCACAGTACGCGCCGGGGCCCGCTCACACCAGCCGAATCACCCGCTCAGGGCACGGAGATCCGACCCGGCGGCCCTTCGACGACCTCGCCGATCACCGCGGCGACGGGGACCCGGCTCCCGAGGCGCGTCAGCAGATCGCTCACCCGTTCCGGCGCGACGCACAGCAGGAGCCCACCCGACGTCTGCGCGTCGGCCATGAGGAGGCGAACCTCCTCGGGCACGGCTGCGCCCCAGGTCGTGTCCTCTGCGGTGTCGGCGAGGTTCCGCTTCGAGCCTCCGGGGATGTGTCCGGCCAACACCAGCTCCCGGGCGCCTTCCAGGAGGGGTACCTCGGCCCACCGGAGCGTGGCTGCCGCGCCTGAGGCGCGCAGCAGGTTCCTCAGGTGCCCGAGGAGCCCGAACCCGGTCACGTCCGTGCCTCCTCGGACGCCGCACTCCTGCGCCGCCTCGGCGGCGACGCGGTTGAGCGTGGCCATGGTCTCGACGGCGCGGCGGGCCACAGCCTCCGGTGCCTGCCCCGCCTTGATCGCCGTGGCCACGACTCCGGTGCCCAAGGGCTTGGTCAGGACGAGCACGTCCCCGCGACGCGCCCCGGCGTTGGTGACGAGCCGGTCGGGGTGCGCCTCGCCCACGGCCACGAGCCCGAACTTGGGCTCCGGGTCGTCGATGGAATGCCCGCCCAGCACCGGGATCCCAGCCTCGCGGCACACCTCGCCACCGCCCCGGAGGATCTCCTCCAGGAGCCCCTCGCCCAGGAGCTTCCGCGGGAACGCGACCAGGTTCAGGGCGAAGAGGGGCCGGGCGCCCATGGCGTACAGGTCCGAGAGGGCGTTGGCCGCCGCGACGCGCCCGAAGTCGAAGGGGTCGTCCACGATGGGCGTGAAGAAGTCGGCCGTGACCACGAGGGCGCGGTCCGGGGCGATACGGTAGACGGCGGCGTCGTCCCCCGTGGAGGCATCCACGAGGGCGTTGGGGTCGTCCACCGGCACCAGGTGACGCAGGACCTGCGTCAACTCGGACATCCCGAGCTTACAGGCTCAGCCGGCGCCGTGGCTGAGCTGGGACAGCCGGATCTCCGGCCGCTTGTCCCTGGGCTCGTCGGCCATGGGCTCCTCTCGGGCTGGGGTGGACGGGGATGCCGCACCGGGGCGGCACGGACGGCGACGGTGGAAAGTGGGGGCGAGAGCGGGCGGGAGCCAAGGGGCGCGACGAACCGACCATGGCGGAGGCGCGGCCCGAGGCGATGGCGCGGCGCGACCGGGGTGCGGACATTGGATCGCCGAGGGGCGATCCACGCGTGCGTCCACCCGGGGAGACGATCCCGTGTTCACCGTCGTACTCGTTGCCGTAACGATCCTGCTCTTCCTCGGCGTCGGCGTTGTGCTCTGGCTGCGGAGCGGCGTAAGGGAGTTCGGTGCCTCGCTCGAGGGAGTCGTCCAGGGCATCGTCCAGCTGCGGGGTATGGCCGGGGCATCGCCGCAGTATGCCCCCGTGCCGGAGGACGCGCCCGAGGCAACCGGGCTCGCGCGGGCCGAGCCGGACCTGGAGAGGGCGGACCTCCACCCTGTCGGCGACCTCTTCGAGGTGGGCCGTGACGGGAAGCCTGCGGCCGCCGTCCGGTGGTTCGTCTCGGGCGACGGGGGGGTGTTTGGGTGGCTGGGCCTGAGCCCGGCCGGACCGGCGATGCTGCTGATCTCCGAGATCCCGGAGGTCGGGTTCGTGACCACGCTGCGCGGCCCGGATACACCCTCCACCGCCGCGCCGCCGACGGTTGTGCACGAGCGGCTGGCGTGGGACGAGGGGTTGGACGCGGCCCTGACGCGGCACCAGGACGGAGTCGCGCGGATGGGCGAGCCCCTGGCCGTCGAGGGCCTGGAAGGCGCGCTCGAGGGGATGGACGCGCTCAAGGCGCATGTGGCGGAGTGGCGCGCAGCGCAGGATCCCGCGGAGCTCCTCGAGGCCGACGTGCGGAAGATCCTCGGAGTCCGGTTCGAGGATCTCGGGGGGGCCGTGGTCGCGCTCGTGCGGGTGGCGGAGGGTGAGGCCGCGCGCGAGGGCGGGGCACCTACCTGAGGTGCGGGCTCCAACCGCTGAACACCCGGTCCGAGCCCGATGTCCCTGATCGTTGCGGGCGCGGCCCTTCCACCCTAGCATACGTATACGTATCCTATGCCACGTATACCATGAAGACCAAGCTCACCGTCACCGTGGACCGGGAGATCCTCCCGAAGGCGAAGCGATACGCTCGCGCCCGGGGGGTGTCTCTCTCCTCCCTCATCGAGGACGCGCTGCGGGGGATGGCCGAGCCGGACCGGCCGTCGTTCGCCGCCAGGTGGAGAGGCCGGTTCGTGCCTGCCGAGAAGGACGACGAGCGGTATCGGGCCCTGGCGGAGAAGTACCTGTGATCCTCCTCGACACCGACGTCCTCCTGGACGTGGCGCTGGACCGTTCGCCCCACGCGGAGGCCTCCAGCGCGCTCCTCGATCTCCTGGAGCGGCGTCCACGGATGGCGTTCGTGGCCTGGCACACGATGGCGGACTTCTTCTACCTGGTGCGCCCCACGAGGGGAGCGCGGGAGGCTCGGGACTTCCTCCTGGATCTCACCGGATTCGTGACCGTGGCTCCTACCGACACCGACGATCTCCGCTACGCGGCGTCGCTCCCTCTCCCCGACCTGGAGGACGCGATGCAGGTGGCGGCCGCGCGCGCTTGCGGCGCCCAGTACATCGCCACGCGGAACGTGAAGGACTTCAGGAAGTCGCCGGTGCCTGCGAGGACGCCGGCGCAGCTGCTGGAGGAGTTGGGGTAGGAGCCGCCAGGACCGTCCCCGTGGCCCTCCAGCCGGCTTGGTGTCACGGGCGACCGCCGCCGGAACTGCCAAGTCTCGGGTCATATGGCTGCGTGTTGTCGGTGTTGGCGCCTGCTATATAGCGGTTCTAGAACCTGCTATGTATCGGTTGTGCCTTGCGGTCCATCAGGCTCCGCAGGTACCTTGGGGGCTATAGGGCCCCTACGGCGTAGAGTCCCTTCTTCCTCCCGGCCGCGAGCAACACCGTGTCTGCGTCGTATCTGCCACGCATCGTCGAGAAGGAAATCGCGTCTGCGCTCTCTTCGATGGGCGCGGTGGTGCTGGAAGGGCCGAGGGCGTGCGGAAAGACGTCGACTGCCCGCCGGTTCGCACGGACCGAGGCGCTGCTAGACACCGACGAGAACCTGCGCGCTGCGGCACAAATCGACCCGGCGCTGGTTCTGGAAGGCGACGCGCCTCGACTCCTGGACGAGTGGCAGACGGTGCCACGGCTCTGGAATCACGTGCGCCGTGCAGTGGACGACCGTGGCACGCCCGGCCAGTTCCTTCTGACCGGATCGGCCATGCCCGCAGACGACCTGACGCGCCACTCCGGAGCGGGACGGTTCGTGCGCCTCCGGATGCGGCCCATGAGCCTGTTCGAAGGAGGGCTTTCGACGGGGTCTGTGTCGCTCCGAGCGCTCCTCGATGGTGAGCCCCCGAGGGCCGCAGACCCCGGAACCGGGCTGAGGGACCTCGTGGAAGCAGTGGTGCGGGGCGGTTGGCCGAGCCACCTGAACATGGATGTAGCGGCGGCCGCTGGCGCAGCGCGCGCCTACATCGACGAGACCCGCCGTGTCGACGTGAGCAGGGTGGATGGCAGGGAGCGCGATCCCGACCGGGTCGGCCGCTTCCTTCGGTCGGTGGCGAGAAACGTCGCCACATACGTTGACGTCAGCACGATGGCCGCCGACGCCGGGGGTGCGGATGGCCCACTCCACTGGGAGACCGCCCGGGAGTACCTGAGGGCTCTGGAACGCGTCCTGGTCCTGGAGGACCAGCCGGCTTGGGGTCCCCACATCCGCTCGAGGGCGCGGCTGCGGAACTCCCCCAAGCGCCACTTCGTGGACCCCTCTTTGGCGGTGGCCGCTCTCGGCGTCGGCGTCCAGGATCTGCTCGGTGACCTGGAGTACTTCGGGTTGCTCTTCGAGTCGCTCGCGGTGCGCGATCTCCGGATCTACGGTCAGACCCTGGATGCCGAAGTCCTTCAGTACCGCGACAGCAACGGACTGGAGGTCGATGCGATCGTGCGGGCCCGGGATGGTCGCTGGGGTGCCTTCGAAGTGAAGCTGGGGCCCCACCGGATCGAGGAGGGTGCGGCGAGCCTCTTGCGGTTCTCCCATCACCTCGACCTCACCCGCGTCGGGAAGCCTGGAGTGCTCGCCGTGCTCACCGCCACCGGTTACGGATACCGGCGCGACGACGGCATCGCGGTCGTCCCCATCGGCGCACTGGGGCCCTGAGTCCTCCTGCCCACCCTCATCACCATCTCCACGGATCTGTGGCGGATGTCCCCCGCGCTCCCCGAGTACGACGACGACAGACCCTGGACGATGCGGGCCTCTCCCCGCACCGACCAGCCGTCCATGCGCCCCTCGAGCCCCGCGCCCGCAGTGACCGAGAGCTCCTGGTCCGACGGAGCGGCGTAGACGTTCTGCAGCTCGGCGGCCGTGCGCGTGCGCACGGGCATCTCCAGCGTCGGCCCGCCGTACGCGTAGGCGGCCAAGGGGCCGATGCCGACGTGAAACACGGGCGCGACGGTGACGGCGACCCAGTCCGATTCCACCACGCCGGTCAGGCCGCTGGCGCCCCCCAAGGGATAACGCCCGCCGCGGCGCGCGTACGCCGCCTCGGCGAGGACGTGCAGGGGCGGCTTGGGCGTCTCCACGTCTACCCAGGCGCCGACCACGAACCCGTTCCTCAATTCCGAGTCCGCCGCGCGCTCCAGGAGCTCGCGCGAACGGTTCGCTCCCCCCACGCCTCCCACCACCACCGACTGCGCACGGCCCGGGGAGGGCGTGGCCCCGAAGAGCGCGGCCAGGGCCAGGAGGGAAACCATCGGCCTCGCGAGGGTACGCATGGGCGCGCCGTCCGGGTTCGGGTTCGTGACGGCCGGAAGTTAGAACCCACGAGCAACGCCAGCGAGAACGTCTCCACGAGCATGGCAGTAGGCGCTTCCCATCCCCGTCGCCTCTTCGCCTCCGAGGTGGCGCGCCCCGAAGCCGAGATGAGCATGGCCCGGGCGGCGCTCCTCGTCGCCCAGGAGGAGTATCCCCAGATCCCGGTGGAGCTCTACCTGGCCCGGCTGGACCAGATGGCGGAGGAGGTGAAGGACCGCCTGGCCGACGAGACGGCGCCCATGGTGGTCCTGGAGGAGCTCCTGGAGATGCTCTTCGAGCGGCGGCACTTCACGGGGAACAGGGAAGCGTACTACGACCCCCGGAACTCCCTCCTGAACGACGTCCTCGACCGCGGGACGGGGATCCCCCTCACCCTGGGGATGATCCTCCTGGAGGTGGGGTGGCGCCTGGGCCTTCCCCTGGAAGGGGTGGGCTTCCCCAGCCACTTCCTCGTGCGCTACCGGGGAGACGCCCTGAGCCTCCTCCTGGATCCCTTCGACGGGGGCAAGGTGCGCTTCGAGGACCAGGCGCAGGAGCTCCTCGACCAGGTCTACGGCGGGATGATCCGCGTGCAGGAGTCATTCCTGCGGAAGGCGACCAAGCGCGACATGCTCATCCGCCTCCTGTCGAACCTGAAGAACGTGTACGTGAACGTGTCCGACCACGCCCGCGCCCTGGCGGCGGTGGAGCGCCTCCTCATCCTGCAGCCCACGTCCCGAGGGGACCTGCGCGCGCGCGGCCTCCTCCTGGCCAGGCTGGGTCGGAGGACCGAGGCGGCGGAGCAACTCCGGGCGTACCTGGCGCTCGCGCCGGGCGCCGGGGACGCGGACAGGATCCGGGCCCTGGTGGAGGGCCTGCGCGCCGGCCGCCCCATGGAAGACGAGGACAGGGAGGAGTTGTGAGCCACTTCGGCGACCCGCACGGCGCATACGTTGCGGCCACCGAGACCGTGGCGGTCTTCGACCGGAGCCACCGGGCCCGCCTGGCGGTGACGGGGCGCGCGCCGCGGAAGATGCTCAACGGGATCCTGACCGGGACGATCCCCGCTGCACCGTCGGCGGTGGGAGAAGGCGTGCTGGGCGGCACCGCCACGTACCACGCGGCGCTCACGCCCAAGGGAAGGATGATCACCGATCTCTGGTGCCTGTGCCGCACTGAGTCGGAGACGGCCGGGGACTTCCTCCTCGACGTGCCCGTGGCCGGACGGGAGGGGCTCCTCGACCACCTGCGGAAGTTCCTCCCGCCACGGCTGGCGAAGGCGGAGGACGAGAGCCACGCCACGGCGTCCATCTCGGTCGTGGGGCCGGCGGCGGCGCGGCACGTATCGCGCCTCGCCCTGGGGCTGAGGGTGGAAGCCCACGAGATGTCGGCGCTGGAGGAGGGCGCCTGGCGGATGGTGGGATCCGCCGCGAGCGACGGCCTCCACGTCGTGCGCACCGCCGAGGTGTGGCCCGAGGCGTACACGGTGTACGGGCCCGCCGGCGCGGTGGAGGCGCTCTGGGAGGCGCTGCTCCACGGTGGCGCACATCCTGCGGGCCTGGGCGTGTGGACCACGCTCCGCGTGGAAGCCGGACGGCCGGCGTACGGCACGGACATGGACGAGGACACGATTCCCGTCGAGGCCGGGATCCACGAGCGCGCCATCGACTACGCCAAGGGATGCTACACGGGCCAGGAGGTCATCGTGCGCATCCGCGACCGCGGGCACGTGAACCGGGGGCTGCGCCAGCTCATGCTGGGGGACGTGCCGGCGCCCAAGCCGGGGGCGGAGCTCTTCATCGAGGGGAGCGAGAAGCCCATCGGGCACGTCACGTCCGCGGTCGAGTCGCCGAGGTTCGCGCAGACTGTGGCGCTGGGGTACGTGAAGCGGGGGGTGGAGGGCACGCCGCTCCCGCGTTGACAACATCCCGCCCGAGGTCATGGCGATGTTGGAGCACGTCAGACCCAGGGACCTCTTCACCCACGACCAACCCAGGAGTGTCAATCGCCACCTCGAAGGCTCCCAGTTGGTTGCGGAAATCAGGAACCCAGGCTAGTCAAGGACAGCCCTACAACTGCTACCGCCACCCGCCTGGGTCCAGATTACTGTTGGGAGCAGACATGGAGAGACGGAATGGCGCATGACTCGACGGAAGCCAGGCAAGGCGCGGACGCGGAGCGCGAGTGGGCCAAAACCACGACGCCCTTGCTGGGGCCGGCTGAGCTTGTGCGCGTGATCGCTCAGCTGACAAACGCCCGGATTGTGACAGCCTGCGAAGCCGCCCTGGCCGCCATCGACGATGAAGGCCGCCGGGCGGAAGCCGCCGCTGCCGAACTTCGCCGGGAGCTGGACGCAAGTCTAACGCCAGTTCGTGAGTGGCTCCGGGAGCGAGACGACTCGAGGTGCGTCACCGATGAGGAATGCGGTGCCGTCAGAAATTGCGAATTGAATCCAGGCAAGGCCCTGGTGAAGCGCTTCGGAAACCCATTCGAAGAAGTCGATCTACCAGCTGCCTGTGGAGCCTGGACCGCGTATCAGCAGATCCCTCGAAAGAGCGAATACGAGAAGCTCGATGGTTCCGCCATTGCTGGCAGTGCCTTTGCTGGATCCGCGTTTGTGCTTCTGCTGTTGGCGAATCTGTTCACCGATGGCATTGGCTTCTTCAAGATGATGTACTTGCTTGCGATACTCGGTGGTCTCTTTGCCGTTGTCATAAGCATGGTTGGAAAAGGAGCTCTCAAGGACAGCATCCTGCGTGCCTTCGACCATGCTCGGCGGCTGACAACTGACGCTTCGAGGAAGCTGGGAGAGACGGCAGGGCGACTGGAGTCACAGATCGAAGCCGAGCGGTCAGCGATTCACCAGCGGCTTCTTGAGGAGGAGGAGGCGCTGCGCCGGTACTATGCACAAGAGGTGGAGGCGGCAGAAGGGGCGTTCGATCGAGCACGCGCGGCGGCAGGGATATTCGGGTTGGAAGCCGACCGTACCGCCTGGTCAACGTGGGAGCCCGTAGCTCAGCCCATCAGTTTTCTCCGCATCGGTGAACTGGTGGCACCGACCCCTGAACTTGATGCGCGTCTCAAGCCGCCGATCACTCTGTCGCACCTCCCCGCCCTTGTGCCCTTCGCTCCTGGGCGCGGGCTTTGCATGACCGGGAGTGCGAACGCAAAGCCAGTAGTCATGGCCGCAATCCAGAGCCTGGCGCTTCGCCTTGTTGCGGGAATCCCCCCAGGCAAATTGCGATTCGTCTTCATCGATCCGGTTGGGCTCGGCCACAACGTCGCACCATTGCTCGCCCTGGGTGACCACGTAGAGGAGCTCATAGGTGGACGAGCCTGGAGTGAGCCGTCGCACATCGAGCAGCGGCTTGCCGAGCTTACTCAACACATGGAGACGGTCATCCAGAAGTACCTGCGCAATGAGCACAAGAACATTGAGAGCTACAACGCGAGTGCCGGGCAAGTGGTCGAAGCATACCGGATCCTGATCGTTTGTGACTTCCCCGTGAACTTTACGGAGGCGTCGGCCCGGCGGCTGATCAGCATCGCCTTGAATGGACCCCGGTGCGGTGTCTATCCGTTCATCGTCGTCCATTCAGATCGGCCCATGCCCTACGGCGTCAGCCTTGAGGCGCTCACTGCACACCTCACGTGCATTCGTGACGGGGGAAGTGCCTGGTCTGACGTCGACTTCGGGTCATGGTCCCTAGCGCTCGACGGTGCACCGTCAAGTGAGATGTTCCAGCATGTTACGAAGGCGCACGGCGAGCTCGCTGAGATGGGCATGCGAGTGAGCGTCCCTTTCGGCGACCTCGTCGCCCACGCGGGCTTGAGTCTGCAGACTTGGCGAGACGATGGCCTCGACACTTCAACAGATCAGTTGACGGTGCCCCTGGGCCAAAGCGGCGTTAGGAAGTACCAAGACCTGATGTTCGGCAAGGGCACCGCCCATCACGCACTTGTGGTTGGCCAAACGGGATCAGGCAAGAGCAATCTGCTGCATGCCATGATCACCATGCTCGCGCTAAGGTACTCGCCGGACGAACTCGAATTGTACCTTGTCGATTTCAAGCAGGGCGTCGAGTTCAAGCTATACGCGGAGACCGCACTTCCACACGCTCGCGTGATTGCGATTCAAAGCGAACGCGAGTTTGGCCTGAGTGTGCTGCGGGGGCTGCTTGCTGAGATGGATAGACGCGGCGATCTGTTTCGCGAGGCCGGAGTGCCGAGCCTGGGGGATTGGCGGAGGCGAAGTGGTCAGGCGCTGCCACGAATTCTCCTTCTTGTAGACGAGTTTCGCGTCTTCTTTACGGCTGATGACACGATCGCTAGCGAAGCCACCATGATCATCGATCGGCTTGTCAGCCAAGGGCGCGCCTTCGGCATTCATGTAGTTCTCGCTTCACAGACCCTCGGGGGCAGCTATACGCTGCCGCGCAGCATTACCGACCAGATGGCGGTGCGTGTGGTGCTCCAATGCACTGAAGCTGATTCACGGCTCGCGCTTGCTGATGACAACCCTGAGGCCCGGCTGCTATCGCGGCCGGGCGAGGCGATCTACAACGACCAGCGGGGTCTTATTGAGGGCAACCATCGCTTCCAGGTAGCGGATATGGGCGACGACGAAGCGCGCGCGTCCATCGTTCGTGAGTACTTGGCTCCGCGTGTTGACGCCTGGCCAAAGGAGTTGCGGCGTCCCATCGTCTTTGAAGGACATCGGCCGGCGCGTCTCGAGGAGTCAGTTCCCCTGACGGCGGCTCTCGACCGTACGGACTGGTCGGTACTCCCCCGCTTTGTGGACGTGTGGCTTGGTGAGCCGATTTCGCTTCGCCCTTCAACCGCGGTGAGGTTTCTGCGGCAGGGTGGGGCCAACCTACTGATGGTGATGCGCGATGAGGCCCAAGCGGTAACGCTGATGCAAGTCGCAATGGTGACCCTCGCTGCGCAGCTGTCGCCAAGAGTGGCTGGCTTTCATGTCGTGGATATGAGCAGCGTTGACGCTGCATGGGCGGGAAGTATCGACCGACTGGCGACCGAACTGCCGCACCGCAAGAACATCGTAGGACGGCGCGGCCTCGGGGCGACGCTTGACTCTGTCGGCCAGGAGTTGGAACGACGGCTCAAGTCGGACACGCCAACGGCGGAGAGCATCTTCATACTGTTCGTCGGCTTGCATCGCATGCATGATCTTCGCGAAGACGACGGAATCGGTTGGTGCGGCGAGGATACGCGACCCGACGTGCGACGGACGTTCGCGAAGATTCTCCGGGAGGGGCCAGAGTTGGGCATTCATAGCCTCGTCTGGGCCGACAGCCAGTCGTCGGCTGCTCGGGTGTTCGACAGGCAGATGCTAGGCGACTTCGGCCGTCGCATCGTCGGCTCAATGAGCGAGCAAGACTCCTTGGCCCTGATCGACGAGCCACTCGCGGGTCACCTGGCGAAGCCGCATCGACTCATTCGGTTCGATGAGGACCGACCGGGTGACCTGGAAACATTCCGGCCCTACGCTGCCTCGGAGCCAAACTGGCTGATCGACGCGGCGCAGCGCCTTGCTCTGCGGGCGACCTGATGAACTCAAGATCTTAGGGGATATGTCCGGTGGCTGAAGCCTTCGTTGACCCTGACCGACTTCGCCTGTTCTCAGAAGTCCTTGTGGCGTACTCCGGCCACACGGGGGATTGCATGGGGAGACTGCAGGCGCAATTGCAGCGATTGGGCGCGAGCTGGCGTGACCAGGAATACGACCGGTTCGCTCAGGAGTTCCGCAAGACCAAGGCCCAGCTTGCGACGCTGCAAGAGGAGATCGACAAGATCGTTCCGATTCTGAAGTCGGATGCTGAAAGGGCAGACGCGATTCATCGCAAGTAGCTCACCGGAGACTGCCATGAAGGTGATTGTTGATCCAGCGGACCTCCGCCGGTTTGCCGCAGTCCTCGAGCAGGAGACTCACACGTTGCGGGAGCGGCAGAGAGCGGTGGAGGCGGCGCGGCGAGAGTTGTCGGAGGTGTGGCGCGATACCCGCTACCGCTCGTTCGAGCGGACGTACTTGCCAGCGATCCAGGTGCTGGAGCGGTTCCAGAAGGCGTCGGAGCGATATGCCGCTTACCTGCGCACCAAAGCAGATCGCGCCGATACCTATCTCGGCAAGCGCTGACTGCAGCGCGCGGTATGGGCTCGGCGGATCTTCGGAGGATCGATGCGCTGCTCCAACTGCGCAGCGCGCTCTTGCGCTTTCGGCAGTCCACTTCAGGAGTCGCGTCAGGGCTGCGTGCCCGGCTGGGCCGGGCCACAGCGGATCTCGAGCGACAGCGGCGACGACTGGAAGACGAGATACAGACGCTGGAAGAGCGGGCGGGGTCTGACGATGACGATGAGCGCGCTGCGGCGCGTCGCGCGCTCGCGGAGGCCTATGCGTCGCGCGAGGACCTCCGCGATCAGATGCGACGATTGGCCAGGGCATCGGCGCGCCACGACAACGCTGCGGCCTCGTGGTTTCATGCGTTGGAATCCACGGTGCCAGGAGCGGCGGCCTTCCTAGCGCAAAAGCACGCCGAGGCATCGAGTTATCTGCAGGCGGGTGCACCTGTCGGCGAAGCCTCGTTGTCCGTGGCCGATAGCAGCGCGGCCGGGTTCGGAGCTGGGATCTGGTCGAGGTCGGTCCGAGCGGGTCCGGTGCCGATGGATCCAGTTGGTGCCACACGGATGGAGGACCTGCCCGATCTTCCCGGAGGATTCTCGTGGATTCCGATCAGTGAAATCGAAGAATCAGAGCTTCCCGCAGCGGACGACTTTCCGAAGGTGAGCTATGCAACCATGCGCGCCGGACTGAACCGGCTGTGGACTGAGCTGATTCCCATGATCGGCGCGACTCCTGGCGCGGACCGAAGGTCGTGTCAGGAATTCGACGAAGCTCATGGTCGCACGGACCCCATGGGCTTCGTTCATGAAGAGAGCCTCGCCCACCTGTGGGATCAGTTCTTTGAGGAACGCTTCCGAAACCACATCCGCGTTGCCTTCGACAGCGAGAGCGGCCGATGGAGCGTGGACAACGGGCGGCACAGGATCCGGGTTGCCCGGGATCTCGGATGGAGATATGTGCCGGGGGAACTGATACGAGTGGAGTCAGCGCGTCGGTTATGAGCGAGCTGCACAGTGAGACACTTCGCGTCGCGGCGGTGCGCCTGAGCGCCACCTGGGAGGGTGTTTCGGCAGAGTGGCGCGATCCCGTGGCGGCGGAGTTTGCGCGGCGGTTTCTTGGTCCGTTGCAGGAGACAATCGACCGGTACCTGGAAGCCGTGCGCGAACTTGAGGCTGCACTCGAAGACGTCGAGCGCGACTGAGCCACTGTGAGGCGGTGTGGCGGGCCAACGCGACCGAGCGGCACCGGCGGCTGCGGGAGAAGGCATGCTGGGCGGCGCCGCGACCTACCACCCAGTGCTCACCCCCAAGGGGCGGATGATCACCGACCTCTGTTGCCTGTGTCGCTCAGAGTCCGACGCGGCGGGGGACTTCCCGCTGGACGTGCCGGTGGCGGGGCGGTAGGGGCTCGACGACCACCTGCGAAAGGTCCTCCCCCCACGGCTCGCTGGGGTGGAGGACGAGAGCCACGCCACGGCTTGCATGTCGGTGGTGGGGCCTGCGGCGGCGCGGCACCTGTCGCGCCTGGCTCTCGGCCTGCGCGGAGGCGACCACGAAGTATCGAGCCTGGCCGAGGGCGCGTGGCGGATGGTGGACCCCGTCCAGACGAGGGCCTGGTGGTGGTGCGCACCGCCACCGTCTGGCGTAAGGCGCAGACCGTGTTCGGGGCCGGCGGGGAGATGGTGGCGCTCTGGGGGGCACTGGTCCACGGGGGCGCCCGTCCGGCGGGGCTCGGCGTTTGGACCACGCTTCGCGTGGAGGCCAGGCGGCGGCCTCTCGGCACGGACATGGACGAGGACACGTCACCTCCGCGGTCACGTGGGCCAGATTCGGCCAGAACGTGGCGCTGCAGTAGGTGAGGCGGCGGGTGGAGGGGGTGGTGGGCATGAGGGTTTGGCCGTCCCGCAGCTGGCTCCTATTGCGTAGCGAGCCCAGCGGCGTGGTGATGGGGATCCGGTTGCAGGCTGGATGACGTAGGGACGGGGGGTAGGGGCGCGGGTGGTGGTAGGAGGAGTTCGAGGGGGATAAAGTGTGAAGCCCACAGCGCATAGGGCAC
>DATIKQ010000034.1:0-5009 GCA_035477395.1 Longimicrobiales bacterium
GAAGTCCAACATGTACCGCTCGCTGCACACCACGATCTTCGGGCCCGGGGGGCGGCGCTACGAGATCCAGATCCGCACCGAGGAGATGCACCGGACCTCCGAGTACGGGATCGCGGCCCACTGGCGCTACAAGGAGCGGGAGGGGGAGGAGGGCTCGGGGGACGAGGTGGACGCCGCGCTCACCTGGTTCCGCCAGGTGCTCGAGTGGCAGCAGGAGACGCCGGACTCCGAGGACTTCCTCGAGTTCCTGAAGATGGACCTCTTCCAGGGCGAGATCTTCGTGTTCACGCCCAAGGGCGAGGTGAAGGCGGTCCCGGCGGAGGCTCCTCTCCAACGTGGCCAAGGCCATTCCCGACACCGGCACCGACATCCAGCACGCCGACATGCGCACCTACGAGGGCGGCATGCACGGGGAGTTCGTAGTGGAGGTCCAGGACCTCGCCCAGCTGGAGAAGGTCCGCCGTGCCATGGCCCGGGTGAAGGGGGTGCTCGGCGTGGAGAGGCGGGAGCACTTCGACGACGAGGATCTGGGGTGGGTTTGAAGAGTTCTCTCACATGCGAGGATCATGAAGACTGCACTGATTACAGGGATCACGGGGCAGGATGGCTCCTATCTGGCTGAGTTCCTGCTGGCGAAGGGCTACACCGTCCACGGTGTCATCCGGCGCGCGTCGTCGTTCAACACCGATCGAATCGATCACCTGTACCGCGATCGCCACGACGAGGACGTGCGCTTCTTCCTCCACTACGGGGAGCTGGCGGACGCATCCGGCCTTCGGCGGATCCTGGAGGTCGCCGAACCGGATGAGATCTACCATCTGGGGGCGCAATCTCACGTACGGGTCTCTTTCGACGAGCCGCTCTACACCGCTGACGTGGATGCGGTGGGAACGCTTCGGCTTCTGGAGGCCGTAAGGGACTTGCAGGCCCACTACGGTCGCACGATCCGGGTCTACAACGCCGGCAGCTCCGAGATGTTCGGCGCCGCGCCTCCGCCCCAGAGCGAGGCGACGCCCTTCTATCCCAGGAGCCCCTACGCCGTGAGCAAGGTGGCGGCCCACTGGTACGCGGTGAACTACCGCGAGGCGTACGGCCTCTTCGTCGCGAATGGGATCCTGTTCAACCACGAGTCTCCCCGCCGCGGTGAGACATTCGTGACCCGAAAGGTGACCCGCGCGGTGGGACGCATCACCGAGGGGCTCCAGGACAAGCTCTATCTCGGCAACCTCGACGCTCGGCGCGACTGGGGGTTCGCGGGGGACTACGTGGAAGCCATGTGGCTGATGCTCCAGCAGGATGCGCCGGACGACTTCTGCGTGGCCACCGGCGCCTCCTACAGCATCCGGGAGCTGCTGGCCGAGGCGTTTGCCTGCGCCGGCATGGACTGGAATGACCACGTGCTCTTTGACGAGCGGTACGTCCGCCCTACGGAGGTGGACCACCTGCATGGAGACGCGTCCAAGGCCCGCCGCGTTCTGGGGTGGGAGCCCAAGGTCGGATTCAAGGAGCTCGTGCGCATGATGGTGGATCACGACGTGGAGCTGGCCCGCCAGGAGCGCACGCTCATGGACCACGGGCACCGGGTCACACCTCGGGGGCAGGTCTCGCCGTGACCGCGTTCGGACCGGGTGCGCGGGTCTTCGTCGCCGGCCATCGGGGCCTCGTCGGGTCCGCCATCGTCCGGCGGCTGGCCGCGGAGGGATTCGGGGACGTCCTGACGGCGGACCGGGAGGCGGTGGACCTCACGCGCGAGGACGCCGTGGAGGCGTTCTTCTCCGCCGAGCGGCCGCACTTCGTGTTCCTCGCCGCCGCCAAGGTCGGCGGGATCCTGGCCAACGACACGTACCCGGGCGACTTCATCCGGGAGAACCTGGCGATCCAGCTCAACGTCCTGGACGCCGCCCGGCGGCACGGGGTCGAGAAGCTGCTCTTCCTCGGCAGCTCGTGCATCTATCCGAAGCTCGCGCCGCAGCCCATCCGGGAGGACGCGCTGCTCACGGGGCCCCTCGAGCCCACCAACGAGGCCTATGCGGTCGCCAAGATCGCCGGCATCAAGACGTGCCAGGCGTACTGGCGCCAGTATGGGTGCCGGTTCATCTCGGCGATGCCCACCAACCTCTACGGGCCCGGGGACAACTTCGACCTGGACTCGAGCCATGTGCTCCCGGCCCTGATCCGGAAGTTCCATGAGGCCAAGAACACGGGCGCCCCAGGGGTGACGGTATGGGGGTCGGGCCGTCCGCGCCGCGAGTTCCTCCACGTGGACGACCTGGCCGATGCGTGCGTCTTCCTCATGCGGCGCTGGGACAGCCCGGACATCGTCAACGTCGGGGTCGGCGAGGACGTGAGCATCGCCGAGCTGGCGGGGCTGGTGCGCTTGGTGGTGGGGTACGAGGGGGAGACCCGCTTCGACGCCTCCAAGCCCGACGGCACGCCCAGGAAGCTTCTGGACGTATCCCGGATCAACTCGCTCGGATGGAGGGCAGGCATCCCGCTTCGAGAGGGGATCGAGAGCACGTATCGGTGGTACCGCGAGACGATGGGTTGCGAGGGCGGATGAGTGGCGTCCAGCACCTGCCCAGCGGGAGAAGGTCCGTCAGGCCGTGGCGGGGGTGAAGGGCGTCCTCGGCGTGGACCCGCGCGAGCACTTCGATAACGAAGATCTGGGATGGGTATGACGCCATGAAGCAACTCCTCCAATCCCCCTCCGCCGGCGCCGCCACCGTCACCGACGTCCCCGCCCCGGCGGTCCAGCCTGGGTGCGTCCTGGTCCGCAATGCCGCCTCCCTGGTCTCCGCCGGGACGGAGCGCACCGCCGTCGAGTTCGCGAAGAAGTCCCTCCTGGCCAAGGCGCGCTCCCGGCCTGACCTGGTGCGAAAGGTCCTGGACAAGGCCCGCACCGACGGGCCCGTGCCGGCGCTCCAGGCGGCGCTGACCCGGCTGGACCAGCCCCTGGCGCTGGGGTATTCCTGCGCCGGGGTGGTGCTGGAGGTGGGTGACGGTGTCGAGGGCGTGCGCCCCGGGGACCGGGTGGCGTGCGCGGGGGCGGGGTACGCCTGCCACGCCGAGGTGGTGTGCGTACCGCGGAACCTGGTGGCGCTCGTGCCTGATGCGGTGGCGCTGGAGCACGCCGCATTCGCGACCGTAGGGGCCATCGGGCTCCACGGCGTGCGCCTGGCCGAGGTGGCGTTGGGGGATCGCGTGGCCGTGGTCGGCCTCGGCCTCATCGGGCTCCTCACCGTGCAGATGCTCCGCGCCGCAGGGGCCAGGGTGCTGGGCGTGGACCTGGATCCGGTCCGGGTGAAGCTGGCGCTCGACCTGGGCGCCGATGCCGCCGTCGTCCCGGCCGGGGCGGGGGAGGCCGCGCTGGCGCTCTCCGGAGGCGTCGGTGTGGATGCCGTCCTCATCACCGCGGGGACCTCCTCCAACGAGCCCGTCGAGTTGGCCGGGCGGATCGCCCGCGACCGGGGGCGCGTCGTGGTGGTGGGCGCCGTGGGGATGGAGCTGCCCCGGCCCCCGTTCTTCGAGAAGGAGCTCTCGTTCCGCGTCTCCCGCTCCTACGGACCCGGCCGCTACGACCCGGTCTACGAGGAGGGCGGGGTGGACTACCCCATCGGGTATGTCCGCTGGACGGAGAACCGGAACCTCCAGGCGTTCCTCGAGATGGTGGCGTCGGGGGCCGTCAGGGTCGAGCCCCTGATCACCCACCGCATCCCCATCGAGGAGGGGGCTCGGGCGTACGGGCTCCTCACCTCGGCGGCGGCGGCGCCGCTGGGCGTGGTGCTCACGTACGGGAGTGCCGAGGCGGCTGCGAGCGCCGGGGCTCCGTCGCGGCGCGTGGAGGTGGTGGCCCCGTCCGCGGGCGCCGGCCGTGCCTCCGGGCCCGGCGTCGGCGTCCTCGGGGCCGGGAACTTCGCCACGGCCACCCTGCTTCCGGCCATCCAGAAGGCGGGAGGGTTCCGCCTCACCGGGATCGCCTCCGCCCAGGGTCCCTCGGCCCGCCACGCCGCGGGGAAGTTCGGGTTCGCGTTCGCGGCCTCCGCGGAGGAGGAGATCCTCTCCGACCCGGGCACCGACCTGGTGGCCATCCTCACCCGCCACGACCTCCATGCCCGCCAGATCGTCGCGGCGCTGGCGGCGGGCAAGCACGTGTTCTGCGAGAAGCCGCCGTGCCTCGGCGAGGAGGAGCTGGCGGGGATCGTGCAGGCGCTCGCGGCGGCCGGAGGGCTCGGCGGCGCGCGCCTCCTCGCCCTGGGCTACAACCGCCGCTTCGCCCCCATGATGAGGCGCGTGCGGGAGCACATGGCCGGCGCCGGCGAGCCCCTGATGGTGCAGGTGCGCGTGAACGCCGGCCCCATCCCGGCGGGGCACTGGATCCACGACCCCGCCGTGGGCGGGGGGCGCATCGTCGGCGAGCTGTGCCACTTCGTGGACCTGGCCGCCTACCTCACCGGGGCGGTCCCCGTGGGCGTGCACGCCCGGGGCGTCCCCGACCGGGGCCGGTACCACGAGGACAACGTGGCCCTCACGCTCTCCATGTCCGACGGCTCCGTCGTCACCATCGCCTACGTGGCGTCGGGGGATCGCGCCCTCGGGAAGGAGCGTTACGAGCTGTTCGGCGGCGGCCGCTCCGCCGTGGTGGACGACTTCCGCTCGCTCCGCCTGCTCGGCGGAGGCCGCGAGCGCACCGAGCGCGCCCGGCTGGCCCAGGACAAGGGGCACAGGGGGGAGTGGGAGGCGATCCATCGCGTGCTCACCCGGGGCGGCGCCCCTCCCATCGAGCCCGTCTCCTGGGTGGCCACGAGCCTGGCCACCTTCGCGGCCGTGCGGTCGCTCCGCTCGGGCTCCGAGGAGCGCATGGACGCCGTGGGGTTCGTGGAGCGGGCGCGGGGGGGCGGGACCGGGCGGGTCTGAGCGGGGCCGAGGAGTATCATCCCAACACCACACTGGGTCGCCCGAGGCACCCGCGAGCTGGCCGATCCACGCATCCTCAGGCCGGGGAATGGGGG
>DATIKQ010000035.1:0-61054 GCA_035477395.1 Longimicrobiales bacterium
AACAGCCGGCGAAAGCCCCATGCGACGAGCCGTCACGACATACGCGGCGACATCCTCCCTCCAGCCTCCCTGGTCGAAATCCACGGCGAGGAAGCAGCAGCTCTCGTCCTTCAGGAGCGGATATACTCCCATGACGTGACGTCCCTGGAGGTGATCCAGAATCGCGTGGTCCGAGACCTCCAAAAAGGCCTGGTGGGGGCATTCGCCGCACTTCACCTTCGGTTTCTCACAAAGCCCCTGTGCCCACTCGTTGGCGCAAGCCGGGGCGTAGCCCTGTTTTCTCGTCTTCGCATTCCGCCAGAGTCTGGGGAACACATCCACCCGCCCAGCGAAGAGGGAGCGAAACAGGGATACCTTCTCCTCCTTGGATCGAGGTGGCTGGGCCGGGGAGCGGACAGGCGGTCCTGCTGGCGACGGCTCCGATCCCAACAACGCTCCCCGGAGATGGGAAAGCCGACGCGCCAGGTCCGCCCGCTCCTTGTCCAGCTCAGCCAGGCGGACCTCGGACTCCGCGATCTGGGCGCGCAGGGGATCTGCGTCAGGGCGAGGGTTCGTCACGGGGCTTGAGTCCAGCTGGCGGGCAGTCCCATTCGGGGCGAAAGTACGGGCGTAGGCGCTTCTAGCTACGATGTGCTGTTACAGGTATAATAACTACCCGCATGTGCGCACTATCGCAATTTGTACTTGTTGCCATGCGCCTATCATAGTATGATATGTACCTCCTCATGCGCACAGCAACAACCCATGAAACCGACCGATTTCTTCCGACACCACCCGGTCTTCCGACACGATGAGTTCGTTGAGGCACACTCAGGATCCGGAATCCGGAGCGCCCTGACAAGCCAGGCCGCCCTCAAGCAGCACGTGGCCGCCGGCAATCTGATCCATGTCCGCCGCGGCCTCTACGCCGTGGTCCCCCCGGGACTGAAGCCCGGGGAGGCACCGGTGGATCCGTATCTACTGACCACGAAGCTCACCGACGACGCGGTGGTTGCCTTCCATGCCGCCCTTCAATTCCATGGGAAGGCCTACTCGGTCTGGCACAGGTTCCACTACCTGACCCGCCACCGGGCGCGACCGACTTCCTTCAGGGACGCCCAGTTCGTCCCGGTCCTCGTTCCCCTCGAGCTCCGCTCCTCCCCGGACTTCGGTGGCGGCGTATCTGAGCGACCTTACGCCGGGGGCATTGTGCGCGTCACCACCCTTGAGCGCACCTTCGTCGACGTCCTAGATCAGCTGGGGAAAGGGGGCGGTTGGGAAGAGACCTGGCGTTCCCTTGAGATGGTGGAGTTCTTCGACCTGGACGCGGTCGTGGAGTACGCCTCGAAGGTCGGGTCGGCATTGACCTCAGCCCGGGTCGGGTTCTTCCTCGAGCAGCACCGCGAAGACCTCATGGTGGAAGAGCACCACCTGGATGTCCTTCGCAAGCGGGCTCCGGCGCAACTCTCCTACCTCGATCCCGCACGTTCGCCTGGAACGTTGGTAGCGGGGTGGAACCTGGTGGTTTCCGAGCAGATACTGCAGCGCTCCTGGCAGGAGGTCGGTTGATGCTCACCGAGACGGAGTTGCTGAGGGAAGCGGCCACCTCCGGGTTCCGAGCCGACGTGCTTGAGAAGGCCATCCGGCTTATGGAGCTTCTGGAGGCGCTCCGGAGCCACCCCTATCTCAAGACGCGGGTCGCGCTGAAGGGAGGCACGGCTCTCAACCTGTTCGTCTTCGACGTGCCGCGGCTCTCGGTCGATGTGGACCTGAACTACGTGGGAGCGGCCGAAGTGGACGCCATGGTCCAGGAACGCCCGAAGGTCGAACAAGCGATTCAGGCGGTGTGTGGTCGGCTCGGAATCGGCGTCCGGCGGATCCCGTCGGGGCACGCGGGAGGAAAGTGGCGCCTCTCGTACACAGGGGTCAGGGGCCCTGGCACGCTGGAGTTGGACGTGAACTTTCTCCTGCGGACTCCGCTCTGGCCAACAGCTCTGGAGGACTCGCGCTCGTTGGGGAAGTACGCGGCCACGCACGTCCCGGTTCTCGACCTCCACGAGCTTGCCGCAGGGAAACTGGCTGCGCTCTTTGGACGTCAGGCGAGCCGGGACGTCTTTGACGCCCGGGAGCTACTCCGGCGGGAGGGACTCGACAGACGACGACTCCGACTGGGCTTCGTAGTGTACGGGGGGTGCAACCGCCAGGATTGGCGCACCCTCTCCGTGGACATGGCCGGGACCAGCCCGAAGGAAGTCGACCGGCAACTTGTTCCCATGCTCCGTGGCGGTCTCGCGCCCGGGCGGACGGAGCTTGAGGCGTGGACGCTGCGGCTCGTCGACGAGTGCCGGAACCTCTTGGGTGCTGTCCTGCCGTTGGAGGATGACGAGATCGCGTTCCTGACCCGGTTGAACAACGGTGGAGAAATCGTCCCGCAGCTTCTCACCGAGGATTCCACGGAACAGCGGATCATCGCCGCTCACCCCGGCCTCCTCTGGAAAGCCCTGAACGTCAGAAAGCACTTGGGGCTCCCTACCGACGGCCAGGGTCACCAGACCTCACGCTGAGCCCAGACACCTCGCGGGTGTCTACGGATTCGGAGACGCGGAAACCCCGCCCGACGTCATGACGCCAAGCGGGGCTTCATCTCTCAGTGGGCCTGGGTAGACTCGAACTACCGACCTCACGCTTATCAGGGGGGTGGCCGGGGTGCCGAACCCCGGCAAGATGTCGGCAAGTGGGGGTGCTTCCCCCCTGATCGCCGCCCAAGGGTCTCGCGCATGCCGGGATGCGCCGTCTTCGTTGGACGCCTCCGAAGACACCGGGCAGGGGGATGGTCATCATCATCTCCACCACGAACATCATCATCATCATCACCACCACCACCACCGGCATCAAGGCGTTCGACACGGCGGGGTCCTGCGGGTCAGCCGAGATGGTGGACAAATCTCTATTTAATGTAGTATGTTGTCCAATCGATACGGGGGGTTGATTCGGCGTCCACACCAGGACAATAGTCCACTTTACGTAGAATCTCGTCCACATTCCTGCGATGCCCGTCACTCACGCCTACGACGCCATTCATGAGCTGGCCTTGGACCAACACGGGGTCTTCACAGCTGCTCAAGCGAGGCAGCTGGGGGTTCATCCCCGTACGCTCTGGGCCATGGCGAACCGGGGCCGCATCGAGCGGCTTTCCTACGGCGTCTACCAGGATCTCGGGGCGCCCATCACACCTTGGACGGAGTTCATGAGCGCGGCCTTCTGGCCCCAGGGGGTCAGGGGGGTGCTATCGCACAAGACCGCGCTTTCGCTCATGGAGTTGTCCGATGTGAACCCGGCGCGGATCCACCTCACGCTTCCCCTGGGCCACCGTGTGCGCCGCCGGACTCCGCCTCCGGTGCTTGTCCTGCATTGGGCCGAGCTGTCGGAGGAGGACATCGGCTCCATCGAGGGGGTCCCCGTCACCAAGGCGGCCCGCGCGATCCGGGACTGCGCGAAGACGCACTTGGGACCTGCCCTCCTCCGGCAGGCGCTGGAAGACGGAATCCGGACAGGGTGGCTTCGCCATGCCGAGGCCGAAGCGCTCAAGGAGGAGTTGAAGGCGGGGGGGTACCTCCAGTGAGCGCAGCGCATTCAGCACCTGCTGCCAAACGAAGGCGCGCGATCGATGCTGGATGAACTCGGCCCGCTCCTGAAGAACCTGCCGCCCCGCACCGCGTCCGCCCTCGTGCAGGCGATGAACCGGTGCGCGGCCCATCTCGGCGTGGGCTCCGAATGGGTGCAGCGGTGGATCGGATTCACGGTGGTGGCCGACGCGCTCGCTCGCTACGCACCCCACGGCCAGCCCGAGTTCGAGATGAAGGGCGGTGCCGCCATCGAGCTACGTCTCGGGCGCCCGACGCCGGTCGGGCAAACCCCGAAGTCCGAGAGCCAACCGACCGCACGGGCTCGCGCCACCAGAGATCTAGACGCAGCCTTCCTCGGCACCATGGACGAGATGGAGACGGCCGTTCGCACGGCCCTTGCCGAGCCGCGCCACCCGTTCACGTTCAGAGTGGAACTGGAGGAGCCGACCCCCGAGTTCATGCGACGCTTCCGGATTCGTGTCGCGTACCGGGAGGAGCGATTCGGAAAGGTGAGCGAGCGGAGCTTCAGCAACGTAAAGCTCGAGGTCTCGGCCTACGAGGGCCGGCACCGTGAACCGGACCAGGTGCCGGCGTTCTCCCTGACGCCTTTCGGATTCGAGGGGCCGGAACGGATCCCCTGCATCCCCCTCCCCAAGCAGATCGCGCAGAAGCTCCACGCCGCCACCGAACCTGCCTCGGAGGGGAACGCCAATGATCGATTCCGTGACCTGCTGGACCTGGTGCTCCTGAGTGCTTTCGTTCCCCCGTCGGCCGAACTACGTGACGCATGCGAGGAGACATTCGCCATCAGGGCGAAGCACCCATGGCCGCCCGAGGTCGTCGCCCACCCCCACTGGATTGGGCCCTTGGAGGCGTACGCGAGAGAGATGGGCCTGGCGCAGACCGACGCCGGCGAGATCGTTCGCCACGTGAGTGAGTACGTGGGTAGTATCGCCGCGGCGGGGAGCACCGACACACCCATCCCGCAGATACCCTCGTAGACACCCCACCCCCCAAACGCAGAACGCGTTGCCCGAAGGGACCTCGAAAAGTCCCGCAGGGCAATGCGTTCTCTCTATGGGCCTGGGTAGACTCGAACTGCCGACCTCACGCTTATCAGACACCTTAGGCGCAATTCGGATTCCGGCAAGAAATCGTCCAACTCACTGATGGACTGCACGATCTGCCGTTCTTGCCGGAACACCGCCTCGGGATCCGTCGGGGTCAAATCGCGGCATATCGGGGCTGAACCGCGGAGGTGTCGCGGTTGCCAGTTGTGGGTCGCGGGAGCTCCATCGGGTCAACAGCCGCAAGGCCGATGTGAAGACCTTCGCTGAGCACGGCAACGGGTGGGGCACGTGGAGGTGGATCTCGCCGTTCGCCAGCACCGCACACTCCCGATCCCTGACGGGAGGAACCCACGGCCGGGGAGAACATGGCGCGTCGGGCGCCGCCGGGGCATCTTGGCGCCGTTGAGATTCACCCACGGCGGCACCGCCGTGGCCACGGCCACCCGGCCGGCACCTGCCCTTCCTGCGCTCCCCCCTCGCAGGCCGGCCCGGCTCGTGGAGAGGCGTCCAAGATGAGTCGGACGAGAGATCACGAGTAGCCCGTCAACACTCTACCCGCAGCGCTACGCAGATCCACAGCCCGGATCACGGTTCTTGCACGACGCAGATCCACGGCCCAGGGAGTCATGCGCGCACGGCGGGGATGAGGTTAAGTGAAATCGGTCAGGCAAGAGGAAAGCCGATATGAGTAGCGAGGTGGTTCAGCGCCACATCCTCGTCTCAGCATGGCCGTTCGCGCCGCGGGCAAGCACGGAGACGCTGCGCGCACTCTTCGCCCACGGTGCCCGGTGGCGGCAGGGGACCACTCAGGACGTTGCCCACGTGCGTCGAACGATCCTCGGGGCTTCCGATGGGAACTTCGTCGACCTGATGAGGCTGCTCACTGAAGATGACTACTGCTCGCCCGAGATCCTCGCGGAGCTTGGACGAACCCAAGCCATGCGCGCCCGGATGAAGAGAGTGGGGTTCATCCCATCCGACTCCGATGCGCGCGACCGGTATTGGCGCACACGCCCGTCCAGGTCGGGCGAGGTGCTGCGGAAGTTCGGCATCACGCTTCCGAAGCCGGAGCCGCGCGCCTGGCTCCCGAGCACCGTCTGGATTGGCACCCGCTGCGGTGGGTCGCAGGAGCTCCGAATGACGCGCGCCGAGCTGGCCGAGCGCATCTGGACCACGCCTGTGGCACGGCTAGCGGAGGAGTGGGGCCTCTCGGGGCCAGGACTCGCCAAGGCATGCCGGCGCCTCAAGATCCCCGTTCCACCGCGCGGCCACTGGGCCAAGCGCGCGGCGGGCCGGAACCCGCGCCGGCCCGCCCTGCCTCTCCTGCCCTCGGGTCAAGCCCAGGAGATCGTGGTCTGGGTGTCGTCCGGCCACCCTGAGGACAAGCCCTGAAGCAGCTCCACTACCCTTCCTTCCCCCTCCGATACCGCTCCACCGACTCCCGCCGGCTGCGGTGCGCCGAGTAGGCGCGCTGCTTCATGTACTTGATGTCGCCGGCGCTGAGCTGGTGGTCGTCGAAGGACGCGGCCATGGTCTCCAGGTCCGCCAGCTCCTCGCGGACCGTGGCGTCATCGGCCGAGTACGGGCACGCGGCCACGATGCCGCGCATCTCGCGGAGCGACTGAGCGCCCGAGGCGTAGTCGCCCCGGTCCCGCGCCTCCAGCGCTTCCTGGCGGCGGCGCGCGGCCTCGACCAGGAGGATCTCCTTTCGGATCTCGGGCTCGGCCTTCCCTCCCTCCTCGGGGGAGAGGGTCACCGGGATGGTGATCTCCTGGAGCTCGACACCCCCCTCGGGGGTGAGCACGTGCGCCGTCACGGTGAGCTGCGCCACGTCCGCCACCGTTCCGGGCGCGGCCGACCCGGGCGGGAGGAGGATGGCGATGAGGATGCGCCGGGGCTCCCGGGCGTAAAGGTCGCCCACCTCCAGGGTGAGCACGTCGCCCTGGGTGTGGGAGGGGTACTGGTGCAGGACGTTGACCGCGTCGGCGTGGGCTCCGGGCCGCACGGTGACGCGCACGTTCTGCGCCACGATGGAGAGCAGCCCTTCCAGCTCCTCCTCGAACACCCCGGAGGCCTGGTCCACCTTCTCGATGTAGTAGGTGCCTCCCCCGCCGGCGTCGGCCATGGCCTTCAGGAGGTCCTCGTCGTAGTCCTCGCCGAAGCCGATCGTGGTGGTGCTCACGCCCTTCTTCACGCCCTGCTTGCAGAGGCCCGTGAGCTTCTTGGGCTCCACGATCCCCACGTTGGCCTGGCCGTCGGTGAGGAGGAGCACGCGGTTCACCCCGCCGTCGCGGAGGTTGTCGGCCGCCAGGTCACGGCCCCGGAGCCATCCCCCGCTGAGGTTGGTGGAGCCGCCCGGCCCGATGGACTCGATGAGGGCGGTGAGCGCCTCCTGCGCGTCCCCGGTGGCCGGCTGCGCCACCACGTCCACGGCGTCGTCGAAGGCCACCACGCTCACCGTGTCCGCCGGGGAGAGGCGGCGCACCAGCATGGCGGCGGCGTGGCGGGCGGCTTCGAGCTTCTCGCCCGACATGGATCCGGAGCGGTCCAGCACCAGGGAGAGGTTCAGGGGGACCCGGTCGCGGTTCTCGGGGGCTTCGCCCTCGAGGCGCAGGAGGGCGTGGACCATCCAGCCGCCGTCGGCGACGGGCTCGTGGTCCAGGAGTACGCTGGTCTTCATGGCATCTCCGCCGTTTGAGGTGACGGAGAGAAGGGTACAGCAGGGGTGTGACAGTCAGCCCGCCATCCCCCGCACCACCTCCCGCACCATCTCGCGCAGCTCCTCGGGCTCGAGGATCTCCGCCTCGGCGCCGTAGGTGAGGGCGTGGCTCACGACCCAGTGGGGGTCGGCGACGCGGTGGCGGACGACGAGGCTCCCGTCGGGCTCCTCCTCCCATCCCACCATCCCGGCGGCGGCGCGCTCGCGGACCCAGCGGGCGATCTTCGGGGAGTAGCGCACGCGCACCTCCACGTCGTCCGCAGCCCAGTAGACCCGGGTGGCGTGGATGTACTCCCGTGGATCGAAGCTCTCGGGCACCTCGAACGTGCCGTCGGTCTCGGCGGCCTCCAGGATTCGGTCGAGGCGGAAGATCCGCATCCCCTCCTTCACGGCGCACCATCCCACGGCGTACCACTCCCCGTCGGCGTGGACGAGGGCGTAGGGGTGGATGACGCGGGCGTCCATGTCCTCGGCGCCCGACTTGGCGTAGACGATGGCGCAGGGATGCCGGTCGCGGGCCGCGGCGAGGAGCGTCTCGCGGATCCCCGTGGGATCGGGGACGTGGTCCTGGTCGCGGAGCGGGGCGTCGTCGTCCTTGCTCCAGCTTCCTGCGCCCAGGTGCTTCTCGGCGCGCTCCAGGAGGTCGCGGCGGCGCTGGCCGTCGTGCAGGAGCGACGCGGCGGCGGTGCCGCGGAGCGCGAGGGCGAGGCAGAGCGTCTCCCGGGACGAGAGGCGCATGGGGCGCTCGAACCCGACGGCGTGCTGCACCCACACGCGGTCCCCGGTGAGCATGATGCTCACGTCGTCAGGCCATCCGCCGGGATGGTAGTAGGCGCGAGCGGTCACGTCCTCCAGGTCCCGGGAGATGCGCTCGGGGGTCGTGCCCAGCGCCGCGGCGAGGTCGGCCAGCGAGGCCCCCTCCTTCCGGCCGGCTGCCGGGAGGACGTAGAGGAGCCGCTCGAGGCAGGCGTCGGGGTTGGTGCCGTCGCTCATGCGGAGCCCCCCTTCGTCGGTGGCCTTTCACCGGCCGCCGGCTCGTAGCGCCGCGCCACGGCCTCGACCACGGAGCGGAACGCCTGCCGGAGATCCTCAGGCGCCTCCACGCGGGCGTCCCCCTCCAGCGACAACACCCAGCGCAGGAACGGTTCGGGACGGTGGACCGTGATCTCGCGGAGCTGGTTCCCCTTCCCGTCCTCACGGATCAGCGTGCCGTGGCCGTTCCGGTCCGCCCACACCGAGCGGGGGAATCGGAACCATACTTGGGCCTGGGTCGGCGCAGCAGCTCCCTCGCCCAGCTCCCAGGCCTTCCGGCCCGAATAGGCCCGCAGATCGAAGTCCGCGGGGATCTCGTAGTCGGGCGTTCCCGCGCTCTGCGTGTTCGGCTTCACGCCGGCCATGCGCCCCACGCGGAACATGCGCACGTCGGCGCGGTCCTCGGCCCACGCCACCAGGTACCAGCGGCCGTGCTGGAAAAGGAGGCCCCAGGGGTGCACCGTGCGCGCCGCCTCCTCGTCGCGCTCCATGGAGCGGTAGCGGAACGTGACCTTCTTCCTGGCGAGCAGCGCGTCGGAGAGCGTGCGCAGGCTATCCGCGGTGGCCTTCGTCTCGGGATCCTCGGCGTAGACCACCGGCGCGGGTCGGAGCAGCTCCGGGTCGAGGTCGAAGGCGAGCTTCCGGAACGCGGACCGGGCCTCGCGGCGCAGCGGGAATCCGGGGAGCGAAGCCACGTCGCGAAGCCCCTCGAGGGCGGCGCCGGCCTCGTCCTCGCGCACCACGAACTCCCGCGCCGGGGCTGGCACCCGCGAAGCCACGTGGCTCGCCGGGCGCGTGGATGGCTTGCCCGCCTTGGCTTCCGCCGCGGCCTCCGCCTCGCGCATCAGCCTCAGGTACGGGAGGTGGAAGTCCCGGGTGGCCAGACGGTAGCCGTGGCTCTCCTCGGTGCCCTGGTCGATGTGGAAGGTGACGGTCTCGATGGGGATCCCCATCGAGCGCAGCTCGTCCTTGTCGCGCTCGAACATGCGCCGGACCGACTCCGGATCTTTGCTCCCGCCCTCGAGCCCCTGGGCGTAGGCCGGGATGGCGCCCCAGAGCTGCTCCGCCGATACGGGGAAGCGACGGCCGGCCAGGTAGGCCACCAGGTCGAGCCAGCGCTGGAGCTTGGAGATCCGGTCGGGCATGGAGGCCGGGGCGATGGGAAGGGACCGGCCGTGCCCCGCGGGGCGGGCCGGTCCGACGGCTCCGGCAATATAGGAGGGAGGTGTGACGGAGCGAGGGGAGGCGACGGTAAGAGCGACTACCCCGGCGCGCGGAGGTGCACGGGAATGTCCTGTTCCTCATGCAACACGCGCCACACGCTCACGGTGGGCCCTTCGTCTCCGTAGAAGATCAGATACGGATAGCCCGGGACGCGTCGGTGCCGCAGGCCGGGGAGATCGAGCTCATGCGCGTAGCGTGGCGAGCCGGCAGCCGGGTGGGCCTTCATCTGCCCGAGGGTGCGTTCGACGGCGGAGAGAAAGTCCATCGCCAGCGAGATGGAGCCTTCAGCGACATAGAATTCGGCGGCCCTCCTGATGTCGTCGTCCGCGAGAGCGGTGACGACGACCTGGGTCGCCTTCACTCGGCGGGCGAGGCCAGGATGCGATCGCGCAGAGACTGGAAGTACTCGGCGTCCGCCGTGGCAACCACGGGCGACGCCGCACCCTGCAACAGGGCAGCACGCAAGGCGTCCCGCTCCTGCTCGCGGCGGATCAGCTCGCGGACGTACTCGCTGGTGGTGCCGTAGCCGCGCTCTGCGACCTGTCGCTCCACGAAGCCCTTGAGCGACTCCGGCAAGGAGATGTTCATGGTGGCCACGCTCTGAAGGTAATCTGGGTTGACAAATTTTGCCAATGCTCGTTCGGGCCCCGAATCCTCGTGGCCCGACCGGGGCGGGAACATGGCTGGAACGGCCGCAGCCCCTTCTGTCACACCCTACTCCCAGGTTCTCTCCGGGCCGGAACCGTCCGGCCCATCCCACCCATCGGAGGATCCCATGCACCGTGTCCGCCTTGCCGCGCTCCTCGTCGCGGCCGCCCTCCTGCCCGCACCTGCCTCCCTGGCCGGGCAGGCTTCCGCACCTTCCGTACGGTCCGATCCCACGGGCTTCCACCTCGCCGCTCACCTGGCCGGAGCCGCCATCACGTACGAAGGCGACGGCGAGGCCGAGTCCGGCGGGGGCGCGGGGCTTGCCTTGGGCTGGGGCGTGAACCGCACCGTCACGCTCTTCCTGGAGGCTGCGGGGGCGAACGTGGAGATGGCGGACTTCGACGACACGTACACCCTGGCCCACGTGGACCTGGGCGTGCGCCTGAACTTCCGGGGGCCGCAGGCCAAGGCGCTCCCCTACCTCACGCTGGCCTACTCGGGGCGCGCCGCCGAGATGGACCTGGACGGCGACCCGTTCACCATCACCGGTGCAGCTCCGTCATTCGGCGGCGGCGTGCTGGTGTTCCTGTCGCGGTCCGCGGCGCTGGACGTGGGGCTGAGGTGGACGGTCGGATCGTTCTCCGAGGCCGAGTACCAGGGCGAGAAGGCGGACATCGACATCTCGGCCACGTCGGCCCGCTTCGACCTGGGGATCGCCTGGTGGGCGGGGAGGTGATGATGACCCGCATCAAGATGGCCGCCTGCCTGGGCGTTCTGTTCGCGGCGGCGTGCGTGAGCGTGAACAAGTCCGTGCTCACTCCCGGCCTGGCCCCGGTGCCGCTGGGCGACGTCCACGTGTACTTCGACACCGACAGCATCCCGGAGCACACGCGCGTCGCCATCCTGAACGCGCAGGGGTCGAGCGGCTTCACCAACGAAGGGCAGATGATCGACAAGCTCCGCGAGGAGGCGGCCAAGCTCGGCGCCAACGCCATCATCCTCTCCGGGATGAAGGAGCCGGGCGCCGGCGAGAAGTTCGTGAACTACCTCGCGGGTGGGTTCGCCGACGGCCAACGCAAGGGTGGCGCCATCGCCATCTGGGTGCCGTCGCTGGCGAAGCCGCCGGGGGAAGACGCACCGTAGCAGGGTCCTGCTAAAGCCTCGCTCTCGCCGGAGCATGCCGATGACCCACTCCGACCCCCGCCCGCTTCCTCTGCCCTACGGCTATTGGGTGCCCGGCGCCGACCTCCTGGCCGGCGAGTATCCGGGCACGCTGAAGGGAGACCGCGGATGGGAGGAGAAGCTCCGGCGCCTCCAGGACGCCGGAGTGACGTCCTTCTACGACCTCACCATGCCCGGCGAGCTCGAGCCGTACGAGGACAAGCTGGCGTCGGTGTGGGGAGAGGACGGATGCGCCTACCGCCGCTTCCCCATCCGGGACGTGAGCGTGCCCCGGGATCCGCAGCTCATGTGCGACCTCCTGGATCGCCTGGAGGTGGACCCGGCCGTCGGGCACCGGGTCTACCTCCACTGCTGGGGCGGCGTGGGGCGGACGGGAACCGTGGTGGGGTGCTTCCTCGTGCGCCGGGGACGCACGGGGGAGGAGGCGCTGGAGGAGGTGCGCCGTCTCTTCGCGGCCACCACCAAGGCGCCCGGGCGCCGCGCGCCCGAGACGGACGAGCAAGAGCGCTTCGTGCTGGGGTGGTCCGAGCACGATCCCCGGGCGGCGCGGACGTCGGGCCGCGTCACCAGCCCGCTGCCCGCCTCCCCCGATCGGGTGCGGGGTGCCCTCCTGGGGCTGGCCGTTGGCGACGCGCTCGGCACCACGCTCGAGTTCAAGGCGCCCGGGACGTTCGAGCCCCTCGGCGACATGGTGGGCGGTGGAACCTTCGGCCTGGACGCGGGGCAGTGGACCGACGACACGTCCATGGCGCTCTGCCTCGCCGAGAGCCTGGTGGAGACGGGCCGGTTCGACGCCGCCGACCAGATGCGCCGGTACGTGCGCTGGTACCGGGAGGGGTACCTGTCCAGCACGGGGACTTGCTTCGACATCGGCGGAACGACGGCCGCGGCGCTCCATAGGTTCGAGAGCACGGGCGAGCCGTTCTCCGGATCCACTGACCCGCAGAGCGCCGGCAACGGGTCGCTCATGCGGCTGGCTCCCGTGGTCCTCTTCTTCCGCGATGACCCGGCCGAGGCTGTGCGCCTGGCAGGCGAGAGCTCACGGACCACGCACGGCGCCAAGACCGCCGTGGACGCGTGCCGCTACTTCGCGGCGCTCCTCCTGGGGGCGGTGCGAGGCGTGCCGAAGGACGAGCTGCTCTCCTGGGGATGGGCGGCTCCGCTCCCCTTCTGGCGGGACGACCCGCTCCATCCGGAGGTCGTGGCCGTGGCGAAGGGATCGTACCGGGGGAAGGCGGCCCATGACATCGTGGCCAGTGGGTACGTCATCCGCACCCTGGAGGCGGCGCTCTGGGCGTTCCATCGGGCGGTGGACTTCCGGTCGGGTGCGCTGGCGGCGGTGAACCTGGGCCGCGACGCGGACACCACGGGGGCCGTCTACGGACAGATCGCCGGGGCGTGGTTCGGGGAGGAGGGGATTCCAGAGGTTTGGCGGGCGAAGCTGGCGATGCTGGAGAAGGTGGCGGAGTTGGCCGAGGGATTGGTGGCCGCCGTGCGGCGCACCGATCGGGCGTGACCGTCGCTACCGCGCCCGCGCCGCCTTGGCGAACACCCGTTCGGCCCACTCGTTCATGGACGTGCCCTCCCGCGCAGCCGCCACGGCCACCGCGCGATGGATCTCCGGAGTGGTGCGCACCAGGATCCGCCCCGAATAGGGCTTCGCGGGAGCGCGGCCCTTCTCCTCGCAGAAGGCGAGGTAGTCGTCCACGGAGGCGTGGAACGACGTGACGAGCTCATCCACGGTGCGCCCCTCGAAGTAGATCTCGTCCTGGAGGTCCACGACCCAGCCCGTGAACAGCTCGAGGTCGTGGTCGAAGGAAACCGTCGCCGCGTAGCCCTTGTACTCCATGATCATCCCTGGAGGTGGGACTGTCCCGATGCTCACAGCACACCTGCCTTCAGCAGAAACGCCCGCACCCGGCTGATCAGCGCCACACCGCAGTCCCGGCGCGCATGAACCTGGTGTGCATGCAGCACGTGATCCCCGAGCACGAAGACGACTCGAGATCCCTCTCGCTCGTGACGCTCGGCACCGACCGAGAGCAGAAGCGACTGCACGTCGGACCATGACGTGGCGCCGTTGCCGGCGCGGATCCGCGCGAGGATGGCCTCCTGCCTGCGTTTCCTGCTGGCCATAAAGTGGATGCGGGTGGGAATGCTGTCAAGAATTGCTAGCACACCCGGGGTGCCGAGGGCGGGTGCGCTCCTCCAAGGATGACGCCCTTCCGGGGCGTCCCCATGGCCCGTTGGGCACAGGCAGCCCCCCCCCGCTGTCACACCCCTCCCCCATCCTGGTTGCGCGGGCCGGACCCGTCCGGCCTCTCACCCACCACGGAGGAAGCTTGACCCGACCCAGACCCGCCGCGGCTCCGCAGGCGGCCCTCCGGCCCGGCCCCACCCGACGCGCCTCCCCGGCGCCCCCGCTCCCGATCCGCTTCCACTTCTGGGGCCTGCGCGTCGCCGGGCGCGTGGACGGGGCGGGCAACGTACGGAGGCTCGAGCGTTGAGCGAGCCCTCCCGGATCGGAGTCGTCCGATCGGATGACGGCGCAGCCGAGTCTGACGGGCTTTACGCCTTGCTCTCGGCAAGCACGAGATCCCGGTCGGGCGACACCGCCCCGAGAAGCTCTGCGAGCTTCTGAACCGACGGCGTGGATCGACCCTGCTCGTAGCGGGCGTAGGCGTTCACCGAGAAGGACCCCAGCCGTCTCGCCACCTGCGCCAGGCTCGAGCCTGACCGCTGGCGCGCCCGGCGCAGTAGTAAGGCCGTGAGGGTGGATGCGTCGGCCGAGCCCACCTCCAGGTACCCGCCAGGGCCCGCAAACACCTCGACGCGGAATCCCGGCCTGTTCGCGAGCGCTTCGATCGCGTCCGCGATCATCTCGAGCGCGTCCTTCTTCGTCCGGCCCTGGCTGACCACGTCGAGGAGGGGCACTTCCACCGCCCACTGTCGCCCGACTCTGAACACCCGACCAGCGAATCGCATTCAGCCGTCCCCGTGTGCCTGCCGCAGGATCGCGATGGCGACGCTTCATCGTAGCGATATACACAGATGTGTGTAAACGTCAACCCACGACTCCGCCCATGGGCCCCGACCGCACGAAGGGATGCCCGGAGCAGCAGGGCTTCTCCTTGGCTCGATGGGCCTGCCTCGTCACACCCCCCTGGACGCCGGCCCGGGAAGGCGGACCGCTCAGCGGCTCCTGCGCCCCTCTCCGGGAGGCAGCGCCGGGAGCATGGCCCCAGCCGATGGGCGTTTCGACTCGAGATCCCGGCGCACCGCGGCGAAGAGGTCCGTCGCCACCGCGATCATGGCGTCGACGTCTTCCGGCGTCGGGCGGGCCGCGCCGTCGTACATGGATTGGCTGCGGAGCCTCCTGAGGCGCTCCCAACGCGTGCCCAAATCGGCGAAGGCCGAATCACCGAGGTGGCGGAGCACGAGGACAAGATCGTTGTGGTGCCCCTCGGCCGATCCCCGCATCCTGTACCCGGCACTCAAGACCGCTGCGGTCGCACAAAGGAAGGTCGCCTCGTAAGCACGCAGGAACGCGCCCTCCTCGCTGATCCCGGCCTTCGCATCGGCCATGGCGCGCACGGCCTTCTCGAGAAAGCCCACGACTTCACCGTCGGTGGCGACGTAGGCCTCGAGGCGTCGTTCTTGCAGAAGACGCCGGATCTGGAAGTCGGTCATGCGGCGAGAAGGCTCCCGTTGTCCTCACCCCGGACCCAGATCTTCGGCTCACGCATCACCCGCCCGATGTAGGGATGCCCGGCCCGCACCATCTCGCGCACCTGCTGAGGGGTGTAGATGGCGACGTTGACCTCGCGGCCGAGCAGCGCCCCGGCTTCACTGGTCCGGCGGGCCAACTCGATCTCATCCACTCCCGCACCCACCACGAACACGTCCACGTCGCTGTCCGGGCGAGCGTCGTCTCTCGCGACGGACCCGTACACGAAGGCAGCGTCCACACCGGCGAGGTCGGCCAGGAGGATGCGGCAGATCTCGTCGGGCCGGGCGAGGCCGGCGACCATCTGCCAGACCGGGAGCCATAGGGGGTTGTCCGTGCAGGCCCGAAACCGCACCTCCCGGCCCCGGCCCTGCCGGGCAATCAGTTCCAGGTCCTCGAGTCGGCGCAATTCCAACTGAAGGGACCTGGACCCCACTCCGATCCGGCGCTGGATGTCCCGGAATCGAAGCGGCTCATCGCTGAAGAGGGCGAAGAGCTGCAGGAGCTTGGCACGTGCCGCGGAAGTAAGGAGCAACGCCAGTCGCGTCTTCATGCGCTATAATATAGCGCATCCGTCGGAGGAGTCATTGGCGGGACCGACATCCGAGCGGGGGAGTGGGCGCCGCTCGAGTGCAAATCTGCGCCTCGGACGGGGCGGTGGGATGGCGGGCCGGGAAGACGGCGCTGGGCTACAGCTCCCCGAACTGCTTGATGCGGACGCATCCTTCGGCGAAGCGGGCGGTGATCTCGAGCTGCCCTCCCATCGCTTCCACGAAGCGCCGAAGGGTGCTGACGTACATGTCCGTCCGCCGCTCGAGCTTGGAGACCGATGCCTGGTTGATGTTGAGGGCGCGACCGAGCTCCTCTTGCGACAGGCTTCGTGCCTGGCGGAGCTCCTGGAGCGCGAGGTCCGCGAGAAGCTCCTCGGTGCGCTCCTCGATCCTCTTGCGCCGCTCTTCGGGGAGCGCGGCCAGGAGGTCGGCGAATGGGATGGTCATGGGATCAGCCCTTCCTTTGCCCGAGGACTACGGAAATGGAAGGGTGGGGCCACGCCTCCGGAGCAGGCCGACTACCGCCGCCGCCTCGGAGGGCGTTTCCGCGGAAGTGGGTATCCACTTCGCTCTCCTGACCCCAATATGTAGGGATGATCGGAGAGCGACGTCACCCGGTGGGCGGAGAGGACTACCCGCGGACCCTGGCGGAATTCGACGAGTGGTTCTCGTCGGATGCGGCGTGCCAGGCCTACCTGCGCCAGCTGCGGTGGCCGCAGGGGTTCCGGTGTCCGGCGTGCGCGAGCCAGGGGGGCTGGGAGACCGGGCGGGGGTTGTTTCGCTGTCGCCACTGCTCGCGGCAGAGCTCGGCCACCGCAGGCACCGTGTTCGAGGGGACCCGGACATCGCTTCGGCTGTGGTTCCAGGCAGCGTGGTACCTGACCAACCAGAAGCACGGCGTGAGCGCCCTGGGACTGCAGAGGGTCCTGGGCCTGGGGAGCTACCAGACGGCGTGGGCGTGGCTCCACAAGCTTCGTCGGGCGATGGTCCGGCCGGACAGGGAGCGTCTTTCGGGAGAGGTCGAGGTAGACGAGACCTTCCTCGGTGCGCCGGACGAGGAAGTGGACGGGCGGGCCACGGATCGCGCGCTCATCGCCATTGCAGCCGAGGTCCGCGACCGGGGGACCGGGCGAATCCGGTTGGCGCAGATCCCCGACGCCAGTGCGCCCAGCCTCATCGGGTTCATCAAGAGCAGCGTCAGCGAAGGGGCCACGATCCGCACGGACGGGTGGGCGGGCTACGTGCCGCTCCCTGGTTACGGATACCGGCATCGTCCCACGAGCCTTCGCGCCTCGAAGCTCCCAGCTCACAGGGTTATGCCTCGAGTCCACCGCGTGGCCTCGCTCCTCGACCGGTGGTGGCTAGGAACCTACCACGGCGGGGTCAGCACGGAACACCTGCCGTACTACCTCGACGAGTTCACCTTCCGGTTCAATCGCCGCACCGCGAAAGCGCGTGGGCTGCTCTTCTACCGCCTCCTCGAGCAAGCCGTCCAGGCCAGCCCAATTCCCTACCACGCCATCCGAGCCCCGGACCCCAACGGGTAGTAGCTAGGAGAGCGAAGTGGATACCCACTTCCGCGGAAACGCCTGGGCGGAGGATGGCCCGCTCGCGCTCACCCCACCCGGCGAGGCGATGCCACGGCCGATGCCGCAGCAGCGGCGACGGCGGCCTCCGCAGGCTTCGCGGAAGACGGAGGAGCACCCTTCCGCCATGGGACTCGACCGCCCGCGGCGCGGGGATCGCCTGCCCGAGGTCCAACGCGGCGTCGATCCAGGACTCGGCCGCGTCCTGCAGGTTGGCGTAAGCCTCCGCGGGGCTGTCGCCCTGGGACACGCACCCGGGGAACTCACGAATCAGCGCGGTGAAGGTGCCTGATGCCTCGTCGGGGATGAGGACCCGCTCGTATGGCAGCGTGAGATACTCGGCAGGGGATGGCATGGGCGGTCAGTCGCTCCCGCGGGCTTTGGCGTCGAGTCGGTCCAGGTCCGATCTGTCGCGCCGGGCAAGGTCCACGAGGTCACTCGACGGCCGGAAGATCGGCACCAGGGCGGGGCGCCCCCATGGCTGGATGCTCTGTCACAGCCCGCCGATAGCATCAGGCGGGAGAGGATTCTCAACCAAGGAGATCCTGGGGGTTCTGTGCCTGATGCCGGATATGGAGCACGTGGACGCGATTGCCCCGAATCGTGAAGAGGATCTTGTAGGAGTCGTGCAAGCGCTGGCGGATCGCCTCGGCGAAGAACCGATCCTCGTACGCCGGGCCGCACTCCTCCGCGGTGGTGGCGAGATCGCGGATGGCCGCGATGACCTGGATCACTACGGGCGCTCGGGAATCCCAAGCTCACGTTCGAGAGAGGCGAATGCGTCTTCGGCGGACTCGCCGGTCCCCGCCTCCACGCCCTGGAGGCCCCTCTGGATCGCGACGATCGCGGCGGCGTTGGCCGCCAGTTCGAGGAGCTTCTGGTATGCGGCCGCGTTCTGCACCACGAGTTCCGCGCGCCCATGAACGGTGAGCACCTCGGGGCGACCTGTCCGGCGGAGGTGCTTGACGTGCGCCCGCACGTTACGCTGGAAGTCCGAGAGCGAGTGGATGTCCATGAGGTTGATCATCGGGTCCCCTGTATCATGAAATATCATGCTTGTTTCATGATACCCGGCTACCCCGACGCTGTTCAAGTGTGGCGGGCTGTGTCCGGCCTCCGATGCGGCCGAGAGACGATCGCGAGGCCCGCGGGGCGCGGACATGGCGCGATGGGCCGCTCGGTCGTCGTCCTGCGGTTGCGTCCCCATCGTTCTCGCCCCATTCCGCCCATTCGGGCCACCCTCTGCGTCCCTCCCCCCTGGACGGCGGCCCGGGAAGGCGACGTGACCGTGACCCGAGCTGGACGTGCACCTGGCGCTGCTGCTGGAGTGGAGCCGGCGCGCCGGAGGGGGGAGGTCGGGGAGGCGGAACTTAACAATACCTAGGCTTTTACTTGTGAGAGCCTAGGATATGTCGTATTCTCGTTCCATGTCCAAACCAGCCGTCCTTCCCCCGAGCGATCTCCCGTTCCTGTTCCGGGCGCGGGATCTGCGAGAGCGGGGCATCCCGCGCTGGCGCGTCCAACCCTGGCTCTCGACCGGCCGCGTGACGCGGGTGGCGTGGGGCCTCTACCGCGTCGCAGGCGCTCCCGAAACCGAGCTGGAGACCCTGGCCGCTGTGGCCCGGACGGTGCCGGAGGGCGTCTTCTGTCTGCTCACCGCGCTTCGGGTGCACGAGATCGGCACGCAGAGTCCCGCCCAGGTCTGGATGGCCCTGGACCGGAAGGCATGGCTGCCGGACGCGTCCCCATGGCGGGTGCGGTTCGTGCGTTGGTCGCGCCCGATGCTGCACGTAGGCGTGGAGCACCGCAGCGTCCACGGGGTCACGATCCCCGTCACCACCGTGGCCCGCACCGTGGTGGATTGCTTCCGCTACCGCAACAAGATCGGCCTCGACGTGGGGTTGGAGGCACTGGAGGAAAGCCTGCGGGACCGGAGGGTGGAAGTGGATCAGCTCATGGCCATGGCCCGGGCGTGTCGAGCGACCACCGTGCTCCGCCCCTATCTCCAGAGCCTCGCCCGATGAGCGGGGAGGTCACGGACGTCGCGGCGCCCGTGGGATCATGGCCGTGCCCCGGCGGTCGGTTCATATTTCCCCCACGTCGTCGCCCTCTCCCTCGTAGACCCTGCCCGGGACCATGACCCGCGCCCGCGTAAAGCGTGAATTGATCCGATGGGCCCGCGAAGATGCGGGACTCACCATCGCCGATGTGGCCCGAAAGACGGGTACGTCGGTAGATCGGGTGTCGCGATGGGAGGAGGGCACCCTCGCGCCGACGCTCCGGCAACTCCGGCTCCTGGGGAATGCCGCCAAGCGCCCCCTCGCGGTCTTCTACCTGGCCGAGCCGCCCAAGCGCTTCCAGGCCATGCACGACTTCCGGCGGCTCCCCGGCGACCCCTTGGCCGAGGGGTCGCCTGAGTTCCGGCTGGCGCTGCGCTCGGCCATGGCTCGTCGGGAGGTGGCCCTTCAGCTCGCGGAGGGTCTGGATGCGGCGTCTCCAGAACTCGGGATGCGCGTCGCGTTGGACGAGCAGCAAAGGGACGTCGCCGCCCGGGTGCGTCTTCTCCTCTCGATCCCGCTGGAGCGGCAGCGAGGTTGGTCCGGCGCGTACGAGGCCCTGAACGGTTGGCGGGCGGCCATCGAAGCACAGGGCGTCCTGGTGTTCCAGGCGTCCGGCGTGGATCTCCGTGAGATGCGGGGCTTCTCGATCGCCGAGGACCCGCTGCCGGCCATCGTCCTGAACGTGCGAGATACGCCGAACGGACGCGTCTTCACGCTCCTGCACGAGTTCTGCCACCTCCTGCTCCGCCGTGGAGGCGTGTGCGACCTGGCCGAGCAGGGGGCGCGGGCCCCCGAGGACGACCGCGTAGAGGTGTTCTGCAACGCTGTGGCGGCGGAGCTGCTGGACGCTGGCCGCACCACTCGGGGCTTCGCCCCCCCTGACATCGCCGCCGTCAGCCAGGCCGGCGTGCCCTTCATCCAGTTGGTCCTCGATTCCTACTACCAGGAGCGCATCACCTCCCGGGACCTGTCCGAATACCTCGGCATCAACCTCAAGCACCTGGCGACCATCGAGGAGCGTGTCATGGGCCGCCACGTGATGTTCGCCTGAGCGGATGCGGGGACCTGCGCGCGACCGAAGAGGTACTCCGGGAGCTGGAGAAGCGGGACGACGGGGGCACTTCAGCCTCATCGACGCCCTACGAGCAGTTATGGGGCATGGGCCGTCGTGGCCGATTCTGACATGGCACGGCCACGACGTTCGAAGGACGGCACGTTCCACGAGAAGTGGGACTACGAGGAGCGGCTCCGGGCTACGTTGAAGCACTTCGAGGGATGGGCGAGGAGGAGCGCGTGAGCAGCACGAACGGAGCATCAGGCTCGCTCGTGACGGTCCAGGAGCTGGCCTCGCTTCTGGAACGCGACGAGGGTCAGTTCCTGGAATTCAAGTCGCTCTGGGACCTTTCAGGTGGGGCGCGACGGACCCTCAGCAGGAAGAAGGCGCGTGACCTCGTGGCGGAGTACGTCGCGGCCTTCGCAAACGCCGACGGGGGCACGCTCCTTCTGGGGGTGGAGGACGACGGCACGCCCTCCGGCCACGGGTATCCGCCGGAGGCCGTCGACGGGATCCTGGCGGTGTCCGAGAGCAGGCTCCGTCCCGCCGTGAGATGCGCCCACCAAGCGCTGGTCCTGGGCGGTCACGAGATCCTCGTGATCCATGTGGCCATGGCTCTCGAGGCGGTCATGGTGGACGGCAACGGATTCCCCTATCGCGTCGGTGATCGGGTGCTCCGGGAGCCACAGGAGGTCATCAACGCCCGGAAGGACGCATATCGCCGGGTGGGTTACGAGCGGCGCATCCGTCCCGAGGCCTCCCTGGAGGATCTCGACCTTGACCTCGTGGCCTCGTTCCTCGGCCGCGCCACCTTCCGGGGGCGGAGCCCCGAAGACCTACTGTTCCGTTTCGGCCTGATCCTGCCTCGCTCGGGCGGGTTCGCGCTCACCAACGCCGCCCTGCTTCTCTTCGGAAGGTCCCCCGCGATGCGCTGGCACCCTCGGACCGGGATCCGCTACTTCCGCGTGGACGGCAAGGAGCGGCAGCACGGAACCCACCGGAACGTGACCCAACTCGGGCGCATCGAAGCGCCGCTCGCGTCGGCCATCTCCGAGGCGCACCGGCACGCCAAGGAGCAGATCCGTCGCTCCGAGAGGCTCCACGACCTCTTCTTCCGGGAGATGCCCGAGTACCCCGAGTTCGCCTGGCAGGAGGCCATCGTCAACGCGTTCGCGCATCGTGACTACGAGGATCAGGCGAGGGAGATCGAGGTCTGGTTCTTCGACGACCGCATGGAGGTACGGAGCCCCGGCAGCCTCGTCCCGCCGGTGACACTGGACCTGCTGGGGAGCCGCCGTCCCGTGCATGCCAGCCGAAACCCGTTGATGGTCAGGGTGCTCGTCGAAGCAGGCCTGATGCGCGAGGAAGGGGAGGGGGTCCCCCGCATGTTCGAGGAGATGGAGGACTCGCTGCTGAAACCGCCGGAGTTCGCGCTCGGAGCTTCCGAGCTCGTGGTCACGCTCCGGAACGAGCCTGTGTTCGAGGGACCGAGCACGGAGTGGCAACGGATGGTGCAGCGCCTCCACCTCTCGGTGGCGCAGCGGCGCGCCCTGCTCGCCCACCCCGGTGGCTTCTCGAACGCCGACTATCAGACCCTGAACGGAGTTGACCGGGACCGGGCCTACCAGGACATCCAGGAGATGGTGCGGCTGGGCGTGGTTCTCCCTGCCCGGGGCCGAGGCCGTGGCGCCGTCTACCGTGTCGCAGAAGAGTTGGACGAAGCCCGGTCCTTCATCCAGGCCCGGGTGCCGGCCGTGCGCGCCTTCCTGCGCCGCAGGACAGCCCTGAAGAACGCGGACTACCGGGCTCTCTTCGGCGTCACCCGTGATGCGGCCACGCGGGAGCTCAAGCGCCTGGTGCAGCAGGGGTACCTGCGCATGGAGGGGACGCGGCGGGGGTCCCGTTACCTCCCCGGCCCGACCCTCGTCCCTGGCGAGGAATGAAAGATATGAACTCGATATGCGCGCGCATAACGGCCCGCCACGAGGTCACGCTCACCCGCGACGCCCTGGCGATGGGAAGCACGTTCGGGATCGCACTCCCCTGGAGCTGATCCGGCTGGAGGGGTGGGCGTTCCGCTGACGGCCCGAGGGACTGTCACACCCCTCCTGTAGGATGTTGGGTTGGGGGACACAATGACCTCGATCCTGTGGCGACCGGTACAGCTTGCTTCTCCAGCCGTCACGGCCCATTCTGCCTTTACTGGGCCCACCCTCCGCGTTTCTCCCCCCGAACGTCGGCCCGGGCCGGCGGTGTCACCGCGTCCATGGACGGGAGCGCCTTTGAAGGCCCCGGTCTCGAACCGAGATCTCTTGTCGCTCACATATGGCACGGAAGTGAGCAACAAACACGATTGTCGCTGGCGCGTGAGCGACAACGAGGAGCAGACCCTCGGATGGCGGTAGGCCGCCCCCTCCACCTCCTCTCCGTCTGGAACCCCGCGTATTCGGGGGATGCGCTGGACGTGCACCTGGCGCTGCTGCTGGAGTGGAGCCGGCGCGCCGCAGCGGGCGAGGCGGAGCCGGACGAGGTCTACGTCTGGTGGGGGAAGATCCGCTCCAGGAACCGCACCGGGCGGCTCAAGCACCACGACCAGGTGACGGCGCTGGACGCCCAGGCGCGCGCCGGGGTCCAGACCCACCTCTACCTCACCGACTACCGGTCGCTGTACGTGGCCGAGGTGGGGGAGATCACTGACGACGACGTGCGCGAGGACGACGGCGAGCGGGATCACGTCCCCGCCTACTACGAGGGCCACGCCTGCGACTTCTGGTTCCGCCTCTTCGACGTCCGCCGGCTGGTGAGCGACGACACGCCCGCGGTCATCGAGGAGGCCGCCAAGCTCCGCAACGTGGGCTACCACGACCGGCCCGTGTCGCTCTACGGGGGGATGGTGGACCTCCCCCTCCTGGTGCACCGCGACGCCGAGGCCGCCTGGTTCTCGGACCGGGACGCCCTCACCGAGGGAGGGCTCTGGGCCCAGCGGGCCGCGGAGCTGCGGAGCGACACCGAGCGGATGAGCCGCGAGCTGCGCGACAACCTGTTCGGCCGCGACCTGTGGTCCGCCATGGAGCCGGCCACCCGGACGTTCCTCGCCAGTGCCGAGGCGGTGTTCCGGGCCCGGCGGGACGATCCCGGGTTCGACCTCTCGGGCGTGGCCGTGGAGTACGCCAAGGCGGTGGAGACGGAGCTGAACGCGCTGGTCTTCCCCGCCCTGAGGCGGGCGATGAAGTCACGGGGACCGGCGGAGCGGGAGACGCACGTGGATGGCCGGCGGCTGGACCTGGGCGGCGCGGTCCCGCACCAGACGCTGGGCGCGATCCGGACGCTCCTCGCCCAGGAGGGGCCGGCGCAGGCCGCGATCCGCCAGCAGATGCCGCACGACCATTCGTGGATCCTGGGGATCCTCCCGCGCGAGCTGGAGAAGCTGGTGGAGCTCAGGAACGCGGGGGCACACTCGGAGGGCGTTGCAGCTGAAACGTTGGGGCCGATCAGGGAGATGGTGCTGGGGGTGGGGAGGGAGGGGATGGTGGGGCGGTTGGTGAGGGCGAGGGTGAGGGGGAGATAGCGGAACCAGGGGTCGGAGGTGGTCAGATGGCGAATTACCTCTACGTTGACAACTCGAACGTCTGGATCGAAGGCATGCACCTGAGCGCCGTCAGCAAGGGACTCGCGGCGAGTCTCACCGCGGCGCAAGACCAGAACATTTGCGATCACACCTGGCGCGCGGACTTCGGTCGCTTGCTGGCATTCGCCGGAGGGGGTCGAGGTGATATCCGCCGAGCTGTTCTGTACGGTTCGCGGCCCCCACCGAACGACTCACTGTGGGCTGCCGCCGAGCGTGAGGGTTTCGAAGTCGTGGTGCATGACCGAAGTGTCTCGAGGCGTGAGAAGAAGGTCGACACGAATATCGCTACCGACATCGTTGGTGATTCGTTCGAGTTGATGACGCCCGGAGAGGACGAATTCACGCTTGTCGCGGGGGATGCCGACTACGTGCCCGTCGTTGAACGCGCGGGGACCCGCGGCATCCCGTTCTATGTGGTCTTCTGGGCACATGGCGCCCGTGAACTGTGAGAGCTGCCTGCAGTGGCTTTGTCCCGCTCAACGCGCACTTGGATTATCTACGGCTCTGAGATGCGCCCCCTCGTGCGCAGCGGTTCCCGGATTCGCCAGCGGTCGTCCCCCCTCGACCGATACCCGTGACTCCTTCATGCCATGGCAACCCAACGCTACTCCGTAACCCCGCACTCCATCGAAACCCTGCTCACCTGGGTGAAGACGGGTGAGATCGCGATCCCTGAGATCCAGCGGCCGTTCGTCTGGGATGCCACCAAGGTCCGCAACCTCCTCGACTCGCTCTACCAGGGTTACCCAGTCGGGTATCTGATCGCATGGCGGAACCCGACGGTGCGCCTCAAGGACGGCACAACCTCAGCGGGAAAGCGCATCCTCATCGACGGGCAGCAGCGCGTCACGGCGCTGATGGCCTCGCTGCTCGGCCAGGAGGTGCTCACAAAGGACTATGAGACCGTACGGATCCGGATCGCCTTCCAACCCATGGAGGCGCGGTTCGAGGTGTCAAACCCGGCGATCCAGAAGGACGCGGCGTGGATCCCGGACATCGCTGCGCTGTTCTCTCCCGACGCCAAGCTCCTGCAGCTGACGAAGGCCTACGCCGCCGCGAACCCGGGCGTGGATCCCGACGACCTGTTCAGCCGGCTGGAGACGCTCCGGAAGATCCTGAGCAACCAGGTGGGCGTGATCGACCTAGCCCAGGACCTCGACATCGAGACGGTCACGGAGATCTTCATCCGCGTGAACTCGGCGGGGGCCACGTTGTCCCAAGCCGACTTCGCCATGTCGAAGATCGCGGCGGACGACCACTTCGGCGGGAACGTCCTCAGGAAGGCCATCGATTACTTCTGCCACCTGGCGGTCGCGCCCGAGTTCCTCGGCAAGATCGAGGCGAGCGATCGTGCGTTCGCCGGGACCGAGTACATGGCGAAGATGCGCTGGCTCGCCCAGGTGAACGACGACCTCTACGATCCGTCCTACACCGACATGCTCCGCGTCGCGTTCACGTCGGAGTTCCGACGCGGCCGCCTCCAGGATCTCGTCGCGCTCCTCTCGGGGAGGAACTTCGAGACGAAGCAATACGAGGAGGCGATCGCGGAGGAGTCGTTCAGCCGCCTCAAGCAGGGGGTGCTGAACTTCATGAACAAGACGCACTTCGAACGCATGACGATGATCCTGCGAGGCGGGGGGTTCATCGTGTCGGACCTGCTGCGCGCCCAGAATGCCCTGAATTTCGCCTACATCCTCTACCTGCGGGGCCGCGCGGAGCAGGTGCCGGCGGCGGCCCTCGAGCGTCTGGTGCGGCGGTGGTACGTGATGTCCATCCTGCGGGCCCGCTACACGGGCTCTCCGGAGACGGCGTTCGATTTCGACATCCGGCAACTGGATGGCGGCCGGATGTTCGATTACTGCGATGCGGTGATGGCAGCGGAGCTTCCCGACAGCTTCTGGGACGCTCTGCTCCCCCAGGAGATGGACACGTCCTCGAGCATCAGCCCCTACTTCCTCGTCTACCAGGCGGCACAGGTGAAGCTCGGGGATTTGGGGTTCCTCTCGCGGGACATCACGGTGCGGGACCTTCTCTTGAATCGCGCAGACGTGCACCACCTCTATCCGCGCAACCACCTCAAGAAGCAGGGGCTGGGCAGGGGCCGATACAACCAGATCGCCAACTTCGTCGTGGCCCAGAGTGAGATCAACATCGCCATCGGGGACAAGGCGCCCGGGGTCTACTTCGGCGAGTTGGCCGAGCAGTGTTCCGGGGGCAAGGTGCGCTACGGCGGCATCACGTCCCTGGACACGATGGGGGCCAATCTCCAGATGAACTGCGTCCCGGTGGAGATGCTCGACGGGGTCATCCCGGCGTATGATGACTTCCTCCACACGAGAAGGAAGCTCATGGCCCAACGGATCAAGACCTACTTCGAAGGGCTGTAGCATGCCCACATTCCTCGCCGACCGAGAACCCAGAGCCGTCGAGCTCCAGGTAGACGGCCCGACCTGGCCCTGCGATCTCCACCTGGGCGGTGGCCCGCAGGGCCTCCAGGTCCTCGTTGGGCGGCGCCCGGTCCAGCCCAGGGAGGTCGCCCTTCGCGCGGCGTTCGACGCCCGCAGGGGATCGAGAGCCGCGCCGGTGATGATCGTCGCGCTGTGGGGCGACGACCGGGCTTCACTCCATGGGGGGAGCCCCTTCAACCCGCTGCACCTGGGCGACGCGCCGGCGAGCCGCGTGGAGCAGGTGTGCCGCATGGCGCTGGATGCGCCCGACCGTCACGCTGCGCTTCGACTCCTGCAGGGACTGGTGCCCCACATCCAGGCGCGGGTCCCGGGCCTTCGGAACAGCGGCCTCTTCGCCACGCATGAGTTGGAGCATGGAGTGCCGCGGCGGACGGATTGGGTCGCGGCCACCGGGAAGGCGACCCCGGCACTGTCCCTCCGGGGGCGGCGGCTCATCGAGGCCCTCGGGTTCGAGATCGAGGAGGAGAAGGGCCCCACCAGCATCCTGCTGGCCAAGGAGAAGAAGACGGCTGTGGCGGTCTTCCTCACCCGGCCTGACGAGATCGAGCTTGGGGCGCCTCTCTTCGACCAGAACTCCCCGGTGTCCTTCGCGCTGGCTCGCGCCACGCGGGAGAACCTGGACTACGTGGTGGTGTCCGCGGGGGACGTGCTCCGGGTGTACCCCACGGCGCCGCAGCGCGGAGTGGGGCGCCGGGCCGCCGTCGAGACGTACGTCGAGCTGAACCTCGCGCTCCTCGACCCCAGCCACGGGGGATACCTGTGGCTGCTCGCCTCCGCTGATGCCCTGACGAGGGACGGGACGTTCCTCGACATCCTGGGCAGGAGCGAGGAATACGCGGTCGAACTGGGTCGCCGGCTGCGCGAACGCGTCTACAAGGAAGTCATCCCGCCGCTGGCCGACGCGGTGGTCAAGGCGATGGGCAGGAAAGCGCGCAGCAGCGAGGGCCTGCGCGAAGCGTACGAGGGCACGCTCCGCATCCTCTTCCGGCTCCTGTTCGTCGCCTATGCTGAGGACAAGGACCTTCTCCCGTTCCACGCTTCCGCCTCGTACCGGAGGCATTCCCTGAAGGGGATGGCACTGGCGCTCCTGGAGGCGCGGCGAGGCGGAAGGTCGTTCGGCGCCGGAACCCACTACTGGACGGACGTGCGGCAGCTCTGGGACGCGGTCCACGACGGCAACCCCGAGTGGGGCGTTCCCGCGTATGACGGAGGACTCTTCTCCTCGGACCCCGCTGTGTCCCCGGCAGGGGCGCTGCTGGCGGGGATCGCAATCCCCGACGACCGCTTCGCCCCGGCGCTCACGGCGCTGCTGCTGGACAAGGACGACGAAGGGATCGAGGGGCCCGTGGACTTCCGATCCCTGGGCGTGCGGGAGTTCGGGACCATCTACGAGGGACTGCTCGAGAGCGAGCTGTCCATCGCCGACGTTGACCTGGCTGTGGATCCGCGGACCGAGGCCTACGTGCCGGCGACCGGGAATCGGCCGGTCCTCGTCCGCGCCGGGTCGGTGTACCTCCACAACGCCTCGGGCGCCCGCAAGGCGTCCGGTTCGTACTACACCAAGGCGTTCGCGGTGGACCACCTGCTCGACCGTGCCCTGGAGCCGGCGCTCGAGGACCACCTGGCGCGCCTGGACGGGCTGAGCGACGCGGACGCGGCCGATGCGTTCTTCGCGTTCCGGGTGGCGGACATCGCCATGGGCTCCGGGCACTTCCTGGTCGCGGCCGTGGACCGGATCGAGCGGCGCCTCCTGGCCTACCTGGCGAAGCGCCCGCTCCCGAAGGTGGCCGACCAGCTCTCGCGCCTGCGCAAGGTGGCCATGGGAGCCCTCGGCCCCGAATGGAGCGGCGACCCCATCGAGGATGGCTTGCTCCTCCGCCGGCAGATCGCCCGCCACTGCATCTTCGGCGTGGATCTCAATCCCATGGCGGTGGAGTTGGCCCGGCTGTCGGTGTGGATCCACACGTTCGTGCCCGGACTCCCCCTCTCGCTCCTGGACCACAACCTCGTCCGCGGGAACTCGCTGGTGGGGATCGCCACCATCGAGGAAGCCCAGCGACTCGTTGAGGAAAGCCAGCACGAGCTGTTCGGGCAGCGGATCACCGACCGGCTGGAGGACCTGCGCGAGCCGCTCCGGCGCCTGGCGCGCTTGACCGACGCCACGCAGGCGGAGATCGACCAGGCGCGGGACCTCTGGTCCGACCTGCTGACCCGGATGACCGCGGAAGCACAGCTGCTGGACATGGTCACGGCTTCGCGCACGGAGGAGAAGCTCAGCGGGGCCTTCGGGCAGGGCGAGATCGACCTCGGCGCGGAGACCTTCCCTGTGCGGCTGGTGAAGCTCGCTCAGGGGGAGATGAAGGGGCTCCATCCGCTGCATTTCCCGCTGGCATTCCCGCAGGTCTTCCTGGGGGATCGCGGGGGGTTCGATGTGATCCTGGGGAACCCGCCCTGGGAAGAGGCCACGCTGGAGGAGGACGCGTTCTGGGCGCGGCACTTTCCGGGGCTCCGGTCTCGCCCGCAGCGGGAGCAGGAGGAGCTCAAGCGTCAGTACCGGGCCGAACGGCCAGACCTGGCGGAGCGATTCGAGGCCGAGAAGAACGCGGCCGACGCGCTCCGCCGGGCGCTGAACGCCGGAGCCTACCCGGGGATGGGGACAGGGGACCCCGACCTCTACAAGGCGTTCGTGTGGCGCTTCTGGGACCTCGTGGCGCCCGACGGGGGCCGGATCGGCGTGGTGCTGCCGCGCTCCGCCATGGCCGCCAAGGGCTCAGCGTCGTTCAGGGAGGCGCTGCTCACGCAGGCCGAGGTAGTAGACCTGACGATGCTCCTCAACAACAAGCAGTGGGTCTTCGAGGAGGTGCACCCGCAGTACACCATCGGCCTGGTGGCCATCACCCGCCGGCCGCGCGAGTCGGACACGGAGCTCCTGCTCCGGGGGCCGTACGCGAACCTCACGGCGTTCCGGGCAGGCGTGGTCCGTGAACCGGCGCGCTTCTACGGGCGGGAGGTGCAGAGCTGGAACGACACGTCTTCGCTTCCGCTCCTCCCCGACGACGCCTCCGTCGAGGTGTTCGCCCAACTCCGAAAGGCACCGCGGCTGGACCTGGATGACGGCAGGTCGTGGCGCGTCCGGCCGCACCGGGAACTGGACGCAACCAACGACAAGGCGCTCTTCGACGTGAAGTCGGAGGCGTGCCCCCGCGGCTTCTGGCCCGTCTTCAAGGGGGAGTCGTTCGACCTATGGACGCCGGACACAGGCACCTACTACGCGTTCGCCGACCCGGAAGCGGTGCTCCCGGTGCTCCAGAAGACCCGCGAGCGCCGCCAGAGCAACTCCGTCTTCGCCGAGTTCCCCGAAGCCTGGCGCAAGAACCCGAAGAACGCTCCGCCCCTGAGGCCGCGGATCGCGTTCCGGGACATCAGCCGCTCCACCGACTCACGTACGGTCCGGGTCGCCCTCGTGCCCGGCCGCGTGTTCATCACAAACCAGGCGCCGTACCTCCTCTGGCCGCGTGGCGACGAGTCGGACCAGGCGTACCTCCTGGGCGTCCTATCGTCGCTGCCCCTCGATTGGTATGCGCGGCGCTTCGTTGAGACCCACGTGAACTTCTTCGTGTTCAACCCATTCCCCGTGCCTCGTCCGAGCGTACGCGACGCGCTCCGCGCGCGCGTCGTCCGGCTCGCCGGCCGCCTCGCCGCCCCCGACCGCCGCTTCGCCAAGTGGGCCGAGGCCGTGGGCGTGGAGCACGGTCTCCTCGAAGCCGACGAGAAGGACGACATGATCCATGAGCTGGACGCCGCCGTTGCACACCTCTATGGGCTGCCAGAGGCGCAGCTCGTCCATGTCTTCGAGACCTTCCACGAGGGGTGGGACTACGAGGAGCGGCTGCGGGCGACGTTGAAGCACTACCGGGACTGGGCGAGGAGGACCCCGTGAACGACGATCGAGGACCGGCGGGACCGCTGTTCACGGTGGCGGAGCTGGCGCTGCTCCTCGACCGTGACGAGGGGCAGTTCCTCGAGTTCAAGTCACTCTGGGACCTCTCGGGCGGATCCCGGCGCTCTCTGGGCCGACGGAAGGCTCGGGACCTGGTGGCCGAGTACGTGGCCGCGTTCGCCAATGCCGAGGGCGGCACGCTGCTTCTCGGCGTCGAGGATGACGGAACGCCCTCCGGGCACGGATACCCACCCGACGCCATCGCTGGCTTGTTGGGGGTACCCGAGGCCCGGCTTCGCCCCACCGTGAGATGCAAGCACCAGGCGCTCATCCTCGACGGTCACGAGATCATCGCAATCCAGGTGCCCATGTCGGCCGAAGCCGTCATGGTGGACGGGAACGGATTCCCCTACCGGGTCGGGGACCGCGTCGTCCGGGAACCCCAGGAAGTCATCAACGCCCGAAAGGATGCCTACCGGCGGGTCGGGTTCGAGCGGCGTATCCGTCCCGACGCGTCCCTGGACGACGTGGACCTCCGGCTGGTGGCTTCGTTCCTGGGGCGCGGCGCCTTCCACGGACGTACGTCCGAAGAGCTCCTGGCCCGCTTTGGCCTCATCCTTCCACGCGCGGGTGGATACGGCGTCACCAACGCCGCACTCCTCCTGTTCGGGAGCGCTCCTGCGACCCGCTGGCACCCGCGGGCGGGGGTCCGCTTCTTCAAGGTGGACGGCACGGAACGACAGCACGGAGCCCGGCGAAACGTCGCCCAGCTCGGCCGCATCGAACCGCCTCTGGCGTCGGCCATTCCGGCGGCGCACAGCCAGGCGAAGGAGCACGTCCGGCGGTCCGAGCGGTTGCACGATCTCTTCTTCCGGGAGATGCCCGAATACCCCGAGTTCGCCTGGCAGGAAGCCATCGTCAACGCCTTCGCCCACCGTGACTACGAAGATCACGCCCGGGAAATCGAGGTCTGGTTCTACGATGATCGCATGGAGGTGCGAAGCCCTGGTGACCTCATCCCTCCGGTGTCTCTCGATCTGCTAAGGACGCGCCGGCCTGTTCATGCCAGCCGGAACCCGCTGTTGGTCAGGACGCTGGTGGAGGCGGGCCTGATGCGTGAGGAAGGGGAGGGCGTCCCTCGCATGTTCGAGGAGATGGAGAACTCGCTCCTCAAGCCGCCCGAGTTCGCGCTCGGAGTCTCCGAGCTCGTGGTGACGTTGCGGAACGAGCCCGTCTTCGAGGGACCGAGCACCGAGTGGCAGCGGATGGTGCAGCGCCTGCACCTGTCGGTCGCCCAGCGTCGCATTCTCCTGGCGCATCCGGATGGTTTCGCGAACGCCGACTACCAGAGCCTGAACGGAGTGGATCGGGACCGGGCTTACCAGGACATCCAGGAAATGGTACGGGTCGGCGTCGTGCTTCCTGCGCGCGGACATGGTCGGGGGGCGGTCTATCGCGTGGCCGAGGGGCTGGACGAGGCCCGAGCCTTCATCCAATCCCGGGTACCGGCGGTGCGAGGCTTCCTCCGCAGGCGGGACGCCCTGAAGAACGCCGACTACCGGGGGTTGTTCGGCGTGACCCGAGACGCGGCGACTCGAGAGCTGAGGCGCCTCGTCCAGGAAGGCTACCTACGGATGGAGGGGACGCGGCGCGGTTCCCGGTACCTCCCGGGTCCCGCTCTCTCGGGTGACCGGGAATGAGCGTTATGAACTCGATATGCGCGCGCAATAGGCGTCGGAGGGGCCTGGCATGACGCTTCCCGCCCACCCGGAGTTCGTGGACAATCTGGACGGGAACACCCTCGTCCGGGCATTGAGGGGACGACTCGAGCACCTCCACGCGACGCTCAAGACGCCCGTGAGCGTCTCCATCGCGAGCGGCTACTTCAACCCGGGCGGCTTCGGCATGGTGGCGGCCGAGCTGGAGCGCACAGCCGGCGTACGCCTCCTGCTGGGCGCCGAGCCCCTCCCCGCCTCGGTCCTCCCGGACCGGAAGCTCGGAGAACCCCGGGGCGACCGGTACGAAGCCAAGCTCACCCATGAGGCGTTGGAGGGGAGCCTGCGCCGGCTCCGCCGCGACCGGGACCGCATTCCCTTCGAGCGGGAATCCCTCGACGCCATCCTGTCGCTCCTCCGCTTCCTTGACTCGGGGAAGATCGAGGTCCGCCGATACGAGAAGCGCTTCCTCCACGGGAAGGCCTATCTCTTCTCCGACGGCCAGGGCGTGCTCGCAGGGTCCTCCAACTTCACCGCCGGGGGGCTGGCGGCGAACCTGGAGCTGAACCTCGGCCAATACCAGCCCCACGTGGTCGAGCAGGTCCGGCAGTGGTACGAGCGGCTCTGGGACGAGGCGGCGCCCTTCGACCTGGCGGCGATCTACCGGGAGCGGTTCGCGGAGTACGATCCGTACCTGATCTACCTGCGAATCCTCTGGGAGCGGTACGGTGCCGAACTCGAGGCTGAGAGCGAAGAGACGGGGCGGATCGAGCTGACCCGCTTCCAGACGGACGGCGTCACGCGCGCCAAGCGCATCCTCGAGCGGTACAACGGCGTCCTCGTGGCCGACAGCGTCGGCTTGGGGAAGAGCTTCATCGCCGCCGAACTCTTCACCGAGGTGATCGAGCGGAACCGCCAACGGGCGCTCCTCGTCGCGCCGGCGCAGCTCAGGGACAGCATGTGGAAGCGCTTCAGCGATCGGTATCAGAGCGGGGTGGAGGTCATCTCCTTTGAGCAACTCGCCTCGTGGCTCGGCGGCAACGGGGGCGACATGGGGCTACGGGCGGAGCCTCAAGAGTACTCCCTCATCGTCATTGACGAGGCGCATGCGTTCCGCAATCCCGACACCGGCCGGGCGCGGGCGCTGCGGAAGCTCCTTCAGGGAGATCCGCCGAAGAAGGTCGTGATGCTCACGGCCACGCCGGTGAACAACAGCCTCTGGGACCTCTACGACCTTCTGACGTACTTCCTCCCCCACGACGCCGCGTTCGCCGACCTGGGGATCCCCTCCTTGAAGCGACGCTTCGAGCAGGCGGCCGCCGAGGACCCCTTCACCCTCGATCCCAAGGTCCTCTTCGACATCCTCGATGCCACCACGGTGCGCCGCACGCGCCACTTCGTGCAGAAGTACTACCCCAACGACAAGATCAAGCTGAAGGACGGCACCGAGCTCGCCATCAGGTTCCCTGATCCCACCGTGACGGCGAAGAGCTACGATCTGGAAGAGGTGCTGCCGGGGTTCTTCGAGGACTTCGCCGAGATCCTCCAGCCGGCGGAGGGAGAGCCCAAGCTCTCGATGGCCCGCTACTGGCCCAGCCGCTACCGCCGGGACGAGCGGGTCGAGGCGCGGGAGGTGGCGCTCGTAGGGCTCATCCGCAGCGGCCTCCTGAAGCGCTTCGAGTCATCGGCTCGGGCGTTCGTGGAGACGCTCCGCCGGATGGTTGACTCCCACGACCGGTTCCTGGAAGGCCTGGATCGAGGCGTCATCCTGACGTCCGAAGCTCTTGCGCAACTGCGGGAGGCGGACAGCGACGAGGCATGGGACGAGATCGTCGAGTTGTCGGAGCGTCTCGACCCGGGCGTGTACGACGTGCCTCGCTTGAAGCGGGCCGTGAGATCGGATCGTGCGCTTCTGGAGTCGCTGCGCGTGAGGGCCGCCGAGGTCACGGCCCCACAGGACCCCAAGCTCCGGCTGTTGCGGGATGCGCTGGCGAAGATCGCGACCGAAGCGGACAAGAATGGGCTCACGGAGCAGGATCGGCGCAACCGCCGGAAGGTCCTGATCTTCTCGTACTTCGCCGACTCGGTGGACTGGATCGCGGACTACCTCCGGGACGTTCTGGCGACGGACCGGCGGCTCGCCCCGTTCCGTGGCCGCATGGCTGCCGTACGAGGGACGGAGGGCTGGGAAGGCGTGGGACGGAAGGAGGCCGTCTACGGATTCGCGCCCGAGTCTTCGGAGGCGCCTCCGGGCTGGACAGAGGACAAGTACGACATCCTGGTGACCACCGACGTTCTTGCCGAGGGGATGAACCTCCAGCAGGCGGCCCGAATCATCAACTACGACCTACCGTGGAACCCGATGCGCCTTGTCCAGCGGCACGGCCGCATCGATCGCATCGGGAGCCGCCACGACAAGGTCTTCCTCACCTGCGTCTTTCCCGACCGCCAGCTTGACAGCCTTCTCGCGTTGGAGGAACGCATCCGCAGAAAGCTGGCCGAGGCGGCCGCTACCATCGGGCTCGACCAGGCCGTGATCCCCGGGGTGAACGCCACCGACCAGGTCTTCGCCGACGAGCGGGAGCAGATCGAATCGGTCCGCAAGGGCGATGCCACGCTGTTCCGCACCGGCGGGGAGACCGGCCACGCGCATTCGGGCGAGGAATACCGGCAAGAACTGCGGAAGGCCCTGGGTGTGTGGGGCGATGCTGTCAGGAACCTCCCCTGGGGCGTCGGCTCCGGGATGGTGCGGAGCGACAATCCGGGCTGGGTGTTCTGTGCCCGGGTCTTCGACCGCGTCTTCCTGCGCTTCGTACCGGCCGATGGAGAGCAGTCGATAGAGCGTGACTCGCTACGGTGTCTGTCGCAGGTGGTCTGCGATCCCGAACAAGCGAGAATGCTCCCTGAGCCGGTGTGGCAGGGCGCGCTCGACGCCTGGCAGCGGGCCCGGCGGGACATCTACGATGAATGGCAAGCGCTGACGGACCCTGCCAACCTCCAGCCCGATGTGCGGCCACTCTTCAGAGCTGCCGCGGAACATGTGCGCCGACACCCGGCAGACGGCATGACGGGCGAGGAGCTCGACCGACTGGTGGAGGCTCTGGAGGCGCCGCGCGGCCAGCGCATCGAGCGCGAGCTGCGGCGCGTGTTCACTCCCGATGCGGCGCGAGGTGCTGAGACCACGCGGGCGATCGCAGAGAAGGTCCGGGAGCTGGGGCTGCAGCCCTGGAAGGCACCCGATCCCCTGCAGGTGATCGACCTGGAGGAGGTGGAGCTGGTGGTGTGGATGGGGTTGGTCGAGGAAGCCGGTAGGTGAGAACCTCCACCGGAGGCGGCCGATCGACCGCTGAGGCGATCAAGGCGCGCCAACGCCGGTGGGCCGAGGGCGAGGGCATCGCCCTGGACCGGCGGGGCTACGCCGAGCGGCTGGAGGACAACCTCTTCCTGCGGCGCCTGCAGCCGAAGACAGAAGAGGAATTCAGGGCCGGGGACGGCGCCGAGCTCGAAGACTCCGGTGCCCGGCCGGCGAAGATGCGGGCACTCCACTCCTCGTCGGCGCTGGCGGTGAACTTCTTCGACGCCTGGCGCGACGAGCCCGTTGGAACGCTCCTGGCTGCACTCGGGATTGCGGCGTCCGAGGCGAAGCTGGAATTCGAGTGCAAGTGTGAGTCGTACCCGGTTCCTCCGCGCGCCCCCAACCTCGACCTTTGCCTGACCCTCGACACCGGGGATGTCGTCGGGATCGAGAGCAAGTTCCTGGAGCCGTACGGGCCCCACGAGGCCGCCCTCTCGACCAGGTACTTCAAGCGGCCGGAGGGATACTGGAGCAGGGTCCATCTCCCCGGGGCACAAGGGCTGGCCGACGCGCTGGCGCCTCAGTGGCACTTCCTCGACGTGCCCCAGCTTCTGAAGCACATGTTGGGGATTGCGCATGCGCATGCCGGTGCACAGGCCCTTTTGCTGTACCTCTGGTATGACCCGGGAACCGCAGAGGCGGAATGGCATCGCGAGGAGGTCGAGCGCTTCACAGAGGGCGTGGCCGGCGACGCGGTGGCGTTCCGAGCGCTGACCTACCAAGAGCTGTTCTCGCGCCTCGACCTTTCAGGGGTCGGGCCGAACGCTGGCTGGACCGACTACATACGCCGAAGGTACATCGAGACATGAACGCCTTCGTAGCCGCCACGGACTTCGACTGGTTCCGCTTCCTGGCCAGCCGCACGGACGTGGACGAGGTCAACTTCTGGTACCCGAAGCCGTGGGGCGGCCACTTCGGCGTGCTCGCCGTCGGCCAGCCACTCCTCTTCAAGCTCAAGAAGCCGTTCAACGCCATCGCCGGAGGTGGCTTCTTCAGCCAGTACTGGGAGGTGCCGCTCTCCATCGCCTGGGAGACCTTCGGGTGGAAGAACGGTGCGGAGCGCAGGGAGGAGTTCAAATCCAGCATCGCCAGATTGCGGCGTGAGCCGAATCGCCCCGGCACCGACCCCGTGATCGGGTGCGTCCTCCTTGTCGAGCCGTTCTTCTGGCCCCAGGAGCTCTGGATCCAGGATCCGCCCGGTTTTCAGAGGAACATCGTGCGCGGACGCACCTACGACCTGCGGGCAGGGGACGGGAAGGTCATCTGGGACCGGGTGTGGGAGCGGCTCCACAGCGCGAGCGCCCGCGAGATCGCCCCGACCGTCGAGGTATCCGGAGGGTACGGGGCCCCCGTCCTCCAGCCGCGCCGCCTGGGCCAGGGCACGTTCAGCGCCCTGATCGTCGAGACCTATCAGCGGCGCTGCGCCGTGACGGGCGAGAAGGCGCTCCCCGCCCTGGACGCCGCGCACATCCAGCCGTTCAGCAAGGTCCAAACCCATCACGTGCGGAACGGTATCCTGCTCCGGTCCGACGTGCATCGCCTGTTCGACGCCGGCTATGTGACGGTCACGCCCGAGCACCGGGTGGAAGCCAGCCGCCGCATGAAGGAGGACTTCAACGATGGCGACAACTACCTGAAGCTCCACGGCGCGCGGGTCTGGGTCCCCGACATCCCCGCTCTGCAGCCCGACCCGGACATCCTTCGGTGGCACAACGAGGCGGTGTTCCGCGGATGACGCGGAGAGCCTGACAGCTGGGCTGGGTGTGGCCTTCTGCCCGGCCTCGGCGGCCGGCGTCCCCTACAGCTCCGTGTACTTGTCCGCTCGCCCACGGGCCCGGTCCACCGGGTACTTCTCCTCATTCGCGCGAAGCTTGTCCCGCACCAGGGCTGCCGGGTCCATCTGGTAGTGGTGGGCAACCAGCAGCGCGTAGATGAGCACGTCGGCCAGCTCCTCCTGCACGCCCTCGATCCGTGCCTGACCGGCCTCCTTCCAGAGGAAGTGCTCGTTGAGCTCCGCCGCCTCGATGGACAGAGCCAGTGCCAGGTTCTTCGGATCGTGGAACTGCGCCCAGTCCCGGGCGTCCCGGAAGGCGACGATCTCGCGGGTGAGGTCGGACAGGGATTCGTTCATCGCTGAGGACAGAAGGCGGAGGGAGGAAGGCAGCGGTCCAGTCATCACAATACTCGGTGCAGGCGGCCCTGAGGAGGAAGGCGAGGAAGTGGACGCGAGCCAGGGCGGCGTGGCGCGTCCAGCCATGCCTCTGGCTCGGGGGCGAGGCGATCATGCTACGCCGAAGCCGTCCATGGGCCCGGGTGGAGTTGCGGAAATATGGCAGAATTACCATGATACCGGAGCCTCAACGAATTGATCGTCGAGTGCCGTCACGCGTCAGGAGGAGGGACTTGAGGAACGTGTCCCGACCCCAGGAGAGACCCCGCTTCACCCCGGGTTCCGGAAACGTGTTCAGCGATCTCGGGCTTCCCGGCTCCGACGAGCTGCTGGTCAAGGCCCGGCTCGCCGAGGCCATCGACGATGCCATCACCAGGATGGGCCTCACACAGCTCGAGGCCGGGCGCCGCATGGGAGTGGACCAGGGCACGGTGTCCAAGCTGGTGAACGGCCGGCTGGACGGGTTCTCCCAGGAGCGCCTCATCCGGTTTCTCGTGGAGCTGGGCGAGAGCGTGGAGATCGTGGTGGGCTCGGCTGGCGACAACGGCGGAAAGGGCCGTGTCACGGTGACGAGGATGTGACGCGCCGCCCTCTCTCGTCCGTCAGACGGCGGCCGTCTGCGGCCCCGCCCATTCAAGGCGCATCTTCAGCTGGTTGTGGTGCGTGTAGGGGATCAGCTTCTCGTGCTGAAGACGCCCGACGACAATCCCGGGAGACACGCCCACCTGATGAGCGAATGCCTTGATCGCGGCGAGCGAATAGGTGTCCCGACAGGCGAGTGCGGGGAAGTGCTCAGGGGGAATCAGGAAGTCCGACGCGAACCGATCAGCCTGCGCCTCTTCCTCGTCCTGAAGCCCGTTCACGCCTTCGAGGAAGATCGTGCGCTTCCTGTGCAGCAGGATGTGAGCTGCTTCGTGGAAGAACGAGAACCACAGCTGGTCCTCCGTCTTGTGCCTCAGGCTGAGCTGAAGGAGCGCACGGCGCGGGTTCAGCCACTTCGTGGCGCCGTGCGTACGACAGCCGGGCAGTTCCGGCACAAACACAACTGCAACACCCGCCTGAGCGCAGACCTCTTCCAGCCGCGGCTGGAAGGTCTCGGGCCCGGTCCGCGTGAGGTCGCGCGCGTCATGAAGAGCGGCACGGAACCTCAGCTCGTCATACTCTCCGCAGGGGCGGCGCTCCGCCGCTCTCTCCCCCATTCGGAGCCAGGTGGCAAGTGCGGCAGCGCGTGCCTCGAACGCTGTGGACATCCTGAATGCCACAGCCTGACGTCCCTGGATGACGAGCCACTGCTCCGGTGAAGCGACCCCGAAGAACTCGAGAAGGGCGCGTGCCTTCTCGCTGACGCCTCTCACATCTGCGATCCAGCCGCGTTTCATCATTTCCCGCACAGGGAACTGCCGGACCCACTCGCCCAGGGCCTCGAGTCGTTCTTCTTCCGCTCGGCGAGCCAGGAACTCCCGGTACCGGGCCTCACGGGCCGTCCAGAACCTCGCCGGCACACCCAGTACCAGCTCCAGTTGAAGAGCGGTCTCGGGCGTGATGGCCGTCTTCCCCTGGAGGATCTCGTTGATCGTCTTGCGGGGCCGGCCGGTCCGCTCGGCCAGGTCAGCCTGGGAGATGCCGCGCTCTTCGAGCAGCTCCCTCAGGGTCTCGCCGGGAGCGGAGACGGAGGTGGGGAAGTACTGGTTGCGGACGCTGCTCTCAGCCATGGGTATCCTCGATACCAAGGATCTTGACGCAGGTCACTGCCGACCAGTCTGCCTTGGCCTTCGGTTCAGGGTCGCCGGGTGTGGCGGCTTCGAAGAGGAGGCGGTACGGCCCATCGAGGTCGAGGGACAACACCCCTGCCTGATCGCCCGTCAACTCGTGCAGCCGACCGGGAAGCCCACGCATGTCCTCCAAGCACTCAGCCGCAAACAAGTCGTCGAGTCGTCGACGGATGAGTTTCGCCCTCTGGGTTCCGAACGCCTTCTGGGCCGCCCGGTCGTCGGAGCATTGCCTCTTGAGCCGGTTGCTCTTGAAGAAGATATCCAACGGTCAGGCGGAGGACAAGAGAGTTGTTAACGGCAAAGGTTAACTAGTTGCCCCAAGACGAACCAGGGTTGGCCGACAGGGTCAACGCCGCTCGCGGGTCCTGGAGGCGGCTGTCGCCCAAGCTGACGATGCCCCCATGGGGCGGGCGCGGACATGGCTGGAACGGGCGCCGTGGGCGCACCGTGACGGGGTTGCCCACCCTCACCCCACCCCCACCACCCTCCCCCCCGCCAGGAACACCAGGGTCCCCGGCACCGCCGTCGTGCTCTAACCTTGAGCCTGGAGGATGGCGAGGAGTTGGGCAGGAGTGACGACGGAGATGGACCCAGACTCGAAGTCTCGCGGGTTGCGAGTGACGAGATAGTCGGCGCCCGCGGTGTCTGCGCAGATCATCTGGAGGGCGTCCTCGAAGTCGGACCAACCGAGGGCCAGGCCCTTGAGGATCGTGTCTTCGTCCACGGGCGCGACAGAGACGACCTTCAATAGGTCGAGGAGCCGTGCGGCTGCACGGCGTTGCCCCAGGTGCTTCGAAGTGAGATAGAAGAGCGTTGTCACGGAGTGGGCGGCAGCTACACCCTCGAAGTCGCCCGACTCGAGGAGTGAGAGGACGGCGGCAGAGTCCTCAAACCACGGTTCGCGCTTGGCCAGGACGTCGAGGATGACGTTGACATCGAGGAAGAGCTTCACTTGACGTACTTCTGCTCGAGGTGCTCGTGGTACTGCTCGAGGGAGACATCGGAGGGCAGAATCCCGATGAGCCGCCGGACGGTGGGAGAGTACGGCGAGTGCGGGCCGGGTTCTGCGAGACGCGCCAGGTAGTTCGAGACGAGTTGGGAAATGCTGGTGTTGTGGCGCTGGCTGTAGCGGTGGGCCCGCTCAATGATCTGCGCGTCCACACTAAGCGTGAGCTTCTTTCGAGAAGGCATGAGGCTGCTCCGGAATACGTATACTACATCAAGATGTATACGTATTGCCCGACTGGCAAGGTTCTGCGGTGACGATGGGTGAGGACGGGCGCGGGGATCCGGCGACAGGCGGTGGCCCATCCACCCATTCACGAGGCGCGGTCCCAGGTCGAGGTTCCGACGAGCATGGGTGCACTCCAACGCGGCTGCCGTGCCGCGGGGCTCCTGCGCGGTTGCTCCCGGCACGGGAATCGACGATAATCCCGGCACTCCATATCACTGTGCCGGGGTTTTCTGATGGATCACTCCTCCGACCTCAACCTGGATCGGCTCAAGCGTGCCGGAATCGGTGCCTTCTTTCGCCCCAGCCAGCTCGAACCGCTGGGGATCGCCTACGACGAGCTCCGACGGCTCGTGAAGCGCGGCCAGGTCGAGCACGTGGCCCGCGGGCTGTACCGCCTGTCCGGCGTCGAGCCTACCGAGCACTACACCCTTGGTGCGGTCTGCGCCCGGGTGCCCGAGTCCATCGTTTGCCTCCTCTCCGCCCTCAGTGTCCACGAGATCGGCACGCAGCTGCCTCATCAGGTCTGGCTCGCCATTCCCCACAAGGCCGACCCACCGCGGGTCCCTGGCATCAAGGTTCGCCTGCTGCGATTCAGCGGCGCGGCGTGGTCGCATGGAGTCCTTCCGACGCAGTTCGAAGGAGTGCCTGCGCGCATCACCTCTCCGGCCCGGACCATCGTCGACTGTTTCCGGTTCGAGCGCCTGGTCGGGCGCGAGGCTGCCCTCGAGGCTCTCTACGACGCACTTCGGAGGAGAACCGTGTCGACGGATGCTCTGATGCGCGTCCTGGACGTTCTCCCGAGCCGTCGCCTCCGCACGGCTCTGGAGGTGATCGCGCCATGAGCCCCGACGTCCCCGCGTCGGTCAAGGCTCGACTGCACTGAATGGAGCCGGCCTGCTCACCCTGTGGATGGCCGATCCCCATCGCACGACCCGAGACGTGGATCTCCTGGCCTCCGGCGAGGGTGCCCGGAGGTTGACCCCTGACGCCCCGCCCCTTGCTCCTGGTGTTGGAGGGTCGGTATGTTGTTTCCTCGGAATTACCATACCAACGTGGCCCGTGAAGACTCCGAGACTCAAAGAGGGACGCGTCTACAGGACGGAGAAGTTCCGCGACCTGGACAGCAACCCTACGCGGCTGGTCAATCGCCTGGTAAGGCAGGGACGGCTCACGCCCCTGAGCAAGGGCCTCTACTATGCACCGCGCGAGAGTTCCTTCGGGCCCGTGCCGCCGCGAGAGGACGAGGTCCTCCGTGCCTTCTTCCGAGGCAAGCCCTATCTGAGGACGGGCCCGTCGATCTGGAACGCCCTGGGCCTGGGTGCGACCATGGTCGAGGTGTGGCCGTTGGTCTACAACACGACCCGCAGCGGTCGCGTGGAGCTTGCCGGCAAGCCCTTCGAGCTTCGCCGCGTACGCTTCCCCCGGCAGCCCACGCCGGAGTTCTTCGTGGTCGATCTGATCGAGAACCGCAGCCGGGCCGGGCTGGACTTGGCAGTGGCCCGTCACGCATTGGTCCAAGCCCTGAGGGCCGGTCGCTTCTACCGCGAGGGCCTGGAGGACATGGCCGGACGTTTCGGCACCCAGGCGACCCGGCACTTCGTGCAGTCCGCACTCGCCGAGGCCGTATGAGCCTGCCCGGGCAGCGCTTCCTGCACGCTCCACGATCCCGAACTCGAGTCCTGGGCCCGGATCGAGGGACGGCACGGGAGACCCAACAGTCGGAACCGATCCCGCGCTGGCGCTGATCCAAGGCACACAGGTTCGGCGCATCCTGACATCCCACTGCCCCCGGCGGTCGATACCTTTCCCCTGGATCGACCCAGTCACTATATAGTGGGGCCAGCATCACTCATCCGATCCGGCAAATCGCACGATGCCTCAGATCAATCCAGAGATCTTGAGATGGGCTCGCGAGACGGCGGGACTTTCTCCTGAAGAGGCCGCACGGAGCATCGGTCTGCGGGAAGCTCGTGGCGTTGGGGCGGTTGACCGGCTAGCTGCCCTTGAGTCCGGGGAGCTCGAGCCATCTCGGCCTTTGCTGGTCCGGATGGCGAAGAAGTACCGGAGGCCGCTGCTCACGTTCTATCTATCCCGGCCGCCCCATCGCGGAGATCGCGGACAGGATTTCAGGACCCTTCCGGAAGAGGTGTCCCCCGCTGACGAGGCTCTCCTGGATGCGCTGATCCGCGATGTGCTGGCCCGCCAGAGCTTGGTGCGATCCGCCCTTGAGGATGAGGACGAGGCTCGCGAACTGACCTTTGTCGGCTCCGTCACCGTAGAAGCGGGAGTTGAGCAGGTCGTGGAGAGCCTGCGTGCCTCGCTGGGTTTGAGTCTGGAGGAGCTCCGTGCGGCACGGGGCGCTGATGACGCGTTCCAGTTGCTCCGCACGCGGACGGAAGAGGCTGGGGTCTTCGTCCTCCTGCTCGGCAATCTTGGGAGCCATCACACCGATATCGATCTGGAGACCTTCCGGGGATTCACGATTGCTGACGCTGTCGCGCCGTTCATCGTCCTCAACGACCATGATTCGCATGCCGCTTGGTCGTTCACACTGCTCCACGAACTCACCCATGTCTGGCTAGGCCAAACGGGGGTCAGTGCGGGGGAGCCCGACCGGGCCGTCGAGCGTTTCTGCAACGAGGTTGCGGCTGAGTTCTTGCTTCCCGGCGGGGAATTGCCCGGCTTTGAGCTCCCCGAGCCGTTCGAGGTGGAGGGGGCCGCGCATATCATCGACGAATTCGCATCGACGAGGAACCTCAGTCGCTCGATGGTGGCCTATCGGCTGTACCGGCTCGGACACATCGGTTCGGGCGCATGGCGCCAGTTGAGTCAGTATTTCCGGGACCGCTGGCTCGCGCAGCAACACCACCGACGAGAGCGCGGCCTGGAGGCTGGGGCAGGGCCGGACTACTACGTGGTTCGGCGGCACCGCCTTGGCTCCGGTCTCGTTGAGGTGACGGCCCGGCTCATGTTCGCCGGGGCGCTCACGACTTCCAAGGCCGCAAGAGTTCTCGGGGTGAAACCCAAGAATGTGGGCACCTTGCTTGGTGAGTATCGCGCCGTTGGCCGGGCGTCGTAGGGGTTGCCCGTGTTGTACCTGCTTGACGCGAATGTGCTCATCGACGCCAATCGCGACTACTACCCGATGGACCGCGTGCCTGAGTTCTGGGGGTGGCTGCAGCACCAGGTGCGAACCGGAAGCTGCCGGACGTGTGCCGGTCGTTCGGGATCAGATCCTGCAAGACGTTCGACCTGACTCGGCTGCTGGACTTCAGTACCGATTGGGAGTCCAGAGTCTAGCGGCGCCCGTCGGTCGCATGACGCCCTTGGGCTTGGTGGACCAGCCCGCCCCGCTCGAGCAGCCCTTCACACCCCCACCACCCTCCCCCCCGCCAGGAACACCAGCGTCCCACGCACCGCCTCGCCCTCGAGCCCGTACTGCTCCCGGATCACCTCGCGGTACGCCTCGAGCTGCGGCCGGTAGTGCCGCGTGCGCTCCTCCACCACGGCATCGTCCCCCGGGGCCATCGCGTCGGTCTTGAAGTCGAGGACGTGGGCCTCCACCACCCGGCCTCCGCGCTCGATGAGCACGAGCCGGTCGATGGACCCCTCCTGGATCTCGTCGCCCTTGCGGCGCGCGAACGGGCGCTCGGTCTCCACGCGCACGGTCACGTCCGCGTCGGTGGGGTACGCGCTCCGGCTCATCGCCGCCTGGATGGGCTCCCGGCCCATCCAGGTGCGGAAGTCGCGGATCAGCGCGGCTACCTCCGCCGGCGGCATCCTGGGCGCCTTCTCGCGGGCCAGGGCCACCAGCGCCGCGTCGTCGGGGATCCCGTTGTCCACCCAGGGCACCTTCTCGCACCAGGCGTGGACCACGTCGCCCCGCTCCCGGGCCCGCGCGTTGTCCAGACGGAGCACGAGCCGCAGGTCCACCCGTGGGCCGCCTTCCAGGCTCGAGGGGCTCCGCCGCGCCAGGTTGCGACCGGGCCGCGCCGGGCTCGGGGTGAGGAGCGGGGCCGCGGGGTCGCGGAGGGGCCGGGCCGGCCGCTCATCCCCGGCCGTCTCCTCCACGGGCGCCTTGGTGTGCCACTCCGGGTCGCCCCGGTCCGGGATCGCCTCGGGGACGCTCTCGGGCTCGGTGATGCCGAGGGCGTGGCGGATGAGCCGCGCAGGGCTCTTGGCCGTGCCCCCTGCCGGCGGCACCACGAGGTGCAGCGCGTAGCGGGCGCGGGTGAGCGCCACGTAGAGCACGCTGAGCCCGTCGCGCAGGTCGGCGGCCCGGGCCTGCGCCCTGGCCTCCTCCACCTCGGGGAAGTACGGGAGCAGCTTCTGGGAGAGCCCCGGGTAAACCTTCGTCACGCGGCCGGTGGAGGGGTCCCGCAGCGGCACGGCGATCCCCCGGCCCTTGTCCGCCATGGAGTACTGGAGCTCGGGGAGCACCACCACGTCGAATTGGAGCCCCTTGGCCTTGTGCACGGTCATCACCTGCACCCGCGCGGCGGAGGGGTCCTCCACCACCTCCGTGCCCACGTACCGGATGAAGTCCCCGGGCCGGAGCGTGGAGCGCTCGTCCCACCGGTGCCCCAGCTCCACGAGCTGCAGCAGGCGCTCGACCTCGCGGCGCTCGCACCGGCCCGCCACGCCCGCGACCCACCCGGCCAGCGTGGGCCCGTAGCCGTCCCGCGCCAGCGCGCGGCGCACCCGCCCCGAGAGCCTCCGGGCCGCCGAAGCGTCCCGCCAGTCGGCGAATTCCACCGCCGCGCCCAGCGGCGTCATGGCCACGTGGTAGCGCGCCACCGTGTCCTGGGGATGGTCGGCCAGATGCAGCAGCGAGAGGATGGCGTTGACCGGCGGGGTGTCGGTGAGGGGCGAGCCCCCTTCCCCGCTCGCCGCCACGCCCCGCTTGCCCAGCTCGGCCATGAGGTGGGCCAGCACCTTGTTCTTCCGCACCAGGACGCCGATCGTGCGCTCCGGCATCGCCTCGTGGAGCTCCTGGATCAGATCCGCGGCCGCCGTCAGGATCTCGGGCTGGATGTCGCCCTTCCCCGTTCCGCCCGGGGCCACGTGGATGCGCACGTGCCCCGGCTGGTCCGTCCTCCCGGGCTCGAGCGTGGTGAAGTCCTTCAGCCACGCCCGGGCCACGGTGCCCCCCGGGTCCAGCTCGCCCACGACCTCGTTGGCGTCCAGGCTGCGGAACACCTCGTCCACGAAGTCGAGCATCGGCTTCCCCGAGCGCCACGACCGGTCCAGCGACGCCTCCGTCAGGCCGAAGTCGCGCCCCACCGCGTGCACCAGCTCCGGGCGCGCACCCCGCCACCCGTAGATGGACTGCTTGGGGTCGGCGACGATCACGCCCGCGCGCTCGTCCAGGTGCCCCGAGAGCAGCTCGCCCGCCAGCGGCTCCAGCGCCTGCCACTGTGGGAGCGACGTGTCCTGGAACTCGTCGAGGAGGAGATGGCGCACCTGCTGGTCCAGCCGGTAGTGGAGGTCCGCGCTCGCGCCCACCCCTTCGGGCCCGCCCAGCAGGTGGGTGATGTCCTCGAAGCGGTACGCCCCCGCCCGCCGCTGCGCCCCCTCGAACGCCTCCTCCAGGAGCTCGGCCAGCTCCCCCATCGCCTCCACCTGCCGGCGGTACCGCCCCGCGAGCGCGCGCCGGCCCAGGAGGCGCGCCTCGTCGAAGGCCTCGATCCACTCCCCCTCGATGGGCCGCCGGTCGAACTTGTCGGCGCCTTCCAGGATCTTCCCGCCGATCCCGCCGTCGTACAGGTCGGCCCACGCGCCGCTCTCCACCCGGGTCGCCGCCGTCTCCCGCGCTTTCACCCACGAGGACACGGGCGTGTTGTCCTTCTTCAGGGGCACCGGAAGCTCCCGGATCCGCGCCGCCAGCTCCGCCGCCTCGCGCGCGATCTCCTCCGGATCCCCGGATCCCTCGACCTCGAATGCCGGGCTCCACACGTCCGGAGCGTCCGGGTCCGCCTGGCGCCGCAGGCGGATCAGCTCGTCGAGCTTCTTCGACAGGTCGTCATGGGCGGAGCGCGCCGCGCCCCCCAGGTTGAGGAGCCGGATGCGCTCGGCGATGCGCTTCGGGTCGTGGGCGGCCAGCGCGCCCAGCACCGCCTCGGTGCGGATGCGCTCTTCGGTGGGGGCGTCGCCGATGCTCCACCCCGGGGCCAGCCCCAGCTCCTGGAAGTACATCCGCGCCACCCGCCCGAAGAACGCGTCCAGCGTCCCGATGTTCATCTGGTGGAGCTGGTCCAGCACCTCCCCGAGGAGGCGCCGGCACTCAGCCGGGTCCCCCAGGCGCGCGTGCGCGTCCTTCCCCATCTGGCGTGCCTCCTCGGCATCGCCCACACCCCGAGCCATCCGCAGGAGCACCCGCTCGAGGATCTCCCCCGCCGCCTTCCGCGTGAACGTGGACGCCAGGATCTCGCCCGGGGCCGCGCCCGCGGCCAGGAGGCCGAGGATGCGGCTCGAGAGGTGGTACGTCTTCCCCGATCCCGCCGAGGCGAGGACCAGCTCCCTGGGGAGCGCGCCGGAACTCTGGAGCGCCCTCATGAGCGGCCCCCTGCGGCTACGCTGCGCTGCGCTCCGCCCGCCTCGCCGCCGGCGCCATCCCCCGAGCCCGCGTCGCCATCCCCTTCGTCCGCGTCCCCCGACGCCTGCCACCCCTCGACCAGCAGCGGCCGAAGCGCGTCCCACCCCTCCTCGCCCGGCCAGGTCGGCGCGTCGTCCACGCTGAACCGCCCCCGGCGGAGCGTGCGGACCGCCTCGCGCGCCGCGTCCAGCGCCGTGGCCATCTCCTCCTCGCTCCACTCCGCCAGGAGGAACCCGCACTCCGCGGGATCCTGCGGGAGCACCACGTAGCCTACGCGCACATGGGCCCGCTCCGGGCCGCCGCTCGGCACCACCGGATCACCCGCGGGGCCCACCACCGAGTCCAGCATGTGGCGGTAGAGGGGGAGCTGGAGGTTCTTCCACTCCTTCGCATCGCCTCTGCCCCTGCGATGCGCCTCCTCCGGGGTCTCCCGCTTCGTGCTCGTCTTGTAGTCCAGCACCGCCCACTCGCCCGTGCGGGGGTTGTGGTCGATGCGGTCGATGCGCGCCTTCAGCAGCATGGGCGTGCCGTCCACGTCCAGGGGCCATCCCGCGCCCGCCGGCTTGCACTCCACCGCCCGGATCTGCCACCCCTGGGCCGCCCACGCCGCCTGCCGGGCCGCGAACGCCCTCAGACGCTCTTCGAGCTGCGCGGCCTGGAGCTGCACCGCCGGGAGGGCGGAACGGCCGAACCGGTTCGCCACCTCCTGGCGGAGCGTCCTCACCAGGACCTCGGCCACCGCGTCCTCGTCGGCCGCGTCCACCTGAGGCGGATCGGCCAGCGCCATCCTGCCGAAGCGCTGGAGCGCGCGGTGGGCCACGTCGCCGAAGACCATCGGGTCCATCTCCCGGGCGTCGTCGTCCACGCGCTCGAGCCCCAGCATGTCCTCGAGGACGAACCGGTACGCGTCGTCCATGAGGCGCGTGAACGCCGTGACCGAGAGCGACGTCGGGAGCTCGTGCGGGGCCAGCTCGATGATCGGCTCCGGAGGCGTGCCGAACCCGCTCTCCTCCGCCGGCTCCAGGCCCAGCGCGGCCAGGTCCATCCCCGGGCTCGCCGCGTCCCGCCCCTCCAGGAAGCGGAGGACCCGCGGGGCCAGAGCGGTCGGGTCGGTGCGGAACATGAGCCGGCTCGGCCGCAGCGGATCGCCTTTGGCGGTGCTCCGCCCCGCGATGATCCGCACCCGCTCCCGGGAGTGGAGCACGCACGTGAGGCGGTACGCGTCCCGCGCCAGACGGCGGCGGTTGTCCAGCACGCCCAGGAGCCTGCACAGGCTGTCGGGGAGGAACGGGTGGCCGTTCACCGAGTCGGGCACGAACCCCTCGTTGAACCCCGTGAGCACCAGCACCGGCGCGTCGTCCAGCGGGATCTCCAGCCACTCCAGCAGCTCCACCGCCGTGGGGTCCGGGTCCGGCGGGAGCGCCTCCCCCTCCAGCCCCGCCAGCACCGCGCGCAGCGCCTCGGCCCCGCTGCACTCCTCGTCGAGGATGCCCGGCAGCCGGTGCAGCGCGAGGGCCGCACCGCGGATCTCCCCGAGGACATCCACCAGATGACGGTCGTCGGGCTTGCTCCGGTCGAGCTCCCGGGCGCCGTAGGCGCCCTCCAGGAGGCGGGTGACGTCGGTCATCCACTCCGAGAGCCGCTTCTTCCGCTTCTTCTCCTTCTTCTCGTGGAACGCCCCGAGCGCCGCGTCGGAATCCAGGGCGTGGACGAGAGAGGGGAAGTCGGGGGCGTGGGCGTCGCCATCGGCGCTGCCCGCCCCGCCGCGCTCACGGCCGCGAGGGAGCTGCCCTTCCAGCTTGTACGGCAGGTGCTCCCCGAAGTACGCGTCCGCCACGTCCAGCGCCTCGGCGCCGCTCACCTCCACCCCACCCAACCGAAGGAGCGCCGACGCATCCGGGTGGCGCAGCAGCGCGGCCAGCGCCGGGTAGGTGTGGCCGTCCAGGAAGTCGGCCGCCGCCTGGAGGAGGCGGGCCGGTGCCGTTCGCATAAGCTGCGTGCCCGCAGCATATCGCGCACCTACGCCCCGCGCGGCCAGGCGCTGCTGCAGGTACGGCACCACCTCGGACTGGGGATGGACGCCCATGACCACGTCCTCGGTGGTGTACGCGCCCTCCAGGTCCTCCAGCGCCGAAAGGGCCGCGTCGGCCTGGTCCACCGGGCGCTCCACCATGCGGAGCACCTCGTCGGTGACGGGGACGCGCGCCGCCTCCCAGTGCTCGGTGACCGGGAGGCCCCAGGCGTCGAAGGCGGCGGGGTCGGAGGACGCCAACTCCGCCGGCGCCTGCACCAGCGCATGCAGCGTCGCGCCGCTCGCCTCGAGGAGCCGCCGCGTCACCGCAGGCAGCTCCGCCACCGACACCAGCCAGACATCCCCCTCGTGGCGCCGGATCCCCTCCTCCAACGCAGCCAGGCGGGCGTCGAACGGGTCGGCCATCCCCGCCTCGTGGAGGAGCGCCAGGTAGCGCTTCTCTACCCGGGCCAGGACGTCCCACCGCGGGCTGTCGTCGAAGAGCGCGCTCGTGCGGTTGATGCGCACCACGTCGGAGAACCGGTGCCCCTCGCCGGCCAGCGTCCGGTGCATCCCCGCCAGGAGCTCGGCCAGGACGTCCCACTCGCGCAGCGGCGCGCCCGCCTCCAGGTGGGGGAAGACCACCTTCAGCGCGTCGAGGTTCGTGTCCCGGAGCGCCCGGGACCAGGCCCGGCGCGCCACCATCCCGTCCGCCGCCGGGAGCGCCGGCTGGTGCAGCAGGTCGGGCACCGCCCCCACGGTGACGACCTCCGGCGGGACGAGGGTCAGCTTCCGCGCCGCCGCCTCCTCCACCAGCAGCTCCACCATGCGGCGGCGCGCCCGCCCGCCCGGGAGGACCACCACGGCGCCGCGCAGGTCGGCGGCTCCGCCCTGGGCGTAGTGACCCACCAGGTGGGCCGCTGCGGCCGGGAGGATGGGCCGGCCCCATCCGAGGAAGGTGAGGTGGGGAGGCATGAGGCTCCTGCTGGGTGGCTCGGCGCCGGGCAATGTAAGCCGAGGCGGGGTTGCTCCGCCCGTGCGCATCCCCGTGAGGGCACGCGCCTGGGTAAAGGTGGAGCGGGGGTGGGACAGGGGGCCACGTTGGATGGGCCGAGCCGCGCGGAAGGGGTGAGCCGGGCCGCACGCGGGCCCCACAGGGGTCTTGTGCCTCCTGAAGGGCACCTGCCGGATGAAGCACAGTCAGACAATGGGTGTGGGTCTCCGCACCGCTCGATCGGGATCCAGGCCTCACCACGACCCATTCAGACATCTCCGCACGGGGGCGGCCGCGGTGGCAGTCACCGGCCCGGTGGCGTAGCCGGGGGTGAGGCCCCGGGCTTGGTGACTCGCATGGACCTGCGCTTCTACTGTGATCCTGGAACCGACGAGCCGCATATCCGCCGGCACGCCGTTGCCGAAGACGAGGTCCGAGAGGTGATGATCCACCCTCTGCAAGATCGCGCCGGCACAGAAGGATCGCGGGTGGCTCTCGGCCGGACTTCCAGGGCGCTATCTTCGGGTGGTCTATGTGCCGGACCTAGAGCCGGGTTCGGCGTCCGTGATCACAGCGTATGACCTCGGACCGAAGGCGAAGAAGGCTCTTCGCCGACGCCGGAGGAGGAAGCCGTTATGACCCACTCTCAGCGATTCCCGCCGGGATGGGACGCGGCTCGTGTTCAGCGAGTCTTGGATCACTACGACTCCCAGTCCGACGAGGAGGCCGTGGCCGAGGATGAGGCTTCCTTAGCAGGAGAAGATCATGTCCGGCGGCACTACGTCGTCGCGGACGTGCCCACCGCCCTGTAGAGAACGATTCACGGGCGTCGTGCCCTCGCTCAGGCCAGCGCCAGCCCCGATCCGGCGAAGCGCCGGAAGTCCGTCGGGTTCGCGGTGGCCAGGACGGCTCCCGAGTGGATGCAGCTCGCCGCGACCAGGCAGTCGGGGAAGCTGCCCCGCCGGCGTCCGCTCGCGTTGAAGAGACGCGCCGCCAGGGACGCGGCGCCGGCGTCGAGGGGAACGACGCTCCGGACCAGCGACGAGGCCAGTGCCTCGTCGTCGGCATCGAGGGGCCCGCACAGAAGCTCACCCCACGCCACGGCCGACATGGCCAGCGGCCGCCCGCCAGCGATCCATCCGCGGAGCGCAGCCGCCTCCCCCGACCCGCTCACCAGGGCCCGGATCAGGAAGCTGGTGTCGAGATGGATGGGAGCGCCGGTCCCGCCGCTCAAGGCCGAGCGCTTCTCCGCTCCTCGCGGAGCTCTTCGATCCACCGGGCCGCCTTGCGCTCATCGAGGCCCAGGCGCTGCTGCAACGCCTCGAGGGCCGCCAGAGCCTCGGAAGTCCCGTCCATCTCCTCCGCCGCCACGGCGGCGCCAACCGCGCGCCGCAGAACCTCCGACTTGGACGTTCCCCAGCGCCTGGCGAGGCGATCCAGGGATTGGGCGGTCTCGGGATCCAGGGAGAAGGTCGAGCGCACGGTCATCTTGGGCATGATCCGATGGTATGGCCATACATCCGGCTGAGCAAGGGTGCTGCGCCTCACGTATGAGAAAGTTCCTGCCGGCGCTGGCTCACGGGGATGCCTGAACGGGCCTTCCGGCCAGACGGCCCCCGCGGGCGCGCCCCGTCAGCGAGCGTCCACAGGCCGTCTCGGCCGAGCGCGGCCCGAAACCCTTTCCGACGATATACAAGTATCAGTATAGTTGCCCTGATGAGAATCCGCTCCGCGGGCAACGTCTTCGAGGATCTGGGCTTCCCCAGGCAAGAGCGGCGAAGCTCTTCGGCGTCACCCAACCCCGGGTCAGCGACCTCGTCCGCGGCAAGATCGAGCTGTTCAGCATCGATGCCCTGGTGAACATGGTGGCCGCCAGCGGTCGCCACGTCGCTGTCTCCGTCGGGACGCCGAAACGGGACGTGGCATAGGCACTTCCTTTCGGCCCCCTCCGGAGCGGATGCGGCTACCGGGTCGCGTGGGCAGCCGGCGGGCCTCCACCTGCCAGCCCGATGTCTTGGATCTCGTGTGCGCGGAAGGCTCGTCAGGCTCAGCGTCGCCCGTCGCGAGCGCGCCGGCGCTGGATGTTCCGAAGGCGCCTGGTGACGGCCTCCGGCCGCATCGGGATGGTCTCGTCGGGGTGGAGCACGCTGAACACCGAGATGTCTTCGTCCAGAAGGGGCCACCGCACCGCATGACCTCCGTGGATCACCTCCCACGCGGCCCACTCCTCCGGCCTGGCGGCGGCCAGGACAGGGAAGAGGTCCAACGGCGCTTCCGCCTTGGTCCCGTCGGACAGGTGCAGGACCAGACGGCGAGTCGACACCTCAGCCTTCAGCACCTGGGGGAGGGACGTGGAAGTGGTCATGCCATGCCTTCAGGAAGCCATCTCGTTGCCTCGCGACGATTTCCTCGATCCGCCGCATCTGCTTGCCGGTGAAACCGTGGGCGTAAGCCCAGGCGATTCCCTTCTCGGAGGTTAGCCAGAGCTTCCCATACCCGCCACCCTTCTCCACGTGCACGTGCGGAGGTTCCTGTCCCTCCCGGCTGTAGAACGAGAAGCGGAAGCCGGATTCCCGGTGGATCGTGGGAGACAAGGAGGCGCTCGGCGAGGGGACCAGTGTGACCCGCACACGATCTCCCACTGCGGCGGGCGCTGACATGGTTGGGGAGGACCACCCCCAAGCGCGTCGGCCCGCCAGCCGATCTGGAGCGGGCCTCGCCGCCTCAGCAGCCCAGCACCCCCTCCCACCCCATCCCCAGCTCCACCAGCGTGCTCCCTTCCACCCACACCCGCCCCTGCCGCGCCGCGATCTGCCCGTAGGCCCAGCGCGCGATCCGCTCCGACGCAGCCAGGTCGTGGCGGATCCTCTTCAGGTCGAACGCCGAGGCCAGCTCGGGCCCGTGCGTGCGGTTGCGCTCCACCCAGCGCGCCAGGTGTCGCTCGGCGGCCAGGTGGTCCGACTTCCTCCGGTTACACTCGGCGTGGGCGAGGACGAAGTTGTGCCCCAGGTCCGTGGGATAGCGCCACCATGGGATGAAGTGGTCCACGTCCGAGGCGCTTCTTATGCGCGCTTCGCAGTAGAAGCAGCGATCTCCCTGGACGTCGGAGAGGATGGGCCGGAGCGGCGCCAGCGAAGCCCTCTCTGATCCGAAGAGGAACTCGCGCAGGTCCGCCTGCTCGCCCAGCTCCCTGGCGTTCAGCCTGCGGATGAAGTGGGACCACGCCCCCTCCACCAGGTCCAGCACCAGGGGATGGAACGCCCGGAAGCACGCGGCGACGCCAGGCAGGAGCGTGATCTCCCGCGCCCCCTCCTCCTGGCGGTAGAGCACCTCGCGCACCTCGTCGCCCACGAGCTGCAGACGCCAGAGCGGCATCACCCGCACGACGCGGTCCACCTCCCCCACCAGCCTGCGCCACTCGGCGGCGGCGTGCTCCAGCGCGGCGATGCCGTCGCCGTAGCGGGCCCGCGCCTCCCTCACACGGTTCACGATGGCGGCCTGGCGCCCCGTGTTCTGGCTGAGGAGCGCCTGGATCGCGGCGCCGGGAAAGGGCACGACCTGGCGCCAGTAGAGGTGGATGAAGCGCTCGGCGATGTCGCGCGTGGGGAGCGTGAGCGTGGCGTCGGAGTCGTCGCCCCGCTCCACCGCCAGGTCCGCCAGCGCGTGGATGAGGGCGAACTTGTAGGTGGCCACGAAGCTGCCCTCGTCCAGGATCCTCTGCAGGTCCTGGAGGAAGGCCACCTGGCGCTCCGGCGAGGGGCCGCCGGGGAGGTGCGCCATCACTCCCGCCGCGACCAGTAGTCGGCCCGATGGGGGATGACCCGCCGCACCCCGCCGCGCGGATCCGGCGTGTCCCCGTGCCGGCGCGGGATGAGGTGCACGTGCACGTGGGGAACGGTCTGCCCCGCCGCGGCCCCGTCGTTGACCCCGATGTTCAGGGCATCGGCCGCGAGGAGCTCCGGCACCATCTCCCGCACCCGCCGCGCCAGCGCCCACAGGTCGGCCCACTCCTCGTCCGTGAGGTCGAACGTCCGGGCCACGTGCCGCTTGGGCACCACCAGCGTGTGCCCTGGGGCCACCGGGTAGCCGTCGCGCAACGCCCGCGACAGATCCGACTCGGCGATGAGGGCGCCCGGCGCGGGGGAGCAGAAGGGGCACGGCGAGGCGTTGGAGGACATGAGGGCAAGGTAGGACGCGAGCGGCGCATCCAGCCATCCCGGAGGCTCGGGTGTGGAGCGAAAGTGCGCTGCGAGCCATCGATGATGCCGAGACGCCAGCCGCTTCGTCCAGCGCGCCGGATGGAGGGGCTGGAGGAGCTAAGTAAAGACGTCTTGACTAACTTGACAGGTTAGTAAAGACTTCGTTACTACTTTTCCCAACCGGAGCCACGGATGCCACGCACGACAGGTACGTATGCGTCTACGGTGGCGGGCGGCGAGACGGTGCGGGCGTTCGTGCCGCATTCCCTCCCGCCCCGCGACCCTCCCGTGCGGCTGACGGGCGACCTGGCGGGCAACTTGAGGACGGCCCAGGAAGCGCTGGTGCGCCTCGAGCACTCCGGTGCGATGGTGCCCGACCTCGACTGGTTCATCTACGGCTTCGTGCGCAAGGAGGCCGTGGTGTCGTCCCAGATCGAGGGAACGCAGGCCTCACTCACAGACCTGCTGGCCTTCGAGGCGCGCCTCGCCGGCGAGACGGCCGCAGCAGCCGACGTGCAGGAGGTGTCCAACTACCTCGACGCTCTCGCCTGGGCACGATCCCAGGTCGGCGATCCCGCCGGCCTTCCGCTTTCCGTGCGGCTCCTCCACGGAGCGCACAAGCGCCTCCTCCATGGCGCCCGGGGGAAAGGCAAAGGACCGGGCGACGTACGGCGGACGCAGAACTGGGTGGGTGGCACGCGTCCCGGCAACGCCACGTTCGTACCTCCGCCTCCCCATCTCGTGGGGCCGTTGCTCACGGACCTGGAGCGTTGGCTGCACGCGGACGATGCCCTGCCGCCTCTCGTCCGGGTCGGTCTCGCCCACGTCCAGTTCGAGACCATCCACCCGTACCTCGACGGCAACGGCCGCATCGGCCGTCTCCTCGTGACGCTCCTGCTGGAGCACTGGGGGCTCCTCTCCCAGCCGCTCCTGTATCTCAGCCTCCACTTCAAGCGCCACCGCGAGGAGTACTACCGGCGCCTGGGCGCGGTGCGCACGAAGGGCGATTGGGAAGGCTGGCTCCTCTTCTTCCTGGACGGGGTGCGCACCATCGCCGACGATGCCGTGGCCTCCGCGCGGGAGATGTTCGCCCTCGTGAGCGCCGACCGCGCGCGGGTCCTCGCTCACCCCGACGCCTCGCTCTCCGCCCTCCGCCTGTTCGAGGCGCTGCCTCGCAACCCGTTTGTCACGGTGTCGGTCGCCATGCGCCTCACGGGCACCACCAAGCCCACCGCCGGGCGAGCCATCGAGGCCCTCGTGGCCGCGGGGGTCCTCACGGAGACCTCGGGGCGGAAGCGGGATCGCAGTTGGGCGTACCGGGCCTACCTGTCGCGGCTGCAGGTCGGCACGGAACTCTGAGCCATCCTCCACCCATGGAAACCGCCCCCCGTTTCCGCGATATTTCTTGCGTGCCACCGACACTGGCACCCCGGCGTTTTGTGGCGATTGCATCCGGGTCACCAACCTGCTAAACCGCTCGGGGGTCCCGATCGGTCCAGCCGACAGGGACCCTTCGCTTTTTGAAGCTTGTTGAAGTCCGGCCCGGGCCGCCGCGGCGACGCGCTGCGGCTCCCGGGTGGGGACGGGCGCTTTGAACACGACAGCTTGGCGGGCCCGCCCCCTGAGAACGGCGCTCCGCCTAAAGCGTCGGAGGGCCCCGTGCCGTTCCGCGGCGCGGGGCCCTTCGGCTTCCTGGAACCATCCACGCAGGAGGCTGTGATGATCGGACCCACCATGCCCCGGCAGCAGCCCGGCGGCACCCCCCGGGATCGGTCGGACTCCGAGTCGGCTCTCATGGAGAGGACCGCCCGCGAGGTCGCCGAGAACCCCGAGGTCGTGCGCGAGCTCGAGGCCGACGTCTTCGTCGCCGGCTTCTGCGTCGCGTGCGGCGACGCGCCGGCGCTCTTCGCCACCCCGTACTACTTCAGCCCGTGCCGCCGCTGCCTGGCGAAGCGGATGCGCCGCCTCCTGGCCACCCGGGACGGCCTCCCCTGGTGGGTGACGTACCTGGCATGGACGTGCGAGCGGGAGATCGCCCAGAAGGACGCCCGGGCGGAGCGCGGCCCCACGGCGGACTTCGAGCCGCTCAACGCCTGCGCGGCGTGCGGGAAGCTGATCACGCTGAAGGAGTCCAGGTACTGGTTCGGCAAGAACATGGAACGCCGGAGCAGCCCGCCCTACTGCGTCGCCTGCTGCGAGCAACTCCGCGCGGAGGCGGAGAGCTGACGTGGACGCCTCGCGCCACCCGTTTCTGTCACACCCCCACCGTAGGTTTCACGAGTCCGGCCCGGTGGTGCGCGGCAGTGCGCCGCGCGCCTCGGGTGGGGACGGGCGCTTTGATCGCGACAGCTTGGCGGGCCCGCCCCCCATCCACGGCATCCGCCTAAAGCGTCGGAGGGATCGCCGTCCACACGCCTGCGGCCCCTTCGGCTTCCTGAACCCCGTTTCAAGGAGCCTTCCCATGTCCGAGCATCCCTGCTTCGTGCCCTGGTACGCCCGCACCAAGGGCTCGCTCGCCGTCACGCCCCTCCCCGGCGCGGAGGAGCCGACTGACGACCGGCTCCCCCTCACCTTCTGGCTCGACGGTCATCCCGTGATCTCCGGTTGGTTCCAACCCTACGCCTGCGGGCGCGTGAGGGAGTCCGCCCTCTTCGCCGAGCCGCTCACCCTCGCGCTGATCTTCGTCTTCCCACGGGTGGCGCCGGGGTTGATGCGGGTCACGGTCTCCGCGGTGCCCGAGACCGACGCGCAGGTCGGAGCCCTCCTGCAGCTCTACGACCACCCGGAGCACGGCCTGCCCCTGATGCACGTGGGGCACGGGCGCCTCGCCCTTCCGCTGGGTCAGCGCTGGATCCCCGTCCCTCCCGACCTGGCAGCGCTGGTGGAGGCCGGTACCACGGAGGCGCTGGGCGCCGTCGAGAGGTTCGCCACGGACGTGCAGAACCGGATCCTCTACGGCGAGGATCACGAGATCGCCGTCCGCCTGCTCGAATCGATCCCGGGCATCCGGGGGGAGGTGGTGGAAGCATGAGCATCGTCTTGACGCTCGACCCCATGCTGGAGGTCCACCTTCCTCGTCCGGAGGGCTGGCGCTGGGTCGGCGAGGACGAGTGGCGCGAGGAGCTCGCGCTGATGGACGTGGACCTGGAGAAGAGGGTCGGCGTGGGCCTCGACAGCCTCACGCCCCCGTTGTGCATGATGGCCAAGGAGCCCCGGGGGTTCCGGGGCGCCTCCACCACGGTCGTCGTGGATCAGCAGCGAACAGGTGGCGAGGACGCGCCCGCTTCGAGCGCCGAGGCCCTGTCCATGACGCTGACGTTCTGCGCCCGGGCCTACGACGACTTCATGTCCGTCACCTTCCCGGAGGCCGCCGCCCTCGGCGGGCACCCGGGGCGGAGGGCGCGCGTGCTCTTCTCGCAGCCGCGCAAGGACGGGCCTCCCCTCCTGTTCGACTGCGTCTTCCACTGCGTGGCGGTGGGGGACCGGCTGGTGCAGGTTTGTGCAGCGACGGCCCAGGGCGCGTCGCGCGCGACCTGGGCTGAGTTGGATGACGCGCTCGCGACCATCCGCTTCCGGTGGGTGCGCCTCCCCGCGCCGGCCGTCGGTCCGGGCCGAGAACGGAGCCGTGCATGAACCTGCGCATCCCCGATCCCTCGGGGCTGGTGGAGGCACTTCACCATCTCCTGGACGAGGTGGCGGAGCCTGTCCTCCCGCTGGAGGGATGGACCGTGGTCACCCTGCGGGAGCGGTACTTCTACCACGGCCGATGTCCTGAGGGGCAGCTCGAGGTGGGCGGACCATACCCCACGCTGGGCGCCCTCGTGCGGGACGCGGGCAGGATCCACCACGCCGAGCACGCAGACCCTCCCGGGCGTGAGCCGATCTGGGAGGTGATCGAGTGGGCCGGGGCGTGGTTCGTGGTCAGGGCGGGGGAATTCGCCAGCCCCGGGATGCATGCCACACAGGAGGAGGCCATGGAGGCCGGAAGGCGGGCGACGTGAGCCGCAGTGAGCCCCGGCCCGGGATCCCGCTCCCAATCTCCCGCGCCGCGTTCGCGACCATCCTCGAGGGGGCCGATCCGCTGGTCGCGGATCTCTTCGCCCTCTTCCACGACGCGCGCCGATGGAACGACGGCGGCGACCGGGAGCACGGCGCGAGGGGCGCGGCGCTGGCCCGGGTGGGGATCACCCCGGACCCCCGACGCCTCTGCACCGACGCCGCGCGGGACCCGGAGGTGCTGACCTGGGCCACCCTGCGCGGAGCGCGCGAAGAGGTGTCGGCGTACGTGGAAGCGGATTGGCTGCGGCCGTAGCGCAGAAGCGCTTGCGTGCATCACCGCAGGGCAACGCGTTCTGTAAGTGGGCCTGGGTAGACTCGAGCCGGAGGCCGCGTCAGCGGCCGGAGACGACTGAGGATGGCCCGGAGGGCCACCGCAGGTCAACTGCCGACCTCACGCTTTTCAGGGGGGGCGCGGCAGACGACCGGATTGCTGGTAGGTCCAGGGCTTTCGAGACACCGACCCGCCAGGGCCAGGAAGCCCGGGGGCGACGGGCACGAGATGCTCCCGGAGCCTGCTGGCACCGGGATCGGCACCGGGATCGGCACCGGGATCAAGGTCCGGTCTGCGGACAGGAGCATGGTCGCGTACCGTGTCTCGCTGCGCCGAGGGGTCGACCAGATGGACCCGGAAAACGACCCCATTATCTTATCCACTTATCTATTAGCTATAACTACAGCGTATAATGCCAGCCCCACTGTCCCCGACTTCTGCCCGTGAGCTCGTCCATCTCCTGATCCTGCAGGAGATGGACTCGGTGCGCCGGGGCGGTGGAGTCATCCTCAAGGGCGGCGTGAACCTGCGCTTGTTCTTCGGCAGCCCGCGCTACTCCCAGGACATGGACCTGGACGGGAGCACGGACGGATCCAGGGACATTCGGACCCGGATCGCCGGGCTGTTCGACGACCGGGACTTCACGCGCCGGCTGCAGACATACGGGATCCGGGGGCTCGACCCCGGCGAGGGACCGAACAACGACACCGAGACCACGTTCCGCTACAAGTTCGGCGTGATCGGGGCAGGAGGAGTCCGGTACCCGACGAAGGTCGAGGTGTCGTTCCGAGCCCAGCACGCGGCCGACGCGGTCGTAGCGGAGAGCCCCGCGAACCTCCTTGTCGAGGCATACGGTCTACACCCCTTCAAGGTGCGCCACTATGCGCTCGAGGCGGCCGTCCGCCAGAAGATCCAAGCCTTGGCCGGCCGCCGGGAAGCCCAGGCACGGGATGTCTTCGATCTCTCCGTGCTGGTGCCCGGTTCTCCATCAGCGTCGCTTCTCGACTTCCTGGCCCACACCGTGCCTACCGGTCACCTTGAAGAAGCGCTCGCCTGCGGGTTGATCATCAGCTGCGACGAGTACCGCGGCCAAGTCATCGAGTTTCTCGACGCGTCGGACCGTGCGGCCCGGAGCGCGGGCGCCGCTTGGGACGACATGCGCCTCCGCGTCGCGGCACTGATCGAGGCGATCCTGGCGCGAGCGGGAAGGGCATGAACAAGGTGGCGCAGATCATCTGGACGGAGCTGTTCCCGCCCTCTCCCGTGTTCACGACGGCGGAAGTCGCCGAGCGTGCGGGTGTCGCGCTGTCCAATGCGTCGCGAGACCTCGCTGAGCTCGAGAAGGGTCGGATGCTGGTGCGCGTGCGAAGGGGCCTCTGGACCGTTCCCGGGCACCCGGATCTCTCCCCTTACGCGGTCGTGCCACACCTCTTTGCAGACGAGCCCGGCGGCTATGTCTCGCTCCTCTCGGCGCTCAACCTCCACGGGATGATGGAACAGATCCCGCGCGTGGTGCAAATCGTCACGACCGTGCAGAGGTCGAAGCTGCAGACTCGCGTCGGTACATACGAGTTCCACCGGATCGCACCCGAGCTGTTCGGCGGGCACGGCCCCTATCGCAGGAGCGGCAACTTCGAGATCGCAACGCCTGAGAAGGCACTTTTCGACACGCTGTACTTCTCGGCACGGAAGGGCAGGCGTTTCGCGGCCCTGCCGGAAATCGAGGTTCCAGGTGGGTTCTCAGGGTCCGAGGTGGAGCGCTGGATCGAGCGGATCGGACACGCGCCGCTACGGACCGCCGTGACGGAGAGGTGGGCGAACCTGGCCGGCCGGGTGAGCGTGGGCACCTGAGCCTCGCCGCGAACTGGCACCACGAAGTGGCACCAGTCCATGCCGGTGTCCACACCGCGCGACCCTTACCGCCGGCCCCGAGCCCAGTATCGGTAGGCTTCGATCCATTCCCAACCCTCAGGTGGAGGGCTCGGCAAGGGCAGATCGAGAATCGGAACCCTCTGCCGCGACACGCCCTGCCTGCAGGTGACGACCACCTCATCGGCATCGTTCAGATCCAGCCCTTCCACCTCCACTTCCGTGTCGAGCAGGTGGGTCAGGAAGGGAAACGTGAGGTTGTCGTCGATCATGGTGTACAACCCCGTGGCCTCCTCCGACTCGTTGTAGCAGTCCA
>DATIKQ010000036.1:0-23943 GCA_035477395.1 Longimicrobiales bacterium
AGCTCATGGCTGAATCTCGTCGAGCGCTGGTTTCGCAACCTGACGGACAAACGCATTCGCCGTGATTCGTTCGAGAGTGTGCCCGAACTCATCGCGACCATCGACCACTACATCGCTCAATCGAACCAGAACCCGCACGTATTCGTGTGGACCGCCTCGGCAGAACGAATTCCGCCAGGGTCCGCGGGTAGTCCTCTCCGCCCACCGGGTGACGTCGCTCTCCGATCATCCCTACATATTGGGGTCAGGAGAGCGAAGTGGATACCCACTTCAGGTGAAACGTCCCGACGCATTTCCTGCGACGCCGGGCTGGTCCGGATCACCCACGCGCCAGACGGGTCGGTACTCGACGTTGGCCGCCGGACCCGAACGGTCCCGCCGGCGCTCCGGCGGGCGTTGGAGGCCAGGGACAGCGGGTGCCGCGTCCCGGGGTGTGGGCTCCGGTTCTGCGATGGCCACCACGTGAAGCACTGGGCCGACGGCGGGGAGACGAGCCTGGGGAACACGGTCCTTCTCTGCAAACACCATCACACACTCGTCCACGAAGGCGGGTGGCGCGTGATGTGGTCGGGCGAGGGGCTCCCGGTGTTCGTGGATCCCCGTGGCGGGACGCATTACGACGGGCGCTGGAAGGCTCCAGAGTTGGACACCTACCCAGTGCGGGCTCTGGTCGAGGCGAACCGCCGCCGCGGAGTCGAGCCCGACGGGCGCACGGCCGGCGCGCGCTGGAAGCGCGAGATTGACATCCCCGCTGACGTCTACTTCCGCGCCCTGGAGGCGGCGGGGTAGGGCGCGCATCAGCCGATCACCACCCCGCCATCCCCGGATGCGTCGGGGAAGCGAGGGCCGAGCTGAACGACTCCCGATGTCACTCTCCGGCACGCCCGGTAGAGGGAGAGACCGTCGCTCAACTCCTCCCGGGATTTCATCATGTCCGCCTCACTCTGCGTCACCCCGACACCCGGGCGCAAACAAGTGAAGATCCGAATCTCCTGGCCCTCCGCGTGCCCGCGACGCATATTGTGCCTGCACGCGTGTCGCGCGCCCCGGCCCTTTCCGGCGATTGCATCCGGGTGATCAACGTGCTAAAACGCCCGGGGGCTCCGTGCGGATGGTCTACCGCTCGGAGCCCTTTGGCGTCCGGGGTGTCCGGACGGGCCGGCCATTCCAGAGCCCGGGCAGAGCGCCTTGCTGAGGGAGACCTGATCATGATCCACGCGAGCGGTCATGCGAGAGCGGCTCTCGCGACCCTGTCGACTCTGCTCTGGGGCACCCTTGTCGGCTGCTCCACGCCCGACCCGACGCGGGTTGCCGAGGCTGCGACGTGCACGCTCACGGCTGAAGATGTCGCATTGATCCAGGACCTGGAGGCCGAGCACGAGGGGCTGGTCCAGAGCGCCGACTTCGAGGCAATGGCCGCGCTCCTCGACGACGGCATCGTGCTGATGGCGCCGAACCAGCCCGACGTCGTCGGGAAGGGCCAGGTGAGGGAATGGCAGAAGGCGTGGGAGGAGTTGACGTTCAAGAGCTACGAGCAGACGGTGGAGTCCATGGTCGGTTGCGGCAGCCTGGCGTACGTGAAGATGTCGTATTCGGTGTCGATCGCCCCGCTGGGAGCAGCCGATCTCGTGTCCGATTCCGGCCGCGGGATCCACATTCTCCGGAAGCGCTCCGACGGAGCTTGGGTGATCACGCACTGGTTCTTCAGCTCCGATCGGCCCGACGCCACGGGTTGAGGCTGGGGCATAGCCCGTGGATCCCCAGAACACGCCGCGCCCCGCTGGCGCCGGATACGCCGAATCCCTCCCCCGCATTCCGGCGGCGCTCTGGAAGCGATTCGTCGCCCGGCACGGTGGCGGGATCCACGTCGTAGACGTTCGACTGTCCCACGGAGCCAAGTACCGTGACGTGGCCGTGGACGAGCGGGGCGTCATCGGGGGGGAGGATGTCGGAGGATGGGATGGGGTGCGGCCCTTCGATCCCCCCATCCCGGCCGAGCGGATCGTGGCGATTCGCGAGAGAACCGGCCTGATCGGCTACTTCGGGCTCGTTCCCTGGATGCGGGCCCGGTAGCGCCGTCCGAGCGGCGCCCGCAACCGGAGCGCGAGCCAGCCCGTAAGGACCTCCGGATGTCCCCTCCGTGAGGCCCGACGACCATGAGCACCCTCCGCGCGGCAGCCGTTGCCGGCATCTCGCTTTTCCTCGCACACGTCCCGGCCGCCGGCCAGAACCGCCTCCTGGCCGAGATCCCCATCGAGCTCGCCCACAACAAGACCATCGTTCCCGTGACGGTGGGCGGATCCACGCTGCGCCTCATTCTGGACAGCGGCATGCCGTACGACGGCGTGTTGGTGTTCGACACCGCCAAGGTGGACCTGACCCGGTTCCCGAGCCTGGTCCAGGCACGGATCGGCGGCGCGGGGCAGGGGGACGGCACCCCCGCGCTGCACGACCCCACGGCAGGGTTCTCCATCGGGTCCATGAGCTTCGATGGTCAATCCGTCATCGTGCTGGCTACGGACATCTACAAGGGCTTTCCCAACGACGGCGTGATCGGGTACTCGGTCCTCGGCCACTACGCGGTGGAGCTCGACTACGGGGCGCGCCGGATGCGGCTGTACGAGGCCGAGACGTTCTCGCCCGAGGCAGGGTGGGCGTCCGTGGACCTCTACTTCAAGGACAACCGCGTCCCCTGGATGGACCTCCGCGTGGCCACGGCCGGCGAGCCACCGGTGGTGCTCGCCACGTACATCGATTTCGCCTCGGGGGAGGCGCTCGAGCTCCTGGAGCGCGAGATCAACGCGTTCCGGATGCCTGCTACCGCCGGCGAGAGACTGGTCGGCCGCGGCCTCAGCGGGGACATCTACGGGAAGGAGGGACGGGTGCCCCGGATCCTCGTCGGCCCGTTCGCCCTCGAGGATGTGGCGGTGATGGTGACCCCCGCGGCGGTCCGGTCGAAGCAGGAGGGGGCGGACGCCGTGGTCGGCAACGGGCTGCTTAGCCGGTTCGACATGATCTTCGACTACGCCCACGGGAAACTGCATGTGCGGCCGAGGGGGCCGGGATCAGGTTGACCTCCGGTCGCCGTAGCACCATACTACCATAGTACCATACTCCAACACGCCGCTCCGTGCTCAAGCTCACCTTCACGCTCGACAACGAGACCGTCGCCACCCTCGGCCGCACCGCCGAGAGGCTGGGCATGGCCAAGAGCCAGGTGGTCCGGGAAGCGATCCGGGTCTACGGCGAGCAGGCGGGCCTCCTGTCCGCAGAAGAGCGGGACCGGGCGCTCAGGGTGTTTGACGAGGTGACGGGCGACCTTCCCGGGCGTCCGAGGCAGGAGGTGGTGCGGGAGCTCGCCGAGATCCGTGCGGCACGTCGGGCAGGCGGCCGCAGGGCCGGATCGGCCCGGTGATCATCCTCGACACGTCCGTGCTCGTGGAGGCGCTGGGTGCGGGAGGGCGACTCGGCGGCGCCCTGCGCGATGCCCTCGCCCGTCGCGAGCGGATCGCTGTGCCCGCCCTGGTCCTGTACGAGTGGCTCCGCGGGCCGCGCATCCCCGAGGAGCTGCGCGCGCAGGAGGCGCTCTTCCCCTCGGCGGGCGCGCTCCCGTTCGGGGCCGGCGAAGCGGCCGTCGCCGCGGGCCTCTACCTCAGCGTGCCTCGGGCCCGGGGCCGGGAGGTGGACCTGGCCATCGCCGCCACCGCCCTCACATGGCGCGCGCCGCTGTGGACGCTGAACCCGGACGACTTCCGGGACGTGCCGGGGCTGGAACTGCTGTAGCTGGAGCGTCGGGCGCCGGCGGCGCCGCCGTGCTCGCCTAGCCGATCGCCTCGTCGTCCTCGTCCGTTCCGACCGACCCGCCGACCGGCGCTTGGGGCAGGCCGAGGAGCTCCTGGGCGGCATCGGCGGGGATCTGCTCCACGTCGCGGAGCTTGCGCCCCATCGCCCGTGTGCGCACGCCCGCGTCGTCGAGGCTCCGCCCGGCCATCTCCAGTTGCTTCTTCACCCGGTCCAGGACCCCGCCGAACTTCTCGAACTCCGTCTTCACGGCGCCGAGGACCTCCCACACCTCCGAGGCCCGCTTCTCGATGGCCAGCGTCTGGAAGCCCATGCGGAAGCTGCTGAGGGTCGCGGCCAGCGTCGTGGGGCCGGTCACCACGACCCGGTACTTCTGCTGGAGCTCCCCCACCAGCCCGGGCTGGCGGAGCGCCTCGGCGTAGAGCCCCTCGGTGGCCAGGAACATGATGGCGAAGTCGGTGGTCCGGGGCGGGTCCAGGTACTTCTCCTGGATCTTCTTCGCCTCCAAGCGCAGCGTCCGGGCCAGACCCTCGCTCTCGCGCTGCACCGCTTCGGCATCGCCCCGCTCGGCGGCGTCCTGGATCCGGAGGTAGTCCTCCTGCGGGAACTTGGAGTCGATGGGGAGGAGGACGGGGTGGTCCGGGTCGCTCTTCGGCCCGGGAAGACGGACGGCGAACTCCACCGGGTCGTTGGAGCCGGCTTTGGTCTTGACGTTCTTCTCGAACTGCCCTGGTGCCAGGAACTGCTCGAGGAGCGCACCCAGCTGCACTTCGGCCCAGGTGCCGCGGATCTTCACGTTGGTGAGCGTCCTCTGGAGGCTCCCCACGTCCTTGGCCAGCGTGTGCATCTCGCCGACGCTCTTCTTCACGCTCTCCAACCGTTCGCTCACCTGCCCGAAGGCCTCGCCGAGGCGCCGCTCCAACGTGCCCTGCAGCTTCTCGTCCACCGTGGTGCGCATCTGCTCGAGCTTGCGGTCGTTCTGCTCCTGGAGCTCGCGGATGCGGGTGTTCAGGGTGGTGTCCACGGACTTCAGGCGCTCCGACAGCTCTCCGCCCACCGTCGAGATGTGCGTGGTCACCTCGGTGCGCAGCCGTGACGCCGATTCGGCCGCCTCCCGGCGCCCCTCCTTGAGGTCGGCGTCGATCCCCTTCCGCAGCTCCGAGGTCAGGTCGGCCTTCAGGCGCATCGCGAAGAAGACCAGCACGCCCAGGTTGGCCAGCGTGAGCAGAAGGAGGACCCAGACGATCGGCGGCGTGGAATTCATGGACGGCGGCAGGCAGGGCTGTCGGTAAGGGGCGTCGGAGCGAAGAGGTCCGCTACGCCGACCTCCCGGGAATCTACGCCCCGCAGGCCCGGCGCCCTAGCAGGCCGTCGAGTCGCCCGCGTCCAGCCCGCCGGCGCCGTGGCGACGTCGGCATACTCCACCACCAGGTTGTCTCCCGGGTCCGTGGCCACCAGCATGAACGAGACGAGGACCGGACCAGAACCAGCGTTCCAAGCCGATCGAGGAGTCCAGAGCCCGTGGCGATCATCATCGACCCGGCCCGCAGGGAGCAGCTCCTCCGGGCGGTGCAGGACGCCCGGGAAGTACATGCAGGAGCGCCTGGACGATCTGGACGCCGAGGTGCGCGTGCCGGAGAAGCAGCCATGAGGGGGCGCGGCGCCCTGGTCGGCCTCGCCCTGGCGCTCCTCGTGCCGGCCTTCCCGGCCGCCGCCCAGCCCACGCCCCAGGCCGGGCCCCGCTGGTTCTCGGCGTGGGCCGCGCCACAGAACCGGACGGAGACGGCGCTCTCCCTCTCCGACGCCACCGTGCGCACGGTGGTGCGCCCCACGCTCTCCGGTCGGGCGCTCAGGATCAAGCTGGAGAACACGCTGGGAACGAGCCCGGTCACGTTCTCCGGCGCGTGGGTGGGGGTGCCGGGCCCGGGGGCGTCGGTGGTCCCCGGGACGAATCTTCGCCTCATGTTCACCGGGGACACGGCGCTGACGCTCGAGCCGGGGGCGGGCGCCTGGAGCGATCCGGTGGATGTTCGCGTGGTGGCGTTCCAGCGCCTGGTGGTGAGCCTCGACGTGGCCGCCGCCGAGGACGCCAGCACGCACACGCTGGGGCTTGCCTCCAACCACTGGGCTTGGGGACGCCGCGGCGCCGACCCCTCGGGGGAGGGGTTCGAGCCCATCCCGCCCGTCGCCGCCAATACCTCGGTGCTGGCGTTCCCGGTCTACTGGGTGGCGGCGCTGGACGTGCTCTCCGACTCCGCTGCGGGGACCATCGTCCCCTTCGGTGACTCCATCACGGACGGGCGTTGCAGCACCACCCTGGCCGGCGTGGTGCGCCCAGACCTCCACCAGCGCTGGCCCGATCTTCTGGCCGAGCGGCTGGCGGCGCGCGCATCGGGCCCGGACGGGCCTCTCTGGGGCCTCGCCAACGCGGGGATCGCCGGCAACCGTATCATCGTCGGGGGGAACGGCCCCCCGGGGCTGGAGCGCCTGGAGCGGGACGTGCTCGAGCGCGCCGGCGTCACCCACGTGATCTTCTTCGAGGGCACGAACGATCTCGCCGGAGGCGGCGCCACGGCCGAGGAGGTCATCGAGGCCACGCAGCGCGTCATCGAGCGGGCGAAGGCGCGTGGGCTGAAGATCTACGGCGCCACCATCATCCCCCGGGGCGGCCCCGACGGCACGACGGGATGGTCCCCGGACCGGGAGGCGCACCGGCAGGCGGTGAACGCGTGGATCCGGACGCAGGCGCCCTTCGACGGCGTCCTGGACTTCGCGGCGCTCCTCGGGGGCGGGCCCGCCATCGAGGGGGCCGAGTCCATCCGGCCCGAGTTCAACTGCGACTACACCCACCCCAACGCTGCGGGGTACCGCGCCATGGCCGAGATGATCGACCTGTCCTGGTTCGTCCGGTGATCCGCCTCGCGCTCTTCGTTGTGGCGACCCTCGTCCTCGCGTGGGTGTCGCGGCGGTCGCTGCGCGACCCCACCTCCCACGGCTTCCCGCGGTTCTTCGCCTGGGTGGCCATCGTGGCGCTGGTGCTGCTGAACTTCCGGGGGCCGGGCCCCTGGTTCGCAGATCCGTTCTCACCGCGACAGATCGCGTCGTGGACTCTCCTGTTCGGGTCGCTCTTCCTCCTCGTCTCCGCGGTCGCGCTCCTCAGGAGCCAGGGCCGGCCGGGGACGAAGACCCGGGAGGGGGAGGCCCTCTACGCCTTCGAGAAGACGAAGGAGCTGGTCACCACCGGCGTCTACGCATACGTGCGCCACCCCATGTACGCCTCGCTCCTCGGGTTGGCCTGGGGTGTGTTCCTGAAGCGGCCTTCGGTGGCTGCGCTCGGCCTGGCCGCGCTGGCCAGCGGGTGCCTGTGGCTCACCGCCCGGGCCGAGGAGGCGGAGGACGTCGCCTTCTTCGGGGATGCCTACCGCGACTACATGCGGCGCACCCGGCGCTTCGTGCCCTGGGTGCTCTGAGGCTGGCGTTCGCGCCACGCCGGGCCGATTCTGACGGGGAGCTCCCTTCGGGGAACTCCCATCGCCCTGGAGGTCTCATGCGTCACCCCGTCGTCCTCTGCCTCTTCGTGCTGGCCGCCGCGTGCGCGCCCGAAGCCGGCCCGCCCACCGAGGCCCAGGGCCCGCCCACCGAGGGCACGGTGGCGGTGGAGGGGGCGGTCCTCCCGTACAGGATCGTGGGGCAGGGCCGGCCGTGCATCGTCTACGGGTCAAGGATCCTCTACGGAGGCACGTACTCCGCGCGGCTGGCCACCGAGCTCCGCTGCGTGCACTTCGACGGGCGTGTCTTCCTCCCGGACGCCCAGCGCCGGGACGGCCTTCCCCACGGCATCATGGAGGCGGTGGCGGACATCGAGGCGGTGCGCGCCCAGCTGGGCATGGACAGCATCGTTGTGATGGGGAACTCCATCGTGGGTCTGGTGGCGCTGGCGTACGCCGCCACGTACCCGGAGCACACGGCGTTCGCCGTCTCCGTGGCGGGGCCGCCGTCGGTCCCCTTCGCCTCCGACAGCGCCGAGGCGTACCGGACGCGGGAGCTGTCCCCGGGGCGGGCGGCGCAGCACGAAGCGACCCGCGCGAAGCTGGACTCCCTGCAGGCCGCTCACCCGGGCAGGGGGTTCGTCCCCACCTACATCGCCAACGGTGCTCTGTACTGGGCCGACTCGACCTACGACGCCACCGGGATCTTCGAGGGCGTGCTGGTCAACGACACCCTGTTCTACGACCTGCAGCGCACCCCTTTCGCGTGGGCCGAGGACGCGCCGCCGGTGAGCGTGCCCGTGTTCGTCGCGCTCGGCCGCCACGACTACGTGGTGGCGCCCAACGTGTGGAGCGGCGTGCGGACGCCCTTCACCGACGTCACGGTCCACGTGTTCGACAACGCGGGGCACTGGCCCCACATGGAGGACCCGGAGTCCTTCGACACGGTGGTGCTGGAGTGGATCCGCGCACACGAGGCGCGGAGGTGACCGATGCCGCACCGCGTCACCGCCGGCTTCCTGACCCTCCTGGCCCTGGCCGCCGGGCTGACCCAGGTGGTGTGGTTCCTTGCGGGTGGCGCCGCTCCCGCCACGGCGGCTCCAGGCTACGTCGCCCGCCAGATCGGCTACGGCCTCTTCGTGCTGGCGGCGGCGGGGCTCGGCGCCCTGATCCTGATCAAGGGAGCGCCGCGCAGGGAGCTGTCCCTGGTGGCCGTGGTCCTCGCGCTGATGGGCGCTCCCTTCCTTGACTCCGGCGCCGGGCCGGCTCTGGCGGCGGCCGGCGTCCCGGCGTGGCTCTTCGAGCAGGCGCTCTCCCTGGGCTTCTTCATGGCGATGGCGGCCACGTACGCCGTGTCGCGGAGCTTCCCCTATCCGCTCCAGGACGGACGCGTGGCCAGGGCGGCGCCCTGGACGGCGGCGCTGGTGGCCTGGGGCCTGGGCGCGGCCGGCGTCCTGCCGCTCACGCCGCGCGTGGGGATGGCCGTGGCGTTGGGGGTGGCCGCGGCGTCCCTCTTCAATGAGGGGACCATGTACCGCGCTGCGGATGCCCAGGGGCGCCGCCGTGTGCTCTGGCTCGCGCAGGGGATGGTCGCGTTCACGGTGGTGGCGGCGCTCCAGGTCGCGCTGGTCGTCCTGACCCGGGTCACGCCGCTGCGGATTCCCCTCGCGGGCTGGGAGTATTGGCTCCGCCTTGCGGCGCTGGTCGCAGGGCTCGCCTTCCTCGGGGTGGCGGTCTTCTACCGGGGGGCGCTGGACCCCGCGCTGGTGCTTCGACGCACCGCGGTCTACGGCATCGTGGGGGTGGGGCTCGTCTTCGTGTTCACCGCCGTCGAGGACCTCACGTCGTCGTGGCTCACCGAGCGCCTCGGCCTGGATGAGAGCGCCGGGAGCTGGCTGGCCGGCACCGTGATCGCCCTCATCGTGGGCTCCCTGCACGACGCGCTCGGACGCCGGGTGAAGTCGGCCAACGCACGCGGCGGCTCCTGACTCAGCCCTGCGCCAGGATCGCTCCCACCTTGTCGGCGTAAGCCCTACCGTCGACATCGTCGCTCACGAGCGCGATCTCGCTCGGGCTCTGCACGCCGAGCTTCACCTCCACCGCGCGGGCGATCTGCTCCTGCTCGAAGATGGGCTTGCCCATGATGGCGTCGTTCGAGCCCAGCTCCTTGAGGATGGCCACGCCGACCGCGTCCACGGCCACCCGATCCGTGCCGGCGATCGTCACGTTGGCCTGCTTGAGCGTGCCGCGGGACGGGCCGCCGTCCGTGAAGACCTCCACGCCGTCCATGACGACGAGGTCGGGGCGATAGCCCTGGTTCAGCTCGGCGATCATCCTGCGCATGTCCGGCGACTGGTGCATGGGGCGGCGGATGGGCCGGGGGGTGAGCCCCACCGCCAGCTTCATGGACATGGTGAAGACGCCGCCGGACCCGTGGGTCTTCAGGCAGCAGGTGCTCACCAGGTACTCGGCGTCCGTGACCAGGCGGGGGAGGTGGTACCCCTCGGGCCAGTGCGTGCCGGGCGGTGAGAAGGGGACCCAGTCCGAGTCCGCGATCTCGTCGAAGTTCACCACGTCGAAGCCCAGGTCCCGGCCCAGGTCCCGTGTCCCCTTCGCATCCAGAACGGACACGGTGCCCCGGGGCCCGCTGGACTCGCCCAACGTGATGCTCCGGGCGTCGCGCTCCTGCAGCTCACGCACGAGCTGCTTCACGGTGTCGTCGTGGGTGCTCGCGGGAGCGGCGTCGGCGCTGTTGAAGTTGGGCTTCAGGACGACGCGCTTGCCGGCCATTCCGGTTGGCGCCAGGAGCGCCATGGCGCGGCGCACGCCCTCCTGCCGGCTCGACGTGCGGATGACGGCCACCTGCGTGACCCGGCGCGCCGCGCGGAAGTCCAGCTTGCTCAGGTCCGCATGCGGGAGAAAAACCAGCCCTGCGGCGGCTCCCTTGAGGAAGCTCCGGCGGTCGAGGGCGGAGGGGTCGAAGCGGGACATGCGGGCCTCCTGGGCAGAGCGGGGGAGGGCTCTGGTCGGAAGATAGGGGGCGCGCGCGCGACTGGAAATCGCGCGGGCCCACTCCGGCCCACTCCGGGCCGCTCCGGGCCCGCTCCAGGACCGCGCCGCGCCAGCGGAGGCGCCCGCGCCTCCCGAAGTCCGCGCCCCGCAATGGCTGGCACGCTGATTGCAGCTGGTTCGGGGCACCATCGGAGGGGACCGTGGTCTGGGGGGGCGACGGTCCCGTGCTTCCACTTCAGTGCCCCGGGGGCCATGGCCCCCGGGGCGGGAGGTTCGAACCATGCGTTGGAAGCGAGCCGCGACGCACGTCGGCGCCATCGCCGCCGTGACCGTCCTCGCGTCGTCCTGCGCCCATGTGAGCCAGAAGGACCTGGACGTCCAGTTGACCACGCTCCGCGGCGATCTCGTCCAGCGCATGGATCAGGGCGACGCCGCCCTGGGGGCCCGCGTGGATGGGCTCGCCGGGGACCTGGCGGCGCTCCGCACCGAGTTGGATGCCATGGAGCGCGAGTTCGGAGTGAAGGTGGAGGGGCTCGAGTCGTCGCTCCGCGTCCATGTGCCGGTCCACTTCGGGTTCGACCAGGACGAGATGGAGCCGAGCGGGCGTGAGGTGCTCGACCGCTTCGCCGGCGTGGCCAACCGCTACTACGGGGGTGCCCACGTCACCGTGGAGGGGTTCACGGATCCGGCCGGGAGCGCCGCCTACAACCTCCGCCTGGGCCAGCGGCGCGCCGATGCGGTGAAGGGCTACCTGGTGGCACAGGGGATGTCCGCCGAGCGGGTCCGCGCGGTGAGCTACGGCGAGAACACCGAGCGGCTGGTGGTCCCCGACGTGCACGGCCCGGGGACCGAGGGGTGGGAGAACCGGCGCGTCGTGCTGGTCATCGATCACGACGGGGCCGCGCCCGCGCGGCCCGTGGCCGAGGAGCGTTGAGCCGATGCTCCGCATCCTGAGCCGCATCGCCCCGGGGGCTCTGGCCCTGGCGTTCCTCGCGCCGCCCAACGCCTCGGCCCAGGCCGTGTGGGACACCCCGGCGTTCGTCCGCCCCGGGGCGCCCCCGGGCCTCACGCTGGCCCTCACCGATGCGGCACCGGGCGACGGGCTCGGCGTCCTCGCGCTCTGGCGGGGGTCCGCCCTCCCGTCGGGCCTGGGCTTCCGGGCCGGACTCTCCGAGGCGCCGGGCGACGACGTGGTGGCCCTCTTCGGCGTGGACGTGTCCGGCTCCCTCACGCGCATGGTGGGGACGGGGGCTCCGGCCGGCATCTGGTGGTCGGGGGTGGGGATGGGGCTGGGCGACGACGTGGCGGTATCGCTGCCGCTGGGCGTGGCGTTCAGCTGGGCCTGGGTCGGCGACGGCGTGTCCGTCATGCCGTCCGCGGGCGCCCACCTGGCGCTGGACATCCTGCTGGGGGACGGGGACGACCTGGACCTGGAGGGCGCGCTGGACCTGGGGCTGGATTTCGCCCTCTCCCGGTGGGTGATCCGGGTCGGCGCGGCGCTGGGCGGACGCGATGCCCTGGCCATCGGCGTGCGCATCCCCAGCTAGAACCCGTGCCGACTGGCTGACGCGCCACGGGGGGCGTAGCGTCATGGGCCATGACCGCAGAACAGATCCCGCTCCTCGCCGCCGGCGTGCTCCTGATCGCGTTCCTCTACTCGTCGGTGGGGCACGCCGGCGCGTCGGGGTACATCGCCGTGATGACGCTGGCCGGCCTCGCGCCCGAGGTCGTCCGGCCCACGGCGCTCGCCCTGAACATCCTGGTGGCGGGCATCGCGTTCCGGCAGTTCCGCAGGGCGGGGCATTTCTCCTGGAAGCTCTTCTGGCCCTTCGCGCTCCTGGCCGTGCCGCTGGCCTTCGTGGGGGGATACGTTTCCCTCCCCACCCGCGCCTTCCAGGTGCTCGTGGGCGTCGTGCTCCTCTTCTCTGCGTTCCGCTTCTTCGCCCGCCCGGGCCCCGACGAGACGAAGGGCGATCCGCCCCGATCGGCCGCGTTGGCCATCGGGGGCGGTATCGGGCTCCTCTCGGGGCTCACCGGGACCGGCGGCGGGATCTTCCTCACTCCGGTGGTGCTGTTCATGAAGTGGGCGCCCGTGAAGACGGCGGGGGCGGTGTCCGCGCTCTTGATCCTCGTGAACTCGGCGGCCGGGCTCCTGGGGAACCTGAGCGCCACCCGGGGATTCCCGGCGCCTGCCTTCGCGCTCCTGGCAGCGGCGGGCCTGGGAGGGACCGCGGGCTCCTGGCTGGGGAGCAACCGCCTCCCTCCGGTGGCCATCAAGCGCCTCCTGGCGGTGGTGCTGGTCATCGCCGGGGCCAAGCTCATCCTGGCGCGATGAGCAGGTTCCGGGAGATGGCGCGGTGAGGACGCTCGTCTGGCTGGTGGCGCTCGCGGCGTGCGCGGCGGCGGGCGTCCCGGGGCTCCCCCCTTCCGCAGAGACCCCCGGTGGGCCGGACTCCTGCTTGCCCACCGCTGGCCAGCGCAGCATGGACATGGTGAACGCAGAGCGGGCGCGCCATGGCCTCGCACCGCTCACGGCGGATACGGTGCTGGCACGCGCCGCCCGCGTCCACGCCGAGGACCTGGCCAGGCACCAGAGCGTGAGCCACATGGGGAGCGACGGGTCGGATCCCTCGCAGCGGCTGGACCGGGTGGGGTATCTGTGGATCTGGGTGGGCGAGAACATCGCCGCGGGGCAGGCGACCCCGGACGAGGTCGTCCTCGGATGGCTCCGGTCCCAGGCGCACCTGGCCAACATCCTGAGCCCCGAAGCCGTGTCGGCGGGCCTCGCCATGGCCCGCTCCCCGGAGGGGGAGTTCGGCACCTACTGGGTGATGGTGTACGCCGCGGCGGACCCGCCGTCCGCGGCCGTGGTGCCCTGCCACCCCTGACGTCGGGGCAGGCCGGAGCCGGGTGGCCGATCCACCCGGCTCCGCAGCCCCGACTCAGCCGTTCGGCCGCTCCACCTTCTTCGTGAACGTCCCCCACCCGTCGAGCTCGAGCGCGGTGATGCGGGCCCGCTCGTCGAGCGCGAACCTCACGAACGAGCGTCCGGCTCCCACGGGGCGCCAGACCGACCGGAACGTGTCGAGGTGCCAGTGCTCCAGGTCTCCGACGTACTCGGGGGAGTAGGCGAGGACGAGCTTTCCGCCCTCGACGGTCACCTGGACATCCCCGTAGAGCTCGTTCAGGTACGTCCCCGCGTAGGCATCGAGCGCCACCGAGGGCTTGGTCCCCTGGATGCGGGCCGAGTCCAGCTCCTGCGCGGAGCGCCCCGAGCGCTCGTTGCCGCGGCGGGTCTGCGCGAGCATCTCCGCGCTCCAGTCCACCCCGGGCATGCCCAGGAGCTGCTCGAAGACCTTGTACATCAGGGCCTCCTGCAGACCGCTGGACGTCAGGTTGGCCATGGCCGCGAAGCCGATCCCCGCCTCGGGGATGAAGCCCACGTGCGTGCGCGTGTAGTTGATGGACCCCGAGTGGTGGACGAGCACGCGGTTGTGCCAGTCCTGGACGTTCCACGCGAACCCGTAGGCGCGGAACCTCACGTCGGGGAAGAGTCGCTTCTGCGCCGTGTCCGCGCTGACGCGCAGCGGGTTCTGGGGCTGACGCATCTCCGCGATCACCGAGTCGGAGAGGAGCCGCTTGCCGGCGTACTCGCCGTGCCCGACCTGCAGGCGCAGCCACTGTCCCATGTCGTGGGCGCTGGAGAAGACCGCGCCTGCTCCACCGATGTTGTCGTAGTTGCGCCGCGGCACCGACTGCACCTTGCCGTCCACGCGGGTGTGCGACGACGCCACGTTGCCCCGCGTCTCCACGACCGCCGCGCGCGTGGTGCTGCGCGTCATCCCGAGGGGCTGGAAGATGCGCTGGGCGACAAGGTCGTCCCAGCCGAGCCCGGACACGCGTCCCGCCACCTCCCCCGCAGTCGTGAACATGATGTTGTTGTACCCGTACCGCGCACGGAACTCGTCCACCTGATCCAGGAAACGGGCCCGCTGCACGATCTCGTCGCGCTTGAACTTCGCGATGACCCACATGTTGTCCTCGCGGGCGGTGCCCACTCGGTGGGTCAGCAGATCCCGGACGGTCAGGTGCGCCGTGATGTAGGGGTCCCCGAGCTCGAACTCGGGCAGATGCTCGATCACGCGGTCGTCCCATCTGAGCTTTCCGTCGTCCACCAGCATGCCGAGCGCGGCCGCGGTGAACGCCTTGGACGTGGAGGCGATGGGAAAGAGGGTGTTCTCGTCCACCCGGGCGCCGGTGGCGAGGTCGGCGATGCCGTACCCCTTGGCGTAGATCACCGAGTCGCCCTTCACGACCACGAGGGCGAGGCCGGGGACCTCCCAGGCCTTCATGGCGTTCTCCACGTACGCGTCCAGGCCCTTGAGGGGGCCCTGCTGGGCGCGGACGGCGTGCGGTGCCGCGAGGGCGAGGGCGAGGACGAGCGCGATGCCCGTGAAGGTGCGGAGCGCACGAGAGCGGCGCGCCGGATGAGCGCCTAGACTGCGAAAGGCGGCCATGGGGCCTCCTGGGACGACGGGTCGAGGGGAGTGGCGGGGGTCAACGTAGGGGGCCTCCCCGGACCCAACAAGGACGGCCCATGGCGCGCGCCCCGGCCAGGCGCCATCCTCGGTGGGACGGCACGCACCGACCCCGGCGGAACCCGCATGAGACCGCTCCTGGTGCTCGAGGACACGACCCGCCCGCGCTGGAGGCTCTTCTCTTTCTTCGCCGTGGAGTGGTGGGCGACAGGGTGGGCCTGGGCCGGCCCCCTCTTCTGGGTGGCGCTGGGTTGGGCGGTGGCCGGGGGCGCGGACGCGGGGACGGGATCGGGCGCGCTGCAACGCGTGGCGGTGGGGACGGTTTACGGGGCCTTCCTCTGGCTCGCCAACGTTGTCCACACCCTGGGGCACGTGGCCGCGGCGCGAGTGGCGGGAACGCCCATGGACGCCGTGGTGGTCACCTCCACCCGGGACGTGAACGTCTACCGAGGCGCCAAGCGGGAGGTGGGGGAACGGAGCCGGGTCGTCCGGTCCATGGGGGGGCCGCTGGCCAACGCCGCGGTGGGAGCCGCGGCCGTGGCCGTAGGGGTACAGATGGACGGTGTGGCGGGGTGGCTTCGGACCTTCGGCGTGTTCAACCTGTGCATCGCCGTGTGGACGCTCATGCCCGTGCCCACCATGGACGGGTGGATCGTGTGGCGGTGGGTGTTCAGCCGCGGGCGCCGAGCGCCCTGAGCCCCCACCAGAGCCCGAGGTGCGCCGGGAGCACGAGCGCGAGGAAGATGGCGTTGTCCTGAGCGGTCCCGGGGAGGAGCTTCGCCACCAGCCCGAGGAGGGCGAGCGCGAGCACGAGGAGCGCGGTCCGCTCGGCGAGCCGGCCCGCGCGCCGCACGGCCAGGGGGACCAGGACCACCAGCGCCAGGGAGAAGGGCTCGAGCAGGAAGAGGTTCTCGTTCCGGTACATGAAGACGTGGTCCGTGGCGAGCACCAGCACGAGGAGCGTCCCCACGAACCCGGCGAGGAGGCTCCAGGCGGCGCCCGCCGCGCCGAAGGCCCACCGGGCCCAGCCGGCTCCCGCCGCCGCCCGGGTTCCCGTCCACGCCAGCGCGCCCCCGAGCGCGACCCCCAGGAGGAGGTACCAGGCGAGCCAGGACGGCGGCGCCTCGGGCTCGGGCGGGTAGGTGGCGGGGACCGCCTGCTTTTCGGAGATCACGAGGGGCCGCTCCCCGCCCGCGCCGTCGGGGACGCTCACTTCCCGCACCGCGTCCCGGAGCGTCATGGGGATGAACATCTCCTCCCACACGCTGATGGGGCGGTCCCCGGGGGTGCCCAGGAGCACGTCCATCCCCGTGTACAGGAGCGGGTCGTCTCCGGTGAGACGGCGGATCTGCCACCGCCACGACGAGCCCGACGGCTCGGCCTGGAAGCGCCGGGCGAGCGCGCCGTCCAGGGCCCGGTCCAGAAGGTCCCTGACCCGGGTGGAGCAGTTGTCGCGGAAGTAGTCGTAGCGGTAGTCCCGGTTCTCCGGGAGCGCGTTCCAGTCCGCATACTCGGCCAGGGCCAGGCGCTGCCCGGGGGTGAGGGCCAACTCCTGCATCACCACGTCCCGGCCCATCTCCGCATAGGCCTCCAGCATGGGCCCCGACTGGAACGGGGCCGTCATGTAGAGCATCTCCCCCTTGAGGAACCTGGGGATGAACCCCGGCTGGTCGAAGTCGAAGATCCCCCAGTTGTAGGACACGTCCCGGCCGGTGTCGACGTTCGCCACCCGGATGGCATTGTGGCCGAAGCGCTCCCAGACCGCCTCGCCCGGACCGATGGTGATGAGCCAGACCCGGAGCTCGGAGCCGGGCTCGTCCGGGGGGGCGATGTCGATGAACGGGCTCTGGGCCGCCAGGGGCGCGGCGGCCAGGAGCAGGCCCGTCAGGAGGGCGGCGATGCGGTTGGTCATGCGGGGACGGTGTGGCGGCATGGCTTTAGGGACAAGGGGGTGCCAGCGTGTCTGTGGATACCAGCCCGGAGGCCCCCCGCCGCCCGCCCATGCGCAAGCTCGTCATCCAGATCCCCTGCTACAACGAGGAGGCCTCGCTTCCCGTCACCGTCGGTGAACTCCCGCGGAGTGTGCCGGGGTTCGACGAGGTGGAGTGGATGGTGGTGGACGACGGCTCCACCGACGGCACCGCCGACGCGGCGCGCCGGCTGGGGGTGGACCACGTGGTGTCGCTCCCCCACAACCAGGGGCTGGCCACCGCGTTCCGGGTGGGGCTGGAGGAGGCGTTGAAGCTGGGCGCCGACGTCATCGTCAACACCGACGGGGACAACCAGTACGCCGCTTCGTGCATCCCGGATCTCGTCGCCCCCATCCTCCGCGGGGAGGCGCTCATCGTGGTGGGAGAGCGCCCCATCGGGAGGACCGCCCGGTTCTCGCCGGCCAAGCGCTTCCTGCAGCGATTCGGGAGCTGGGTGGTGAAGGTGGCCAGCGGCACCGACGTGGCGGACGCCCCGAGCGGATTCCGAGCCATCCACCGGGACGCGGCCATCCGTCTGTGTGTCACCGACCGCTACACCTACACGCTGGAGACCATCATCCAGGCGGGCCGCCGCCAGATCCCCATCGTGTCGGTGCCGGTGCGGACCAACCCCGACCTCCGGCCTTCACGCCTGGTGCGAAGCACGCCGTCGTACGTGGCGAGGTCCATGGCGACCATCGTCCGGATCTTCATCCTGTACAAGCCGCTCCGGTTCTTCCTCCTGGCCGCGCTGGTGACGGTCCTCCCCGGCGCCGCCATGATCGTGCGCTTCCTCCTCCGATACGCGGCGGGGCAAGGCCAGGGCAACATCCAGTCGCTGGTGCTGTCCGGGGCCCTGGTGGCGGTCGCGGCGGTGTTGGCCATCGCCGGGGTCCTGGCCGACCTCATCGCCACGAACCGCCTCCTCCTGGAGGACGTCCGGTCCCGCCTCCTGGCCCAGGAGCTGGCGCGCATCGAGCACGTGAGGTCGTGACCCCATGCCCAGACGCTCCCTCTCCGTGTCCCTCACCGCCGCCACCCTTTCGGGGAACCACGGTTCCGAGGCGATGTTGCTGGCCACCGTGGGGCGGATCCGGGATCGGGTGCCCGAAGCCACCTTCAACGTGTTCAGCTACTACCCGGACGAGGACGCCGCGCGGGTGACCGACCCCGCCGTGCGGGTGTTCAGCCTGACGCCCGCCGCCGTGGTGCTGCGCCTCGTTCCCCTTTCCGCGCTCCTGGCCCTCCTGCAGCGCCTTGGGCTCGGGTTCGCCTCCGTTCTGTTCCCGGCGGACGTGCGCGCGCCGGCCAGCAGCCGCGTGCAGGTGGACCTGGCCGGCGTGTCGTTCCTGGAGTTGCGCCGGCGCTTCCTCGCCTACAACAGCCTCACCCTCCTTCCCGCCTTCCTCCTCGGGGTGCCGGTGGTGAAGGGCGCCCAGGCGGTGGGCCCGTTCACCACAAGGCTGAACCGGAGGATCGCCCGGGTGTTCCTGGGCCGTTGCGCGGCCGTGTTCGCCCGGGGAGAGCGCTCCCTCGCGTTCCTGAAGGAGCTCCTGGGGGAAGGGTCTCCGGTGGTGCGGCGGGCCGATGACGCGGCGTTCCTCCTCCGGCCGGAGGACTCGCTCACCGGGGGGGCGACCCCCGAGCGGGCGCACCTCCTGGAGACCATCGAGCTCCGCGGGCGCGACAAGCGCGCCGTGGTCGGGATCTGCCCCAGCTCGCTGCTCGCGGTGAAGGACCCCAAGGGGTATCCGGCGCTCGTGGCGTCCCTCGTCACGCGGCTGGTGACCGGGGGCGACCTGGTGGTGCTCTTCCCCAACGCCACCCGCGGGCGCTTCGACGCCGGTCCCCGCAACAACGACCTCCACGTCATCTCCCAGGTGCTGGACGCGCTCCACGCCGACGTGCGTGCGGGGGTGGTATCGGTGGAGGCAGATCTCTATGCCGCGGACATCTTCCACGTCATCCGGACGTTGGACCTGGCGGTGGTGAGCCGCTTCCACGCGATGGTGGGGGCGCTGTCGCTCGGCAAGCCCACCGTGGTCGTGGGGTGGAGCCACAAGTACCTGGAGGTCATGGAGGAGTTCGGCCTGGGACGGCACGTCCTCGACGAGGCCAGCGCGACGCTTCCGAGGGTGATGGCCTCCGTGGACGAATTGCGTGCCGATCTTCCGGCCTGCCGCGCCCGCATCGAAGAGCAGTTGGAGGGCGTGCGCCGGAGAGCCCTGGAGCAGATCGACTTCGTAGCGGACAAGCTGCGGTCGTGACGGTCGGCTGGCGCCGGGCCAGGTCCGCCTCCCAGGTGATCTGGCTGGCGGCGGTGCTGGGGTTCGCAGCGCGCTTTGCCTGGCGCCACGCCGACGAGTTGGCCGCCCTGGAGCTTGCCGCCCGGTGGGGGTTCTGGGCTCTGGCACTCGGGCTCCTCCTGGGCGCGAAGATTCTGATCTCGCTCATGGTGCACGCGTCCTGGCGTGCCGCCGGCGCCGACCTGGGACTGGTCCAGGCCGCGTACACGTACAACGTGTCCCAGCTTCCCAAGTACGTACCGGGGGGGATCTGGCCGTACGTGAGCCGTGTGGGGATGGCGCGGGCCCGCGACCTGGAGATGCCCAGGATCTGGCGGGGGCTGGCCCTGGAGACCGCCATGCTCCTGGGGGGCGCCGTGGCCCTGGCCGCTATGGCGCTGGACGCCTCCTCGCTTCTCCCGGCTCTCGGGATGGCGGAGGGCGGCGCCTGGATCGGCGTGGCCAGGATCGGGGCGCTGGCGTGTCTCGCGGTGGGGCTGGCGGTGGTTGCGGGTCGCGCGCCGCACCGCGGTGCCCTGGCCCGGGCCGTGCTGCTGTCGCTCGGGGCCTGGGCGCTCCTGGCGCTCTCCTTCCTCGCGGTGGTGCATGCGCTCGCGGGAGGGGCGCCGGTGACGGGGGGCGGTGCGGGCGTCTCCCAGCTGGCCCCCGTGTCGCTGGCAGGGCTCTATGCGTTCGCCTGGATCCTGGGGTTCGTGGCCGTCTTCTCGCCGGCGGGGATCGGCGTGCGCGAGGTGATCCTCGGCGTGGGGCTGGCGGGGTTGGGCGGGCCCGCGCTGGCGGCGGCCATCGTGGTGGGCCACCGCCTCCTCTACCTGGTGGCCGACGCGCTGTGCGCGCTTGCGGCGGTGGCGTTCCTGCGCCCGGGCCGCCGGTGACGGGGCCGGGGCGAATGCCACCGCCCGGGGCCGGGTCCCCGGGGGTCGAGCGGGCGATCGTGGCCGCGTGCTGGGCCGCGGTGGCGCTCTCCCTCGCCCTCCAGGCGGCCGGGGTCGCACGGCGCAACGTGCACCCGGACGAGTTCATCTTCCTGGCGAACGTGCATAGCTGGGTCCGGGGCGAGCCCATGCGTCTCTTCCAGACCGCCTACGTCCACCTGTTCGCATGGCTTCCCGGCCTGGAGGGCGACGAGCTCGCCCAGGTGCGGGCGGGGCGGGGGATCCTCCTGGCGGCGTGGGTGGCGTCGCTGGCGCTCCTCCACCGCCTCGCCCTCCACGCCACCGACCGGGTGGGAGCGGCCGCCGCGGTGGCCATCGCCGCACTCCTCGGGGAGAGCCTCGTGCACGCGGCCAGCTTCCGCGTGGACGGCCTCATGGCCCCCGTGTTCCTCGGAGCCTGTCTCGCGGCCACGGCTCCCGGGCGCCGGCGTCTGGCGCTCTCAGGCGCGCTCGCGGGCGCGCTCGTGGCGCTCTCCCTCAAGGGCACCCTCCTCCTGCCTGTGATCGCCGGCCTGGTGCTCCTCTCCCTGGAGGGTCGCCGGGACCGCGGACCCCTCGCCCTCGCCGCGGCGGCGGCGTTCGGGTTCACGCTGGGCGGGACCCTCCTGCTCCATGCGGCACTTCTCCCGTCCGGGCCCCTTCCGTCGGGTGCGCCCGCCACCGAAGGCGAGTTCCTCCGCAATGCCGCCTCGCGCATGCTCCTGGGTGGGGACGCGCTCCCGAACCAGGCGACCTTCCTCCGGTCGCTGCTGGCGGACCTCCCGGCGTGGGCGTGCGCGACGGTTGGGGTGGTGGCCGCGCTGCGCGGGCTGCGCCAAGAAGGGGGCTGGAGGCGTGGATGGCTCGTCGTGCTCGTGGCGATGCCCGCCCTCCTCTTCCTCGTGTACCGGAACCTCTGGGCCTATGCGTTCGTCTCCCTCCTCCCGACGGTGTGGATCGCGGCGGGCGCGGGGTGGGTGCTGGCGCTCCGGTCCCGGGCCCGTGGGGCTCGGCTGGCGGCGTGGGCCGCGCCGGCGTGGCTCCTCCTCTTCGCCATCCCGGTGGCCCGGGGTCTCGCCGAGGACGGCACGCGCCTGCAGAAGCAGACGCTGGATGTGGTTCACTCCCTCTTCCCGACGCCGGTGCCGTACGTCGCGCGGGTCGGGATGGTGGCGAGCTTCCCGCGCCCCCTCTTCAACCTCACCGGCTTCGGGCTGGAGACGTACCGGGACCGGGGCGTCCCCGAGCTGTCCCGCTACGTGGAGGCGCACCAGCCTCCGCTTCTGCTCATGGACTCGCCCACTCTGGCCGTCTTCGGCGACCCGTCGGAGGCCGGTGGTGGGCTCCGCCCCGCGCTCCTCCCGGAGGACGCGGCCCTGCTGCGCTACACCTTCGCCCACCTCTGGGGCCCGGTGTACCTGGCTGGGCGGCGGTGGGCGCGGCTCGCGGCGGGGGAGGCACACGCGTTCGCCATCCACGTGGGCGGACCGTTCACCCTCCTGGCCTCGGCAGGGGTGACGGTGGACGGCGCCGAGGTGTCGCCCGGAGGGACGGTGGATCTCGGCGTGGGCCCCCACCTGCTCGTGAGCGGGGTAGCGCAGGCGGACGTGGCCCTCCTCTGGGGGAGGAGCCTGCAGGTGCCGGCCCAAGCGCCCGCTCCGGGTCCTCTCTACGCGGAGCGCTGAGCGGGGGCCGCGCGGAGCTTCTACGCTGCGGTACGCTCCCGCTCGTAGAGGTCGTTGAACGCCACGCGCCCGAGCTTGCGGTAGCCGTGGGCCGCGAGGAGCACGTCGTGCTCTTCGTCGGTGCGCAGGTGCTCGATGACGACGAAGTCGGGGTGGATCCCCCGCTCCAGGAAGCCCCGCATCACCGCGAGCTCTCCCCCCTCGATGTCCAGCGAGAGGAGCACCAGGTCGGACGCGTCGAGGAGCGCGCGCACCTCCTCCATGGCCAGGAAGCTCTCCACCGAGACCACGCGGACCGGGCGCGTCGTGGACGAAGGGGTGGTGGTGAGGTGCCCCTCCATACGGACGACGTCTTGCGCCACCTCCGCCTCGAAGAGGCTTTCACCGTCCCGATCGCCCAGCGCGAACGCGCAGAAGAGGACGTCCTGACCCTCGCGCCGGTGCTCGGCGACGTTGCGGCGCGCCAGCGCCATCATCTCGTCCAGGGGCTCCACGAGCACCGCGCTCCACCCGAGCTGGATGAGGTTCAGCGACATGCTCCCCACGCAGCCGTCGTTGGCGCCCAGGTCGAGGACGAGGGGGTGCCGGGCTGGGCCCGCCGCAACCCGCCCCCTCAGGGCGCGGTGCCAGAGCCAGCGCACGGTGGATCCGTCGGAGACGTCCCAGAGCGAGCAGGGGACGCCCTCCACGTCCTCGGCGATGAAGAGGCGGCGCACGGTCTCGTGGTAGTAGCCGTTCTTCTCCCGGAGCAGGTCCGTGAGGGGTCGCCATACGGCGATGAGGTCGGGGTCATCCTCGTAGCCTCCGGCGCGCATGCCGGCGAGGGAGCGGCGCAGCCAACGCAGGAGCGCGGCGAGGATGCGGAGCAGAATCCGGCGCATCGGGCTCCTCAGCGGTGGAGCCGGGGCGCGCCCCGGTCCCCCTGGGGTGCGCCTCCGTCCCCGCCGAGACGGCGCCCGCCGCGGTAGGCCTCCACGGCGCCCGACACCCGGTGGAGGAGGAGCACGGCGTCCGTGCTCCCATAGCGGCGCATGAGGTCGTGCATGAGCGACTCCTCTCCGGTCCAGGGGTAGCCGTAGACCACCTCGAAGTCCTCCAGGGGGCGGCCCAGCTTCAGGTACCCGGACTCCCCCACGCCCACCGTGCCCAGGCGGCCGTCTCCGTCCTTCGGATGGTAGGCGTACCCGGCGGGGAGGAAGCTCCCCGCCGCGAAGCGGGCCCCCGAACCGTGGCGGCGCGCCAGCTCCTCCGCCATCCGCACCAGGCTCGGGTCGAGCTCGATGCCGCAGGCGTCGAAGCCCAGGAGGTCGGCCATGATGGTGATGACGCCGGTCGCCGAGCCCAGCTCGAGGAAGCGCCGCCCGGGCGCCCGGAAGGGGAGGAGGGCGTCCAGCACGCGCCCGTACTCGGCGGGGACGAAGGAGTGCCAGCGGTGCTCCCGCACCTCCCGGTCGAAGCGGGCCCAGATCTCCCAGCCCTCCTCGCCCAGGAGCTCGAGGCGCCGCCGGAGTTCCGGATCGAGCGGTGCGTGGGTCGGGTCAGTCATGAGAGCCTTGGTGGCGGGGTGCCCGGTAGGGCCACGTGAAGATTGACGGAGTCCGGGCCGCGCGCCACATTCGTGATGACATATATGCCGAGTGTAGGTCTTTGCAGCATCCGAAAGGATTGACCGGGAAGCCCTATCACGATCGGGGTTTCCCGTTTTTCGTGGCGGTTGCCACGGTCCCAGCGTGGGGGTCAGAGTCCGCGCGGGTCAGAAGTCGGTAGAATCGGCTCGCCCGACTCCGACTGCGGACCAAATCAGCTAGACGGAGTGGGACGATGCGCATCAGAGGCACGGTGAAGTGGTTCAACGACCAGAAGGGCTTCGGCTTCATCACCCCGGAGGACGGGAGCAAGGACTGCTTCGTCCACCACTCGGCCATCCAGAGCCAGGGCTTCCGCACCCTGAGCGAGGGTGACAAGGTCGAGTTCGACGTCACGCAGGGCCAGAAGGGCCCCGCGGCGGAGAACGTCACCAAGATCTAAGGCGACGCTCGAACCACGAGTGCTCGAGCCCCCTGGCGCCCTCGGCGCCGGGGGGCTTCTGTTGTGTGCCAGGCATGTCCCGTATCTGGAGTGAGAGTCTCAAACGGGCCGTAGCAGTCGGAACCGGATAGCCAAGGGCAAGGGTGCCCGCCGCGAGGGGGGATCTGAAGGAAGCCGGAGGCGAACCGCGGACCTGACGAA
>DATIKQ010000037.1:0-11981 GCA_035477395.1 Longimicrobiales bacterium
CGGTGACGCGTCGGGGCCCGCACCTCCGACCTGACGTCGGGTACCGCCCTCCTCGCCCCATCCCTATCCCACCCCCGTCCACCCCGAAGGTGGTCGCTCCTGTACGCCCGTCGGCCTACCTGGGTAGAGCGGACGCTTACATTGCGAGTGCGGCGATACGCGAGGGCCTGGGTGGGATCAAGGTCGGATCATGGGTGTCTGGGAGGTGTCCGTGGACAGCGCCGAACCCCGGCATTGCCCGCGGTGGACAGTCGCCACTCCCGCCCAGAAACGCATCAAACCCAATAACTTGCCGTAGTTTGGCGATTCCCGCGCACGCCTGATAAGCGTGAGGTCGGTAGTTCGAGTCTACCCAGGCCCACTGAGAGGAAAGCGAAGCGCCGCAGGCCTCATTTGGGGCCGGCGGCGCTTTCGCATGACCACGTGGCGCGAGGTGGTGCCACTTCCTGGTGCCAATTCCCGTCGGAACCCAAGGGCCCGCTCTGCCGCCATCCCCATTGTCTCCGAGGAGACACCGTGGTCTGAACGTTGCGATGCTTGGTTGGTGATGTTACAATAGCTCGGCACTTGTACGCAATAGCCGAGGTACGGTGACACGCAAGACACCAGCGGAGCGAGCGGTGAAGCTGCTCGAAGAGCGGGGCGTCGCGCGCTCCCGGGACCTGGAGCGCGTGGGGGTCACGCGCACGCAGATACGCCGGCTCAGCGAGCAAGGGGTCATCGAGCGGGTCGGCTACGGTCTTTACCGGGATTCGCGGGCCGAGGTGAGCGAGCTCGCCGATATCGCGGAAGCCGCCCGACGCGTGCCTGACGGCGTCGTGTGCCTCCTCTCCGCGCTCCGCTTCCACCACCTCGGTACCCAGAACCCTTTCGAGGTGTGGCTCGCCATCGGCCGCAAGGCATGGCGGCCTCGGGTTGAACACCCTCCCCTCCGGCTGGTTTACCTCTCCGGGGCGTCGTTCGAAGAGGGCGTGGAGGTCCATGACGTGGAGGGGGTACGCGTCCGCGTCTTCGGCGCGGCGAAGACGGTGGCCGACTGCTTCAAGTTCCGCCATAAGATCGGCACGGACGTGGCCGTCGAGGCGCTGCGGTCGTTCCTTGAATCGCGGCCGAAGGAGCTGGCCGACGTGTGGCGCTACGCCCAGACCAACCGGGTGGGGCGCGTAATCGCCCCATACCTCGAGGCCCTCACGTGAGCCCGCGCGAAGGGCGGTCGGGTTCGGCGGCCCCGGTGCGGGGACGCTTGCGCGAGCTCGCGCGTCGCCGCGGGCTCGAGTTCCAGCTGGTCCTCTCGGAGTTCGCCATTGAGCGGCTGCTGTACCGCCTGGGCGCTTCCATCCACCGCGACCGCTTCGTCGTGAAGGGTGCCACGTTGTTCAGGCTTTGGGCGGTGGGCGAGCGTCGGGCGACATGGGACCTGGACCTCCTGGGCCGGGGCTCCTCTCGGGTGGACGATGTCGTTGCCGTCGTCCGGGAGCTCTGCGAGATGCCGGCGGACGATGCGATTGAGTTCGACGCGCTGTCCATGCGTGGCGAGGAGATCCGGAGCCCTGACGAGTACGGGGGTGTGCGCGTTCGTTTTGTTGCCCGACTGGCGGGAGCCGAGATCCCGGTCCAGATCGACGTCGGCTTCGGTGACGCCGTGGAACCTGCGCCCAGGATCGAGCCCTATCCGACCCTCCTCGATCATGCCGCGCCGCGCGTGCTTGTCTATCCACGCGAGACGGTCGTCGCCGAGAAGCTCGAAGCGATCGTCTCGCTCGGTGTGACCACGTCCCGCATGAAGGACTTCTACGACGTACACCAGCTGGCCGCGTCCTTCGAGTTTGACGGAGAGACGCTCGTCCGCGCGATACGCGCGACGTTCGCTCGACGTGGAACGGCGCTGCCGGTTGAGGAGCCCATGGCCCTCACTCGATCATTCCTCTCAGCACCAGAGCGAGTGCGCCAGTGGAGCGCGTTCCTCCGCCGAAGCCGCTTGGATGGGTCCCCGGGGGGCGCGGCGCTTTCGGATGACCTGCGTCGCTTCCTGCTTCCTCTCATCGATGCCGCGAGGGGGTCCGGCGACGACTTCACGGCGCGTTGGCCTGCCGGTGGTCCCTGGGAGTAGACGGCGATGACGGGCCCGAGGCGTATTCCCCGTGCCGTTTGTGGGCTACGCCGCGCTGAGAGCCCCTCTGCGCCAGCGTGACGTCCGCGAGTCTACGAGCATCTTGGGCCTAAAGGGGGACTCCCGCTTTCACCAGGCGGCCCGCGCCTCCGCCCGATCTTCGATTCAGCGGTACTCTCAGGCGGCGCTCGACGCGCTCAAGAAGCGACTCGAGGAAGACCCTGGCTTCAATCCGTACTGCGCGTAGGTAGGACTCGGATCGTGACCCTCCCGCCCCTCCTCCGCAAAGCCGTCGGCGACGCAGGTTTCGACGTAGACCTCGGCGCCGTGGGCGGCTGGCACCGCTTCCGAGTGAGCGGCATAGAGGGGACCGCCTGGATCACCCCAGACGCGGCGGGCGCGCTCTTCGCCCTCGATTCTGCCGGCTAAGGGACTTCGGCGCTCCGAGCTCGGTTGGGGTGACGCCGCCCGCTGGCGCCGCGGGTGTCGTGGCGTGCCCATCTCCCGCAGCGCTATACGACGCGCTCCGCCGAGCCCGGGTGCTGCTGGCCCAGGCGCCGCCGCGACCTGAGCGACGGTACCGGGAGCGGCTGGAGGCGCTTGGCGCCACGGAGCGCGAGGTGATGATCCGGCAGCGTGTCGGCCAGGACCTCTTCCGCGAGATGCTCCTCGAGTATTGGGACGGCCGTTGCGCGGTCACCGGGCTGGACGTGCCCGAACTCCTCCGCGCCAGCCACGCCAAGCCGTGGAAGGACGCCACGGACACCGAACGGCTCGACGTCCACAACGGCTTCCTGCTCGCCGTGCACCTCGACGCGCTCTTTGATCGGGGGCTGATGACTTTCCGGCGGGACGACGGCAGGGCTGTGTTCAGTCCGCAGCTGTCCGCGGATGCGCGGGAGCGATTGGTGGGCCAGGGCGCGCTGCGCCTCCAACGCGTGTCCGAAGGACATCGCGCGTACCTCGAGTACCACCGAACGCACGTCTTCCGCACGGAGTAGCCGGCATGAAGGGCCTCCCGCTCCAACCCGCCGCGCCCGAGTGGGTGGACCTGGGCGCGCAGAGCCTTCGGGGTTTGGAACTCCTCGGCGTCGTTGGCCGGTCCAAGCGGATCATACACGGCCCGTTCATTGTGCCGCCAGAAGTATTGTAGTACTGTCTACCCCATGGACGATCAAGCAATACGACTGTCGCCTACCGGTCTCGGAATCAACGCCGAGAACCGGGGGCGTCTCACACGTCTGCTCCGCTCGGGTCCCGGCCCGTTCACGGTGGAGAACGCCTCGGCCGTCTTGGGTATGTCCGCGCCCCGCGTCAGGAGCTTTCTTGCGTACCTCGCGAGGCGGGGGTGGCTGAGCAGGATCAGGCCGGGGCTCTACGCGGCGGTGCCACTGGAGGCGGCCAGGCCCTCCGAATGGACGACCGACCCATGGGTCGTCGCGGCCCGGGTGTTCGCACCGTGCTACGTGGGCGGATGGAGCGCCTGCGAGCACTGGGGCCTGACGGATCAGTTGTTCCGGGACGTCGTCGTGATCAGTACGCGGTGGCTTCGCGACCGGACTCCCTCCATCCAGGGGACTACGTACAGGGTCAAGGTGATCAAGCCGGAGCGGATGTTCGGCACCCGTGGAGTGTGGCGCGAGGGCGTGCGAGTCGACGTGTCGGATCCAGCCCGCACGGTCTTGGATCTTCTGGATGATCCGGAGCTCGGCGGCGGTATCCGTCATGTGAGCGATGTCGTGCGCGAGTGGTTCGAAGGGGAGCTCCGCGATGACGAGCGGTTGCTCGAGTACGCGGCGCGCCTGGGCAACCGCTCCGTCTACAAGCGGCTCGGCTTCCTGCTCGAGCGCCTCGACCTCCGGGCTTCGGACGTCCTCGAAGATGCGGAGCGGCGCATGAGTAAGGGGGTGGTCCGCCTCGACCCGTCCGGCCCCGAAGGAGGGCACCGCGTTGCCCGCTGGAATCTGATCGCGAACGTCACAGTCGGGCGGGCGGCGGAATGATCTCGCGCGTCAGTCTCAACGAGCGGGTCCAGGAATGGGGGCTCCGCGAGGACGTGGTCGAGAAGGACTACGTACTCGGGTGGATCCTCTGGGGCATTGGCTCCGAAGGGGCCCTCCGCGACCACTGGGTCTTCAAGGGCGGTACGTGCCTCAAGAAGTGCTACATCGAGACGTATCGGTTTTCGGAGGATCTCGACTTCACGGTCCTCGAGGGCGGCCCGATCACTCCAGACGACGTCCTGCCCGTCCTCCGTGGTCTCGTCGGTCGCGTACACGAGGCTTCCGGAATCGACCTCGCTGTCCAGCCGCCGAAGCTCCGGCCTCGCGAGGGGCGGCGCGCGGCGGAGGGTCGGATCTACTACATCGGCCCTCGCGCGACGCCCGGCCCGGCCAGCGTGAAGCTCGACCTGGACGGGGAGGAGCGCCTCTGCCGCGCCCCCGAGTGGAGACCCATCGCCCATGCGTACAACGACGAGCTGCCGGATCCGGGCACGGTGCAATGTTACTCGTTCGCTGAGGTCTTCGCGGAGAAGCTCAGGGCGATGGGTGAGCGCGGGCGGCCCCGGGACTTGTACGATATCGTCACGCTGTTCCGCCGTTCCGACAGCAGGCCCGACGCCGAGTCGCTCCGATCCCTCGTGATCGAGAAGTGCGAGGACAAGGGCGTGGCGATTCCCACGCTCGCGTCGCTTCAGGCGTCAGACTCGCGCGGGGAGCTGGAGAGCGAGTGGAAGAACATGCTGGGCCATCAGCTCCCCCAACTGCCGCCCCTGGCGGTCTTCTGGGATGAGCTCAAGGCCCTGTTCGCCTGGCTCGAGGGGGCCGCCGAGCCACGCGTACTGGCTCCGATGGCGACGGTCGGGCCACCCGCCACCTCCTGGGCCCCGCCGGCCACCATGCGCACATGGGGTGGAACCCCGGTGGAGCTCCTTCGCTACGCTGCCCAGAGCCGGCTTGTGGTCGAGTTCGACTACACGGACGAGCGAGGACGCTCCAGCAGCAGGAGGGTCGAGCCTTACACCCTCTACGAGACCACGGAAGGCAACATCGTGTTGGGCGTCTTCGACCTGCGGCGGTCCGATCGCCGCTCGTTCCGAGTCGACCGCATCCGCAGGGTCAACGTCAGGGACGAGTCGTTCGCGCCCCGCTTTGCGACGGAGGTGGGTGCCGGCGGAATCGGGCTGGCGGCGCCTGGGACGGCCTCGCCGCCAAGACCGTCCAAGATCGCCGGTCGAGGGGCCCCGAGACGCGGGAGGCCGCCCGCCCAGACCCGTCACGTCCTCCAGTGCCCGGTCTGCCAGAAGCGGTTCTACCGGGACCGATACGACACCCGCCTGCGCGGCCACAAGGCGCCCGGGGGGTGGCCGTGCTCGTGTCGCACGGGTATCTACCTCGGGACGACCGGCTGAAGGGGTGCCACTTCCGGTGCCAGTTCACGCCGAGAACGCTCCCGACAGTCGGCTTCCGACTCCAGGGAGATCGCGGGGTAACACGCTGCAATCCGGGAACTTACCGGAATCGGCGCGGTAGGCCGGTCCGCCGGATAAGCGTGAGGTCGGTAGTTCGAGTCTACCCAGGCCCACTGAACAGGAAAGCGAAGCGCCGCAGGCTCCATCCAGGGCCTGCGGCGCTTCTGCGCCAGGGGGTCATCGTCGTTTGACGGCGGACTGCTTCTTGATGTCGATCCCGGTGAGCCTGTGAGGCTATGAGCCTTTACCGTAGAGGTCGCGCAGGGTCCAGAGGTACACCTCGTCTCGTGAGGCCGTGGCTGCCCGACGGAACCGGTCGGTGAACCCATCCGATGCCACATAGAGGAGCGGGGACGACGGCTCGCGGGCCTCGTGGGCCCAGCGTACGCCGGACTGGGCGAGGCGATCGATCATGGCGAGGTGGCGAGTATGCATGTCCACATCCACCTCGTTGCGGCTCCACTTCACCGCCCCGGTCAGGACCCGGCCGTCCATGAGCAGGGAAGCGACGTCGATCTCCAGCGGTTGCCGGTTGTGGTCCAGGCCCTCCCATCGACTCCATTCCTTCACGAGGGGTAGGTCCAAGGACCCTTGGAGATGGTAGTACGCCTGCTCCACGATCCCCTCGAACACCAATCCCATGTAGGCGTCCAGGTTGGGGGCGATATGGGCCTTCCATACGGCCTCGGGCTCCTGGGTGGCCAGCGCGCTCTCGAGGGGCGCGACGAACTGGTAATGGAATCGAAGAGCGGGGTCGGCAACGCGGTACCGGTATGCCTCCTTAGGCTTGGCGCCGAGGTTCCGGCCCACAGTGACGTAGTCGAGGCTCATGAGGCGCTCGAGCTTCTCCCTGAGGGTGTTGTCCGCAGTCAGCCCGGTTCCCTGGGCCACCTCGTTCAGCTCCGTTCGGCCTCGACCGATGGCCCGTAGGACCGCCGCGTACTTCGGGATGTCGCGTAGTCCCTGTTCCTGGAGCAGGGCGGTCTGGACGAGTTCGCGCACCTCGCCGCCCGGTCGCAGCAGGAGGTCGGCGGCGGTGTCGGCGATCGTTCGCCCTGGATCGATGGCGGCCAGATACCGAGGGGTTCCTCCGAACATGCCGTAGGTATAGGCCTGGTCCCGGGGGTCCTGGAATCCAGCCAGCTCGGCGGCATGCCAGTAGTTGAACGGACGCAACCGGCATTGCCATGCGAAGCGCCCGTACAGGGGCGACCCTCCTTCGCTCAGGCTCTCGAGCGTGCGAACGGCGGATCCCGCGATCACGAATACGAGAGGACGTACGGGTCGGCGCATCTCCCAGGCCGCGTTGAGCTCCGACCCGACCGCTTTGATGTCCCTCGCGCTGTCGCCCAGGTACTGGAACTCGTCGAGGGTGATGACCCGCGGCTCCGGTGAGGCGTGGTCGAGGAGCAGGCGGAATACGGTGCGCCAGGTGGGGTAGTCCTCGGCGTGGATCGACTCGCCGGACCACTCGGCGAATGCGGCGAGGAGGGCCCGTCGGTTCTGCTCGGGCGTGGTCTCCGACGCCGTGAAGTAGAAGGAGCGCGGCCCCTTCCATGCGCGCGAGAGCAGATGGGTCTTGCCGACGCGACGGCGACCGTACACCAAGACGAGCTGTGGCTGCCCCTTCTCCAGGAGCCGATGCAGCTGGTCGAGCTCGCGCTCACGACCGACAAGGAGGTCGGGGTTTCGGATCATACCAGGGGCTCCGGGCACGGGCTGCAGTCCGGTTGCAATGGAATTATAACATGACCTAAATAGATCACGACCGCAATATGATTCAGGAGCACCTCGAGAACAAGAACGAGGGGGGGACCAGTAGCGAACTCCAGTCAGGAACGGCTGGGCCTGGCCCCGCCTCCCCTGCGCACCCAGGGTGCGCTCCGGGACGCGCGTCCTGCCCAGGCCGGTCTCGCGGGCGTAGGCGTCCACCCACTGTGTGAGGACGCGAGCCGAATGCGGCGCCGTCCCCGGCCGGCTCATGGCAGGACCAGCTTGCGGAGTTCACGCGCTTCGTTGGGCTTGAGGTACCCCTTCCTCTTGCGCCGACGGCAACGGGCGCATCGCCCGCTTCCTCGTGAACAGCATGTTGGTATCAGCAGGCTATCCGTGGACGGCTATCCGTGGCGATGATCGAGATGCGTCCGTGGCTGTCGCGTCACGAGCTGCTCCGGGCGGCGCGGGATGAAGCGGTCCACCTCCGCCCTCGGCATCCGGTCTTCAGGCAGGCCTACGGTGACTTCCCCCCTGGCCAAGGAGGATCTCAGCTCCGAGGGAGAGCAACCGAGGATCTCACATCCTGGACACCCCGGATGGATGGCGCGGCGCGGTCTCCGCTCGGGCTCACCCCAGTTCCGCCACCAGCACCCGTGCGTCCGCGAGGAGCGCCTCCACCAGTGCAGCGGGCACGCGGTCCGCCGTCGCCAGGGCGAGGCCCCGGCCGATGACGGCCGCCTGCTCGGGCCGTACGGTGCCCTCCGGCACGAGCTCGCCATGGAGCCAGACCGCGGCGCGCTCGAAGGGCGGGGGCGCCTTGCCCGCCGCCCGGGCCGCCGCGTAGAGCATCGACGCCGTGAGGAGGTGCAGTGCCTCGTCCGGCTCCCCCGCTGCCGCCAGCGCCTCGGCGGCCCGGAGCTTGCGTTCTGCGTGGCCGTCGGCCGCTGACGGTCCGCCCGTGCGGCCCACCTCGAAGAGCACTCGCCCCCCGGCGAGGGGCGAGGCAGGTCCCATGCGGCCCAGTGAAGCCCAACTCCGGGCGTCCACGACCGCCACGGGGGTCTCTCCCCCGGACGACGCCACGAGCCCCTCGGTGGCGGCGTCGATGGCGTCGACCACCACCACCAGCCCCCCTCCCGACGCCACGACTCGTTCGATGCGCTCGCCCAGGGCGGCCTGGAGGCGGGAAAGGAGGGGCGCCAGCGACTCGTCCTCCATCGGAGCCGCGGAGCGCGCGCCGCCGTCCACGAACGAGCCATCCCCCTCGGCCGCCGTCGGCGGGGCGCCACCGTGCGCCGCCGCCGGGTGCTCCGCATCCTCTTCGGCCTCCTCCCCGAACGTGCTCAGGGCCGTCTCGACCATCCTCTTCGACACACCGACGACATCCTCGGAGGCGTCCTCCTCGACCACGTTGCGAAAGAGCTCGCGCTTGGCCTCGATGAGACCGGCGATGCGCTCTTCGTAGCTGTTGCGGCTCACCATCACGACGACCTGCACCGGCTCGGCCTGTCCGAGGCGGTGGACGCGCCCGATCCGCTGCTCGAGGACCGCAGGGTTCCATGGCAGGTCCAGATTGATGAGCACGCTGGCCACCTGGAGGTTGAGACCTACGCCGCCGGCGTCGGTGGAGAGGAACACCTGGACACCCGCGTCCTCGCGAAAGCGGTCGATGAGCTTGCCGCGACGAGAGCTGGGCACACCACCGTGGAGGCGGACCACGCCGAGGCCGAGGCGCCTGGCCACATCCTCGGCCATGCGTGTCATCCGCTCCCACTCCGAGAAGACCACGACCTTGCGGCCGCTGTCCACGCACAGCTCCTCCAGCAGAGTGGCCAGCTCGGCCAGCTTGGGGGAACCCTCGGTCTCGCCGTCCACCAGGCCTGCCGCGTCCGCGGCCATGCGCGCGGTCTGGAGACAGGCCATGAGCCGCTTCTCCTCCAGAGGCGTGAGCGGGCGCCTCTTCGCGATCTGAGCCAGGCGGCCCGCCGCCTCCCACGCTTCGTCGTGGAGGTCGCGCTGGCGGCGATCGAGCTCGACGTCGAGACGGGTGTCGATCCGCTCGGGAAGCTGGTCGCGCACCACGGCTTTGCTCCGCCGGAGCATCACCGGCTCGAGGCGGCGGCGCAGTTCCGCAAGGTTCCGGTAGCCCAGCACACGGCCCCGCTCGTCCGTGACGTGGAAGTCCAGGAGCAAACGCCACAGGGGACCGAGCACGCGGGCGTCCACCACCTGCATCAGGCTGTAGAGGTCCTCCAGACGGTTCTCGAGGGGCGTGCCCGTGAGGACGAAGGCGAAGGGCGTCTCCAGGGCCTTGACCGCGGCCGCGGTCTTCGTGCGCCAGTTCTTGATCCGCTGCGCCTCGTCGAGGATCAGGAGATCGGGAGCCAGCTCGGACTGGATGCACTCGCCGTCCCGCAGAACCAGCTCGTAATTCGCCACCGTGAACGGGGCATGCCTGCGGTAGAACGACAGCCGGCTCGACGGCGGTCCCTCCACCACGTTCGCTTCGATGCCGGTGAAGCGCCGGATCTCCCGGGCCCATTGGTGTTTGAGGGACGCGGGGCAGACCACCAGGGAGCGGCGCACTCCGTCGTGCTCGGCGAGCACGGCGGCCGCGGCGATGGTCTGGAGGGTCTTGCCCAGGCCCATGTCGTCGGCCAGCAGCGCACGGCCGGTCGAGGCGAGGAACGCCGCGCCTTCCACCTGATAGGGGTAGAGGTGCGCGGCGACGCCCGGAAGCGTCCCTCCGGAGTCCCGGATGGACCGGCCGAGGCCCTCGGCTCGACCCCGGCGTGCCGCATCCCGCTCGATGCGCTCGACGTGGGCGCGGACCTCCGGCGTCAAGACGAGACCCTCACCCCGGCGGGCCGCGCGCTCCAGTCGAGGGAAGGCCTTCTGAAGATCGCCCTTCAGGAAACCGTCGTCATCGAAGTGGTGATCGAGCCACCCCGGCGCTCCGTCGCCCGCCCGGCGCACGCGGATCCGCGGGGCGTCGGGAACTCCCCACTCCAGGTAGGCGATGCTGGAGGGCGGGCCCTGGTCGGCGTAGCGCTCGAACTTCCGGGGAGCCCGCTGGCGCAGCCGGTGGCGCACTGCCTCGATGTGCTTGCACGTGCCCAGACGGTTGATGGCGAAGTCAGGACACGAGCAGTGGTTGATGCGTTCGCTCACCGAGCGGAACTCGACCCGCCAGGGGCTCCGCACCTCGGCTCCCGGCGTCAGCGAGCGCGCCTCCCAGGTGCCCAGCCATGGGTCCCCGGCGACGTGCTTCACCTCGACCTCGGTGTGCCCTCGCCGGACGCGGGTCTCTACAGCGGCGCTCGCGGCGTCCTTCGCCTGCACCTCGCTTACGGGCTGGCAGGCGGCGTAGGCGAGCAGCGTGGCCACGACATGCTTGCAGGCCGGCTCCCAATCGAAGGGGCAGTCGCAGTCCACCACCAGCTCCCCATCCTCGTCGATGGCCAGCTCCACCTGATAGTCACCCGGGCCGGAGCCCTCCACGGCCGCCCATACCCGCGCGCCGTCCCACCCCAGGTCCGTGACCCGGTTCTCCTTGAAGTAGGCGATCCCTCGGCGGACGACGGGTGGTGAGGCCAGCGCCTTGAGGGCGTCCGCGTCAAGGAGGAAGGGGTCGGAGGCGGGAGTGGAGGCGTGGGACATGGGGGAAAGCGCGCCGGACGAACGACAGACTTGAGATCCGGGAACGGAACAAGGTAAGAGGACTCCTTCCCCCGTGGACAGGGACAGCGATGATTGGACTCTGCACGCGGACCTGTGGAAGCGGTGAGCCCGGGCCAGGGTACCGTCGGCGGCGGAGGGCAGCACGTGGATGCGCGTGAGGCCGGAAGCGCGCGTCTACCCAGGCCCGCCTCAAGAGGAAGCCCTGCTTGGTGTTACGACGTCGAACGGGGTTCCTCTGTTGGGAACCTGTAGACACCTTGCGGGTGTCTGGCCTCAGCGCGAGGCCACGTCACCCCGGCCGTCGATGGCAAGCCCCGAGTGTCTTCGGACGTTCGGGGCTTTCCGGACGAGGCCGGGATGAGAGGCGACGAGCTGCTGTTCCGTGGAATCCTCGATCCCCGCGGTCTCCCCGAATGGGAGGGCCCCAGGCCGGACCAAAGCCCCGTGACGAACCCTCGCCTTGACGCAGATCCCCTGCGCGCCCAGATCGCGGAGGCCGAGGGCCGCCTGGCTGAGTTGGACAAGGAGCGGGCGGCCCTGGAGCGTGGGCTTGCCCACCTCCGGGGACAGTCGGTGGAGTCGGAGCTGTCACCGGCAGGACCGCCTGTCCGCTCCCCGGCCCGGCCACCTCGATCCAAGGAGGAGAAGGTATCCCTGTTTCGCTCCCTCTTCGCTGGGCGAGCGGACGTGTTCCCCAGACTCTGGCGGAATGCGAAGACGAGAAAACAGGGCTACGCCCCGGCTTGCGCCAACGAGTGGGCACAGGGGCTCTGTGAGAAGCCGAAGGTGAAGTGCGGCGAATGCCCCCACCAGGCCTTTTTGGAGGTCTCGGACCACGCGATTCTGGATCACCTCCAGGGCCGTCACGTCATGGGAGTATATCCGCTCCTGAAGGACGAGAGCTGCTGCTTCCTCGCCGTGGATTTCGACCAGGGAGGCTGGAGGGAGGATGTCGCCGCGTATGTCGTGACGGCTCGTCGCATGGGGCTTTCGCCGGCTGTT
>DATIKQ010000038.1:0-9451 GCA_035477395.1 Longimicrobiales bacterium
TTCCGCTTCGAGCGGTTCATGATACCGGGCTACCATCAGCCCCGGCAGATCCCCCGACCGGAGCCCTGTGCTGTCCTCTCCACCCCGAGACACCCTGCCCACCCCATACATCTCGTCGGTCTGAGGCGAAGCCTCGTTAGAGCTTGATGCGCTCTTGGGCGTTCTCGCGGGTGAGGCGGACCTGGACGGGATCGCCCCGCTCGACCTGGACCGGGACGTTCCAGTAGAGCTCGGTGAAGGGGAGCTCGTAGCGGGCGTGCACCCAGTACCGACCCGGATCGACCTTCAGGTTCTCCCGGGCCACGCCGGAGGGGTCGGTGGTGTCCACCCTGGCCTCCAACCCCGAGGCACGGAGCCTGGCCAGGAAGATCTCCGGAGCGTCGGCGAAGGCCTCGTCGCTCCAGGCGTCCCGCAGGAGTCGGAGCGAGTCGGACTGGCGCAACGAGGCCCGCTGGAGCTCGGAGAACTCGGAGAAGGCCGCCTTGGTCTCGGCCTCCACGCGCTGGAGTTGGGCCTCGAGCTCGGTGAACTCCCGGAAGAGGGCCACGTACCGCGCCTCTCCCCGGGAGTGCTGCTGCATGGTTTCGGTGATCTTCTCGAGTGTGTCGTGGAGGTTGTTCCACCGGCGCTCGCCGATCTGCCAGCGCTCCTGGGCCGCGGCCACGCTCTCGCGGGCGTTGAGGAGCGCCCCCGGGATGGGCGGCTCGGGAGTGGAATGGGCCGCTTCGAGGGAGTCGAAGATCTGGTCGCGGTCGTACGGAAGGAGCTGGACCTCCAGGCTCGCGAGGGGGAGGACCACGGTGCCGTCGCCGGCCGGGTTCTCCGTCTCGATCTGCACGGTGACCACCACCTCGGCGGGGCCGCAGGCTGCACCGGCCAGGAGGAGGCCCAGCGCGATCGGGAGGTTCCTGCGTCTCATCGGGCCACGCTCCGGCGCTCGCTCCTGGGAGTGGGACGCCCGAAGGTACCCTTCCCCCGGCAGGGCATCAACCTCGCTAACGGGTCCCCGACCCGTCCTGGCCCAGGTCCGGCCCCAGGACGAAGATCCGCGGCGGGCCCAGGGAGCGAGCGGTCTCGGTCAGCGTCCGGGCTTCCAGCCCCCAGATCTCCACCCCCAGGTCGCGGACGCGGCCGTCCCGTAGCAGGTCGGCGGTCATTCTCCGGGCCTCGGCCTCGGGCGCCGACTCGGCAAGGAGGCGCTCTGTGCGGAAGCGCCGCCTCCGCCAGCGGAAGAAGTCCTCGGCCAGGGACTCGGTGGCCATCCTCTCCACCACGTCGAGGATGCGCGCCTCCCACGCCGCCGCCGCCTCGGGCACCAGGGAGGCCTCCACCAGGAGGACCGGGCCTCGGCGGGTCTCCTCGATGCGCACCTCCACGCTGTACCGGTCCGGTGTGGGGGGTGTGGGATCCAGCTCCTCCTCCAGGAGGTGGGCCACGAGCTCCAGCCGGGTGCGGGGGAGGTCGGAGGGCGCAGGGTACGCCACCGCCATCCAGGTGCTCGTGACGTCGCGGGCGAGGACCACCCGGTCTCCGGTCACCCAGGCCACGTCGGCGGGGAGCGGCGGCGCGGCGGGCGCCGCAGCGGCGCGGAGATCGGGCTGGACGGGGCCCACCACCGCCCAGGCTTCCGCGGTCCCGCGGAGGTGACGGGCGCGGTACCCCTCCAACTCGATCGTCCCTAGGGCCGCCAGCGACGCGGGGGTGCCCCGGGGGGGGCGGCCCCACGGGCTACCAGGCTCGGCCAGCAGGGCGGCGGCCACATCCTCGAACTCGCGATAGGGGGAGCCGGCCTCGAAGGCCAGGGTCTCCAGGAGAGCAGTGCGATGGCGCTCCACGAGTCCGGGATCCAGCGGCTCATGGAGGAGGACGGAGTCGGCGGTGCTCCATGCTTGCTCCCACGCGGATGGGTCGGCCACCAGGGTGAAGACCGTGGTGGCCCGCTCGACCGACGCGCTGAACACGGCCGGAGCGGACTCAAGCGCCCGGGCGACCTGGTCCTCCAGCACCCGGGCCAGGAGCCACGCGCTTCCTTCGAGGCCCGGGGCGTCGTCCTGGGAGCCGGCGGAGATCCGGAGCGCCAGCGCCACGGCGGTGCCATGGGCGTGTTGCGATACGGCTCGGGGTCCGTGCGCCTGCGTCGCCTGGGCGGAGGCCGGGCGCGCTGGGAGGCCGAGGACGGCGACGCTCAGGGCCAGGGAGACAGCGAAGCGCGTCATGGGCGCACCTGGGCGGTGCGGGGGCCTTGCCGGAGGAGCCGGTCCAGGAGGTCGCGCACGGAGGCCGCGTCCACGGCCTGGAGCGCCTCCATGTCGCGCTGGGCGGACAGGGGATCTCCGTCCGCTTCCATGGCCCGGCCCACGACGGCCACCAGTCCCGCCGGCGTGCGGGCCGCCATCATCCCGTTCCGCCTCGCCTGTGCCGCAGCCCTCTCCACCGCTCCGTCGTCCAGGGTACCCCGGGTGGCCGCGATGGCACCGGAGACGGCGCGCCGCATGGCCTGGGCGTTGCGGGACCAGGAAGAGGCGACGACGGCGAGGACCGAGCGGTCCACGAGGTCCCAGAGCTCGACTCTGACTTCGATTCCGGAAGGCCCGGTGCGGAGTTGCTCGGCCAACAGCGAGGCCGCCACGGCCCCCAGCGGGTCTCTCGGGGAGCCTACGGGCCACGCCTCGCCGTACCAGGACCGGAGTGACTGGGGCGCGGCGGTCCGGGAGCCGGCGGACGCGGGGGCGCCGGGCGGCGGAGCCGCCGACTCCTCGGGCGCGCCCATGCCGCGGGTGGCGGCCAGCACCACCTCGGGGGCCACCGGGGCGGAAACCACCAGCGTCATCGTGGAAGGCTGGTGGCTGCGCAGCCAGACCTCCCGCACCCGGGCGGCGTCCATCGCCTGGAGGGAGGCGGGCGTACCCTCCAGGGGGGGAAGGCCCGGGGCGATCTGGGAGCGGAGGTCGGCGCCGACGCGGCCTGAGGGCGTCTCCACCGCTGCCGTCGCGTCACCCTGGAGACGGAGCCGGACCTCGGCGAAGCCCGGGCCCGTCACATCGGGAGACGCCACCGCTTCCCGGAGGAGGTAGGCCAGGTACTCGAAGTCGGCGGTCGCGCCCACGGCTGTGTAGGCGATCCCCCAGGGGGTGCGCGCCGCCGAAACTTCGGCGCCTACCGGGCGGGCCAGCGAGCGCATGCGCTCGAGGGCGAGGTCCCGGAGGAGCCGCCCGGCGCCGGCCTCCGTCGGCCCCTCGCGGAGGGGAACGGCCAGGCGCAGGGCGGCCACGCCGACTCCGGGGGAGGCGAGGAGCACGATCCGCGGCCCCCCGAGGGGAGCGAGCACCGTGTCGGGAGCCAGCGCCGACGCGGGACGGGGCTCCGGAGCCGGCATGACCTGGGCCCCGGCTGCCCGGGGGACGAGCGCCCCTGCGAGGAGCGCGGCGTGGACGAGTCTCATGGAAACGAGAAAGGCGCCCGAAGGCGCCCTGGAGTCGAAGGTGCTTCCCGCCGGGCCGTGGCTACGGCACCCAGTCGGGGAGGATGAAATTGGCCGGGTCCTGGAGGACGCCGTTGATCCTCACCTCGTAGTGGAGATGGGCGGAGGTGGCGATCCCCGTGGAGCCAACCTGCCCCAGCACGTCGCCGCGCCTCACGACCTGCCCGGGCTGGACCAGGATCTTGGAGCAGTGCCCGTAGAGCGTGGTGTAGCCGTAGCCGTGGTCCACCAGCACGGTGAGGCCGTAGCCCGAGCTCCACCCCGCCTCAACCACCCGGCCCTTGGCCGCCGCGAAGATGGGCGTCCCCTTGGGGGCGGAGATGTCCACGCCTGCATGGGGGAGGGGGCGGTTGTGGAGCGGGTGCATCCGGGACTTGGAGTAGCTGCTGCTCAGGGACCCCGCCGTGGGGAGGATGGAAGGCGTGGACTCCATGAGGTCGCGGTGGGCCTCCATCGAGTCCGTGGCCTCGTCCAGGCTCGACGAGAGCAGGTGCGCCCTGCGCTCCAGGGCGTTCAGGTCGTAGGAGAGCGCGAAGGCGTCCTTCGACGCCGTGGAGTCCACCCCCCAGAGCGGATAGGACTCGGGCACGCCCAGCCCGGGGCCGCCGACACCCACCTGCATCACCTCGGGATCGATGGCATCGAGCCCCGCCATGGTCCGGAGGAGGGCGTCCTTGTCCGCCAGCCCGTCCAGGGTGGTCTCGAGCTTGCCCACCCGATCCCGGAACTGCGCCAGCTCCGCGGTGAGCGCCTCGTTGCGGGCCTCCAGGCGTCGATTCTGGATCCGGGCGGTGGCGTCCAGGGCGGCGGATATGCCGAAGACGGCGAGCATCAGGCTGAACAGAACACCAAGGCCACCCAGGACGCGGAAGGTCCGGGTGGCGACGGAATACTGCCGGACGGGGGTATCCTCATCGCGGACGACGAGGAAAGTCCACCGATCTCCGGTCATGCGGTTCCTGGGGTTCCGGTCAAAAGGCGAGTGCTCCTGGAGGGAATTGAGGCGTAAGGTAGGCCGGGTCCGGCGAAGTCGTCAAGCGTGGAGGGGGGCCCCGAAGAAGACCAGAAACCGTAGACACACCGAAAGCCATGGTCCCACAACGCTCATGGAGCCGGGGCGGCCCACGCCGGGTCCGCCCTGGGGAAGAGGGGGTCGCCGGTGCGCACCGCGCGACCCGCCAGGGGCATCGTGCGGGCCTCCTCCAGGGTGGGCACGGCATCGAGACCGAGGCGTGAGGCCAACTCCCCCATGTGCGCCGGTGCGACGGGCTCGAAGAGGGCCGTGAGGGCGGTGAGCGCCCGGGCCAGGGTGGCCAGCGTCTCGTCCAGGTCGGCGCTCCGCGCCGGGTCCTTGGCCTGGCTCCAGGGCTGGCGCTCCTCCACGTACCCGTTGGCCAGGCGCGCCAGGTCCATCGCGGCGGCGAGGGCGTCGTGGACCCGGAAGCGCTCCATGCTCTCCCGCGCCGTGGCGAAGGCCGAGGCGATGGCGTCGTCCATCCCCGTGCCCGGCGCGTGGGGCACGACCCCGCCGCGGTACTTCACGGTCATGGACAGGGCCCGGCTGGCGAGGTTCCCCAGGACGTTCGCAAGCTCCTCGTAGCGCACGAGGAAGCGCTGGGGCGTGTAGGACGCGTCGCTCCCCGTGGGCATCTCGCGCATGAGATACCAGCGCACGGCGTCGGTGCCGAAGCGCTCCCGCAGGGAGAGGGGGTCCACCACGTTGCCCAGCGACTTGGACATCTTGGCGTCGCCCACCACCCACCAGCCGTGGGCGAGGATCTGGCGCTGCACGGGGAGCCCCACGCCCATGAGGAGGGTGGGCCAGTAGACGGCGTGGGTGGTGAGGATGTCCTTCCCCATGAGGTGCAGGTCGGCGGGCCACCACGAGCCGGTGACGTCGTCGAAGCCCTGTTCCCCGGAAGGGGCGTCGGGGCGGATGGCCCCGGCGGCGGTGAGGTAGTTGATGAGCGCGTCCACCCAGACGTAAGCCACGTGCTCGGAGTCGAAGGGGAGCGTGACCCCCCACTTCAGCCGGGTCTTGGGCCTGGAGATGGACAGGTCCTCGAGGGGCTTCTGGAGGAAGCCCAGGATCTCGTTCCTGCGGATGTCGGGGACGATCCAATCCGGGTTCGCCTCCAGGTGCCGTTGGAGGGCATCCTGGTAGGCGCTCATCCTGAAGAAGTAGTTCTTCTCCTCCACGTGGCGCGTGGGGCGCCCGCAGTCGGGGCAGGCGTTGTCCGGCCCCAGGTCCTTGTCCGTCCAGTACCGCTCCTCGTGGACGCAGTACCAGCCGCTGTAGGTGCTCTCGTAGATCTGCCCACGGTCCCACAGGCGCTGCAGGAACGCCTGCACCACGGCGACGTGCTCCTTCTCGGTCGTCCGGATGAAGCGGTCGTGGCTGATCTCGAGGGTCTCCCAGGCCACCTCGAAACGCTCCGCCATCTGGTCGCACAGCTCCAGCGGAGTCACGCCCCGCTTGGCCGCTTCCTCCTGGATCTTCTGGCCGTGCTCGTCGGTGCCGGTGAGGAAGAACACCTCCGCCCCGTCCTGCCGGTAGAACCGGGCCAGCACGTCGGCGAGGATGGTGGTGTAGGCGTGGCCCAGATGGGGCTCGCCCGAGGCGTAGTAGATGGGCGTGGTGAGGTATCGCCGCCGGCGCTCGGTCACGCTCGGGTCACTCCCCTTCGTTCCGTTGTGGGTCTTCGGGTGGCCGGGCGGAGCCCAGGGCCACTTCCTCCTTGAGGGCGTCCAGCGTCAGCGTTCGGCGCTCCCCGTCGCGCCCGCGGAGGATCACCGTGTCCTTCCAGATGTCCACCCCGATGACCTTCTCCTCGCCCCGGGAGGTGCGGAGCACCTTCCCCTCGCGGGGGAAGCGGCGACGCGCCTCCACGTAGGTGCGATGCTCGTACATGAGGCAGCACATGAGCCGCCCGCAGCACCCCGAGATCTGCGCCGGGTTGAGGGAGAGCCGCTGGTCCTTCGCGAGCTGCAGGCTCACGGGGCGCAGTTCGGGGAGCCAGGTGGAGCAGCACAGCTCCCGGCCGCAGCGCCCCACGCCGCCCAGGAGGGCGGCCTCGTCGCGCACCCCGATCTGGCGCAGCTCGATGCGCGTGCGGAAGTGGCGCGCCAGCTCCCGCACCAGCTCCCGGAAGTCCACCCTGCGATCCGCGGTGAAGTAGAGCAGGAGCTTGTTCCGGTCGAGCTGCCACTCGGCCTCGGTGACCTTCATCTTGAGCGTGTGGCGCTCCACGATGGCGCGGGCCTCGCCCCGCACCCGCTCCTCCTCCTCCCGCAGAAGGCGGGCCTTGGTGAGGTCGCGCTCGTCCGCCAGCCGGAGGATCTTCCGCTCCGGAACCGGCGTGGCGCACCCCGAGGAGCCGGTGCACTTCCGCTCGGCCACGGCCCCCACCGCCGAGACCTGGCCCAGGTCCTCCCCCCGGTCCGCCTCCACCACCACGGCCAGCCCCGGCTCGAGCGGGAGATCCGCGTACCCGAAGTACGCCTTGCGCGTCCCCTTGAAGCGGACCTCGGCGAACCCGGCCATCGGGGACCCGCTCACTCCTCGCGCCAGGCGCCGATGGACTCGTACTTGGCCCACCGCTGGGCCAGCAGCTGGTCCAGGGGGAGGCCGGAGAGCGCGTCCAGAACCCGCACCAGCGCCGCGGCCAGGTTCCGCGCCGCCCCGTCCCAATCGGCGTGGGCGCCGCCGGGGGGCTCCGGGACGATCTGATCGCAGACGCCCAGATCCTTGAGGTTCGCCGAGGTCAACCGGAGCGCCTCGGCGGCCTTCTCCCGGTGCTCGGCGGAGCGCCACAGGATGGCGGCGCACCCCTCGGGGGAGATCACGGAGTAGACCGAGTGCTCCAGCATGAGGATCCGGTCGGTGACGCCCAGGGCGAGCGCACCCCCGGAGCCGCCCTCTCCGATGACCACGCTGACCAGGGGGGTGCGCAGGCGCGCCATCTCCCGGAGGTTCGTGGCGATGGCCTCGGCCTGGCCCCGCTCCTCGGCGCCGATGCCCGGATAGGCCCCCGGAGTGTCGATGAGGGTGATCACGGGGCGCCCGAACTTCTCGGCCTGGCGCATGAGGCGGAGCGCCTTCCGGTACCCCTCCGGGTGCGGCATGCCGAAGTTGCGGCGCAGGTTCTCCTTCATGTCGCGGCCTTTCTGGTGGCCGATGAGCATGACGGAGCGACCATCGAGCCGGGCCCATCCCGCCACGATCGCCTCGTCGTCCCGGAACGAGCGGTCCCCGTGGAGCTCGATCCAGTCGGTGAACATCCGCTCCACGTAGTCCAGGGTGTAGGGACGCCGGGCGTGCCGAGCCACCTGCACCTGCTCCATGGGGCGCAGGCTCTCGTAGGTCTGCTCCTTCAGGAGCTGGAGCTTCTCCCGCAGGACCACGACCTCGGCTGAGACGTCGATGCCCTTGCGGTCGGCCAGGTCCAGGAGCTTGTCGATCTGCGCCTGGATCTCGACGATGTCGCGCTCGAATTCGAGATGCGGAACGATGGCCACGTGCGGTTCCTCGTCCGGATTGGCGGGGAGAGAATAAGCTCGCCGGGGCCTCGGCGGTCACGCAAGCGAGAGGGGGGGGCCCCTACTCCGGAGCGTGCACCTGCTCGAACGCCTCCACCTCGGAGAACCGTTGCAGCCGGCCCCAGTAGCGGGCGTAGGCCTGGGCCATCCGGGGGGATAGATCCAGGCGCTGGAGCCCGGCGTCGGCATAGCAGGTGAGCGCCACCATCTTGTCCACCAGGACGTCGCCCACGTCCTGGAAGCGCGTGGGGCGGAACTCGTGGCCGGTGGTGGCGGTCTGGTACGCCAGCACCGAGGGAACCCCGGCGGCGGCTGCCCGGGCGATGCGGAACGTCTCGCGCCGGAGAGGATGGGCGTCGTCCATGGCCGGGACGTAGGCCACCTTGGGCTGGAGCTCCTTCACGATGCGCTGCATGAACGCGACCCGGCTCTGGGTGTCCACCAGGGCGTCCTCGTCCACCATCAGCCTGAACCCCAGGCCCTCGGCTGCCTGCTGGGCGCCGATCAGCCCCACCCCGCCGGCTCCGGACTCCTCGCCGCTCAGCACCACGATGGTCACGTCCGCGCCGTCCTTCGCGTGGCGGAGGAGGGCGCCGGCGCACCCCATCTCGGCGTCGCCCACCAGCGCGCTCACGGCCAGGACGTTGGGTCGGGAGGGACCGACCGCCCGGCCCGTGAGCTCGCCCACCTTGGCCTGGAACTCCTCCTTCTCCAGCGGCTTGGTGAGGAGGTCGGTGGCCCCGGCCCGGAACGCCTGCTCCTGGTAGTGGGCGCCGGTGTAGCCGGTGACCGCCAGCACGGGAAGGCCGGGATGGGCGGACTTGGCGATGCGGCAGAGCTCGAAGCCGTCGATGCCGGGGAGGTTCAGGTCCGTGATCAGGATGTCCCACGTCTCGTCGCGCACCAGCTGCGCCGCCCGCTCCCCGTCCTGGGCGTGGACCACGTAAAAGCCGCCCATGGCCCCGAGGAACGCCTTGACGAGGACGGCCTGGTCGAAGGCATCCTCGACGAAGAGGACGCGGGTGACCTTGTCGCTCCCGACCATCAACTAGGCTCCAGCGCGGCGGTGCGGGGGATGGGAATGTCCAACATAGACCCCCCGGGGGCGGGCGACAATTTCATCCCTGGGCGGAATTCCCGGCCGGGGCGGGCGGCGCCGGACCCTCGGGGTGGGGCTCGGGGAGCCGGTGCCACACGATGAGGCCCATGGTGAGCACCGACAGCGCGCCCAGGGCTGCGTTGGAGGCGTACCCGGCTCCGGCGAAGAGGGGGCCCGCGAGCGCGCCTCCGGCGGCCATCCCCACCTGGCCCAGCGCCACCGAGAGGCTCATGAGGGATCCGCGGCGCTCGTCCTTGACAAGGGCGGTGAGGAGGGCGGAGAAGGGGCTGGTGCGCATGGCGATGAGCATCATGGTCACGAAGAACACGGGG
>DATIKQ010000039.1:0-29591 GCA_035477395.1 Longimicrobiales bacterium
GTGCCCTATGCGCTGTGGGCTTCACACTTTATCCCCCTCGAACTCCTCCTACCACCACCCGCGCCCCTACCCCCCGTCCCTACGTCATCCAGCCTGCAACCGGATCCCCATCACCACGCCGCTGGGCTCGCTACGCAATAGACCGGTCTGGCGCTGTCCGGTGGATTCTCCCCAACTCCGGTAAGGAAGTCAGCACGTCTCCAGCCATCGGATCGGACGGCACCGTGTATGTGGCCAGTCTAGACAGCATCTTGCACGCGGTTGACCCCGCCGGGCAGGAGCGGTGGGAGTTCAAGGCGGGAGGCTGGTTATCGTCCCCCGTCGTCGCGCGGGACGGCACCATTCTCATCGGGGCCAACGACGGATACCTGTACGCGTTTGGCCCGGATGGCAAGGAGCGATGGGTCTATAGGACCGGCGGTGCAATCCGGTCCACTCCGGCGATCGCTCCCGACGAGACGATCTATTTCGGATCAGAGGATCAGCATCTGTATGCGTTGGGTCCGGAGGGGGACCTCAAATGGAGGTTACCGTTGCCGCTGGCCTATGCCGCCTCCTCCCCGGCGCTCGGCTCCGACGGTACGGTCTACATCGGAGGGGATGGGCTGCACGCGGTCGACGCGAGTGGCCGGCTGCGTTGGAGCTACCCCGGCCCCAACCCCCGAGCGGGTACGTTGCAGTTCATGACGCCCGTCGTTGCGGTAGATGGATCCATCTACGTGACTGGCTTCAACCTGTTTGCGCTCGCGCCCGACGGCACCCTGAAGTGGGAGTATCCAACTACGTTCACCAAGGCGACGATCGTCGGACTGGACGGCACAGTCCTCGCGATCGCAAACGACAGCACACTCTTCGCGATCGTCGAACGCGGAAGGTAGTCATGCGCACGCCTGCTCCCCATGGCCGAAGACGGTCGGGCCCGGCGACGATCCTATGTCTCCTCAGCGCAGTGATCGCCTGCAGCGCATGTGAGGACGCGCCGGCGTCGATCGAGATGCGACCCTCCGAGCGGCTCCTGGGCGTCATCGGCATGAGCGCCAGGATCTACGCCCGGCAGATTGCCGAGGACGGGAGCATCATGGGTGGCTCGATGCGCTATCCGGAGCGCTTCTCGTGGTCATCCGACGCACCTGGTGTGGCGACCGTGGACTCGCTCGGGGTAGTTACCGGCGTGAAGGAAGGCACGGCGACCATCACCGCCACGAGCGAGGGCGTCACGGGCACTGCCACGGTGTCCGTCCGCGACGCCGCACGCCTGGCCTGGTCCTGTCCTCTGCCGGGCGCTGTCGAAGCCGGGCTCGCGATCGGCGATGACGGGACCATCTACGTGAGTGCGGCGGGCACGCTCGACGCTTTGGATCGGAACGGACAGCCGCTCTGGAGCGTTCACACCGGAAAGACCCCGCCCTCGACGCCCGCGATCGGGCGGGACGGGATGATCTACGTTGCGACCCCTCAGCCCGGCGCTTCGCTGATGGCCGTGGACCGATCCGGCGCCATCCACTGGACCCTCGCGAGCCTCGGGACGATCATCTCGTCTCCGGCGATCGGCTCGGACGGCACCGTGTACGTGGCCAGCCAGGACAGCACGTTGTACGCGGTTGCTCCGGCCGGGCAGATCCAGTGGGCATTCAGGGCTCGGGGGGCGTTCCAGCTGTCCTCGCCCGCCATCGCGCAGGACGCGAGTATCCTGGTCGGCTCGGAGGACGGGCGCCTCTACGCGGTGAGTCCGCAGGGTACCGAGCGTTGGACGTTTCAAACCGGTGGGCCAATCCAGTCCTCGCCCGCGATCGCTCCCGACGGGACGGTCTACTTCGGCTCGCATGATGGACGCTTGTATGCTTTGAACCCGGACGGGGAGGCTCGGTGGGCCGTCACGCTGGGTGAGCAGATCTGGTCGTCACCTGCAATCGGAGAAGACGGCACGGTCTACGTGGGCGCGAACGGGATCAGTGCCATCGATCCGTCGGGCCGGCTGCGGTGGACCTTCACGGGTTCGTTTCCTCCCACGGTTCTCCGGGCGACGCCGGTGATCGCGGCAGACGGATCGATCTACTTCAGTGGCCTGGACCGCCGGGTGTGGGCGATTGCCCCCGACGGCACGCCGAAGTGGGATCACCCGACCAGAGGTATCATTGTCGCGTCGCCGGCGATCGGTGTCGACGGGACGATTTTCGCCGCCTCTTACGATAGTACTCTCTATGCGATCGTAGAGCGGGCCGCTTCCAACGCCAGCCACGCACACGCGCCTTGGCCCAAGGCGCGCGCTGATCGGGCCAACACGGGGCGCGCCGGTGGACGCTAGGCACTGGGGCTTCGCGGGCTTGTGCGCCCTGCTGCTGACCGCCACGAGCGCGGCGGCGCAGGCCGGGACCGGCGCCGTCGTGGGCCGGGTCACCGACGCGCAGTCGGGTGCGCCCCTCGCGGGAGCTGACGTGGTGGTCGTGGGGCATGGCCGCTCGGCACTGTCACGCTCGGACGGCAGCTACGTGATCCTGGGGGTTCCGCCGGGCACCGTCACCGTGCGCGCCGAACGCTTCGGGTATGCCCCGTTCGAGCGTGAGGCGACAGCTCTCACGAGCGACTCGGTCGTGGTGGACCTGGCGCTCTCGATCCGCCCCTTCGACCTCGACGAACTGATTGTGACCGGAACGGCCACCGGGGCGGCCCAGGGTGCGAGGCAGCGGGAGATCGGCCACACGGTGGCCCGGGTACAGGTCGAACAGCGGACCGCCTACAAGCCGACGCTGTCGGACTTCCTCCAGGGTGCCGCGGTCGGCATCGAGGTCACCGGCGGCAGCGGCGAGGCCAGCCAGGGCAAACAGATCCGGCTGCGCGGCAATCGGGGCATGGTGTTCAGCAATCAGCCGGTCGTCTACGTCGACGGGATCCGCATGATGGAGAGCGCCTTCCCGGCGCTGGTGTTCGAGAACTACTACCCGGGCCTTCCAGCGGGTGCGTTCGTCACGCCGAGCCCGCTCGACCTGGTGAGCGTGGGCGACATCGAGCGCATCGAGGTGGTGAAGGGTCCCGCCGCGTCCACCCTCTTCGGGACCGGATCTGCGAACGGCGTGATCCAGCTCTTCACCCGACAGGGCCGGCGGGGCGCGCCGAGCTGGAGCGCCGACATCTCGCAGGGGACGGGCTGGGTGCGCCCCTTCGGCGCGAACGGCGTCGACTACCTCAACCTCGAGCATTTTCTCCGGGATTCCTGGTGGGGCGGCGGATACGAGGGGGGCGCGGCGTCCCGTCCGTGCGTCACGGACGACCCCCGCTGGGATCACGCCAACGCATCGCCTGAGGGCGCGTGCTCGTGGCCGGGTGCGCAGTGGTATCAGAGGTATGGCCTGTCCGTCGAGGGAGGCTGGGAGAAGCTGTCCTACTTCGTGTCCGGCGAGTACCAGAACGACACGTACGCGCTTCCCAACGATCGGCTGGAGCGGTACGGGTCACGCATGAACCTCACCGCCACGCTCTCGCCGCGGCTCGAGGTCCGGCTCCACGCGGCGTACACCGACATGGAGACGGCGAACACGACCTCGGGCGGCGCCTTCGAGGGGCTTCTGCGGGCTTCCATCGCCCAGGACCGGAATATCCTGAGCTCCGGCGATCCGAGGGTGATCGCCGGCTTTCTCGACCTTCGCAACGACCAGGCGATCGATCACGTCACCCTGGGCCTCACGTCGACGTTCGCACAGAGTTCCAGGCTTTCCCATCGCTTGACGCTGGGATACGACTACTCCGGGCAAGACCTGAGGAGCCAGGACCCGGTGGGGAACTATCTCTTCTCCAAGGGAGCCTTGACGACGCGCACGTGGGAGCGGCGCCTCGGCACCGCGGACTATGTGGCGAGCCGTGTCTTCCGGCCTGGCCGGGATATCCGCTCGACCTTGTCGCTCGGCGGACAGCTCGTGTGGGACGACGCCGAGACCGTCGCCGCTACGACGGACTCGATTGATTTGGGACCGGGGGTGGTGGGACCCCCGCCCGTGAGCAGGCAGGCGGGAAGCACGACCAACCTCGGCCTATTCGCGCAGAACGTGCTGGATCTGCGCGACCGCTATTTCCTCACACTCGGGCTGCGCGTGGACCGGCACCGCACCCGCGGAGGGGCGTTCCTGCGGGCGGATCCCATGATCGGCGCCACGTGGACGGTGAGCGACGAACCCTTCTGGCCGGCGTCCCTGGGCGTGCTGCGCCTCCGTTCCGCGTACGGTCGCTCCCGCTCGGCACCGGGGCCCTTGCAGCGGGCGGTCATTTATCGGGGCCTTGAGTTCCAGCCTCCCGACCCCGAAGCGGACCGGCTCATCAAGCCGGAAGACGTCGCCGAGTTCGAGGTTGGCCTCGACGGCGCGACCCTGGGTGGACGGCTGGCTGTCGGGTTCAGCTACTACCACCAGACGACCACGAACGCGCTCGTGGCCGTGGAAGATTCGGCCTTTCGGTACGAGCTGCAGAACCTGGGGCGGGTGAGGAACCGGGGCATCGAGCTCGACATCCGCGCGGCCGTGGTGAACGCCGCCAATTGGGGTGTGGATCTGGGGTTCGGCATCACCACGAACTACTCGACGCTGCTGGACCTCGGCGGCGCGCTGCGGCTCCGGCCGATGAACACCTACCACCTGATGGTGGGGCAACCGGTGCCGGTGAGCTACGGGTCCAAGGTGGCTGATCCCGACGCGGTCAGCGGTAGCTGGACCTACACCGTCGGGGAGGACGGCAAGCCGGGGCCCGGCCCGCTGGGCCCCCAGCTCCCGACGCACTTCGTGATCCCGTCGCTGTCGCTCAGAATGCCCTTCGGGGTGACCCTGAGCGCGCGGGGCGAGTACCGGGGCGGGAACATACGCTTTGTGAACCCCGTGGACGTGTCGCGGGGCTCCCTCTCCCCGCTCTGCCTGCCCTACTACATCAATCCGAGCACGGCGATAGGCGCGACGCTCGAGCTGAGGGCGGACACACCGGACCTCTGGCGGGAGCGCTGCACCTGGGGGGGAGCACAGGACTACTGGTATGACGCCGACTACTTCAAGCTGCGCGAGGTGACGGCCCTCATCCCGGTCGCCTTCGCGTTCCCCGGCGCGGTCGAGGACGCCACGCTCACCGTTAGCCTCGCCAACGCGTACCGTTGGTACCGCGAGGTGCCCTGGTGGGACGTCGAGATCCTATCGACCGATGGCGCCAACGCCCCCGGCCTCGGTTCCTCCGCACGGGTGCCGGCGCCGACGACCGTGACGTTCGCGATGCGGGTGCGGTTCTGAGAGGCCCCTGAAGCCGGGCCGAGCGCCACGCGTCGCACCTGGAGGACGGGAGGGACGTACGCGGGCTCGGTTCACCACCAGCGCCGAGACCGGCCACACGTAGGCCTGCAAAGTGATGTGCAGGCCGACGAGGCACGCCAGCGCGATCGAGGGGACGAGGCGGCTACCGGCGGGGCAGGGCGGGGGATCAGCCGCCGTCCAGATCGAGCGCCCGCGCCAGCTCAGTAACGTCCACTTCAAGACGCAGGAACCGACTTTCTACGGGTTCACCAACGCCCCTCGACGTGGCTCGCTTCGCCGATGCCGCCCTGCCCGTGAGGCTATGATCGAAGGCGCGCGCACTGGAGTGTGACGGCGTCACGTCCTGGAGGTCGATGCCCCCGTAGACGCGCCCGGGCGACCCGGGAGCTGCCAGTGTGAAATACAGGCGTGCCCCGTCCGCGATCACCACTCGGAGATCGGGCGCCTCGGGTCCCGCAGACTGCCCGGCAGCTTGAAGTCGCGCGGCTCCTTCCCGACCCTGCGCTCGAACGCGCGCAGCACGTGGACGACGGCCCCGACGAACGCGACTCCGATTTCCAGCTCTCGGAGGCGGAGAGCCACGGCAAACTCGAGAAGGTTGCGGTCGGAGAATCGTCGGCTGCTTCCCCGACCCTTTGCATCCTGGAGATCGGGGTGCACGACCCCTTTCTCACAAAGGTAGATGAGCCGGTGCTGGGGCTCTCCGAGCAGGCGAGCCGCCTCGGTCAGCGTCCACTCCCTCGATTTCCTGGTCATGGTGAGAGACATCGTCTATTCGGAGGAGGGCTGCGTCAAGGGCGGTTGCCCCTTCACGGTAGCCTCTTGCAGCCACCGGATCGCCTTGGCGACGCTCTTGTCGGTCACGCCGAGACGCCTCGCGATGGTCCGGTCGCTCAAGCCGAGCTCGCGGAGGTGGCGGGCCTTCGGTGCGATCTGCTGGTACGTGGGCGGGTCGAGGGTGTCCACCAGAGCCACCTCGAGCGGCAACGTGGCCGCGGTTCGATTTCTTTGCGTCCGGGTCCACTGTCGCAATGAACCCGAACCGCCATCCGGGGCCTCGGCTCCGGGCGGCGTTCCGCATAGGGCCAGGCAGTCGATCGAGGTCCGGGCGAGGTAGTATGGCCGTCCGATGTCGCTGGCGATCGGGTCGAGGCTGATGGGGCCCAGCAGGCCTCGCAGGAGCAGGGCAGACTGCTCGGTCCGCCGCTCCAGGACCTCCTGAACGCGGCTCAGGCGCTCCTCCACCCACTCGAGGGGCGGAACCTGGAATGCCTTCGCCCGGCTGCGCCGGAGCCCCTCGAGCTCCTCCCTGAGCGCCTCCACCCTGCGCTCCGTCTCGAGGAGCGCCTTCGCGAGGGCCTGGCTGCCAGGGCATTCTCCGATGAAGTTGACCCCGGAAATCCCTCTTGTTAGGTTAGCTGTGAAATAATTCACAGTGTGCGAAGATTCACGGAGAGTGTCTCCCCTGCCCGGAGGGCCCTCCCGGATGCCCGATATGTCGAGAATGCCCGACCGCACCATCGAGCGGCTCAGCTACTACCGCCGCCTCCTGCAGGGGGAGTGGGAGGTGGGTCGCAGGCACGTCTTCTCGCACCAGCTCGCCGCCCTGGCGGGTGTCACGCCGGCGAAGCTCCGCCGGGACCTCACGTACGTGGGGTACAGCGGGAGCCCGCAGTTGGGCTACGCGGTGGATCAGCTGCGCGACGCCATCGAGCGATGCCTGAGCCCCCGGGGGCACGTGGACGTCGCGCTGGTGGGGCTGGGCAACCTGGGGCGGGCGCTCCTGACCTACTTCTCCGGCCGGTACGAGGGGCTCGCCATCAGGGTGGCCTTCGACTCCGACCCGGCGAAGGCGGGGAGGGTGCTCCAGGGCGTGCGCTGCTTCCCGATGGAGGAGATGAAGGAGGTGGTGCTCCGGGAGGACATCTCCACGGCCATCATCACCGTTCCCGCCGGGGAGGCGCAGAAGGTCGCCGACCAGTTGGTGGTGGCCGGCATCAAGGGGATCCTGAACTTCGCCCCTGCCACGCTCCGCATCGGCGGGGACGTGTACGTGGAAACCAAGGACCTGACCATGGCGATCGAGAAGGTCGCGTATTTCGCGCAGGCACGGCAACAAGCCAGTGAGGTGGCGTCGTGATTCAGATTGCGAAGAACGTGGAGAGCGTGTTGGCCCGGCACCCCGGTGCCGGGCGCGACTCCCTGATACCGATTCTCCAGGAGATCCAGGAATCGGTGGGATATCTGCCGCCGGAAGCGATGATGGCGACGGGGCAGCACCTGGGTCTCCCGGCAAGCAAGGTGTACGGGGTCGCCACCTTCTACAACCAGTTCCGCTTCAAGCCCAAGGGTGCCCACCATTTCACCATCTGCCGCGGGACCGCGTGCCATGTGAAGGGAGCGGCCAAGGTACTGGATCGGACCGCGAAACTTCTGAAGCTGCAGCCGGGGCAGACGTCCCGGGACCGGCAGTTCAGCCTCGAGGTGGTGGAGTGCATCGGGGCGTGCGGGCTGGCTCCGGTGATGAAAGTGAACGGCGAGTTCCACACCAAGGTGACGCCGATGCGGCTGAACAAGCTCATTCACGAGTGCCGGGAGAACGGGTCGACCCCGGAGAAGACCACAAGCCAATAATCAGGGATGACGGCGATGCAGAACGTGATGATGGATGCACGCACAGAGGCGGGTGGCTGCTGGCCGGGACCACGGCCGGTCCGGGACGACCTGTTGGAGTGGATCGGCGAAGGGCCTCTGGCAGCGGCGAAGGCGGAGGGCAACGGGGCCGTGGAGACCCTCCTGTCGGCGCTGCGCCGCAGGGAGGTGACCGCCCCGGTCATCTACGTGGGCACCGGCACGTGCGGGCTGGGCGCCGGGGCCGGCAAGACGCTGGCCGCGGTCCAGGCGTACGTGGCACGAGCCCGCGACACCGCCCAGGCCGGAGCTCCAGCGCCGGAGTTCCAGGTGGTGGAGGTGGGGTGCATCGGGCTCTGCTCCGAAGAGCCGATCCTGGACGTGCAGCTGCCGGGAAGGCCCCGCATCACCTTCGGCGGCGTATCCGCCGCCAAGGTGGATTCGCTGCTGGACGCGGCTTTGTCGGGTGATGTGAGCCGGCTCCCCGGGGAGATGGTCCTGGGGCAGTTCCGCGGCGAGATCGAAGATCCGGAGGCGTGGCCCGGGGTGCGCTGGCTGGACGAGCACCCCTTCATGGCGCGCCAACGCCGGGTCGTCCTGGCCACCAGCGGACTCCTGGATCCCGGAAGCATCGACGAGTACATCGCCTGGGGCGGGTACTCCTCGCTGGCGAAGGCGCTCCGCACCATGACCCCCGAGGAGATCTGCGACCTGGTCGAAGCCAGCGGGCTGCGGGGGCGGGGCGGCGGCGGCTTCCCCACCGGGAAGAAGTGGAAGTTCGCCCTCAAGACGGCGGCGGATCAGAAGTACCTGATCTGCAACGCCGACGAAGGAGACCCGGGAGCCTTCATGAATCGGGCGGTGGGGGAGAGTGACCCCCACCGCCTCATCGAGGGGATCCTCATCGCCTCCTACGCCATCGGCGCCACGAAGGCCTACATCTACATCCGCGCCGAGTACCCGGTGGCGGTGGAGCGGCTGCGCCAGGCCATCGCCCAGGCCCGGCGGTACGGGCTGGTGGGGCAAGACATCCTGGGGAGCGGAAACGACGTCGAGATCGCCATCAAGATGGGCGCCGGGGCCTTCGTGTGCGGTGAGGAGACGGCTCTCATACACAGCCTCGAGGGACGGCGCGGCATGCCCCGTCCGCGTCCTCCTTTCCCCGCGGTGAAAGGGCTCTTTGGCAAGCCCACCATCATCAACAACGTGGAGACGCTGGCCAACCTCCCCCTCATCCTCGACAAGGGCGCCGACTGGTTCGCATCCATGGGGACGGGGAGTTCCAAGGGGACCAAGGTCTTCGGGCTTTCCGGGATGGTGCGGCGCACCGGACTCCTTGAGGTGCCCATGGGGACCACGCTGCGGCAGGTGGTCGTCGACCTCGGCGGCGGAATCGCCAACGGCAAGCGCTGCAAGGCTGTCCAGATCGGGGGGCCGGGGGGGGGGTGCATCCCCGAGGCGCACCTGGACATCCCCACCGACTACGAAGCGCTGAAGGACTTCGGCACCACCATGGGCTTGGGGGGGCTGGTGGTGCTGGACGAGAGCACCTGCATGGTGGACTTCGCCAGGTCCTTCATGCAGTTCATCCAGTCGGAGAGCTGCGGCAAGTGCATCCCGTGCCGCGAGGGGACGAAGCAGATGCTGCGGATCCTCGAGGCGCTCTGCCGGTCCCGGAAGGGTGAGAAGGACCTGGACCCGCTCCTCCGCATGCGGGGGATCATGACCCTGGAGAAGCTGGGGGAGACCATCAAGGCCACCAGCCTCTGCGGTCTGGGACAGACGGCCCCGAACCCGGTGCTGAGCACGCTGAAATGGTTCCGGGAGGAGTACGAAGCCCACGTGTACGAGCGTCGCTGCCCAGCCGGATCGTGCAAGGAGCTGGTGGGGGTGCCGTGCCAGACCGGGTGCCCGGTGGGGACGGAGGCCTGGCGCTACGTCGCCCTCCTGGGGCGCGGCGAGTACGAGGAGGCCTACAAGACCATCCGGGAAGCCAATCCCTTCCCGTCGGCGTGCGCCCGGGTCTGCCACCATCCGTGCGAGGCCGTCTGCAGGGCGGGAGCGACCGGCGGTGACCCCATCGCCATCCGCACCCTGAAGCGCTTCGTGGTGGACCACGTGGATCCGGGTGTGTACAAGCCCGTCCCACTGGAGGCAGGACCCGACGCTGCCCGGGTGGCGGTCATCGGAGCGGGGCCCGCGGGGCTCTCCGCGGCTCACTACCTGTCCCTGCAGGGGCACAAGGTCACGATCTTCGAGAAGGAGCACGAGCCCGGCGGGATGCTCACCGGCGCCATCCCGGCGTACCGGCTGCCGCGGGAGGTTCTCAAGAAGGAGATCGACTCCCTCCTCAACGAGAACATCGAGGTCCGCTACGGGGTCCGCCTGGGGACCGACGTCACGGTGGATGGGCTCCTGGCCGACGGGTTCCGGGCGGTGTACGTGGCCACCGGCTCCCACAAGAGCAAGGGGCTGGGGCTGGAAGGCGCCGACGCCGAGGGCGTGCTCCCCGGGATCCGCTTCCTGAACGCCCATAACCTCCACGGCGAGCAGCTCGCCCGGGGGAGGGTGGGGATCATCGGCGGTGGGAACAGCGCCATGGACGCGGCCCGGGTGGCCTTCCGGCAGGAGGGCGTCACCGACGTCACGATCTTCTACCGCCGCACCCGTGCCGAGATGCCGGCGTACGCCGAGGAGATCGAGGCCGGGCTCGAGGAGGGGATCAACATCGTGGAGCTGGTGGCGCCCACCGCGCTCCATGTGGAGGATGCACGCCTCAAGGGCGTGCGCCTCCAGCGCAACCGGCTGGGTGAGCGGGATGCGTCCGGGCGCCAGAGCCCTGTCCCCATTCCCGGCTCCGATTTCGACGCCTGGGTGGACACCCTCATCGTCGCCATCAGCGAGGAGCCGGAGGGGGAGGGGCTGCAAGGGCTCAAGAGCACGCGCTGGGGAACCCTTCAGGTGAACCCGGAGAGCTACATCACCGACCGGGCCGGGGTCTTCGCCGGCGGCGACGTCGTGAACGGGCCCAGCACGGTGATCGCAGCGGTGGCCGCGGGGAAGGGCGCTGCGGCGATGATCGACCGGTACATCAGGGGGAAGGCTCTCAAGGTCCTCCCGAAGTCGGTGCTCCCCACGACGTACGTGCCGCCGCTGGAGGCGGACCTGGAGCGGGAGGACGAGGCCGACGGGCCGGGGCGGGTACACGCGCCCCTGCTGCCGGTGGCGAATCGGCGGAAGTGCTTCGCCGAGGTGGACCTGTGCATCAGCGAGCAGGCGGCGCTCCTGGAGTCCCGACGCTGCCTGCGCTGCGACCTGGACTTCACACAACCGGATTGACCGGCTTGCTGATCACCGCCCCGGGCGTGCCCTCCGGTCGAAAACGGGGGGGGCGCTCGGAAGGCGGACACGATACGGAGAGAGCAGACATGATTGGTTTCCAGGCGGACGGGCGGAGCATCAAGGCCAATCCGGGCGAGACCCTCCTTACGGCACTTCGGAGGGAGGGGATCCACATCCCCACCCTGTGCCACATGGAAGACATGCTTCCCAGCGGCGCCTGCCGGCTGTGCATCGTGGAGGTGGAGGGGAGCGGCGCGCTGGTGCCGGCGTGCTCGTACCCGGTGGCTGCCGACATGGCGATCCACACCAGATCTCCCCGGGTGCTGGAAGCCCGCAAGACCATCGTAGAGCTGTTGCTGGCCAACCACCCCGACGACTGCCTGTACTGCTCGCGGAGCGGAAAGTGCGATCTGCAGAGCCTGTCGGTGCAGTTGGACGTGCGGCAGCGGGCCTTCCCCGCTCTGCCGGGGCCCCAGCAGGTGGAGCTGGACATGTCCAGCCCCTCGCTGGTGCGTGACCCGGCCAAGTGCATCCTCTGCGGCCGCTGCGTCCGGGTCTGCGAGGAAGTCCAGGGCGTGTCGGCCATCGACTTCATGGGGCGGGGGGCCCGCACCAAGATCGGGACGGCCTTCGACCAGGGACTCAACCTCTCGAGCTGCATCAACTGCGGGCAGTGCATCCTGGTGTGCCCCACCGGCGCCCTCACCGAGCAGTCCAGCCTGGACGAGGTGGTGGCCGCCCTGGCGGACGCGGGCAAGGTGGTGGTGGCGCAGCACGCCCCCGCGGTGTCGGTGTCGCTTGCGGAAGAGATCGGCCTCAAGGCGGGGACGGACGTGGATGGCCTCATGGTGGCGGCCCTGCGTCACATGGGCTTCGACTACGTCTTCGACACCTCCTTCGCGGCGGACCTCACCATCATGGAGGAGGGGAGCGAGCTGGTTGAGCGCATCAGGAGCGGCGGAGCGCTCCCCATGATGACGAGCTGCTCGCCGGGTTGGATCAAGTACGTGGAGACGTTCTACCCGGAGTTCATCCCCAACCTCTCCACGTGCAAGAGCCCTCAGCAGATGATGGGCGCCGTGATCAAGAACTACTGGGCCGAGCGGCAGGGGATCGACCCGGAGAAGGTCGTCTCCGTCTCCATCATGCCGTGCACCGCGAAGAAGTTCGAGTGCAGCCGGCCGGAGATGGGGAACGAACTCCGTGACGTGGATTACGTCCTCACCACCCGTGAGTTGGGGCAGCTCATCCGGATGTTCGGCGTGGAGCTTCAGGGCCTGGAGCCCCAGCTCGCCGACAACCCCTTCGGGGAGCGGTCGTCGGCGGGGAAGATCTTCGGTGCCTCGGGAGGCGTCATGGAGGCGGCGATCCGCTCCGTGCACTACCTCCTCACGGGCAGGGAGATGGAGGACGTCAGGATCCAGCCTGCACGGGGGATGAAGGGAGTCAAGGAGCTCCGCGCCACGGTGGACGGACTGGAGGTCGGGGCGTGCGTGGTGAGCGGGCTGGGGAACGCCCGCGACCTGCTGGAGCAGCTCCGGGCCGGGCGGGACGACCTCCACTTCATCGAGGTGATGACGTGCCCGGGAGGGTGCATCAACGGCGGCGGGCAGCCCATCGGGGCGGACCTGGCCCGGATCCGGTCGCGCATGGAGGCCTTGTACAGGATCGACCGGGAGGACACCCTCCAGGTGAGCCACAAGAACCCGTGGGTGCTCCGGCTCTACGAGGAGTTCCTGGGGAAGCCGTTGGGCCACGAGAGCCACCGGCTCCTGCACACCCATTATGATAAGAGGGAGGCTCCGGTCTGACCGGGGGGCCCAGATCGCGAACTACCGCAGACGCCGGGGCACCGGCCCGGGCGGCTACCATGGAAGGTGGAAGGCCAATGGAACCCAGGAAGAAGATCGTGGTCGTGGATGACGACGAGGACGTCCTCGAACAGCTCTCCCAGATCCTCGGGGGCGAGGGGTACGAGGTGCACATGGCTGCCAGCCAGGCGGAGGGCGAGGAACTGCTGCTCAGCCTGCACCCCGACCTGGCCATCGTCGACCTGATGATGGAAGAGCAGGACAGCGGATTCGTGCTGGCGCACTACATGAAGAAGCTCTACCCCGACGTACCTGTGATCATGCTGACGGGGGTCACCTCTGCGACCAGGCTCTCTTTCGACGCCACGGCTCCCGAGTCACGGAGCTGGGTCAAGGCGGACAGGATCCTGGACAAGCCGGTGAGGGCGGAGCAGGTGAAGGAACTCGTGGCCCGACTCCTCGGCCGGCGCCGCCACGGCGTCGGCGCGGAGGCCCACTAGCAGGTCGCTTGAGAGGGAGGCACATGCAGATCGGGCAGCTCATCAGCACCGTCACGCAGCGCTGCCGCGTCTGCTACACCTGCGTGCGGGAATGCCCCGCCAAGGCCATCCGGATCGTGGAAGGCCAGGCCCAGGTCCTCCAGGAGCGGTGCATTGGGTGCGGCAACTGCGTCCGGGTCTGCAGCCAGAAGGCGAAGCAGGTCCTGGATGGCACCCCCCTGGTTCGGGAGCTGCTGGCGGACGGCCAGCCCACCGTCGCCATCCTGGCGCCCAGCTTTCCGGTGGAGTTCGTGGAGTGCGGTTGGCGGGAGGTGGTGGGGATGCTCCGAGCCCTGGGCTTCACAGGCGTGTACGAGGTGGGGTTCGGAGCCGACCTGGTGGCCCGGGAATACAATCGCCTGATGGAGAAGTCCGACGGGACCCGGTGGATCGCGACCACGTGCCCGGCGGTGGTGGGGTACGTGGAGCGCTACCACCCCGAGCTGGTTCCGCGGCTCGCCCCCGTGGTCTCTCCCATGATCGCCACGGCCCGGGCGCTGCGCCGCCTGGTGGGCCCGGACATCCTCATCGTCTTCATCGGCCCGTGCGTTGCCAAGAAGGCCGAGATCGTGGACCGGCACGTGGCCGGCGAGGTGGACGCTGTGCTCACATTCACCGAGCTCCGCTCCCTGCTGAGTCAGGAGGGGATCACCCACGCCAACGTCAGGCCCGCGGAGTTGGATGGACCGCCCGCGGGCCGTGGCGCCCTCTTCCCCATCAGCAGGGGGCTCCTTCAGGCTGCCGACATCCGCGACGACATCCTCGACGGTGAGGTGGTGGCGGCGGACGGCCATGCCGACTTCCTGGAGTCGCTGGAGGACGCGGCCAACGGAGACCTGAGGGTCCGGCTCCTGGAGGTTCTCGCGTGCAAGGGGTGCGTCTCCGGGCCGGGGATGCGCCACGACGAAGCCCTCTTCAGCCGGCGGCGGCGGGTGCGCACCTTCGTCCACGAGCGCCTGGCCGACCTGGACCAGAAGGACTGGAACGAGGCCATGGATGCCCTCTCGGATCTGGACCTGAGCCGGGGCTTCACGTCCCGGGACGCCAGGTTGGAGACGCCCCGGGAGGAGGACATCACCCAGAAGCTCAGGGAGCTGGGGAAGTGGTCGCTGGAGGACGAGCTGAACTGCGGCGCTTGCGGGTACGAGTCCTGCCGAGAGCACGCCATCGCCATCCTGGTGGGGCTCGCCGAGACCGAGATGTGCCTCCCCAACACCATCGATCGGCTCCACGCCACCGTGGGCGAGCTGGCGGAGTCGCACCGGCGGCTGGCCAGCACCCAGGAGGCGCTGATGCACTCGGAGAAGCTGGCCAGCATGGGTCAGCTCGCCGCCGGGATCGCCCACGAGGTGAACAACCCCCTGGGCGTCGTGCTGATGTATGCCCACCTCCTCCTGGAGGAACGCGGCAGCGACCCCAGGGTCAAAGAGGACCTGGAGCTCATCGCCCGCGAGGCGGACCGGTGCAAGAAGATCGTCTCCGGGCTCCTGAACTTCGCCAGGCAGGCCAAGGTGCTGCGCCAGCTCGTCAGCATCCCCGAACTGGCGGAGAAGACGTGCCGGGCGCTCCCCGCCCCTCCCGGCATCACCGTGCACTTCGAGCAAACGACTCCGGACCCCATGGCCGAGGTGGATGCGGACCAGATCGCCCAGGTCCTCACGAACCTCATCACCAACGCTTACGGAGCCATGCCCGAAGGCGGCGAGATGACGGTGCGCACCGCTGGGGACGAGCGCTCCATCCAGCTCAGCGTCATCGACACAGGCGTGGGGATCCCGCCGGAGAACCTGGACAAGGTCTTCGAGCCGTTCTTCACGACGAAGCAGATGGGGAAGGGCACGGGGCTGGGGCTGGCGGTGGTGTACGGGATCGTGAAGATGCACAACGGCGACATCCAGGTCTGGTCACAGGCGGACCCCACGGTGGGTCCCACCGGCACCACGTTCACCGTGCGGCTCCCCCGGAAGGTACCCGAGAACGGAGCTCGGATCGAATGAGGGCCGCCACTCTGAAGGTGCTTGTGGTGGACGACGAGCCCGGGATGCGTTCGGGCGCCGTGCGGGCGCTGCAGGGCTTCGTCGTCGATCTTCCCGAGGTGGAGGGGGAAGTGGACTTCGCGCTCTCCGCAGCGGGGACCGGGGAGGAAGCGTTGGAGCAGATCCACGCCGAGGCCCCCGACATCCTCCTCCTGGACTTCCGCCTTCCGGGGATCAGCGGCCTGGAAGTGCTGGAGGAGGTGGCGGCGGAGTACCCCGACGTCCTCACCATCATGATCACGGCGTACGCGACGCTGGAGACCGCCGTCACCGCCACCAAGAAGGGTTCCTACGACTTCCTGGCCAAGCCCTTCACGCCTGCGGAGCTCAAGAACGTCATCCGCAAGGCGGCGGCGCGCATCGTACTGGCGCGGCGGGCCCGGGAGTTGGCGGAGGAGCGGCAGCGGGTCCGCTTCGAGTTCATCTCGGTCCTGGCCCATGAGCTGAAAGCCCCCCTGGGCGCCGTGGAGGGGTACCTCCTGAACATACGGGACCGGGTTCTGGGAGAGGATCTGGGCCGCTACGAGAAGTCGGTGGACCGGAGCCTCGTCCGCATCGAGGGGATGCGGAAGCTCATCTACGACCTGCTGGACCTCACCCGCATCGAGAGCGGGCAGAAGAAGCGTGCCTTTTCGGTGGTGAGCGTGCGGGACGTGGCCGCCATGGCGGTGGAGGCGGTGGCCGCCGACGCCGCCGCCCGGGGGATCACGATCACCCTGCACCCGGGCGAAACGGTGGAGATGGAGGCGGACCGTGGCGAGCTCGAGATCATCCTGAACAACCTGGTCTCCAACGCGGTCAAGTTCAATCGGGATGGAGGCAGGGTGGATGTGCGCCTCGGTTGGGACGGGGAGCGGGTGACGGTGGAGGTGGCCGACACCGGGATCGGGATGAGTGCCGAGGAGAGGGCCCGCCTCTTTCAGGACTTCACCCGCATCAAGAACGAGAAGACCCGGGGGATCATGGGGTCGGGGCTCGGGCTCTCCATCGTGCGGAAGTTGGCAGGGCTCTACGGGGGGACCGTGGCCGTCGCCAGCGAGCCTGACGTGGGATCCACGTTCACCGTGGTGCTGAGCCGGCACACGGCCCCGCAGGCGGAAGGGCAGGCAGCCGCCGATGAGGCGTGACGAGATCGTAGGCTGGCTCCGGGAGACGGATCGCGGGAAGCTCGGCGAGCTCTGGTGGCGCGCCGACGCGCTTCGGCGCCGGTGCGTAGGAGACGCCGTCCACCTCCGGGGGCTTGTCGAGCTCTCCAACAAGTGCGCCCGCCAGTGCGGGTACTGCGGCCTGAGGGCAGGAAACGCCGCGCTGCCCCGCTACCGCATGACGCACGACGAGATCCTGGCGTGCGCGCGCATGGCCCAGGAGCTGGGGTACGGCACCCTGGTCCTCCAGTCCGGGGAGGACCCCACCATGGACCCGGAGTGGCTGGCGGGCGTGGTGCGACAGATCACCACCACCACCCCGTTGGCCGTGACCCTCAGCCTCGGCGAGTGGGGGGCGGACGTCCTGGGGCTCTGGCGGGAGGCGGGGGCGGACCGGTACCTCCTCCGCTTCGAGACCGCCGACGAGGAGCTCTTCCAGCGGATCCACCCCCCCATGCCCGGGCGCCCATCGAGCCGGTTCGAGGTCCTCCGGTCCCTGCGGGAGCTGGGGTACGAGGTGGGGAGCGGGATCCTCATCGGCTTCCCGGGTCAGAGCTACGACGAGCTGGCCCGCTGCATCGAGGTGCTCCGGGAGCTGGAGCTGGACATGATCGGGTCGGGCCCCTTCATCCCCCACCCGGACACGCCCCTGGGGGGGAGTCACGGCGACGCTGCGCCGGACCAGGTGCCCGCCGACGACCTCATGACGTACAAGGTCCTGGCCCTGGCGCGCATCGTGCGCCCCTACGCCAACATCCCCGCCACCACCGCCCTGGCCACGCTGGACAAGGCGAGCGGGTACGAGAGGGGGCTTCAGCGGGGCGCCAACGTCATCATGCCCAACCTCACCCCGGTTCGGTACCGAACCCTGTATGAGGTGTATCCGGGGAAGACGGGGACGGCGCCGAAGGACACGTACTACGACGACATCAAGGCCCGCATCGAAGCCCTCGGCCGGACGGTCGGGGTGGGGCCCGGCAGCTCGGCTTGCCGGACCGGCGCGGCCGCACACCCTGCCTGAGAGGGGGACAACCATGCCCCGCATGCCGGAGATCCGCTACGGGCAGAACGCCCGGGACTTCATCGACGACGCCCTGCTCGCGGGGCTCCTGGAACAGCCTCCCCCGTCGGCGGCGGAGGTCCGGACCGTCATCGCCAAGAGCATGGCCAAGGAGCCCCTCGCCCTGGAGGAGACGGCCACCCTCCTCCGCGCGGACGACCCCGACGTGGTGGAGGAGATGTTCCAGGCGGCGCGGCAGCTCAAGCGGGACGTCTACGGGAACCGCATCGTCCTCTTCGCGCCCCTCTACGTGGGGAACGCCTGCGTCAACGATTGCCAGTACTGCGGCTTCCGGCGCTCCAACCCCGAGGCCATCCGCCGCACGCTCAAGGACGACGACCTGAGGGAGCAGGTGCGGGCCCTGGAGGCCAGCGGGCACAAGCGGCTCATCCTGGCCTTCGGCGAGCACCCGGCGTACAGCGCCGAGTACATCGCGCACGTGGTGCGGATCGTGTACGAGACCAAGACCGATCATGACGGCCCCTGCGGGGAGATCCGGCGGGTGAACATCAACGCCGCTCCCATGGACCACGACGGGTACCGCCTCGTCCACCAGGCGGGGATCGGCACGTACCAGATCTTCCAGGAGACGTACCACAAGGAGACGTACGCCCGGATGCACCCCCCTCACACCCGGAAGGGGGACTTCCTGTACCGGCTGGACGGGCTGAGCCGGGCCATGGAGGCGGGGTGCGACGACGTGGGGATCGGGGCCCTCTTCGGCCTCCACGACTGGCGCTTCGAAGTGCTGGGGCTGGTGAGCCACGCCCGCTTCCTCCACGAGAGCTACGGGGTGGGCCCGCACACCATCAGCTTCCCCCGCCTCCAGCCCGCCAGCGGGATCAACCTGGACCCGAAGTGGCTGGTGAGCGACTACGACTTCAAGCGCGTCATCGCCACGCTCCGCCTCAGCGTCCCCTATACCGGGATGATCCTCACGGCGCGGGAGCGCCCCGAGCTGCGCCGGGAGGTCCTGGCCTTCGGCGTCTCCCAGATCGATGCCGGGAGCCGCATCGAGATCGGCGGGTACACCGAGGCCGGCGACGCACAGGTCATGGAGCGGGAGCAGTTCGTCCTCGGCGACATCCGCTCCCTGGATACGGTGGTACACCAGCTCCTGGAGGACGGGTACGTCCCCAGTTGGTGCACCGCGTGCTACCGCCTGGGGAGGACCGGCGAGCACTTCATGGAGTACGCCATCCCCGGCTTCATCGAGCGGCTCTGCACCCCCAACGCCCTCGCCACCCTGGTGGAGTACCTGGAGGACTACGGTACGCCTGAGACCAGGGAGGCAGGGGAGGCGCTGGTGGCGGCCATGCTGGACAAGATGGAGGACGACAACCCCAAGAAGGCGCTCATCAAGCGGCTGGGCGGGATCCGGGACGAGGGTCTCCGGGACCAGTTCATCTGAGATCCGACCTTTCCGAACCGGGAGGACTCATGGAGAAGGCACCCAAGAGCGCACGCCTGCATATCGGCCTCTTCGGCCGCCGCAACGTGGGGAAGAGCAGCCTCCTGAACGCGGTGACACGCCAGATGGTGGCCATTGTCTCCGACGTGCCGGGCACCACCACCGACGCGGTGGAGAAGGCCATGGAGCTCCAGCCCATCGGTCCGGTGCTCTTCATCGATACCGCCGGGATCGACGACGAGGGGGCGCTGGGGGAGTTGCGCGTGCAGAGCACGCGCCAGGTCTTCGATCGCACAGACGTGGGGCTCATCGTCACCGATGCCGGGGTGTGGGGTCACTTCGAGGAGCTCCTCCTCCAGGAGCTGAAGGGCCGGCGCATCCCCGCCATCGTCGTCTTCAACAAGGACGACCTGGGTCAGCCTGCGCCGGAGCTCCTCCAGCGGCTGGCCGGTGAGAAGGTGCCGGTGGTTCGGGCGGTGGCGACCCGGAGGGAGGGAGGGGACGAGCTCCGGGACGCGCTCATCCGCCATGCACCCGACGATTTCATCAACCCCACGTCCATCCTCCAGGACCTGGTCCCTCCCGGCGAGCTGGTGGTCCTGGTGGTACCCATCGACCTGGAGGCTCCCCGGGGCCGCCTGATCCTGGCCCAGGTCCAGACGATCCGCGACGTCCTGGACGGCGACGCGTACTGCATCGTGGTGAAGGAGAGCCACCTCACCGACGCCCTCCGTCGTCTGAAGAGCCCGCCGGCGCTGGTGGTCACCGACTCCCAGGCCTTCCGCCAGGTGGCCGCGGAGGTGCCGCCGGATATCCCCCTGACCAGCTTCTCCATCCTGTTCGCGCGCTACAAGGGGGACCTCACCGAGTTCGTCCGCGGCGTCTCCGCCATCCGCCGCCTCCGCTCGGGTAGCCGGGTGCTCATCTCCGAGGCGTGCTCCCACCACCCCATCGGCGACGACATCGGCCGGGTGAAGATCCCCCGGTGGCTCCAGGAGCACGTGGGCGCGGACCTGGACATCACCGTGTTCCAGGGGCGGGACCTCCCCGACGACCTGGCTACCTATGAACTGGTGGTGCACTGCGGGGCGTGCACGTGGAACCGCCGGGAGGTCCTGTCCCGCATCGAGCGGTGCAGGAGGGCCGGCGTCCCCATCTCCAACTACGGGATGACCATCGCCTTCACCGTGGGAATCCTGGAGCGGGCCCTGGCCCCCTTCCCGCACGCGCTGGAGGCGTGGAGGGAGCTGGAGGGGGAGGCGGGGCTGGAAGATAGGAAAGGGCTGGCCCAGCCTGATCGGGTCAGCGTGGGTTAGCGCGAGCCGATCAGGGATCACGCCAGAGCCACATGCGACGTAGGGAGTCGCAGCCGAGAGGAGGGCCAGCCCAAGTCTTCGTCGATCAGTTGCCGAACGAGGGCCGGAAGTTGCGACGGTTCCTGGACCGCTGGAGCCGCAAGGGCGAGATCCGGAGTTGCTACGAAGCGAGCGGGGCCGGCTATGTGCTGCAACGCGAGGTCACGCCTTGGGGCAACGGCTGCGAGGTGGTGGCGCCGTCCCTGATCCCGATTCGGCCGGGTGAGCGGCGCAAGCATGACCAGCGCGATGCCATCCGCGCTCGCCCGACTCTAACCGGGCCGGAGAGCTGGTGGCGATCCGGATCCCCTCAACTGCCGAGGAGCGAGTGCACGACCTGGTGCGCTGTCGGGAGTGCTTCCAGCGAGAGATCCTGCGCTCGAGGATTACGTGACAAGTTCCATGCCCGTCGAGGCTTCGTGTACCGGGAGGGGAAGAACTGGACCCAACGGCACCGGAGTCGGCTCCAGCAGCTCCTCACGGGCGGAGATCTCCCGCCCGAGGATCGCTCGGTCCTCGGGGAGTATCTCGCGCTGCTCGACTACAAGAGGAACAGGCGGGAGGACCTGGACGGCCAGATCGAGAAGCTCGCCTTCAGTTCGGGGTATCGGCCGAGGGTGGACCGACTGCGATGCTTCCGCGGCATCGATACCATCGCCTCGATGACACTGCTGAGCGAGATCGGGGACTGGCGCCGCTTCGAGCGGCCCGGTCAACTCATGGCCTACCTGGGTCTGGTGCCGAGTGAGCGCTCCTCGGGAGATCGAGAGCGCCGGGGGCCCATCACGAAGGCCGGCAACAGCCGTTGCCGCCACGTCCTCGTGCAGGCGGCCTGGCACTACCGCCATCGACCTGCCGTGGGTGGCAGACTGAACGAGCGCCAACGCGGCCAGCCTCCCGAGGTTATCGGCCATGCGTGGAAGTCCCAGCACCATCTCTACACACTGTTCCACCGGATCGCGGCCCGGAAATCGTCGAGGATCGCCGTGCTCGCGGCGGCTCGGGAGCTCGTTGGCTTCCTCTGGGCCGTGATGCAGGAGATCGAAACCGATCAGGCGGTCGCACTCAACACGGCCGCCTGAGTCACCGAAACGGAGGACCCGAGGTGCGATAGGAGGACGCTCGACTTCCCTTTGCGGTACACCCCTTCGGGCCAACCCGCGTCGCCAGGACGAGCCAGCTCCGGACGAATCTGACTTCATGCCGCTCTGGGCCCGACGGCCTGACCGGCGAGTGTCAGTAGGGTCATCGTCGGAGCGACCTCGGGTCCTCCTCACAACTTTACGTCAGCCCTTTCATGTCAGGGAGCTTGTGGAGGCTTCCTAGGGAGCCCTGAGGCGCACCCCTTCCCCCCATGGCCCCCCACCCGTTGGCGCCGCGGAGCTTCGAAGATCAGGCGTGGCTGGCGCTCCTGGCCTGGGGCGGCTTGACCAGGAGCGTCACCGCCGCCGCCACGATGAGCAGCGCGGCCGAACAGTAATAGGCGAAGTTGAAGCTCTGCGTCGCGTCGTAGACCCTCCCGGCCAGCAGCGCCAGCATGAAACCGCCCAGCCCCCAGGACGTGAACACGAGCCCATAATTGACGCCGAAGTTCTTCAGCCCGTAGTAGTCCCTGGTGATGGACGGGAAGATGGCCAGGTTCGCCCCGTAATTCGCGCCGATGAGCGCCGAGATCAGGGCCATGACCGCCGCTGAACCGAGGATGTTCTGCTCATTGGCCAGGGCCAGGAGCATGATGCAGACGGCCTGGAGCACGAAGCAGATCACCAGGGTGGCCTGACGACCGATCCGGTCAGAGAGGGTGCCCGCGATGATGCGGCCCCCGCCGTTGCCGATGGCCAGCACCGCGACCAACACGAAGCCGAGGGTCACGCCCGCCTGCACCTCCACCATCGTGGCCAGCTTGGAGATGATCATCAGCCCCGCCCCGGCTCCGCAGGCGAACATGAACCAGAGCAGGTAGAACTGCCTCGTCATGAGGACTTCACCCGGGGTGAAGTCCTCTCGCAGAGGCGCGGCGGTTCCGGGGTTGGCCGGCGGTGTGCCTGCGGGAACGTACCCCTTGGGCGGCGGCGCCAGAAGCTGCGCCAGCCCCGTCACGATCACCAGGAACCCCACGCCGAACCCCATCACCGTCGTCGGCAGGCCGTATTGGTCGATGGCCCATCTGGCCAACGGTGCCGTGTACACGCTGGCCAGACCGAATCCCGACACCACGATGCCGGCGATCACGCCCGTCTTCGCAGCGGGGAACCACTTCACCGCCGGGGGCGTGGCGGACGCATACCCGAACCCGATGCCCGATCCGGCCAGGACGCCGAACCCGATGATGTAGCCCAGCGGCGAGGTCATGCGGCTGGCGAGCATCAGCCCCAACCCCACCAGCACTCCGCCTATGGTGGCCACGAGGCGTGGGCTCATCCTGTCCTGCATCCGACCGGCAGGCACCATGACCACCGAGAACATGAGGCAGGCGACGGCGTACGGCAGGGCCTTCTCCGTCTCGGTCCACCCCCACGCGTCGGGGATGCCCTTGCTGATGACGCTCCATGTGTACAGGACGCCGAGGGCGAGATTGATGCCGGTGCCAGCGAGGGTGACGGTCCAGCCGCGGTTGGACTTGGGAGGGGCAGCAGTGGTTGCGGTGGTCATGGTGTGGGTTCAGTGGAAATGTGGAGTGTGAAGCCCGAAGTCCGGAAGGCGCCCGGGCTCTCCCACAAAGTCCGTGGGGGAATCCAGAGAGTGATTGGGCTGGGCCTCTGCGATGAGTGCGAAGTGAATGAAAGCTGTGAACATGACGTCCAACTTGTCGAAGCGAGAGGAGGTCCTACGAAAGCCCTTCAAGCGGCGGAACAATCGCTCGATCTCGTTGCGGCGGCGGTAGAGCGCTTGATCGAAGCTCCAGGGGTGGAGGCGTCCTCTCCTGGGGGGCGCGTGTCACTTCCCGCCAGCTTTCCCCAGCGATTCTCACCAGCTCGCCCCACCCCCCCCTGACTTCCTGACTCGTACCCAATCTGAGCGATTAGCGGCTGTAGCCGTCAATGGGGGGGGGTTGAGGCGTCATTGTGGCGGTCAGACCTGGCCCTACGCCGGTGTGGAGGGGCGCGGTGCTTCCCAAGCGGTCTATTGAGCGTAGGCACGACGGCTCCGGACGTAGCGTGCGGACGCACCTCGCCCGAGAAGATGCGATCAGGACACGAAGAGGGAGGCGAAGGGAGCCGGTCACGCGCAGGCGAAGGGCGGTGGACGCGCGGCTCGTTCCCATAGGTTCCCGATGTGCAGGCGGTTCCACACCGCGGCCGTCACCTTGAGGACGACCTCGTGAGCGTGGCGCACGATCTCGGCGGCGAAGTCGATGGCCTCGCGCCGCACACGGGTGGCCTGGGCGGTGATGGGCACGACCTCTTCGGTGACGTCGCGCTTGAAGCTCTCGAACAGGAAGAACGCCACCAGGGTGGTGTGGTAGAACGCCGCGTTGGCCTGGAAGCTCTTGAAGGGGAGATGCTCGGCGCGGAAGTCCTTGAGCGCGCGATGTACGAGTTCGTCGCGCCCGCACCCGTGGTGCCGTTCGATGATGCGCTCGTCTCCATGCCCTCACGGCCTCGAGGTCGTGGGAGCCCCGTGGTTCCCGGGCGCAGAGGCGACGGGAACGAATCCCCGACATCCATGTACCTGGCACAGCCGGCCGAAACCCGCGAGACTTCGCCCCGGCCCGAACGCAGACTCACGCCTGTCCCACCGAGCCCAGATTGCGCACCAAGCTCACCATCTTCGGCAGCATCTTCCCCGTGGTGATGATCCTGGACATCATCACCAAGCGGTGGGCCCTGGACGCGCTCGCGGCCCAGCGCGGAGAGTTCCTCGGGGGTCTGGTCCCGCTCACGCTGGCCTTCAACAAGGGGGCGGCGTTCGGGATCAGGGTGGGCGACGATTCCCGGTGGCTCTTCGTGCCCATCACCATCGTGGCGCTGGGGCTCCTGGTGTACATCCTGGCCCAGACCGCCCAGCGCGACTACCCACGCATCCTCGCCATCTCGCTCGTGGTGTCGGGCGCGGTGGGGAACCTCTACGACCGGGTGCGTTGGAGCCGGGGCGTGGTGGACTTCATCGGCCCTATCGACCTGGGGATCTACGACTTCCCCATCTTCAACGTGGCCGACATCGCCATCACGTGCGGAGCCATCCTGCTCGCCTGGTCCTTCCTCATGGAGGAGCGCATGGAGCGGGCGGCCGCGCAGAGCGCTTCGGGACCCAAGCCGGCGCCCTGATCCCGGCGGACCGCATCGGACCCGGGCCGATCGGGTCCGGCCTCGGCGCTATCCCTCCAGGGCGGCGTCCAGCCTGATCTCCACGGCGGACAGCGCCCGGGACACCGGGCACCCCACCTTGGCCTTCTCGGCGTGCTCCTGGAACCCGGCCGCGTCCAGCCCGGGCACCACGGCGCGGCACACGAGCTCGATGAGCGTGATCCCCACGCCGCCCTCCACCTTGGTGAGGTGGACCTTGGCGGTCGTCTTCACGCTGGCGGGCGTCTTCCCCGCCTGGGCGAGCATGTTGGAGAGGGCCATGGAGTAGCACCCCGCATGCGCTGCGGCGATGAGCTCCTCGGGGTTGGTCCCCGTTCCCTCCTCGAAGCGCGAGGAAAAGGAGTACTGGCCATGGATGGCGCCTGTCTGGGACGTGATGGTGCCCTTGCCCTTGGGCAGGTCGCCCTGCCACTCAGCGCTTGCGCTCCGGACCGGCATGCGTCTTCAGCTCCTGATCTGGGATGAGGGTTCCTCACGCCCGGCCGGGCGGTCCCCCCGGGAATCTCCCCGGACCGGGAGGGGTGGGTCAAGGCGCGCTGTTGACGGACGCCTCCCGGGGCCGGAGAATGACCTATCCGTACCACCCCGCGTCACCTTCCACCCCCACGAGGCGTTAGCATGGTGAAGCACGCGCTACGCCCGCTCCTGGCCCTTGCCCTGGCCGCGACTCTCGCGACCCCCGCCTGGGCCCAGCACCGGGTCACCACGCCGGAGCAGCACTTCGGCCACCAGATCGGCGCCGACTACGTCTTGCCGACCTACACCCAGCTGCATCAGTACTTCGTCAAGGTGTCGGACGAGTCGGACCGGATGCTCCTGGACACGATCGGGATGACGTCCGAGGGACGTCCCCAGATCATGGGCATCATCTCCTCCCCGGAGAACCTGAGGAACCTCGATCGCTACAAGGAGATCGCCCGGCGGCTGGCCAAGGCCGAGGGCGTGACCCCAGCCGAGGCGCAGCGGCTATCGCAGGAGGGGAAGGCCGTGATCTGGATCGACGGCGGCCTCCACGCCACCGAGGTCGTCGGGGCCAACCAGGTCATCGAGTTGGTCTACCGCATGAACGACCAGACGGACCCGGAGACGCTCCGGATCCTCAACGACGTGATCCTCCTCGTGGTCCACGACAATCCGGACGGCATGGATCTGGTCGCCAACTGGTACATGCGCGAGCCCGAGCCCACGAAGCGGTCCACGGGGAATCTCCCGGTCCTCTACCACAAGTACGTGGGGCACGACAACAACCGCGACTCGTACATGAGCGCGCTGGCCGAGACCACGAACATGCTCCGGGTCCAGTCCCGCGAGTGGTTCCCCCAGGTGGTCTACAACCACCACCAGACCGGCCCGGCCGGCGCCATCATCTTCGTGCCCCCGTTCCGGGACCCGCCGAACCACTACCTCGACCCCCTCATCATCACCGGGATCGACCAGATCGGCTCGGCCATGCACCAGCGCTTCGTGAAGAACGGGCAGGGCGGCTCCGCCATGCGCGGCGCCGCGAGCTACTCCACCTGGTGGAACGGCGGAGTGCGCACCACGCCGTACTACAAGAATCAGATCGGCCTGCTCACGGAGATCATCGGCAATCCGACGCCGGAAACGGTGCCCTTCATCCCCCGCATGCAGATCACGCGGGCGGACATCCCCCTCCCGGTGGAGCCGGGCGTCTGGCACTTCCGCCAGTCCATCGAGTACTCCATGACCGCCAACTTCGCCGTCCTGGATTACGCCTCGCGCAACCGGGACCACCTGCTCTACAACATCTGGCGGATGGGCACGAACTCCATCGAGCGGGGAAGCAAGGACTTCTGGACGATCATGCCCGAGGAGACGGAGGCCGCGGCGAAGGTGACCCAGCGCGGCACGCGCGACGACTACGTGCGTCTCCTGAAGGACCCTGCCAACCGGGATCCCCGCGGGTTCGTCATCCCGTCCGACCAGAAGGACTTCCTCACCGCCACGAAGTTCGTGAACACGCTCATCAAGAACGGCGTGGACGTGCACGTGGCGACCGCAGCGTTCCAGGCGGGCGGGAAGAGCTACCCGGCGGGCTCTTACGTGGTGAAGACCGCGCAGGCGTTCCGGCCGCACGTCATGGACATGTTCGAGAAGCAGAACCATCCCAACGACTTCGCCTATCCGGGCGGCCCGCCCATCCCGCCCTACGACGTGACCGGATGGACGCTGGCGTGGCAGATGGGGGTGAAGTTCGACCGCATCCTGGACGGATTCACTGGGCCGTTCCAGCTGTTCGCAGGCGACCTCCTGGCGCCGCCCGCGGGGACCATCACCGGAGCGGCCGGCGCCCGCGGCTACCTGGTGGACCACATCAACGACGCCTTCGTGGCGGTGAACCGGGTCCTCAAGAAGGGCGGCAAGGCCGCGTGGTATACCGACGCAGTGACGGCGGAAGGCAAGACGTTCGAGCCCGGCGCCATCTATCTCGAGACGGATCGGGCCACGGTGGACGCGCTGGCGAAGGACAAGGGGCTGAGCTTCGTGGGCGTCGCCCGCGCCCCGCAGGGCACGTCCATGCCGCTCCGGAAGGTGAAGATCGCGCTGTGGGACCGCTACGGCGGCTCCATGCCGTCCGGCTGGACGAGGAAGCTCCTCGAGGATTGGGAGTTCGACTTCGAGGTCCTCTATCCGCCGGACTTCGACACCAAGGACCTGTCGAAGTACAATGTCCTCCTCTTCGAGGACGGGGCGATCCCGCCCGTCGGCCCGGCGCCCGCAGCACAGGGTGGCGGACAACGGGGTCCGGCGCTCGATCCCGCGGCGATCCCCCTCGAGTTCCGGGGCCGCATCGGGAACATCACCGCCGAGACCACCATCCCGCGCATTCTCGACTTCGCGCGCAAGGGCGGCACCATCATCACGATCGGGTCTTCGGCGAACCTGGCGTACCACGCGGGGCTTCCGGTGACCGACCATCTCGTGGCGAACGGGCAGCCGCTCACGCGTCAGCAGCTCTTCATCCCCGGGACGATCCTGACCGTCAAGGTCGAGCACTCGACGCCGGTCACGCACGGGCTGGGCGCGCGGGCGGACGTCATGTACGACGAGAGCCCGGTCTTCAAGCTCAATCCCGGCGCGGAGGCCCAGGGCGTGAAGAAGATCGCGTGGTTCGACTCGCCGGCCCCCCTGCGCAGCGGCTGGGCCTGGGGGCAGGAGTACCTGAACCAGGGCGTGGCCGCCCTCGAGGCCGACCTCGGCAAGGGCAAGCTCTTCATCTACGGGACGCCCATCACGTTCCGCACCCAGAACCAGGGCGTGTTCCCGCTGCTGTTCAACGGGATCTACTACGGCACCACGACGCGTCGTCCGGCCTCGTAGGGCCAGACGCGCTCACGTAGCACGAGGGGGCGTCCGGCAGTGCGCCGGACGCCCCCTCCTTCGTCAGCTCGCCACCCCCATTCCCGCCTGCGCGAGCAGGATGAGGAGCGCGCGCCGGATCCCCTGCGGGCCGTCACGGTTGATGTAGTACTCGGTCAGCGCGTGTGCCTCGCCTCCGACCCCGCCGCCGCCGATGGTCACGGCCGGGATCCCCAGCGAGATGGGGATGTTGGAGTCCGTGGATCCGCGCCCCAGCCGCGGCTCGATCCCCATCATCCTGCTGACGGCGATCGCCCGCTGCACGATGGGGTCCGACTCCGCCACCTCGCCCGAGGGGCGGTCACCGATGAGCACCATCTCCGCGGTGACCTCGGCTCCGCGGCGCCGGTCCGCGTTCTCCTCCACCACCGCGCGCGCCACGGCCTCGTGGAGCGCGGCGTCGATGCGGTCCAGGCTCGCCGGGCTCTCCGAGCGCATGTCCACCTCCATGGACATCTCGAAGGGGATGGAGTTCACCGAGGTGCCTCCCTGGAGGATCCCCACGTTGAAGCTGGTCCGGGGTCCGGTCGCGGTGAGGGAGTCGCCCACCTCGTCGAAGTTGCGGATGGCCCGCCCGAGGGCGTGGGCCGGGTTGGCCAGGCCGAAGGCGCCCCAGGAGTGTCCCCCGGGCCCGCGGAAGAACACGCGGTAGCGGTGGGAGCCCAGCCCCTGGTGGGTGATCCCCTCCTGGCCCGAGCCGTCGATGGAGATGAACGAGCCGATGGGCCGACCGCCGGGCCGGAAGAGGTGCTTCACGCCGCGCAGATCACCCAGGCCCTCCTCCCCCACGTTCCCGATGAACAGGATGTCCCCGTCGGTCCGGATGTCCGCGTCGCGCACGGCCCGGGCCAGGGCCAGGACGGCCGCCACGCCGCGGGTGTCGTCGGAGATCCCGGGCGCGTAGAGCGTGTCCCCGCGCATCCGCACCCTGACGTCCGTCCCTTCGGGAAAGACCGTGTCCAGGTGCCCCGCGATGGCCACCGTGGGAGCGCTTCCCTTTCCTTTCCTCAGGCCGATGACGTTGCCCACCTCGTCCACCCACACCGAGTCCATCCCCACCTCGACGAGCTTCTGGCGGAAGCGCTCGCCCTTCGGGCCCTCGCCGAAGGGCGGAGCGGGGATCTGGGTCAGCTCCACCTGGTCGGCCATGGTGAGGGTGTGAGTTCTCTAAAGTCTGTCGCTGATTCTCTCTAAATTCTGTCGCGTCGGGGCATCCCCAAGGATAGGATGTGCGCCTTCTACCTGGAGGCGCGGGAGGATGCTCAGGATGATCGACCGACACGCAGTACAGGCG
>DATIKQ010000040.1:0-8945 GCA_035477395.1 Longimicrobiales bacterium
TCTCCGGTGCCCGGTGGATCTCGTCGATCACCACGAGCTTGCCGGCCTGCGCACGGAGATACGCATCGGCGTCGTCCAGGCGTCGTCGGTCGGCCGGGCGTTCGAGGTCGAGGTAGACCGCCTCGCCGACCGCGTCCGCAGCAATTAGGCGGGCGAGTGTGGTCTTGCCGACCTGCCTTGGACCGAGCACGACGACGCTGCTGCCGCTCGCCAGGCGCCGCTCGATGGTGGACCCTGCGAGGCGGGGGAGAATAGAACCCCGCAATAATGACGTCATGCGTTCATATTACGGGGTATATGGTGGCGCGTCAACGGCAGTCGCCCCAACTCCCACGGGGGCATCGGCTCAGCGGGACGGGTCGTCCCTCACCAGGTGGTCGGCCACGTAGTCGGCCACGCCCTCCTCCACGGAGCGGAACGGTCGCTCGTAGCCCACGTCGCGGAGGCGCCCCATCTCCGCCTGGGTGAAATACCGGTATCGGTCCCGGATCTCCGGCGGGGTGTCCGTCCACTCTACGCGGAGCTCGCGGTCCGCGGCGGCGTAGCGGGCCCCCATGAGCTCGAGCCACGTCTGGGCCCGCCCGGTGCCCAGGTTGAAGAGGCCTCCGATCTCGGGGTTGTCCATGAGCCACAGCATCACGTCCACGCAGTCCTTCACGTAGACGAAGTCCCGCGTCTGCCTTCGGCGAGCTCGCTTCGCCCGGTTCTCACCGACCCGCCCGTCGTGTCCGCCATCCGGCCCTCATCAGGCGTCTCTCACCGGCCCCGCCCCCTTCCCTACCCGACCTCTCGTCCAGCCTTGCCCTCCCCCCACCCGCACCCTACCGCGCATCTTGGCTCGTAGGCTGCGTTGGCTCTCCTTCCCTTGGAGGGTCCGCTCTCCTGCCGGCGCCGGCGGAAGGGCTGACGCTCGAGGACAAGCAGGAGACGACGAAGCGCCTGCTGGAGTGCGGTGCCGCCATCCAGGAGATCAACGCCATCCGCAAGCATCTGTCCCGGACGAAGGGCGGGCGCCTGGCGCGCCTCGCACGGCCTAGCGCGCTGGCCTCCCTCGTGCTCTCCGACGTGGTGGCGACCCCCTGGACGCCATCGCCCCGGGCCCGACCCTTCCCGATCCGACCAGGTACGAGGACTGTCTCCGCATCCTCGCGCGCTACGAGGTGAACGCGACGGTCCCCGGGCCGGCGCCGCGCCACCTCGAGGCCGGCGCGCGGGGCGGGGTCCCGGAGACGCCCAAGCCCGGCGACACCGCGTTCGAGCGCACCCGCACAGTCATCGTGGGGAACAACGCACGGGCGCTGGAAGCGGCTCGGGAGAAGGCTCAGGAGCTGGGCTACCACACCCTGGTCCTTTCCACCCTGATGGAGGGGGAGACCCGGGACGTCGCCCGCGTCCACGCCGCCATCGCCTGGGAGATCCTGGCCGGCGGCAACCCGGTGCCGCGGCCCGCGTGTATCCCCTCCGGCGGGGAGACCACCGTGACGATCCGAGGCCGGGGAAGGGGCGGGCGGAACCACGGATGCCGCCGGCGCCTGGGCCGACCGCACCACGGTGCGGCGGGGCCGGGAGGCGGACCTGGACGCCGCGGCCATGCTACGGGAGAACGACTCCTACACGTTCTTCCGGGGCGCGGGTGACCTCCCCGTCTGGGGACCCACGCGCACCAACGTCATGGACCTGAGGCTCGGGCTGGTGGGGTGAAGAAGCGCTGCCGCGCTGGCGCGACACCGCGCTGAAGCCCTCCTGATGCGGGAAACCCAGGTCGTGTGCCGGGGTACTCGAGACTTTACGTCCGCCTACCCGAACCTGAGGCCGCGGTGGAGAGAAAGGACATGGCCACGACCCGACGCCGCCCGGGGACCTCCCAGGCGTCCGCACCTCAGGCCCCGCCCCGGCGCTGGGGCGCGACCCTGACCCTCTTCTTGATCCTCGCCGCATTCTGGCTCTTCCTTTCCGGCCGCATCGGGGTGCGTTACTTCGTGTTCCTGGCGCTCTCGGTGGGGTTCGTGGAGTGGCTCAACCCGGACCGCCCTGCTCCCGCGGTGCCCCGGGCCCACGGCGGAGGGGTGCTGGGCGTGGCCCGGGCCGCCCTGGCCCTGGTCCGCTACCTGGCCTGGCTCGTCTGGAACGTCATCAAGGCGAACCTGCAGGTGGCATGGATGATCCTCCACCCCAGGCTCCCCATCGACCCGTCCTTCCTGGTGGTGCGGAGCACGCTGCGGAGCGAGGGGGCCCGGGTGCTCATGGCCAACGCCATCACGCTGACCCCGGGGACGGTGACCATCGACCTGCGGGGCAACCGCTTCCTGGTGCACTCCCTGGCGCCGGAGGCAGCCGGTGCCCTCACGGGCGGCGAGCTTCAGAGCGTGGTGGCAGGGGTCTTCGGGGAGGGGGCCGCACCACCCGCCGACCTCAGCTGGGTTCCCCCGTTCGGGGAGCCGGGCGCATGACCACGGCGCTGACCCTCCTCGCCGGGTTCATCGCCCTCCTCCTGGTGATGAACTTCGCCGTGGTGATGAAGGGGCCTACGGTGTACGACCGGCTCCTCGGCATCGGCGCCATGGGGACCAACACCGTACTCCTGATCGCCGTCATCGGCTTCTGGTACGGGGGGGTCGCCGGATTCCTGGACCTGGCCATCACGTACGCGATCCTGAACTTCGTCGGCGTGGTAGCCGTGGCGAAGTACGTGTCGGTGACGTCCCGGCGGGCCGCGAGGGAGGTGGACCAGTGAGCACCGTGGCCATCTTCTTCCTCTTCGCGGGGGCGTTCTTCCTTGCGGTGAGCGCGGTGGGGCTCCTCCGCCTTCCGGACTTCTTCACCCGGGCCCACGCCGTGGGCAAGTCGGAGACCCTCGGGGCGCTCCTGATCCTCGCCGGGCTGGCCCTGCACCAGGGGTTCGGGCTGGAGAGCGCCAAGCTCTTCCTCATCCTCATCTTCGTGGCCGTGACCACGCCTTCCGGGCTCCACACGCTCAGCCGGGAGGCGCTCCGCTCCGGGTGCACCATCTGGACGCGGGCGGGTACCGGAGCCGCCCCTGCGGCGCGCCTCGAGGCGCTGCTCGCGGATGCCGACGGCGGGCCCGGTGGAGAGAACGACGGAGGAGCCTCATGATCTGGCAGGTGGACTTCGGGCTCATGCTCGTGCTCGTCCTGCTGGCCATCCTGGCCCTGGAAACCCGGGACCTGCTGGCGGCGGTGGGGATCCTCACCGGGTTCAGCCTGCTGATGGCCCTTGTCTTCGCCGAGTTGGGCGCCCCCGACGTGGCCCTCACCGAGGCAGCGCTGGGGGCGGGGCTCACCGGGGTGTTGCTGCTCGTCGCGTTGGCCCGCACCGGCCGGGACTCGGAGGACTGATGCGCTGGCTCGGCCTGGTGCTCATCGCCGCCCTGGGGGGGATCCTGGTCTGGGGGGCCTCGGACCTCCCCCGGCGAGGCGATCCGGGTTCTCCCGCGGCGGTCCATGACTCGGTCTCGGTCTACTACATACGGAACGCCTACGAGGAGACCCGGACGCCCAACATCGTCACCGCGGTCCTGGCCGACTACCGGAGCTTCGACACCTTCGGCGAGTCGGTGGTGGTGATGGTGGCGGCCCTCTCCTGTGTTCTCATCCTGCTGCGGCCGCGGCGTCCTGCCGGCGACGACGGAGGCGACGCATGACCAGCTGCTTCGAATCCGTCTTCCTCCAGACGGTCGCCCGGGGCACGGTCCCCTTCCTCCAGGTCTTCGCCTTCTACGTCATCACCCATGGGCACTACTCCCCCGGAGGGGGCTTCCAGGGCGGCGTCATGCTGGCGGCATCCATCATCCTCCTGCGCATCACGTTCGGCGAGGACTCCTTCCGGCGCTTTCCCGAGTCCGCGGGCCTGATGCTGGCAGGCGTGGGCGCCCTCTGCTTCGCCGTCCTGGGCTTCGCCCCCCTCCTCAGCGGAGGGAGCTTCCTGGAGTACGCCCGCACGTTCTTCTGGATGGAGGCTCCGGAAGCCCGCTACTGGGGGATCCTCCTGGCAGAGGTCTTCATCGGCTTCCTGGTGTGGGGAGCGTTGGTCGCCATCTACGACGCGCTTGCTACCGGAGGCGGGGAATGACCGGCGACCTCTCCGTGGCCCGGTATCCCTACGTCTTCATCGCCGTCCTCGTCGTCATCGGGGTCTGGGGGATGGTGATGAAGCGGAACCTGCTGAAGAAGGTGGTGGGGATGGGGATCTTCCAGGGGGCCATCTACCTCCTCCTCGTCCACGGAGCATACAAGGCGGGGGGAGCCATCCCCATCCATGCGGCGAAGCTGGGTCTGGAGCCCGACGCCTACATGAACCCGCTCCCCCACGTCATGGTGCTCACCGCCATCGTGGTCGGGGTGGCCATCATGGGCGTTGCGCTCTCCCTGCTGGTCGTGATCCACCGCAGGTTCGGGACCCTGGACGAGGCGAGGATCCTCGAGATGTTGAGGGAGCAGGGGTGAGCCAGCTCCCCGTTCTCATCCCTGCCTCCCTCCTGCTGTTCGCGCTCCTGGCCGTGGTGGCCGGAGGGCGGGACGGGCGATGGGCGCACAGGATCAGCCTGGTTGGCGCCGTGGTGGCCCACCTGGTGTCCCTGGTGGGGATCGCGACGGTGGCGGGCGGGGGGACGACCCTTCGGTACGCACTGGCCGGCTGGGCGCCGCCGGTGGGGATCGAGTTCGTCCTGGACCCCCTGGCGGCGTACATGACCGGGGTCGTCACCTTCATCGGCGTGGTGGTCCTGGTCTACGCGCCCCGCTCCCTGGCCGTGGAGATGCCCGGGAAGGAACGGCTGGCGTTCCCGGCCATGGTCCTCCTCCTGGCGGGGCTGACGGGGATGTGCGTCACCGGGGACATCTTCAACCTCTACGTCTTCCTGGAGATCGCCGCCCTGGCCGCCTACGCCCTCCTGGCGTCGGGAGACCGGGGGGCGCCGGTGGCCACGTTCCGCTACCTCATCATCGGGTCCCTGGGCGGCGGGTTCTACCTGGTGGGAGCGACCCTCCTCTACCTGACGGCGGGGACGCTGAACATGGCGGACCTCCACGCCCGCCTTCCCGAGCTCGTGGAGAACCGGGCGGTGATCTCCGCCGCCCTCTTCATGACGGTGGGGCTGGGGGTGAAGATGGCCCTCTTCCCCATGCACTTCTGGCTTCCCGACGTCTATACCAACGCCCCGTCGGCAGCGGCGGGACTCGTGGCGCCGGTCATGACCAAGGTATCGGCCTACGTCCTCATCCGGCTGTATCTGGACGTCTTCCCCCCCGGGTTCGTCACGGCTCAGCTCCCCCTGGCCTCCGCCGTCGGGTGGCTCTCCGCCCTGGGAATCGTCTACGGCTCGGTCCTGGCCGTGGCCCAGCAGGACTACCGGCGCATGCTGGCCTACTCTTCGGTGGGGCAGATGGGATACATAGGGCTGGGGATCGGGCTGGCGAACCCGGTGGGCCTGGTCGGAGGGCTCCTCCACATCCTGAACCACGCGCTGATGAAGGGGTGCCTCTTCCTCATCGGTGGGGTGGTGCGCCACCGCTGCGGGATCACACGGATCCCCGACATGCGGGGCCTGGGGCGGGTCATGCCGTGGACGATGGCGGCTTTCGTGGTGGCGGCGCTGGCCATGATCGGGATCCCGCCCACCGCGGGCTTCTTCTCCAAGTGGTACCTCCTGCTGGGCACCCTGGAGGCGGGCAACTGGTGGTGGTTCGCGGCCATCATCGCCTCGTCCCTCCTCAGCGCCGTGTACTTCTTCCGCACGGTGGAGATGATCTTCCGCCACCCCGAGGACGGGGATTGGGCGGCCACCGCGGAGCCAGGGGATCCCCCTGCGTCGCTCCTGGTGCCCGTCCTGATCCTGGGCGCCGCCATCGTGCTGGCGGGGGTCCTGAACGTCGTGGTGGTGAACGCTCTTCTGGCGCCGGCTGCGGCGTCCCTGGGCGGGTGAGCCGCCCATGACCCGGCTCCTGGACCTGGCCCCTCTCCTCGCCGTCCTCGCGTCGGCGACCGCTGCCGTCGCCATCGTCTTCACCGGCGAGAGGCGCCGCAACCTCCGGGAGACGTGGACCGTGCTGGCGTCGCTGGCCAAGTTCGGCTTCATCGCAGCCATGGTTCCCGGGGTGCTCGCGGGGGAGCGCTACCAGGTGGTGCTGGCGGAGCTGGCTCCCGGGGTCTCGCTGGCGCTGCGCGCCGACCCGGCAGGGCTCCTCTTCGCCCTCTCGGCCTCGTTCCTCTGGATCGTCACCTCGTTCTTCTCCATCGGGTACATGCGGGGTGCGGAGGAGCATAAGCAGACCCGCTTCTTCGCCATGATGGCGGTGTGCCTCTCGGCCACGGTGGGGCTGGCCCTGGCGGCCAACCTGCTGACCTTCGTCCTCTTCTACGAGATCCTGTCGGTGGCCACCTACCCACTGGTGATCCACAAGGGCTCGGAGAAGGCGTACCGGATCGGACGCCAGTATCTGGTCTACGCCATCACCGCCGGGATCGCGCTGGTGGCGGCCACCGCTCTCGTCTACCACACGGCGGGGACGCTGGACTTCCAGGGAGGCGGCTTCCTCCCGGCCGGCGCGGACCGGGGCACCCTGTTGGTGATCTTCCTCCTCTTCTTCGTCGGGTTCGGCGTGAAGGGGGGCGTGATGCCGCTGCACTCCTGGCTCCCCAACGCCATGATCGCCCCCACGCCGGTCTCGGCGCTCCTCCACGCCGTGGCGGTGGTGAAGGCCGGGGTCTTCGGCTTCGTGCGCCTGGTGGGCTTCGTCTTCGGGCCGGACCTCACCGCATCCATCGGCGGCGCCGGGTTCCTGGCGGGAGCCGCCGCCGTCACCATCGTCCTGGCATCGTTCATCGCCATGACGAAGGACGACCTGAAGGCCAGGTTGGCGTACTCCACGGTGGGGCACCTCTCGTACGTGGTCCTGGGCGTGGCGCTCCTCACCCCCACCGCCATGCTGGGCGGCGCCTTCCACATCGTGACCCACGGCGCCATGAAGATCATGCTCTTCTTCTGCGCCGGGGCGCTGTACGTGCACATGCACTACACCAAGGTGAGCGAGCTGGACGGCGTGGGGCGGCGCATGCCCCTCACCATGGGGGCGTTCGCCGTGGGAGCGCTGGGGCTGGTGGGGATCCCGGGGACGGGGGGCTTCGTGTCGAAGTTCATGATCGCCCAGGGGGCGGCGGAGAGCGGGCAGGTCCTGGTGCTCGTGCTCCTCGTCGTCAGCGGCCTCCTCAACGCCGGCTACCTCTTCCCCATCGCGATCCGTGCGTTCTTCCGCTCCTCGCCGGAGCACACCCGCTACGACGAGGCTTCCTGGTTCATGGTGGGCCCCATCGTCGTCACGGCGGCGTTGGCCATCCTCCTCGGCACCTTCCCCGACGCCCTCTTCGGCTTCTTCGGGATCGCTTCCCAGGCCGTGGCCTCGGTGGCGGCGGGAGGCGTGCCGTGAGCCGTCTGGGGTGGGGCGCCCTGATCCTGGTGCTGGCGGGATCCGTCCTGATGGATCTTTTCGGGCCCGCCAAGGAGCCGAAGAACGTCTGGGACGTGAAGGCGTTCTTCGCCGTCTACGGCTTCGTGGGGTGCGTGGCCATCATCTTCGTCTCCAAGTGGCTGGGGGCCGTCTGGCTCCAGCGCGACGAGGACTACTACGAGGCGTTCCGGGCTCCGTCGGAATCCGGCGACGTCCGTGGGGACGACGACGAGGCGGCGGGCCATGCCTGAGCACCTCCCGCCGTTCGTCCCCTTCTTCCTGGGAGCCCTCCTCCTCCCCTTCCTCCCCAGGGCCGTGCGGGGGTGGGCGTTCCTGGTCCCGCCCCTGGCGGCCCTCTGGGTGCTGGCCGGGCTCGAGAGCGGCACGTCGGTGACGGCATCGTTCCTGCTCTGGGAGCTGGAGCCCCTTCGGGTGGACCGGCTGGCGCTTGTCTTCGGGTGGATCTTCGCCATCGCCGCCTTCCTGGGAGGCGTGTACGCCCTCCACGTGCGGGACGCCGGGGAGCAGGTCTCGGCGCTCCTCTACGCGGGGGGCGCCATGGGGGCGGTCTTCGCCGGGGACCTCTTCACGCTGTTCGTCTTCTGCGAGGTCATGGCGGTGACCTCGGCGTACCTGGTCTGGGCCAGGCGCACCGAGGCGTCTCGGGCCTCGGGGATGCGCTACCTGTACGTCCACCTCCTGGGCGGCTCCGTCCTCATGGCGGGGATCCTCCTCCACTGGGCGGACACCGGCTCTCTGGCCTTCGGGCCATTCCAGGAGGCGACGACGGCGAGCTGGCTCGTCCTGGTGGGGTTCGCCGTCAACGCCGCCATCCCGCCGCTCCACGCCTGGCTCTCCGACGCGTACCCGGAGGCCACCGTCACCGGCGCCGTCTTCCTCAGCGCCTTCACCACCAAGACGGCCGTGTACACGCTGGCCCGGGGCTTCTGGGGTTGGGAGATCCTGGTCCCAGCCGGCGTGGCCATGGCGCTGTACGGCGTGGTCTACGCGGTCCTGGCCGACGACATCCGCCGCCTGCTGGCGTACCACATCGTGAGCCAGGTGGGCTACATGGTGGCCGGCGTGGGGCTGGGGACGGAGATGGGGCTCAACGGCGCCACCGCCCACGCCTTCACCCACATCCTCTACAAGGGGCTCCTCTTCATGGGGGCCGGCGTGGTTCTCCACGCCACCGGGCGGAGCAAGCTCTCGGAGCTCGGAGGGCTGGCGCGCTACATGCCGTGGACCGTGGCCCTGTACATGATCGGGGCGTTCTCGATCTCCGGCTTCCCCCTGTGGAGCGGCTTCGTCAGCAAGGACATCACAGTGACGGCGGCGGAGCTCCTCCGGCGGGAGAACGTCGTCCTCCTCCTCCAGCTCGCCTCCCTCGGGACCTTCCTGCACACCGGGCTCAAGCTCCCCTACTTCACGTGGTGGGGCCCTGCGCGGAGCTACGAGCCGGCTCCGGTCCCGTGGAACATG
>DATIKQ010000041.1:0-71135 GCA_035477395.1 Longimicrobiales bacterium
TGTTCGTCAGGTCCGCGGTTCGCCTCCGGCTTCCTTCAGATCCCCCCTCGCGGCGGGCACCCTTGCCCTTGGCTATCCGGTTCCGACTGCTACGGCCCGTTTGAGACTCTCACTCCAGATCCAGGGCATGCCTGGCACACAAGAACTGGCCCTGCGGGCGGAGCCCGCAGGGCCGAGGGGCCACCCTGGGTTTGGGGGGGCGTGGCACCCTCATCTCGCCTTCGTGGGGCTGCGGGACCCGGCCCTGGGGGGGGATCCGCTTCGCTGTCCTCGCTCGGCTTCTTCCCACCGCGAGGGTGGGAAGAGGTCGGGCCCCGCAGCCCGCTTTTCTCTTGTCACCCTTTTGATAGGCAAGGGTGGTGCCAACCCCGTCGGCTTCATCTATGGTATTGAGCTACAATCACTTACCACATATGATAGACCTGCGACGGGCACGGCGGACACGGACATATTGTCGGATTCGGCCACAGTGACCGGACAGAGTGGCCGCTTTCGGCCGTGAAGCGCGGCGGCGCCGGCTCCGTAGGGACAATCGTAGGGACATGGGAACGCACCCGCACACCAGGAGAACCCCATGAGGAACTTCGCCGTCAGGCTCTTCGTGAACGCCCTCGCCCTCTCGGCGGCGGCCTGGCTCGTTCCCGGGATCTCCCTGACGGGTGGGGTGTGGAGCGTGCTCCTCGTCGCGCTCGTCTTTGGCCTCGTGAACGCGCTGCTGAAGCCTCTGGTCCTCCTCCTCTCCCTCCCCTTCCTTCTCCTCACCCTCGGCCTGTTCGCGTTCGTGGTGAACGGGGCCATGCTCCTCATCACCGCCCGCCTCACCGAGCACCTGGCCGTGTCGGGGCTGGTCGCGGCGATCCTGGGGAGCATCGTGATCTCCCTGGTCTCGGCCGTCCTGGGCAGTGTGCTGAAGGACGGCGACGGGCGGGACTGACCGGGTAGCTTATTCGCTCCGGATCGCCCTCAGGGGATCGGCCCGGGTCGCCCGGCGGGCCGGCACCAGCGCGGCGCCGAAGGCCACGGCGAGGAGCGCCAGCGCGGCTCCTCCCAGAGACAGGGGATCGGTGGGGCTCACGCCGTGGATCACCCCCTGCAGGAGACGGCCCGCGACGACCGCGCCCAGGACCCCCACGCCGACGCCCGCCAGCGTGACCGCCAGATTCGAGCGCAGGATCAGGGCCAGCACCTCCGGGGCCGAAGCCCCGAGGGCCATCCGGATCCCCATCTCACGGACGCGCCGGGCCACCCCGTACGCCACCACCGCGTACACCCCGACGGCCGACAGCACAAGCGCCGCCAACGCGAACGCGAGGAGCACGAGAGCCTGGAACCTCGGCCGGACCAGCGAGCGCGCCTCCTGCGCGGCCAGCGTGCGCGGCGTCCCCAGCGAGAGGTCGGGATCCACGGAGAGGAGGGCATCGGTGACGGAACGGGAGAGCGCCGCAGCATCGCCGTCGGCACGCACGACGAACCAGGTGGCCGGACGTCCCATCTGGCGGTTCGACCAGTAGATCTCCGCCGGAGCAGGCGCTCCCGGTGTGAGAGGCTCCACGTCCGCGGCGACCCCCACCACCTCGAGCTCCAGCTCCATCTCGGGAAGGCGCACGCGCTTGCCCACGGCGCTCTCGCCCGGCCAGGCGGAGCGGGCCATCGCCTGGTTGACCACCGCCACCGGCGCCACGTCGAGGCCGTCCGCCTCGGTGATCTCCCGGCCCTCGACGACCGGCACGCCGAGCGTGCGGAAGTAGCCGGGGCCCACGTCGTACCAGCGCACCGACGGAAGCTCGCCGGCCTCCTCGCGGCCCTCGGGAACGTACGGGGTGGCTCCGTCGCCGCCCCCGAAGAGGGGGCCGGCGGACGCCGTCGCCACCGAGACCACCCCGGGCACGGCGGCCACCTGCTGCTCCGCCTGCCGCCACATGGAGAAGAGGGTGGCGCGGGAATCGTACCTGGACGTGTTCGCGAAGGCGCTCACCGCCACGAGCGACCCGCGGTCGAAGCCCGGGTCCCACGCCAGGTAGGCGGCAAAGCTGCGGGCGAGGAGCCCGGCCGACGCGAGCAGGACCACCGAGAGCGCCAGCTCCGCCACCACCAGGGCGCTGCGCAGACGGCCGGAGCCCCGGCTCTCCATGCCCCTTCCGCCGCTCTTCACGGTCTCGGCCAGGTTCCACGCCGTGACCCGCAGCGCCGGGAGCACGGCGAAGAGCGCGGTGGCCACCACCGACAGGAGCGCGGCGAACGCCAGGACGCGAGCGTCCAGCACCACTTCGTCCAGGCGGGGGATCTCCGGGGGCGCCAGGCGCACGAGCGCCCGGGTGGCGCCGAGGGAGAGCACCGCCGCTCCCGCCGTAGCCACGAACGTGAGCACCAGGCTCTCGGTCAGGATCCCGCCCACCAGGCGCGCCCGGCCGGCTCCGAGCGCGGCCCGCACCGCAAGCTCCTGGCGGCGCCCAAGGCCGCGGGCAAGGAGCAGGTTGGCCACGTTCGCGCACACGATGACGAGGAGGAGCCCGGCAGCGCCCAGGAACGCCAGGAGCACCGGGCGGGTGTCGCCCACCACTTGGCGGAGGAGCGGGTACACCCGCAGGCGCCATTCGTCGTTCACCTCGTCGTGGCTGCGCGCGATCCCCGCGTAGAGCGCCTGGAGCTCCTGCTGCGCCGCGGGAAGCTCGACCCCCGGCGCCAGGCGCCCCACCGCGCGGAACCCCCGCCACCCCCGCACCTCCGGGTCCGCGGGATCGAAGTGGGGCGGCTTCCAGAGCGGGACGCCCGCCATGTCGAAGGGCGCCTCGAAGCCCTCGGGGAGCACCCCCACCACGGCGTAGGGCTCGCCGTCGAGCTGCAGCGTGGAGCCCACCACGGAGGGGTCGCCGCCGTAGCGCGTGGTCCAGAACGCGTGGGAGAGGAGCACCACCTTGTCGTCGGCGGGGCCGTGCTCGTCGTCGTCGAAGAGCCTGCCCAGCGCGGGCCTCACACCCAGCGCGCGCAGGAACCCCGCGCTGGCCAGCCCGCCGTTCACGCCGGTGGATCCGGCCTGGTCGCTGAGGGCGTACGGCCAGGTCCGGCCGATGCCCAGCTCGGAGAGCGTCCCCATGGAGGCGCGGAAGTCCTCCACCTGGCCCGGCGCCGCGTTGCAGTACCCCTGCATGCGCGGGTGCTCCTCGCACACCAGCACCAGCCGTTCCGACTCGGGCAGGTCCAGCGGACGGAACACGATGGAGTCCACCACCGTGAAGATGGCGGTGGCGGCGGTCATGCCGATGGCCAGGATCAGCAGCGCCGGAACCGTGAACCCCGGGCTCCTGGCCAGCGAGCGGAGCGACTGCCGGACCGAACGCACGAACGCTCCCATCGCTCACCCCCTTGGCTGGCCCTCGTCCCACCCAACGTGAACCCTCAAGACCGGAACGTCACGGGAACGCAGCGGGTTTCGTCGTGTCGCCGCCAGCTCGCCTTCAGGGACTCGGGCTCCGACTCGCAGACCAACTCCTCCGGCTCGCAGCCGAGGAAGAACGCAAGTTGCGCCAAGGTCCGAAGGGTGAGGTTGGCCTCGCCCGCCTCGATCCGGGCAATTGCGGGCTGCTGGGTCTGCATCATATCCGCCAAGCCGGCCTGGGAGAGGCCCCCTGCCTTCCGGTACTGCAGAACCCGGAACGCCACCCGGTTCAAGAGGTCCTCTTCCAGGAAGGCGATCTGAAAGCCCACATCGTCTTCCAACCCTGCCAGAGGGTCCCGCGGTTCGTTGCGTGTCATTTCCTCGATTGGCCCCTCGAGCACGGACGGCTTCGCTACGCCATCCCGATGCCATAACGCATAAGTTATATCGAGAGCGTCCACAAGGGTTACCGCTCCTGGCAGGCGGAAACCGTGACCTTGGCCCTGCCGGCTCGCCTACATCGGCGTGTGGATCAGGTACACACGGTGCCGCGCGGGCGCATTGCCCAGCGCCGGAAGCGTGTCCATCGCCACCGTCATCGTGTAGATGCCGGCGGACCGGGACGGCACCGTGCCGGAGCATGCTTCCGGGTAGGAGCCGACGACCCATACCGCGACGGTGTCGTCCACCAGCTGCCAGTCGCTCCGCGTCCGAGGTTGGGGCCCCAGCGCCTGCACGCGCGAGTATCCGATGCACACGCCTTCCACGCGCACGCTCCGCCCCACCTCGACCTCACCCGCGACGATCGCCGCGAGCGGGACCATCGGCGGCGCGTCCGGCACCGGCCGGGACGCCACGTCCTGGGGCGCGGTGTCGGCGGCGGCGGACCCCTCCGGGGAGGCGGGAAGCGAAGAGTCCCCCGTCGGGACCGCGACGGAGTCGCCCCGCGCCCCGGCCGGTTGCTCCGTTCCCCCGGTGGAGGGGCCCCCGCAGCCGTGCGCCGCCACCAGCGCCACCGTGATCACCGCCCACGCGCATGCTCTCGTCATCGGCGGACCTCCAGGAGTCCCGTGGGCGCTCCTGAACTCCGGAGCGACGGCCCGGGCGTGGCGCCACGCCGGCCCGCCAGGGCGCGCCGGACCCGCTCGAGCTGTTGGGGCGTGATCGACGCGGACGGCACTTCATGGACCTGCTCGGACGCCGCTCCGGGCGCAGCAGCCGCTTCCGGCGCCATCAACGCCTGCGACGCACCCCCGATGTCCAGGTACGCCGCGTACTTGAGGTCGGTATACGCGCCGGACTCCACCTTCGCGAACGTCGGATTCGGGTCGTCCAGCCACGAGGTCTGCAGCGACAGCGTCCGGTAGTTGGGAGCGTACAGCGACTTGAGTTGACCGGACGGCCCGTACCGGTACTGGACGTCGTAGAGAGGCCGGTGGTCCGAGGGATCGGCGTAGAGCTGGGCGTACAGCCTGTACCGCCCGTTCTGCACGTACCGGTTCGTCAGGTAACCCTCGTACCAGGTCCCCTTGTCGGAGGAGTCGCCGGTCAGCGTCCCGTTCGGCGTCACCGTGCCCAGCCAGGGGATGTAGAGGTCGCCGCTCGGCTCGAGGATCCAGAGGTCCACGTCGGCCTTGAGCCGCACCGAAGCCGTGTCCCAGACCAGGTAGCCCTGGAACGGGGCGCTCCCCTGGTCGGTGTACGCCGTGGTGGTGCCCGACGAGACCCAGGTCTGCAGGAAGGTGGTCCACGGGCGGCCGGGGAAGAGCGCCTGATAGGCGCTGAACGAGCGCGGCCCGCTGCTCGCGAAGCGGTCGTTGCCGACGCCGCTGGGAAGCACGACGTGGAGCCCTGTGGACCGGGCCACGTTGTTCCCGCCCTGGAAGTTCACGTCCGTGCCGTTCCTGGCCCGGTTCCTCAGGCGGAACTGGCCGTCCGCCGCGCGCGTCTTCGCGGCGTCGATGGCCGTGCGGACGGTCGCGTCGGTGGTCCGTGCGCGCAGGGAGTCGAGGAAGGTGACGAAGTCCGTGAGCTCCGGTACCTCGTACTTCTGCGCGTTGGCCAGCGCCCCACCCACCGCCGGCCGCAGCGCCGTGATGTTGGTGCGCAGCACATCCGCCAGCGCGTTCAGCGACGTCTCGAAGTCCGCGTAGGCGGACAGGGAGTAGGCCGACCGCGTTGTGGAGGCGCGCTGCCCCTGGTAGGAGGCGTCGAACGCGTCCACCAGGGCGACGGCCACCGCCGAGGGGTCCGACGCCGTGCGCGAATGCACCGCGGCCAGCCAGGTGTCGTAGGGGTTGCCGTCGCCGGGGACCACCTCCTCCGAGAACACCGCGTACTTCGCTACGTCACGGATGCTGTAGAGCGTCTCGTAGCCCGCCATCAGGCACATATCGAAATCGATGATGTCGATGGTGCCGACCGAGGAGAGCGCGGTGCGCAACCCGCTCAGCGTCATGAGCGCGCTCCCCGCGGAGGTCTCGTCCTGGAGCAGGCCGGTGTACCCTCCCCCGTGGTTCCAGAGCACCAGGATGTAGCGCTCCGCGGGCGCCGTCTGCTTCGCCCAGGACACGAACTCGGTGAGCTGCGCCGGGCTGGTCATGTCCCGGTTGCCGATGTCCGTGGCCGCCCCGTTCGGGCCGGTGACGCTGGGCTGGGCGCCGGTGAGCCTGTAGCGGAAGGTGTTGAAGTTGGGGCGGTTGAAGCAGGACGCGGTGCACCCCTGGAGCGACAGCTGGGTCGGGTTGAACTCGGCCTGCACGAGGACCTGGACCTCGGGGTTGGTGCCCGCCGCCTCGAGCTCGTCGATGTCGAAGATCCCCGACACCGCCAGGTTGTTGTCCGCGGCCATGTACACCATCACGGTCCAGCGCGGCAGGCGCGCCGTGGCCGAGATGGTGGTGGAAAGCCCGGAGTTGGCGGTCACGGACGCCCGCAGCCGGTTCTCCCCGGCCGTGGCCCCCACCGTCCACGACCCCACCCGGGCGACGCCGCTCGCATCGGTCACCGCCGACGCGCCCGTCACGCTCCCGCCCCCTGCCTCCACGGCGAAGGTCACGCCCACGCCGGACAGGGCGCTCCCGGCCGCGTTCCGCACCACGACGGCGGGCGCGGCTGCCACGGGCGACCCCACGCGCACGGTCTCGCCGCCTCCCGCCTGCACGGAGATGGTGGCGGGCGTGACGTCGGGCTTGTCCCCCGACCCCGGGTCCGAGGGCGACTCGCCGCCGCACGCCAGGGCAGCCAACAGGAACAGGATCGCGAAGGGCGGATGCCGTCGCGGAGCCATCATGCCCATCCTCCTTGCCCCCGTGGGTGGGGCGCCGGCGCGGTCGATGCGCGCGCGGAAAGCGTCAAGCGAGCATCGGGTCCAGGGAGGGTGGGACCCCGGGAAGAATCCGAAACCGGCAGAAGCCGGCCCGTGATCTCAAGGTAACACCCGGGTCGGCCCGCAGGACCCCTACCGACGGCACTCCTGCACGCCCCAGTCCTGCGCTTCCCCTCGCTCCAGGAACGCTTCGATGCGCGCCAGCCAGGGCCGCAGATCGAGGCCGTGGGCCTCGAGCCAAGCATCGTCGTAGTAGCTGTGCGCGTAGCGCTCGCCGCCGTCGCACATGACCAGCACCACCGAGCCCTCCTCGCCCGCCTGCACCATGCCCTGCAGCAGCGGCAATGCGCCGTACAGGATCGTCCCGGTGGAGCCGCCGGCGCGGCGGCCGATCACCCGCTGCAGCCAGTGGATGGCCGCGATGGACGCCGCGTCCGGCACCTTGACCATGGCGTCGATGGCCTCGCGAATGAACGAGGCCTCCACCCGCGGACGCCCGATGCCCTCGATGCGCGAGGCGCCCTCACAGGTGAGCGTGCGGTCGCCGCTGGCGTAATAGTCGAAGAAGACCGAGCCCTCGGGGTCGGCGACCACCACCTCGGTCGCGCGGCGCCGGTAACGCACGTAGCGGCTGAAGGTGGCCGGCGTGCCGCCGGTGCCGGCCGCACAGACGATGTAGCGCGGCTCGGGGTACGGCTCGAGCGCCATCTGCGCGAACACCGACTCGGCGATATTGTTGTTGCCGCGCCAGTCGGTGGCCCGCTCGGCGTAGGTGAACTGGTCCATGTAGTGGCCGCCGGTGGCCTCCGCCAGCTGCGCCGCAGCGTCGTAGATCTCTGCCGCACGATCGACGAAATGGCAGCGCCCGCCGTAGAACTCGATGGCGGCGATCTTCTCCGGAGAGGTGACGCGCGGCATCACCGCCACGAAGGGCAGGCCGAGCAGGCGCGCGAAGTAGGCCTCCGAGATGGCCGTCGAGCCGCTTGATGCCTCGATGATCGTCGTGGCCTCACGGATCCTGCCGTTGGAAAGCGCATAGAGGAACAGCGAGCGCGCCAGCCGGTGCTTCAGGCTCCCCGTCGGGTGGCTCGATTCGTCCTTCAGGTAGACACGCACACCTGGCAGCGCCGGCAGCGGCAGCGGAATCAGGTGGGTGTCGGCGCTGCGGTTGAAGTCCGCCTCGATGATGCGGACGGCGTCGCTGATCCAGGCGCGGGGAGGGTTCGAAGGCATGGGTGCTGACCTCGTCCCGGCGTGGGCCGGGATCGTGGCGGGGACGCTGCGAGTATGACCCGGCTGGGACTCGAACCCAGGACCTACGGATTAAAAGTCCGTTGCTCTACCAACTGAGCTACCGGGTCTCGCGGGATGCCGGCGGTGGGGCACCCACCAAACGTCGAAGGTAACGCGCCGGGAGGCGGGAGCACACCGTGCGCCCCCGCCCCCCGGCCTCGACACGCCCGCGTCGCCGCTCGTTCATGCCGGAGCGACCGCGCGGCAGGCGTCCAGCCCTACATGTCTATGGCGATCCGCACCACGCCCGGCTCGCCGTCCACCGCGCTGGTGGTGAAGCCGAGCACCTTCGACAGCTTGAGCATGGTGGTGTTGTCCGACAGGACGTCGCCGTGCAGGTGCCCGATGCCGCGAGCCCGTGCGTACTCCATGAGCCGCTTCATCAGGTACACGCCGAGCCCCAGCGCCGTGACCTCCTTCGTCACCAGGATGGCGAACTCGGCCTTCTCGTTGTCCGGGTCCGCGGAGAGCTGCACGATCCCGTAGGTGGGCATCTCGCCGGCGATCCCGGGCTCGGTGAGCACGAGCACCATCTCCCGGTCGTAGTCGATCTGCGTGAACCGGGCGGTGTTCATGTGCGAGAAGGTCTTCTGCGGCACGAAGAAGCGGAACCGCACCTCCTCCGGCGTGAGCGCCTTGAACATGGCCTGCAGCGCCGGCTCGTCCTCCGGGCGGATGGGCCGGAGGAGCAGCTTCCGGCCGTCGGCCAACTCCACCTCCTCCTCCAGCTCCTGGGGGTAGGGGCGGATGGCCAGCCTGGGCTTCGGGGCCATGGACCGCGGCCGCACGCGAACCCGGGCGTCCAGCGCCATCACCCCGTACGTGTCCACGAGAAGGGGGTTCAGGTCCAGCTCCACCACCTGCGGGAGGTCCACGACGAGCTGGGAGATCTTCACCAGCGTCAGCGCCACCGCGTCCATGTTCGCCGGGGGAACGTCCCTGTATCCCTCCAGGATCCGGTAGATGCGGGTGCGGGCCATGAGCGCGCGCGCCAGCTTCAGGTTGAGCGGAGGGAAGCCCAGCGACACGTCCTTGATCACCTCCACCGCGGTCCCGCCCTGGCCGAACATGATGACCGGACCGAACTGCGGATCCTCGGTGGCGCCGATGATGATCTCCCGGGCCCCGGGCCGCCGGACGGTCGCCTGAACGCTGAAGCCCTCCAGCGAAGCTTCGGGGTGCGCAGCGCGCACCCGGGCCTCCATCTCCTTCGCGGCCCGCTCCACCAGGCCGGGTCCCTCCAGGTTCAACACCACGCCGCCCACATCGGATTTGTGGGTGAGCTCCTTGGAGAGGATCTTGAGGGCCACCGGGCCCCCGATGCGCGTGGCGATCTCCGCGGCTTCCGCGGGCGTGCGCGCCACGTAGGTCGCGATGGAGGGGATCTTGTACGCCTCCATCACCGCCTTCGCCTCGGGTTCGGTCAGCCACTCCCGCCCCTCGCCCACGGCCAGGTTGATGACCTTCTCCGCAGCCTCGGTGTCCGGCTGGAACACCTCGGGAAGCGAGGGTGGCGTCTCCAGGAGGATGTCCTGGCGCACGCCGTACTCCACCAGCTGCATGAAGCCGCGGATGGCGGCTTCCGGCGTCGCGTACGAGGGGATCTGGGCCTCGGCGAAGATCTTGCCCGCCTCGGCGATGGTGGCCGCGCCCACCCAGCTGGCGAGCAGCGTCTTGCCGCGGCGGGCCGCCGCGACGTTGGCCACCGCCTGAGCGGCCTCCTCTCGCTTGATGACCGCGGTGGGGCAGTTGATCACGAGGATGGCGTCCACCCCCGGGTCCTCCAGGAGCACCCGGAGCGCTGCCTCGTAGCGCGACCCGGGCGCGTCCCCGATGATGTCCACCGGGTTCCCGCCGGACCATGTCCCGGGGAGGATCTCCCCGAGGGCGCTCACCGTCGCCGGCGCCAGGTCCGCGAGACGTCCCTTGGCCTCGGCCAGAGCGTCGGCGGCCAACACCCCGAGCCCGCCTCCGTTGGTCAGGATGGCCAGGCGGTTGCCCCGGTGGCGCTTGGCCAGCGCCAGCGTCTCCACCGCGCCGAACAGCTCTTCGAGGGTGTACACCCGGAGGATGCCGGAGCGGCGGAACGCGGCATCGTACACCGCGTCCGCGCCGGCCGCAGCTCCCGTGTGGGACGCGGCGGCTCTCATGCCCGCCTCGAAGCGCCCGCCCTTCACCGCGACGACGGGCTTCATGCGCGCCGCCGCGCGGGCGGCGGACATGAACTTCCGCGAATGCTTGATGCCCTCGACGTACAGCAGGATGGCGTCGGTGCGGGGATCGTTGGCCAGGTAGTCCAGCATGTCCCCGAAGTCCACGTCCAGCATGTCCCCGAGGGACACCAGGTGCGAGAACCCGTATCCGCGTGGCTCGGCCCAATCCTGCACCACCGTGACGATGGCCCCGGACTGGGCCACGAAGGCCAGCCCACCGGGGTTGGAGGCGAGGTGGGAGAAGCCCGCGTTGAGCCGCAACGTAGGCGCAAGAATGCCCAGGCAGTTGGGCCCGATGATGCGGGTCCCGAACGGCTGCGTTGCCTGAAGTAGGGCTTGGCTGAGAGGTTTACCGTCTGGACCGAGGTCCCCCGAGCCGAAGCCGGCGGTGATGACCACCACGGCGCGGGTGCCCCGGGCTCCCAGGGAGTGCACCACGCCCGGGACCGACGCCGGCGGGATCGCGAGGACGGCCAGCTCCGGTGCTTCGGCCAGATCGTCCACGTTGGGGACGCTCTGGACACCGAGAATGATTTCGCCCTTGGGGTTGATGAAGGAGAGCGCTGGCCCGAAGCCGCCAGCGAGTAGATTCTTGGCGATGACGTTCCCGACCGACCCGGCCCGATTGCTGGCTCCTACGAGCCCAATGGTCCGCGGACGGAAGAACGACTTTAGATTGCGTATGCTCAAGGTCGCGCCGCAGGAAAGAGAGGACGTGTGACGGACGCGTGGGTAGGGATCCGCGCGGAGCTGAAGGCCCCGCAGCAGACCCCACACAATATCACCGCTTTGACCCTCACCCGCCATGTGCAGGCGGGGGCCTCGGAGCGCGTCGCTTTGCGCTGGCGGCCGCGGTCCGGGCCGACGGTCACGTACACGTACGGGGACCTGGATCGGGCCGTGAGCCGCTTCGCCTCGGGCCTCATCCAGGAAGACATCGTGGAGGGGCACACGGTGGCCATCCTGGCCGGCCGCATCCCCGAATTGCTGGTGGCGTTCCTGGGCACCCTCCGGGCCGGCGCGGTGGCCACGGTGCTCTTCTCGTCCTTCGGGCCCGAGCCGGTCCTGAGGCGTCTCCAGAGGGGCGGCGTGAACCTGCTGGTGACTACCCCGAGGCTCTACCGGGACAAGGTGGCGCCCATCCGGGACCAGCTCCCGAACCTCAGGCGCGTCCTGGTGGTGGACGGCCCCGGGCGCCTCGCGGCCCTCTCCGCCCAGAGCGACCCTCCCGAGGGGACCGAGGACTTCGGAGCCTGGCTGGCCCGCGGGGCGCCCGTCTTCCCCGACGTGGACGTGGAGGCGGAGGATCCGGCGCTCCTCCACTTCACCTCCGGCACCACCGGGGAGCCCAAGGGGGTCGTGCACGTCCACGACTCGGTCCTGGCCCACGCCTATACGGGAAAGCGCGTCCTCGGCCTCGACGCGGGCACCCGGTACTGGTGCACCGCCGACCCCGGTTGGGTGACGGGGATCTCCTACGGGATCCTGGCCCCCCTCGCCCGGGGCGCCACCCTCTTCATCGACGAGGAGGAGTTCGACGCCGAGCGCTGGTGGCAGAACCTGGAGGCCGAGCGGGTGGAGGTGCTCTACACAGCCCCCACCGCGCTGCGCCTGCTGAGGCGCATGCATGCGGCGGGCGTCACCGGCGGACCCCTTCCCTTCCTGCGCGGCATCTTCTCCGTGGGCGAGCCCCTGGCCCACGCCGACGCCCAGTGGGGCCGGGAGGCCTTCGGGATCCCGGTGCGGGACACCTGGTGGCAGACCGAGACGGGGTGCATCGTGGTGGCCACCTGCTGGGACGAGGAGCCCAAGGACGGGGCTGTCGGCAGAGCCGTGCCCCCCTTCGAGGTGGCCTGCCTCCACGGGACCGAGGAGCGCAAGGTGGTGGCGGGGCCGGGGGAGCCCGGGGAGCTGTGCATCGGCACGCCCTGGCCGTCCATGTTCCGCACCTACCTGGGCAACCCCGCCCTCTACGCCCGGTCCTTCCTCGGGACCTGGTACATGTCCGGGGACGTGGCGTCGCTGGACGCCGACGGGTGGGTGAGCTTCGTGGGGCGCCGCGGCGACGTCTTCAAGTCGGCGGGACATCTCATCTCGCCCGCCGAGGTGGAGGACGCGATGCTCCAGCACCCCGGGGTCGCCGACGTGGGCGTCTGGGGACGCCACGATCCGGTGGCCGGGACGCTGGTGGAGGCCCACGTGGTGCCTGCCGCCGGCCACGAGCCGGGCGACGACCTGGCCCGGGACATCCTCGGCTTCGCCCGTGCGAAGCTGGGCCCTGCCCTGGCCCCGCGCACGATCCAGTTCCGCACCCACTTGCCACGCACCCCTTCCGGGAAGATCGTTCGGAAGGACCTGGGCAATCCCCAACCGTGAGCAGACCGTATCTTGAGCGCCCCTGACCTCGCTACCGCAATCCACACGACGCTCCGGCGCGTTGTGCCCGTGGCCCCCACGGAGCTCGACCCGCAGGCGCCGTTCCGCGATCAATTCGAGATGGACTCCCTGGACTTCCTGAACTTCGTCCTCGCGCTGGAGAAGGAGCACGGGGTGAAGATCCCGGAGGCGCGCTACCCCCGCTGCGCGTCGCTGGCGGGCGCCACGCAGGTGCTCGGGGACGCGCTCGCCGCCGGAGCCACCAAGGCCTAGCCGGCCGGGATTCCAGCCGCCGGGCCCAGCGCCATCCTTCTGCCGACCCACCCCCCCGCGGACGAGGCTGCGAGCTGAAGCAGGATCAGCCCCAGCACCGCGGGGGTGGGCCCGGACCACGAGTCCAGACGGCCGGGGAGCGTGAGGCTCCCAACGAACCAGACCAGCAAGCTGACGAGGGTGATGGCGGCGCCGTGGAGGATGGGCGCGTCGCTCCACCGCAGCCCCACGAAGAGCCCGCCCACGAAGAACCCGGCTGCCATCGCAGCGGCGACGCCGAGCACTGCGGCAGGCCCTTGGGGGAGGAGTCCAGCCCCCACGATGGCCAGGTAGGCGGCGGAGGTCACGGCCACGGCGATGAGCCAGCCGCCGGCGATCCACCCGGGATGGAGGTTGGAGAGGTGCTCGGTCTGCATGGTGCCTCCCGGTACGAGAGGTGTCCGACCCTCTCAATCTAGCACCCGCGGCAATCGCCGCGCCGCCGAGGCCGTCCGCCACGGGGCCTGCCCCCGCGCTTCAGCCGCCCTTCAGAGCCCCAGGTCGGTCTGGGTCCCGCCGAACGTCGTCCGGTGGTGCGGCGTGGGGCCCAGACCCTCCAGCGCGGCGCGGTGCCGGAGCGTGCCGTACCCCATGTTGGTCTCCCAGCCGTACCCGGGGTAACGTCCGGCGAGGCGGCGCATGAGGCGGTCCCGGATCACCTTGGCCACGATGGAGGCGCAGGCGATGGAGTGGACGAGGTCGTCGCCATCCACGACGGCCTCGTGGTCCCACCCCAGGTGCCGCACCGGGAGGCCGTCCACCACCACCTGTCCGGGGACCTCGGGAAGCCGGGCCAGGGCGCGGCGCATGGCCAGCGTGGTGGCCCGAAGGATGTTGAGGCGGTCGATCTCGCGGACCGAGGCAGCGCCCACCCCCACCCCGCGCGCCGCCTCGAGGATCCGCCCGAACAGCTCCTCCCGGGCACCGGCGCTCAGCTGCTTGGAGTCGCGTGCGCCGTCCACGGGCACCTCGGGAGAGAGGATCACCGCGGCGGCTACCACCGGCCCCGCGAGAGGCCCCCGCCCCACCTCGTCCACCCCTGCCACCAAGAGACCGCGGCCCCAGAACCCTCGCTCGTAGGCGAGAAGGCTCGGGGGCCGCGGCGAACCGGCGTCCGGCTGCATGGCCGGGAGCGGTCAGGCGCCTACGCGCTTCTCCGTGATCCGGGCGGCCTTGCCCTTGCGGCCGCGCAGGTAGTAGAGCTTCGCCCGGCGCACCCGGCCGCGGCGCACGAGCTCGATGCCCTTCACGGTGGGAGCATTGAGGGGGAAGATGCGCTCCACCCCGACGCCGCTGGAGATCTTGCGGACGGTGAACGTCTCGCTGAGACCGCCGCCCTTGCGAGCGATGCACACGCCCTCGAAGGCCTGGATGCGCTCCTTGTTGCCCTCGCGCACGAGGTAGAGCACCCGGACGGTGTCGCCGGGAGCGAACTCGGGAGCGTCGCCCCGAAGCTGGTCTTTCTCGATTTCCTGGATCAGGTCGCCCATCGTCGCCTCCCATGACACGGACCGGAAGGTCTTTCCGGACAGACCGTTAATGTAACCGCCGTTCCGGGCCGGGTGAAGCCCCCGACCCGGAGGAAGCCCTACGGGAGAACACGGTTGGCGGACAGGGCCGGATGTGACAATTTGGGCGGTCCCGTTCCGCCCACCCGCCGCCGCCCCCGCGCCGGAGGAATGCCGATGTCGCCACGCCTGACGAGCGCCCTGCTGTGGACGCTGGCGGTGGTCCTCATGCTCTCGACCGCCGTGTACCAGCGCCTCACCGGGCCCACCCACCCCATGAGGGGCTCGCTGGTGGTGGAGGGACAGCCGCAGCGCTACCGGCTCCTCCGGAGCGAGGAGACCGTGCGTGACGCCCGCATCGCACTTCCCGCGCCGAGCGCCGACGCCACGGGTCGGCTCGTCTGGCGCCGCTACCCCACCGGCGAGGAGTTCCGGACGCTGGACATGGCCCTCGAGACCACGGAGGAGGGCCGCCGCGAGCTGGCGGCGTACCTCCCCGCCCAGCCTTCGGCAGGGAAGCTGGAGTACCGCATCGAAGTGGACGCTCCGGGGGGGATGATCCGCATCCCCTCGGGGGAGCAGGAGCACGGCGAGGCGACCATCGTCCTTCGCTACAAGGACCCGGTGCCGCTTCCCGTCCTCCTCTCCCACATCGCGTTCATGTTCTTCGGCGTGCTCATCGGGATGCGCGCTGCGCTGGGCGCGGCCTTCGCCCCGCGGGGGATGCACGCCCATGCCTGGATCACGCTGGCGCTCATGACCGTGGGCGGCATGATCCTCGGGCCCATTGTCCAGAAGTACGCGTTCGGGGCGTACTGGACCGGGTTCCCCTGGGGGTACGACCTCACCGACAACAAGACGCTCATCATGTGGGTGGTGTGGATCGGCGCCTGCGCGGTCCTCGGGTGGAAGCGCCCCGACGGTGCGCCGCGCTGGCGGGCGCGCGTCGCCGTGCTGGCCGCCGCGGTGGTCATGACCGTGGTGTACCTCATCCCGCACAGCCTGCGGGGGAGCGAGCTTGACTACTCGGCGGTGGATTCGGGGACGCACCCGTCGGAGGCGGTGGGGACCGGACAGTGAGCGGCGCGTCCGCGCGGGGCATGGCGCGAGCCACGTAGCCGTAAGGAGGGATGGGCCTGGGCGTCTTCAACGGCATGGACCGTAGGCGCTTCCTGGAGTGGGGCCTGTTGGGGATCGCGGTCGCGCCCGCGGGTTGCGGCTTCTCCACCGTCGAGCCCACGCCCTCGGGAGGGTCGGGCCGCCTGGGTGCTCCATGGCACGCGCCCGTCACCGCCCTCGAGCCCGGCCTTCACGCCCTGGATTTCGGCGGGTATCGCGATGGGTACATCCGTGTCCCCGCGGGGTACCGGCATGACGACGGTGCCCCCTTCGCGCTGCTCCTCCACGGCGCGGGCGGAAGCGCCGAGGACTGGTCCGGCGGCTTCGACCTCTTCGACGAGCTGGGGCTGGTGGTGCTGGGGGTGGACTCCGCGGGATCGAGCTGGGACCTGCGCTTCGGGTCGTTCGGGGCGGACGTGGCCTTCATCCGGAAGGCGCTGGAGCGGACCTTCGACGCCGTGCGGGTGGATCCCGCCCAATTGGCCATCTCGGGGTTCTCCGACGGAGCTTCCTACGCCCTCTCCCTGGGGCTGGCCAACGGGGACCTCTTCACCCACGTCCTGGCGTTCTCCCCCGGCTTCGCCGCGCCGGACAGCCGCCATGGACATCCGGACGTGTTCCTCTCCCACGGCACCGCCGACACCGTCCTTCCCGTGGATTTCACGCGCCGTCTGGCGGGCATCCTCCGTGCCGATGGTCTCCAGGTGCGCTTCGAGGAGTTCACGGGCGGGCACACGCTGCCCCGGGCGGTCGCCCGGCTGGGGTACGGCTGGATGGTGGAGGGCGGGTAGGCAGGGCTCTTCCAACCCTGGGGGCGTGGTCGCGGTCCAATCGAAGACTCCCTCCGACCGAGGACCTGCCCATGGACGCCCTCGCCCTCCTCCGCGCCAGCGCGCGCACCCTGCTCCGCCGGCCCGGGTACGCGCTCCTCGTGACCGCGACGCTCGCGCTCGGAATCGGGGGCGCGACGGCGATCTTCTCCCTGGTGCACGGCGTCCTGCTCCGACCGCTCCCGTACGCCGACCCCGACCGCATCGTCACGCTCGACGTGCGCGACGCCGGGACGGGCCACGACATCTCGCTCTCGATCCCCAACTACCTCGACTGGCAGGCCCGCAACCGTGCGTTCGACCGCTTCGGCGCCGCGGCGGGTTGGGGCTTCGTGCGCGAGACGCCCCAGGGAGCCGAGCGCGTGAACGCACAGGTGGTGCTGGGCGACTTCTTCGGGACGCTCGGGCTCGTCGCCGAGCTGGGACGGCTGATCCCTCCGGAGGAGACCGGGCTGGGCGCGCCGCCGGTCGCCGTGCTGGGCCACGGCTTCTGGGAGCACGCGTTCGGAGGCGAGCCCGGCGCGCTGGGAAGCTCGCTGGTCCTCGACGGCCTCGCCTACGACGTGGTGGGCGTGCTGCCGGCCGGGACGGGATACCCCCGGCCGGACGTCGAGGTCTACCTCCCCATGGGGTACCTGGAGACCGCCAACCCGGGAAGCCTCCCGTGGGATACGCGCGGCAGCTCGTTCGGCGCGCGTGCCGTGGCGCGACTGGCGGAAGGGGCCACCCCGGCCTCGGCTCAGGAGGACATGGACCGCGTCACCGCCGAGGTGGACGCGCTGGAGGGGAAGCCGAACGTGCGCGCCGTGGTCCGGCCGCTCGCCGAGCTCCTGGTGGGCGACGTGGAGCGCGGCCTCTGGCTCCTCATGGGCGCGGTGGTCCTCGTCCTCCTGATCGCAGGGGCCAACGTGGCGAACCTCGCGCTCGCCCGGGGGGAGGCCCGCGGAACGGAGCTCGCCGTCCGGCGCACGCTCGGGGCCGGATCGGCCGAGGTGGCCCGGCTCCTCGCGGCCGAGAGCCTCTGGCTCTCCCTCGCCGGCGGCGCGGGCGGGCTGGCCCTCGCGATCGCCGTGTCGGACGTGCTCCCCAGGGTGCTCCCCCTCCAGATCCCCCCGCTCATGGCTTCGGGGCTCGGCGTGCGCGGGCCGGTTCTGGCGTTCGGCCTGATCCTGACCGCACTCTCGGGCGCGCTCTTCGCCCTCCTCCCCGGACTCCGCGCCGCCCGCGCCGGCTCGTCGTGGCGCCACGGCGCGCGCGCCACCGGGGGGCGGGAGTCACGCCGACTCCGCGACGGCCTCGTCGTCGCGCAGGTCGCGCTGTCGCTGATGCTCCTGGTGGGTTCCGGGCTCCTCCTTCGGAGCCTCGGGAACCTGGCTTCCGTGGACAAGGGCTTCCGGGAGGAGGGCGTGCTGGCGGCCCGCCTCGCCCAGCCGCGGGGCGCCTTCGCCTCCAGGGAGGAGTGGCTCGCGTTCTACGACGCGCTCGGCGAGCGCCTGGACGCGTCGCCCGAGGTGGAGCGGACCGCCTTCTCGCTCCTCGCGCCGTTGTCGGACCGCTCGTGGGAGCGCCGGGTGGTCCCCGAGGGCGTCCCCTTCGATCCGGGCGCGGCCCCCTCGGTCCTCTACAACGTCGTCTCCGAGGACTACTTCGAGGTGATGGGCATGCGGGTGCTCCGGGGCCGCGGCTTCACGGCGCGGGACGCAGTGGACGCACCGCTCTCGGTGGTGATCGACGCCACCATGGCGGAGCGATTCTGGCCGGGCGTGGATCCCGTGGGCCAGCGCCTCACGCTCATGGAGCCGCTGGGCGACGACGACGACCCGGACGCCCCGGACGAGGTCGCCTGGCGCACCGTGGTCGGCGTCGTGCCGAACCTCCGCCACTACGAGCTCGCCAGCCCGTCCCGGGTCCAGGCATACGTTCCCATGCGGCAGGCGCTGCGCACTTCGGGTACGTCCCTGACCGTGCTGGCGAAGGCCTCCGGGGACGGCGCCGCAGTCCCCGGCCTCGTGCGCCGCACCGTCGCGGGGCTCCGACCGGACATCCCGTTCGCCCAGACCCGCTGGCTCGCGGACTACGTGGCGGACCAGCTCGGGTCGAACCGCGCGCTCGGTGTGACCACGTCGGTCTTCGGGACCGTCGCCGCGCTCCTGGCGGCGCTGGGGATCTTCGGCGTCCTCACGCTCGCGGTCTCGCGCCGCGCGCCCGAGATCGGGATCCGGCTGGCCGTCGGCGCGACACCCGCCGGCGTGGTGCGCATGGTCCTGGGGCAGGGGCTCGCGCTGGCAGCCTTGGGGGCGGGCCTCGGCCTCTTCGGCGCAGCGCTGGGGAGTCGAGCCCTCGGGGCGTTCCTCTACGACGTGCGTCCCTGGGACCCCTGGGTCTACGGCGCTTCGGCCGTCTTGCTGGCCCTCGTGGCCGGGGGAGCAGCGCTGGGACCTGCCCTCCGGGCCTCGCGGACCCACCCTGTGCGGGTGCTGCGGCAGGAATGACCGCTGCGGGCGCAGAGACCGCCGCTACTCGTCCTCCAGCAGGTCCGGCCTCCGCTCGCGCGTGAGCCGCAGCGCCTCGGCGCGCCGCCACGCCTCGATCTTCGCGTGGTCGCCGGAGCGGAGCACCTCCGGCACGACGTGGCCGCGGTACTCGGGCGGGCGCGTGTACGAGGGCGAGGACAGGAGCCCGGTGTCGTAGAACGAGTCCGACGACGCGGCCTCGTGGTCGCCCATGGCGCCGGGCAGCAGCCTCACTACCGCGTCGGTGATGGCCAGCGCGCCGATCTCGCCTCCGGAGACGACGAAGTCCCCGATGGACAGCTCCTCGGTGGCCAGGTGGTCGGCGACCCGCTGGTCCACGTCCTTGTAGTGCCCGCACAGGAGCGTGAGGTCGCTCGCCACCGAGAGGCGCACGGCGTCTTCGTGCCGGAAGGGGCGCCCGCGCGCCGACAGGAGCACGACGGGGCCCTCGGGCTTCAGCGCCTCCACCGCCTCGAAGAACGGCTCGGGCTTCATGACCATGCCGGCGCCGCCACCGTAGGGGACGTCGTCCACCGTGCGGTGCCGGTCGTGGGCGTAGTCGCGGAGGTCCACGAGGCGGTAGCTCACCAGCCCCGCGTCCGCCGCCCGCCTGGGGATGGAGAGCGAGAGCGGCCCGGTGAAGAAGTCCGGGAAGATGGTGACGATGTTGATCCTCATCACAGGTCCAGGAGCCCCTCGGGCGGATCCACCACCATGCGCCCGGCGTCCACGTCCACCTCGACGACGATCTCCTCGCGGAAGGGGATGAGGTGCTCCTTCCCCTCCCCCGCCACCTCGAGCAGGTCCGAGGGGGCGAGCTCGTAGATCGCGCGCACGGTGCCCAGGCGGATCCCCTGGACGGTGAACACCTCGAGGCCCACGAGATCGTGCTGCCAGTACTCTCCCTCCGCCGGGCGCTCGAGCTCCGACGTGGGACGCAGCAGGTAGCGCCCGCGGAGGGCCTCGGCCTCGGAGCGGCTCTCCACGCCCGCGAACTCGACGAGGACGCCGCTCTTGAAGCCGCGGGCCGAGACGACCGTGAGGGGGGGGAGGTCGGGGTCGGGGGCGAGCCCGGTGGCGTCCGCCAGAGACAGAACCACCCCGGGGGCGAACGAGCCCTCGGGGTGGTCGGTCAGCAGCGTCACGTAGAGCTCGCCCAGGAGACCGTGGGCCCTGGTGAGGTACCCGACGGCGAGAAAGCCCGGGTCCGAGCGACCCACGGTGTCAGGCGCCGAGGCTTACTCGGCGGTCTCCGCGGCCGCGGGCTCGGCGCCCGTCTCGGGCGCGGCGGCCTCCGGCGTGGCGGCCGCCTCTGCGGCGGCAGCGGCTGCCGCAGCTGCCGCGGTGGCCTTCTTGTCGGCCACCTTCTTCTCGATGGTGCGACGGGCCGCGAGCTCCTCGGCGCGCTTGGCCTCCCGCTCCGCGGCGGCCTCGATCCCCACGGCCACGTCGGCGTCCCCGCCCTTGCGGGCCCGCGTGATCAGGGACTGCACCGTGCCCGACGGCTGGGCGCCCTTGGACAGCCAGTGGTCCACGCGATCCAGGTCGAGGACCAGGCGCGCGGGCTGGGACAGGGGCTTGTAGTAGCCGAGGCTCTCCACGAAACGGCCGTCGCGGGGAGAGGCGGAGTCGGCGACCACGACGCGGTAGTGGGGCTGCTTCTTCCGGCCCATGCGCCGGAGTCGAATACGTACGGGCATCTTCCAGTCGATCCTTGTGTTCGGTCCCCTCCGCAACGCCTGGAGGGGGCGGGGCATGAAAATCCCCTGAAAAGGCAGACCTATAGAATAACCGTCAGGCCGAGAGGGGTCCAGACGGCTGCCGCCGCCGCCTCACCCGGGTTCCGAAATGGCGGTCGCCGCCGGAGATGCGGCCGTCAGAGGTACAGCAGGAGGAACACCACCGGGACCGCCACCCCCACCGCGGTGAGCCAGGCCCCCCGCCCCGTGATCCCGTTCCTGCCGCGCAGCACGAAGAGGCCCGTGACGGCCAGGACCAGGAGGCCGACGGCGTAGAGGTCGGCCATCCAGGTCCAGAGCTTCTTCGCCTCGTTCAGGTGGAGGAAGTTGGCCTGGCGCAGGCCTGGACGCTCCCGCGTCTCCTCGAAGGACGCTGTCCCGCCCGGCAGGTCCACGGTGACCGTGGACCCCTCGAGGAAGATCTGGTACGTGTCCGGGTCCGGGCGGAAGGTCCCCCGGAAGTGCCCTTCCAGCTCCAGCTCGGCCAGGATCCGCTCCGCGAACCCGGCCGCCGTCGGGTCGGAGAGGTCCACGCCCTCCAGGGACACGGCGGTCTCCCGGAGGGCGTAGCTCGGGTTCCAGTCCGAGCGGTGGTTCACCGCCAGCCCGGACACGGCGTACACCACGGTGAGGCCGGCGCACAGGTAGCCCAGGTCGCGGTGGACTGCGGCGTTCCACCTCCTCCAGCGGCTGGACATGCGCGGGCCTGCTCCCGTCGCCGGGCGGGCGTCAGTCGGCGACGACGGCGCCCTTGCCCCGGATGCGGAAGATGGTCTGGGGGCCGGTGACCGTGGTCGAGTCGAACGCTTCCCCATGCTCCTCGGCCCGGGCCTTCGCCTGCGCCAGCGCCTGCTCGTACGTGAGCTCGATCTGCTCGACCACGCCCTCCACGAGCGCCTGCTTCCCCTTGGCGGTGAGGGGGAAGACGATGACGCCGTCGTCCACCTTGACCTGGATCTTCTCGAACTCCTTGTCGCTGGCGATATCCATCCAGCACCCCTTCTCCTCGCACACCGCCACCACCATCCCCTGAACCAGGACGGGCTTGCCGATGAAGGCGGGCGGGTCCGCGAGGATGGCCGAGACCGGCGTGAGCTCGGTGAGCGTCAGGGGCTCCCCGTACGTGGTCCCGGTGAACGAGGACACGTCGAAGGCCTGGGTGGCCGCGGCCGGCGTGGCCTCGGCGACGGGCTGCTCCTCGGCGTCGCCGGCGGGCTGGCAGGCTGCGAGGACGATGAGGGCGGCGAGGGACCTGGGGAAACGCATGATAAGCTCCTGGGAAGTTCGCGACGCAAACAGATAAAGATAGCCGCGATGGACCCCTGGTCCGAGGGGGGCTGAGGTCAGGCCAACTGGGCGAGCCTGGACAGCGCCCGGCCGGCCACCTCCTGTGCGATGGCCAGCGACGCCGTGGCCGCGGGGCTGGGCGCGTTCACGACGTGGACGGCGCCCTCCGCCTCCACCCAGAGGAAGTCGTCCAGGAGCCGGCCGTCCGGGAGCATGGCCTGCGCCCGCACGCCCGAGGCTCCCCCGGGGATGAAGTCGTCGTCGGCGATCTCCGGCACGAGGCGGCGCGCCGCGGCGATGAAGCGCCTCCGGTCCACCGACTGGGCCAGCTCCCGCGCCACCATGCGCGGGTGAGCGAGGCCGAAGCGCCAGAGGCCGGGGAAGGTCAGCGCCTCGGCCAGGTCGCCCAGGTCCACGGTGGTCAGCGTGTACCCCTCGCGGGCGAATGCCAGCACGGCGTTGGGGCCGGCGTCGATCCCGCCTTCGATGCGGCGGGTGAAGTGGACGCCGAGGAAGGGGAAGCCCGGCTCGGGGAGGGGATAGAGGAGGTGGCGGACCAGGTGGTCGCGCCCCGGACGCAGGCGCTGGTACTCGCCGCGGAAGGGCACGATGCGGCACCCCGGATGCTCCCCCGCCATCTCGGCGATCCGGTCGGCGTGGAGCCCCGCGCAGTTCACGAGCACCCTGGAGGTGAACTCCCCCGCCGGCGTCTCCAGGTGCCACCACCCCCGCTCCCGCCGGAGACCCCGGACGCCGGCGCCCACGAGGATCTCCCCGCCCCGGGCCTCGATCTCCCGCTCCAGGGCGGCGCACACGGCGGCGTAGTCCACGATCCCCTCCTCGGGGACGTGGATGGCGGCCAGGCAGCGGACGTGCGGCTCGATCTCCCGCGCCTGCTCGGGCCCGAGGCGCCGGAGTCCCTGGAGCCCGTTCTGGCGGCCCCGCTCCAGCATGGCGTCCAGGCGGCCGAGCTCGGCGTCGGTCACAGCGACCACCAGCTTGCCGCAGATCTCGTGGGGGATCGCGTGGTGGACGCAGAACTCCGTCATCCGCCGGATCCCCTCCCGGGCGAGGCGCGCCTTCTCCGACCCCGGCTGGTACTGCAGGCCCGCGTGGAGCACCCCGCTGTTGTGGGTGCTCTGGTGCCGGGCCACGCCCACCTCCTTCTCCAGCAGGCGCACCGACGCCTTCCCGCTCTCCAGGAGCGTGTACGCGGTGGCGAGACCGACGATGCCGCCGCCCACGACGGTGACGTCCTTCATGGCTGCTCCGGGTAGTGGACCTTCTTCCCCGTCACGTCCCGGTGCCAGTCGCCGGGAGTGAAGTGCGTGGCGGGGTGCATGGGGCCGTCCACGCAGGTGCGCTCGCCGGTGGAGATGGAGCACTTGCCGCAGATGCCGATGCCGCAGCTCGTATAGCGTTCCACGACGTGGAAGATGTCCTCCGGGGGCGCGTGCCTGCGCTCGACCCGGTCCAGCGCCCGCATGGCCAGCTCGGGGCCGCAGTTGACGAAGACGGGGCGCTCCAAGCGCTCCTCCGTCAGCGTCCTTTCCACCAGCTCGTGGATGAACCCCTGGTGCCCGGCGGAGCCGTCGTCGGTGGAGACGTGCACGTTGCAGATCTCCTTCAACGCCGACCAGTAGGCGAGCTCGTTCTTCGTCCGTGCGCCGAGGAAGACCTTCTTGGGCCCGGGATGGTTCGTCGCTCCCCAGTGGATGGGGGCGATCCCCACGCCGGCACCGACGAAGACCACCAGCCGGTCCGCGGGGAAGGTGAACGCCCGCCCGTACGGGCCGCGGACGCGGACCACGTCGTTCTCCTTCAGGCGGCAGGCCTTGGACGTCATGGGGCCGACGCCGCGCACCAGCACCTCCAGGCCGTTCTCGTTGGCGGCCACGGAGAAGGGCTTGGAGTCGGTGTCGCTCACCTTGAGGAAGACGAACTGCCCGGTGTGGATGGGGCCTTCGAGCTTCTCGCGGAACTTGATGACCTTCACCTTGTCGCTGCAGTGCTCCACCTCGCGCACGACGAAGGGCCGGTACTCCATGAGCATCCGGTCCAACGTCCACCCGGTGGCCACGTCGGTCCCCTGGGCCAGGTCGTCCTCGAGCTGGTGGAAATACCGGCGGATGGCCTCGGAGTCCAGGCCGGCCAGCGCCGTGCCGATGGCGTAGAAGAGGGTGGGGTCGATGGCCTCGAGGCGGCGGATGTCGCCGGCCCCACGGATCCCGCCCATGGCGATGATGGGCACGTCCACCACCTTGCGCAGGCGGCGGATGGAGTCCACGGTCACGGGGAAGATCTGGGCGCCGGAGAGCCCTCCGAACCGGTTGCTCAGCTCGGGGTTGGGGCCACCCAGGGTGTTGATGGCGGAGATGGCGTCGGCGCCGCCCTCCACCGCCGCCACCGCGATCGCCTCCAGCCCCACCACCCCGGCGTTGAGCTTCACGATGACGGGCTTCTTCGTCGCCTTGCGCGTGGCCGCGGTGATGGCGCGCACGCTGTCGGGGTCCGACCCGATGAGGATGCCGCCCTTCTCCGCGTGCGGGCAGGAGACGTTGACCTCGTAGCCGTCGCAGACGTCGCCCGCCTCCTCGAAGGCGCGCACCGAGTGGGCGAAGGCCTCGCCGGAGCTCTCCCCGATCTGCGCCATGAGGAAGACGTCGTCGGGGGCGGCCTCCCGCAGCTCACCGAAGGAACGCACCGTCTCCGCCAGCCCCGGGTTGGTGTAGCCCACCGCGTTCCAGAGCGAGTCGGGCGTGGGCTGGGCGAGGATGTCCTCCCGGTTCCCGGCCCGGGGCTCGATGGTCGTGCTCTTCCCCTGGTAGAACCCGAACTGGGGCACGTGAGCGAACATCCACTTGGCGACGTCGCTGTTCGTGGTGATGACGCCGGAGGGGAAGCCGAAGCGTCCCCGGATGTCCTTGCCCAGGAGGTTGTGCATGCCCTCTGTCCGGTTCAGATGACCTCCGCGATGTCCTGCAGGATCTCCCGCGCGGCCCCTCTGCGGTCGGCGGCGTCGGTGATGGCCCGGCCCACCACCAGGAGGGACGAGCCGGCGGCCACGGCTCCTCCCGGCGACAGGACCCGCTTCTGGTCCGCGCCGGCGGGGGTGGTGGTGCCCTTGATCCCCGGCGTGACGAAGAGGAAGCCCTCCCGCAGCTCGCCCCTCAGCGCGTGGAGATCGGTGGCGGAGCAGACGATCCCGTCGAGCCCCGCAGCTTCGGTGCGCTTCGCCAGGTGCAGGACCTGAGCCTCCACGGCGCCCGGCACCCTCAACTCATCGTTGAGGATGGGCTGGTCGATGCTGGTGAGGACCGTCACCGCGATGACCTTGGGCGCGACGCCCGGGGCGGCATCGTCGACGCCCTGCCGGGCCGCCGCCATCATCGCGACGCCGCCGGAGGCGTGGACGTTGAACATGGCCACGCCCAGCTCGGTGGCCGCCCGGGCCGCGCCACGCACCGTGTTCGGGATGTCGTGGTACTTCAGGTCCAGGAAGACGCCGCCGCCCCCGTCGTGGATCTCCCGGACCACGGCGGGGCCGAAGCGGGTGAACGACTCCTTGCCGATCTTGAAGAGCCCCACGAACGGCGAGAGCTCCTCCACGCGCTCGCGCACCGCGTCGAGCGTGTGCAGCCCGTCCAGCGGGAGGCACACCTTGGCGCGGGCGGCGATCTCCTTCTCGGAGAGGGCGACGGTCTCCCGGATCATGCTCACGAGTCCTTGGGGAAGCCGTGGGCCTCGCCCCAACCGAAGGGGTCCTTGCGCCACGCCTCGAGGAGGGCGATCTGCGCGGCTCCGAGGAAGCCGCCGCTCTTCGCCACGCCCAGGAGGACGGGGAAGGTGAGGAGCGACGCGAAGCGGCACGGCGGGGCGAGCGACGTGAACTCCGCCTCGGCCTTCTCCAGCCCGTAGCTGAAGATGGACAGGCACCAGTCCGAGCGGCCGTTGGCCTCGCGGACGGCCACCACCGCCTTGGCCGAGCTGCCGCCGGTGGAGATGAGGTCCTCGATGACCACCACCCGGCGCCCGCCCAGGTCCGATTCGGCGTCCAGCCCCTCGATGCGGTTCTTCAGGCCGTGGGCCTTGGGCTTGTCGCGGATGTAGATGAAGGGCAGGGACAGGAGATCGGCGAGGAGCGCCCCGTGGGGGATCCCGGCCGTCGCCGTTCCCGCCACCACCTCGGGCGCGATCCCCTCGCGCTCCACGAGGTCGGCGAGCCCCCGCGCGATGAGGCGGCGGGTGTCCGGGTCGTAGAGGAACATCCGGTTGTCGTTGTAGATGGGCATGCGGTAGCCGGATGCCCACCGGAAGGGGTCCTCGGGGTTGAGCTTGATGGCCCCGATCCTGAGCCCCTGCTCCGCGATCCTGCGGCCGATGTCGTCGATGGGAGGCCTCCCTCTGAACGCCTGGGGGTGCGCAGTCTGGCGGAATCAAAGACGGCCCGGGGAGGGTGTCAACGGCACCTCGATCCGCCGCATGGGCCCGACATCGGCGGGCGCGGCTACCGCCCGAACGGCATCCCCGGGAACCCGCCGCCCATCCCTGGCATCCCCGGCATCCCCTTCCCGCCGCCCATCATCCCCTTCATCTGCTTCATGAACTTCTGCATCTCCTTGAACTGCTTGAGGAGACGGTTGATCTCGGACACCGGGCGCCCGCTCCCCTTGGCGATGCGCACGCGACGCGAGGCGTTGATGATGTCGGGGTTCTTCCGCTCCGCGGGGGTCATGGACAGGATGATGGCCTCGACGTGCTTCATGCGCTTGGGGTCCATCTGTGCGGCGGGGACGGCGAGCTTGGCGGCGCCCGGGATGAGCTTCAGGAGCTGCTCCAGCGGGCCCATCTTCTGCACCTGGCGCATCGAGGTGAGGAAGTCCTCCAGCGTGAAGCGCCCCGGCCCCAGGGCCTTCTCCGCCATCTTCTGCTGCTCCTCGGCGGTGATGGCGGCCTGCGCCCGCTCCACCAGCCCGACCACGTCCCCCATCTGGAGGATGCGCCCGGCGAGGCGCTGCGGGTCGGCCGCGTCCAGCGCGTCCACGCCTTCCCCGGTGCCCACGAACTTGATGGGCTTGCCGGTGACGCCGCGGATGGAGAGCGCCGCGCCCCCGCGGGCGTCGCCGTCCATCTTCGTGAGGACGACGCCGGTGAGCCCCAGCGCCTGGTCGAAGCCCTGCGCGATCTTCACCGCCTCCTGCCCGGTCATGGCATCGGCCACCAGGAGGATCTCCTGTGGCTTCACGGCGTCGCGCACGCGGCGGAGCTCGTCCATGAGCACCTCGTCGATCTGGAGGCGCCCCGCAGTGTCCACGATGAGGACCTGGTGCTTGCCGGCCCGCGCGGCCTCGCGCCCGGCCACGGCCGTCGCCACCGGATCGCCGCCGAAGGTGCCGGAGTGGACGGGCACCGAGATCTGCCGCCCGAGCGTCTGGAGCTGCTCGATGGCGGCGGGGCGCTGGAGGTCGCACGCGGCGAGGATGGGTGAGCGGCCTTCCCGGGCGAGGCGCTTCGCCAGCTTCGCCGCGCTCGTGGTCTTCCCCGAGCCCTGGAGCCCCACCATGAGGATGACGCTCGGAGGGGACGCGGCCCAGGCCATCGTGGGGCGCCCTTCGCCCATGAGCGCGGCGAGCTCGTCGTGGACGATCTTGACGATCTGCTGGCCGGGGGACACCGCCTTGAGCACGGCCTCGCCCAGGGAGCGCTCCTGCACCCGCGTGAGGAAGTCCCGGGTCACCTCGTAGTTGACGTCGGCCTCGAGGAGGACGCGGCGCACCTCACGGAGCCCCTCCTTGATCATGGGCTCGGTGAGGACGCCCCGCTGCCGGAGCTTGGCGAGGGCGGTGTCGAGCTTTCGGCTCAGCTCGTCGAACATGCGCTTGGGCTCCCCTGATTGCCGTGCGAGGTCCCCGGGTGCACCACCCGTCGGGAGCGAAGGAGCCGAAAGCTAGACGGGGGTTCCAGGGGGCTCAAGGACGGGCCGGGCGGACCCTCCGCCCACCGCCTCCGCGACCGCCTTCCGCCGCTGCCCAAAGGGCAATGTACGATTTACTTGACTCTATGTACGTTTTTTCTTACATTGCCCATGGACACGCTTCTCGGAGGAACGGCCATGATCGTGGTACTCTGGGCAATCCTGGCGCTGGTGGTGGGGCTGGCGGCCATCGTTGTGAAGGCCCGACTCGCCGTGCCGCCCCGGCCCCCTCTTCCTCCCGACGTGGAGCTGCCGGACACGCCGCTGCAGCGCACGTCGCGGCTGAGTTTGGGTGCCGGCCTGGTCCTGGCGGCGTTCGCGTGCGGCGTGGTCGTCGTGCACGGCCCCGAGGCCACCATGGCCGACGACCGCGTGCGCCTGCTCTTCACCGCGCTGCTAATGGCCATCCTCGTGGCCCTGAGCGGCGCCAGCATCCGCCTCAAGGTCCAAGCGGGCCGTGAGGGGGGCATGCTCGACGAGCGGGACCGCGCCATCCTGGACCGGGCCCCCGCCGTCCAGGGAGCTGGGACCATCCTGACGCTCGCGGTCTGGACGGTGGGCCTCATGGTGCGATTCCACGGGGCGGGCGCCGTCCCCCTCGACTACGTCGTCCTCCTCTTCTGGTCCTGCCTGGTCGTCCACCTCCTCGCGCTCCCCGTCGGGATCTTGATGGGCTACCGGAGGTCGTGACATGCCGAAGGCCGAGATCCACAACGAGATCCGCAAGCTGCGCTTCGAACACGGGGAGATGACGCAGCAGGAGCTGGCGGACCACGTGGGGTGCACCCGCCAGACCATCATCCTCCTGGAGCAGGAGCGCTACGTGCCGTCCCTCGCCCTGGCCATGAAGATCGCCCGGGTCTTCGGGACCCCGGTGAACCAGGTCTTCGAGCTGGAGGAGGGAGCGTGAGCGCACCACGCACGCTCGTCCCGGGAGGGCTGGGCCCGCTGTCCACCCTGGTGGCCTCTGCACTGGCGGCGGCCCTCGTAGGGCTCCCGGCCCCCCGGTCGGCCCGAGCCCAGGACGTGGAGCGGTACATGATGGTGGCCACGCGGGGTGCGGATACCCTGTCGGTGGAGCGGGTGACCAGGTCGCCCCAGGAACTCGGGTCGGAGATCCTCGTCCCCGGGCGGGCCCGCCTCGCGGTCGCGGCCGCCCTCGGTCCGGAAGGGTGCGTGACGGGCGCGACGGTGGACGTATTCCCGTGGGGATCGGCGGCGGGAGCGACGCCCGTCCAGCACGTGGGCGTCCGACAGGACGGCGACTCGCTCCGAGTGGACGCTCGCGCCCGTGACGTCGCGCAGCAGGCGACCCGTCCCGCGCCGGGCGTCCGCTTCGTGATGGCGAGCGACTCGTGGGCCGCCTCTGCGATGGTCGTGGAGTGCGCGCTCGCGCTGGGCGACTCGGCAAGCCTGCGCGTGGCCGCCTTCCCCGGGCTGCGCGTCGAGGACTTGGTCGTCGTGCGCCGGGGCCGGCAGGTCACGGTGGCCGGCAGGGACACCTCGCTCGTCACGCTCGGAGACGACGGGCGGGCGGACCGCATCGAGATCGTCGGCTCGGGGACCGTCATCCAGCGCTCGGCGTTCGAGGGGGCGGTTCCCGCGCCTGCGAAGCCAGACTACGCCCCGCCCCCCGGGGCCGGCTACCGGGCCGAGGACGTCTCCATTCCGGTGCGCGAGGGCGTCACGCTGGCCGGCACGCTCACCCTGCCATCCGGCTCCGCCCTCCCCGCCCCCGCCGTGGTCCTCGTCAGCGGCGGCGGCGCGCAGGACCGGGACTCCTACGCCGCGGTGGGCGGCGGCTGGCGCCCCTTCCGGGAACTGGCCCACGCGCTGACGTCACGCGGCGTCGCGGTGCTGCGCTTCGACGACCGTGGGGTGGGGGCGTCCACGGGCGACTTCGGCTCCGCCACGGAGCGCGAGGGTCTGGAAGACGTGAAGGCCGTCGTGGCCTTCCTCCGCGGACGCAGCGACGTGGCTGGAGCCCGCATCGCCCTTCTCGGCCACTCCGAGGGCGCCCGCGTCGCGATGTGGGCGGCGGCCGAGGACGGTGCCCTGGCGGGGCTGGTGCTCCTGGCCGGCGCCGCCGATCCACGGGGCGCGGCGCTGGCGCAGGCGCGCTGGCAGGTCGAGCACACGCCCGGGATCCCACCGTCCGCCCGTGACTCGATCCTGCACCGGGTGGAACGGCAGTTGGACAGCCTGGCCGTCGCGGGCAGCCGCGAGGCGTACCGCTGGGACGCTCCGGCCCTCGCGCACCGTATCCGCGTCCCTGTGGCCGCATTCCAGGGAGGCTCCGACAAGCAGGTCCCGCCGGAGCAGGCCGACTCGCTGGGGGCGCTCTTCCGTGCGGCCGGGAACGCCGACGTGACCGTGCGCGTGTTCCCGGACCTCAACCACCTGTTCGTCGCGGACCCGTCCGGCGACTTCCTGCGCTACGGCCGCCTTCCCAGCGGCGCCCTGGAGCCGTCGGTCCTGGACGCCGTGGGGGCGTGGGTCACCGCCCGGCTCGGGGTCGGACCCGCATCGCCCGTGGGCCGAGGACCGCTTCGTTGATGCGGGCCGGGCTCGGATGTACTTTGTAACACAAAGCACTTGACGCCAATCGAACCGCGCCGCATCGTTGGGGCGCCCCGTCGATCCCCGCGCAGCTCCGGCCCCGCCATGCACGAGCTCACCGAGTTCCTCTTCCCCGCCCCCGCGGCGCGCCGCACCGGAGCCATCTGGGCCTGGTGGGAGCGGCGCAGGCTGGCCTACAACGTCTGGGTGGGAGCGGCCGGTTCCATCAGCGTGGTCGCGTGCACCGCGCTCGCCCTGATCCCGCCACGGCCCATGGGGCCCATCCACTTCGAGCTGATCTGGGTGCCGGTCGTGATCTTCGGCGTGCTGGCCAACGTGTTCTACACGGCCGGCGCGATGGTGGAGTCGCTTGCGGACAAGCTGTGGGGTCGCCAGCTCCTTCCGGTGGGCCCATCCCTCTACCGCATGGGCCTCACCTTCTCGGTGGGGCTTGCGCTCTTCCCCACGCTCCTCATGATGATCGCCTGGATCCTTCGCGTGCTGGGGGTGGTCGGCTGAACCACGCCCCATCGGGCGACACCCTGGAGGCGGAAGGCATGGCGAAGTTCGTCTGGACGGGGATCGTGCTCCAGCTGGCCATGGTGATCGCCGGCCATTTCTCGACGGCCGTCCTGAACCTCTCGGGGATCCTCGGCACGGCGATCCCCTTCGCGCTCGGGCTCTGGTACGGTGCCACGGTCCCGAAGAGCTACAAGGCGTCGTCCTGGGGCGGCTTCGTGCTGGGGATCGTGGGCGCGTTCGTCGGCGTGGTCGCCGCCATCCTCATGGGCGACCAGACCTGGATGCTCCTCACCTTCGCCCCCCTCTCTTCAGGGGTCACGGGGGTCCTGGGCGCCGCGATCGGGAGGCTGGCCCGGGCGAAGGCGTAGGGAAGTCCCGTAGCCGTTCGGCGCGCCGCGTCAGCGCCGCAACTCGGCCAGCACGGCTCCCGCGATCTCGCCGGCATCCGTCACGGCGACGTCCCAGACGGGTGCCTCGCTCCCCGGGGCGAAGCGGGCGAGCACGTCCGCCACCAGGCTCCGGCGCACGACGAGGAGCAGCGGCGTGCTCCCTCCGTGGAGTGCGTCCAGGGCGCCCGCCCAGCCGTCCCCCCCCAGCTCCCACGGGCCCACCTCGTCCACCACGAGGACGTCATGGGCACCGGCCGCCTCCGGCGCCAGCGCCGCGCTCCCCGCGGCCAACGCCGCCGGACTGACCTTGAACGGGCCCAGCGCGGGCCACTCGCACTGCGGGTCCCTGGTGGCCATGGGAATGCGCTCCCCCGACGCCAGGAGGACGAGCTCGATGGACCAGCGTTGCCCGTCCTTCACCTCCCCGGGCGCGAGGAAGCCGCCCACACGGAGCCCGGCGGCCTTCAGCGCCTCGACCACCACGGCCGCGGCCGTGGTCTTCCCCGAGCCCCGCTCTCCGCTGATGACGCCGGCGATCCGAGGAGGCTCCTCGAGCGCCGCAAGCCACTCGTCCGTGCGCCCCAGGAGTTGTCCCACGGTGCGCAGGGGGCTCCTCACGAACTCCCGCCCACCGGGGAGCGCGCCCACCACCGCGGGAAGGGTGGCGAACGCCGCCTGCACCGCGTGGTGGAGACGGCCCCCCCCGGCTCGCTCGAGCCAACCCCTGAGGAGCGGGTGGGAAAGCTCGGTGCTGAGGGCGGCGAAGCCCAAGGTCACGAAGACCGCGTTGAGGCTCATCCCAGCGCCGAGCGCCAGGCCGTGGAGCCACCCCCCTCCGGCCCCGTCTGCGAGGGCGGACACCACGGCACCGGCCAACGTGGTGAGCAGAAGGAGGGTGACCCAGAAGCCCGGCCGTCCCAGCCGGCGCAGCACGCGCCGATAGCGGCCCACGGCCACCGAGACGGCTACGGCCACCACCACGACCTTCCACCCGAGGGACAACGTCGCCAGGCCCAGAAGGCCGGAGGGGAGCGCTACCGCCCACAGCAGCAGGAACGGCAGGGAGGGCGACACGCCCGGTCCCGGCGCCGCGTGGCGGGGGCCTCCCGTCACCGCCAGGCCGCGCTCGCGCCTTCCGCCGGGCTCCCGCTCCAGCACGTCCCGACCCAGGCGGAGGCCCACCAGGGCGGCCCCGGCCCCCACGGCCAGGTTGAGGAGGGCCAGCACGGCCAGGGGACCCCAGGGCCCGAGGGGGATGGGCCCCAGCTGCCTCTCCGCCAGCGCCACCAGATCCGCGTACAGCCTCACCAGATCCGGGCCGTAGGTGACGACCAGTGTGACGATCCTGTGGCCCAGCGTCCAGGACATGGCCAGGGCGCCGCCGACCAGGTACCCCAGCGTCCGTCCGCCGAGGAGGCGCACCGCAGCCTCCATGAGGAGCCCTTCCATGGCGATGGCCACCATGGGCCCCAGGAGCACGGCGCTCGGGGAGAGGGACTTCATGAGCGCGGCGATGAGCCCGGCCCTCACCAGCAGCCCGGGAAGGGGCCAGCGGCGATGACCCGCCACGAGGATGGCCACGCCGATCCCCGTCAGAACGTGGCCCGCGAGGGGGAATCGGAGGTTGTGGAGGAAGCTCCCCAGCACGATTTCCGATCCGGCCCACAGGCTGCCCAGGACCGCAGCCCGCTGCCACAGCGGGTCCAACCGCCGCATGGTCACGTCCCCCGTCCCCCTAATGAGACACCCCCCTGGGAGCCAGGTACCGCGCCAGCCACCCGAGCATCTCCTCCCACCAGACGAAGGCGTTCTGGGGCTTGAGCACCCAGTGCCCCTCGTCGGGGAAGTAGAGGAGCCGGGCCGGCACGCCCCGGCGTCGCAGAGCGGTGAACGTGGCGAGCCCCTGCTCCAGCGGCACCCGGTAGTCGAGCCCGCCGTGCACCACGAGCGTCGGGGTGGTCATGCGCGCGGCGTGGTTCGCGGGGTTCCAGCGGTCGAAGCCCTCGGGATTGGACCAGGGCTGACCACCGAACTCCCACTCGGGGAACCAGAGCTCCTCGGTGGCGCCGTACATGCTCCGGGTGTCGAAGAGCCCGTCGTGATTGATGAGGGCGCTGAAGCGGTCGGTGTGGCCGTTGATCCAGTTGATCATGTACCCGCCGTACGAGGCGCCGGCGGCGGCGACGCGCGTCCCGTCCATGAACGGGTAGGTGGCGAGGGCGTGATCCAGGGCGTTCATGAGGTCCGTGTAGACCTTCCCGCCCCAGTCCCCCGAGATCTCGTCGGTGAAGCGCTGGCCGTAGCCCGTGCTCCCGCGCGGGTTCACGGCCACCACCACGTAGCCCGCGGCGGCGAACATGTTCGGGTTCCAGCGGTAGCTCCACGAGTCGGTCCAGGCGCCCTGCGGCCCGCCATGGATGAGGTAGACCACCGGGTACTTCCGGGTGGGGTCGAAGCGCGGCGGCTTCACGATGAAGCCCTGCACCCGCGCGCCCCCGGCCCCCTCGGCCCAGAAAGGCTCCGCGGGCTGAAGCGCCAGGCGGCCCAGCAAGGCACGGTTCTGGTCCGTGAGGCGGCGCCGAACCGAACCGTCGGACCCGAGGGCGAAGAGGTCCACCGGGCGGTCGTTGGACTGGCGGGCCACCACGAGCGTCCGTCCGTCGGCGGACACCGCAAGCCCTCCGTCGTACGTGCCCTGCGTGATCTTCCGGGGCGCGCCGCCCGCCACGTCCACCCGGTAGGTGGCGTGGAAGAGCTGGTCCTGGGCCTGGAACCAGAGGGAGCGGGAGTCCGCGCTCCAGGTGAAGAAGTCCACGCTCGCGTCCAGGTCGGCGGTCAGGCTGCGCATCTCGCCCGTCGAGCGTTCGTGGAGCACGAGATGGGCCCGGTCCGCCTCGAAGCCAGGGCGCGACATGGCCAGGTAGGCGATCCATCGCCCGTCGGGGGAGTACTGGGGCGCCGCGTCGTTGGCGTCGCTGGGGGTGAGCAGGCGGGGTTCGCCGCCCTCAGCGCTCACGAGCCAGACGTCGTTGCCCGTGCCCACCATGGCGGGCACGTCGGTGTTGCGCACGAACGCCACCTCTCCCCCGTCGGGGCTGATGTCGTAGTCCTGGAATCCGCCCAGGGCGAGGGGCGGCGTGTCGAACGGCCCCGGGGTCACGTCGAGGGTCCCGCCCGAGGCCACGTCGAGGACGAACACGTGGCTGCGCAGGCCGTCCTCCCACTCGTCCCAGTGCCGGTACTGGAGGTCGTCGAACACCTTCGCCTCCGATTTCCGCCCGGCGATCTCCTTCAGCCGCTCCGCCATGGGGTCACCCTCGGGCTGCACCGAGCTGGCGAAGACGACGCGGCGGCCGTCCCGGGACCATACCGGCCCGGTGGCACCTCCCTCCACGGACGTGAGGGGCCGGGCCTCTCCCCCGTCCACCGGGAGCACCCACACCTGGGGGCCGCTCCCTCCCCGGGTGGATACGAACGCGATGCGCGTCCCGTCCGGGGACCACGCCGGCGCGCTGTTCGAGCCCTGCTCGGAGGTGATGAACGGGCGCGGCTCGCCACCCGCCACCCCCACGCTCCAGATCTCCGTGCGGGAGCGGAACGCGTCCAGGTCGTACGTGGTGACCGTGTAGAGCACGGTGGCGCCGTCGGGGCTCAGGACCGGGTTCCCGACCCGGGCCAGGGACCAGAGATCCCGAGCCGTCATCGCGTCCTGGGCCGAGAGAGCGACGGGGAGGAGGACGAGGAGGGCGAGGAGCGCCGGGAGGCGGCGCCTGGGGCTCGGGAGGACGCTCATGGGAGGGCACCGGGGGGCCGGAGGGAAGCGGAGACCCGCGAGGGACGCACGGACGCTAGGCAGAGCCCCCCGGGGTGGCAACACGCGAGGGCGCTTGAACCTCTCGCCGCCTGAAGGGTAGGTTGGGCGCCCCACCCCACGGGCACGGCAGCCCCAACCCCGAGCGAGTCGGTACCCGGTGCAAGAAGGCGGAGACCCTCCCAGTAGCTCCCGCGCCAGCGGGCGGACGGCGTGACCATGTCCGCCTGGGCGGTCATCGCGTTCCTCATCGTGGTCAACGCGCTCTACGTGGCGGCCGAGTTCGCCGCCGTGAGCGTGCGCCACGGGCAGGTCCGCAGCCTGGCGCAGCGCGGGAACATGCTGGCCGCCCGGCTCCTCCCGATGCTGGAGAGCCCCTCCCGCCTCGACGGCTACATCGCCACCTGCCAGATCGGGATCACCCTGTCCAGCCTGGTCCTGGGCGCCTTCGGGCAGGCCACGGTGGCGCTCGATCTCGCCGCCGTGCTCGAGAGCCGGGCGGGGATGCAGAGCGTGGCGGCCCACTCCGCGGCGGCGCTGGCGGTGCTGGTCCTCCTCACCGTGACGCAGGTGATCTTCGGCGAGCTCGTCCCCAAGTCGCTGGCGCTCCAGCTCCCCACCCGCGTGGCGCTCCTGACGTACCTCCCGACGCATTGGTCGGGGATCCTCTTCAGGCCGTTCCTCTACGTCCTCAACGGGAGCGGGTGGTTCATCCTGAGGCGGATGGGGCTCCAACAGGGCGCCGGCCACCGCCACGTCCACTCCCCCGACGAGATCGAGATGCTCATCGCGGAGAGCAGCGACGGCGGGCTGCTGGAGCCGGAGGAGCAACAGCGCCTCCGGCAAGCGCTCCGCCTGGGGCGGCGCACGGCGCGCCAGCTCATGGTGCCGCGCCGTCGCGTCCAGGCCCTGGACCAGGACGCGCCCCCCGCGCAGCTGGTGGATCTCGTGGCTTCCAGCCCGTACACGAGGCTCCCGGTCTACCGCGGGACCGTGGACAACGTGGTCGGTCTCCTCCACACCAAGGACGTGGCCACCCACTACGCGCGGCACGGCCGCGTGGACGCCCTCGCGCCCCTCCTCCGCCCCGTCCTCAGGGTGCCCGCCACCATCACCGGCGACCGGGTGCTCGCGCTCCTGCGCGAGCACCGCGCGCGCCTCGCCGTCGTCATCGACGAGTACGGCGGGATGGAGGGGATCGTCACCTTCGAGGACGTCCTCTCCGAGCTGGTGGGCGAAGTGGCGGACGAGTTCAAGGGCGAGGACCCCGAGCCGGAGCGCCTCCCCGACGGGCGCGTCCGCCTCCCCGGAGAGCTCCACCTGGACGAGGCGCAGGCCTGGACCGGCGTCCCGTGGGACGGCTACGAGGCGGTGACCGTGGGCGGGCGGGTCGCCGCGGAGCTGGGGCGCATCCCGGAAGGCGGGGAGCGCCTCCTCGTGAACGGGTTGCCGGTGGAGGTCGAGCGCATGGACGGACAGACCGTGGCCGCGGTCCTCGTCACTCCCCAGGACACCGGGCCCGGGGAGGGGGCGTAGCCGTGGACGTCCTCCTCCCCTTTCTCGTGTGCGCGGGGCTCATCCTGCTGAACGGGATGTTCGTGGCCGCTGAATTCGCCATCATCGGCGCCCCGCGCGCGACCATCGAGCGGCGCGCCGCCCAGGGTCATGCCACCGCCCGCATCGTGCACGGCATCCTGCACGATCCCCGCCGCCAGGACCGCTACATCGCCACCGCCCAGCTCGGCATCACGTTCGCGAGCCTGGGGCTCGGCATGTACGGCGAGCACACGCTGGCCGAGTGGCTGGCGGGCCAGCTCGAGCTCCTCGGCGTGAGCGGCACCACCGGCTGGGTCACCTCGCACGCGCTCGCTTCCATCAGCGCCATCGCCTTCTTCACCTACTTCCACATCGTGATCGGCGAGATGGTGCCCAAGGCGTTGGCTCTGATGCACGCCGAGAGGACCGTGCTCGCGGTCACCCGGCCCATGCTCATGGTGAAGACGCTCATGTACCCCCTCGTGGTGGGGCTCAACGGCGCCGGCAACGCCGTCCTGGCGCTCATGGGGATCCGTCGGGAGTTCGGCACCAGCCAGTACCACACGGCGGAGGAGCTGGAGTACATCGTCCGCGAGAGCCAGGAGGGCGGGTTGCTCCGGGCCGAGGCCGGGCGCGTCCTCCACGAGCTCTTCGCCTTCGGCGAGCTCCAGGCAGGCGACGCCATGGTGCCCCGCGTTCACGTGGAGGGCGTTCCCGTCGGGGCCGGCCCCGAAGAGCTGCGCGCGCTCCTGCTGGCGGCGCCCCACACCCGCTACCCCGTCTACGACGGGGACCTGGACCACATCCTGGGCGTGGTCCACATCAAGGACGTGCTGCGCATGCTCCAGGAGCACCGCCCCCTCACGGAGGGCGACGTGCGGCCCACCGCCCACCTGCCGGAGACCGTCGAGCTCGAGGATGTTCTCGAGGCCATGCGCGAGACGCGCACCCAGCTCGTGGTGGTCCTGGACGAGCACGGGGGGACGGCGGGGATCCTCACCATCGAGGACCTCGGCGTGGAGGCCATGGGCGAGGTGGAGGAGGGACCCCACGACATCCCGGACATCGTGCGGGACCCCGACGGCAGCGCCCACGTCTTCGGCATCGTGCGCCTCGACGAGGTGGGGGAGCTGTACGGCCTCGACCTCGAGCACGAGGACGTGGACACGGTGAGCGGCCTGGTGCTGGCGCTCCTGGAGCGCCCGCCCGCGGTCGGCGACGTCGTGTCGTGGTCGGGGCTGCGCTTCCAGGTGACCGAGGTGGAGGGGTACGGCGTGGAGCGTTGCCTGGTGTCGCTGGAGCGCCCGGCGGCCCCCGGGAACACGCGGGCCCCATCGGCATAGACGCTGCTGGTCCCCGATGGCATACATTCCCCCCCGACCAGGAGCAGCCACCCCATGATCACACGTCGTGACTGGCTCAAGGCCGCCGCAGCCGCCGGCGCAGTCCTCACGCTGGACCCCCGCGAGCTGTTCGCGCGTTCGCGGCAGGAGATCCTGACCCGGATCATCCCGGGCACCTCGGAGCGGATCCCCGCGGTGGGGCTGGGAAGCTCCGCCACCTTCTCCACCGTGGCCAGGAGCGAGGACTACAGCGCGCTCCGGGAGGTCCTCTCGTCGCTGGTGGGGAACGGCGGCGCCGTCTTCGATACCGCGCCGGGCTACGGGGCGTCGGAGGAGGTCGCCGGCACCATCGCAAAGGAGCTGGGGCTCACCGACAGGATCTTCTGGGCCACCAAGGTGAACGTGGCTGGCCGGGGGAACACGCCCGCCGACCCCGCCGCCGCCCGGGCGCAGATCGAGCGGTCGTTCGAGCGTATCGGCAAGGACGTCATCGACCTCATCCAGGTCCACAACCTCGGGGACCCGCCCACCCAGCTGGGCATCCTCCAGGAGTACAAGGCCGCGGGGCGGGTGCGCTACATCGGCATGACCACGACCAGCGAGGACCGGTACGCCGACCTCATGGACGTCATGCGCAGCTACCCCATCGACTTCATCGGCATCGACTACGCCGTGGACAACCGCACCGCAGCCGACCAGGTGTTCCCCCTGGCGCAGGAGCGTGGGATCGGCGTGCTGGTCTACGCGCCCTTCGGACGCACCCGCCTCTGGAACCGCGTGGCGGGCCGTACGGTGCCCGATTGGGCGGCCGACTTCGACGCCCGCACCTGGGCGCAGTTCTTCCTCAAGTTCGTGCTGGCCCACCCGGCGGTGACCGCGGTGACGCCGGCGACCAGCCGGGCCACCAACATGGTGGACAACCTGGGCGCCGCCGTGGGCCGCCTCCCCTCGCAGGATGAGGTGCAGCGCATGGTCGCGTACGTGGAGGCGCTGCCGGCGGCCCCGAACCCATGACCTCAGCGTTCCAGCGGTTCGCCAACGTGCGGCGGGACGAGGTGCCGGCGCTTCTCGCCTCCGTCGCCTTCTTCCTGTTCGTGCTCACGGCGCTCCAGGTGCTGCGGCCGGCCAGGGAGGCGTTGGGGATGCGGGGCGGGCTCGACGCGGTCCGCTGGCTCTTCGTCGGGACCGCGGTGGTGACGCTGGCGGTGAACCCGGTGTTCGGCTTCCTGGTCGCGCGGTTCCGGAGGCTGACCTTCATCGCGGCCACCTACTTCTTCTTCGCCGCGAGCCTCCTGGTATTCTGGGGGCTGCTCACGTTCGCCCCGGAGCGCACGGGAGAGGTGTCGGGTCGGGTGTTCTACGTCTGGTTCAGCGTCTTCAACCTCTTCAGCACCATGATGTTCTGGGCACTGATGGTGGACCGGTACACGCTGGAGCAGTCCAAGCGGCTCTTCGGAGTGGTGGCGGTGGGCGGGACGCTGGGGGCCATGTTCGGGCCCTGGCTGGCGTGGCGTTACGCCGAGGTGATCGGAACGGCGAACCTGATCCTCGTCGCCGTGGGCTTCCTGATCCTGGCGGTGGGGGCCGCGGCGGCCGTGGTGCGCCTGCGTCCGGAGAGCCTGGCGGAGGAGGCCCGCAGGGGAGGCGAGGGTGCCCACGAGGCCGCGCAGGAGAAGGCGCTGGGCGGGAGCGCCTGGGCGGGGTTGGTGGCCGTGACCCGCTCGCGCTACCTGCTCGGCATCAGCGGGTTCGTGCTGGTCATGACCGTCATGGCGACCTTCATCTACTTCACCCGGCTGGCGATGGTCGCGTCCATGACCGAGGCGGTGGACGAGCGGACCCGGCTCTTCGCCCAGATCGACTTCTGGACCCAGGTCACGACGTTCCTGCTGCAGCTCCTCGTCACCGGCCACGTCATGAGGAGGCTGGGCGTGGGCGTGGCCCTCGTGCTCCTGCCGCTGACCGTGAGCCTGGGCTTCGTCGGGCTGGCCCTCACCGGCACCTTCACCGCACTCGTGCTCCTCGAGGCCTCCTACCGGGCCATGCAGCGCGGGCTCACCCGCCCGGCGCGCGAGACGCTCTTCACCGTCGTGGACCGGGAGGACAAGTACAAGTCCAAGGCCGCCATCGACACCTTCGTGTACCGCACCGGGGACCTGGTGGGGGCGTGGACCGAGGGCCTCCTCGGGAAGCTCGGCGGCGGGGTCGCCGCCCTCACCGCCCTGGTGATCCCCCTGGCGGCGGGCTGGGCCGTCCTGGCCGTGTGGCTGGCCCGTGAGCAGCGGCGCTTCGCCTGCCCCCCTCCGCCGCCGCCAACCGTTCCTTCACCGTCTGCATCCAGCGCAGGATGACGTTGTCCGGCTCCTCCGGGGCCAGGAGCTCCCTGAGCGCGGGGAGCGCCTCCAGGGCCCGGTCGCGCCCCGCCTGGATGATCTCCTCCCTCCTTCCGTCGCGGAACGCGCTGAAGCGCTCCAGATCGGGGTCGATGAGGAGGTCGGCCTCGGCCAGGATCTCGAAGCGCATCTGGCTGTGGGTGGCGATGTCCCAGGCGTTGGCCATGATCTGGGTCCAGCTCTGCACGTTGGCATAGGGGAGGCCGAACCCCAGGCTCACCGCCACCACCAGCGGCGCGCCCATCTCCCGCACCGCTCCCGCCGGCACGTTCTGCGTGAGGGCGCCGTCCACGAGGAGGCGACCGCCCACCTCCACCGGGACGTAGAGCCCCGGCACGCAGCAGCTCGCGCGCACGGCCCGCGCCACGGGCCCCCGGTCCAGGAGGACCCGGTTCCCCGAGTTGATGTCGGTGGCCACCACCGCCAGCGGGATGTGGGCGTCCTCGAGGCGCGCGTCGCCGAGGAGCCGGAGGAGGAGATCCTCCAGGCCCTGGTTGGTGGAGAGCCCGAGCCTGCGCGGGCGGCCTTTGGTCATGGAGCCCCACCCCAGCTCCTCGAGCGCCTCCGCCGTCTCGTCGGCGGAGTGGCCGAACGCGGAGAACGCCGCCGCGATGGCCCCGGCGCTGGTCCCTGCGATCCAGCCGGGGCGCAGCCCGGCCTCCTCGATGACGTCCAGCACGCCCAGGTGGGCGAACCCCCGGAGGAAGCCTCCTCCGAGGGCCAGCCCGAACCCGGACGCCGCCGCCACCGGACTCCCTACCGGCTGGCTCCGCCCGTCGCCGCGGGCTTGTCCTCCTTGAGGGTCTCCAGCACCTGCCGCCACTGGAACTTCTCGCCCTTTCCGAGCACGTAGAAGTCCATCCACGCCATCTCGGCCACCGACTTCACCAGCCGGTTCCGGGGGTCGGGGATGCCGTGGCTCCGGCCGGGATACATGAACAGCTCGGTGTCCACGCCCAGCTTCTTGAGCGCCATGTGGAGCTCCACCGACTGGGGGCTGGGCACGCGCGGGTCGCCCTCCACCACGTGGATCATGGTGGGGGTCTTGGCGTTCTTGACGTACTTCAGGGGTGACTGGTCGAAGTACCGGTCGAAGTTGTCGTTGTACAGGAAGCCGTCGCCCAGGTAGAACTGCCGGTTCCGCTGCACGTCGCTCTGCGCGTACATGCTGACCCAGTTCATGGTGCCGGCGCCGGAGCTGATGGCCTTGAACCGGTTCGTGTGCGTCAGGATCCAGTTCGACCAGTGGCCGCCCGCGCTCCAACCCAGCGCGCCCATCCTGGCGCCGTCCACAATCCCCTCGGCGATGAGGTGGTCCACGCCGGTCATGATGTCCTCGTAGCCCTTCGTGAAGTAATCGCCCACGATCCCCACCCGGTGGGCGTTGCCGTACCCGGTGGAGCCGCGGTAGTTGGGCATGAGCACCGCCCACCCGGCGCCGGCGTACACCTGCGCGCCGTATCCGCCGTTGAAGCCGAGCATGTCGGCGGCGGCGGGGCCGCCGTGGATGGCCACGATGAGGGGATAGCGCTGCCCCTTCTGGTACCCGACGGGATAGGTGAGCACGCCCCCCACCCTCTTCCCGTCCCTGGACCTCCACTCCACCTCCACGGTCTCGCCCAAAGCGATCCCCTTCACCTCGGGGGTCGCGTCCACGAGCTGGATCCAGGCCTGGCGGTCGGCGACCCGGTCGAGGGCCGTGACGGTGAACACGGTGCTGGGGGTCCTGGGATCGGCGTAGTCGATGAGGATGACGCCCGTATCTTCGTCCCTGCCCACACGCACGGTGGCGCGCTCGTTGGTCACCTGGGTAACCGCGCCGGTCGCGACGTCGAGGGCGAAGAGCTGGGCCGTGACCTTGATGCCGGTGGTGAAGTAGATGGTCTTGCCGTCCTCGGACCAGAAGTCCGCGCCCACGCTGCCGTCGAACGACGAGCCCAGCTTGCGGAACGGCTGCCCCTTGGCGCCGGCTTCCCGCAGGTAGACCCGGCTCTCGGTCATGCTGTAGCGCGTCATGTCGTCGGGTGCGGAGAACGCGATCCGACGTGAGTCGGGAGAGAAGGACGCGCCGCCCTCGCCCACCTCGCGGTTGTTGGTCAGGCGCTCGATGCCTCCCGACGCCACCTCGAGGAGGTACTGGTCGGCGTACATCCGCTCCTCGGTGATGTTGCGCTCGTAGCGCTTCGAGGACGACCCGGTGAACGCGACCCACTTCCCGTCGGGGGAGATCTCGAAGCCGGACACCGAGTACGAGGGATCGGACGCGAGCTTCGTCTCCGCCTTGGACTCGGCGTCGAGCGCCCACAAGCTCGCGAGCGGCGTCACGTCGTTCTTGATGTCCACCGTGAACTTCTTGTCCCGCCGGGTCTTGTCGTCGGTGAACACGGTGTCGTCCCGCACGAAGTAGATGCGGCGGCTGTCCGGGGCCCACTCCCAGGTCCCCACCCCCACCTTCCCCTTCGTGAGCTGCTCGGCCTCGGCGCCGGGGATCCCGGCCACGCTCAGGCGCCAGAGCTGTTCCTCCCCCGACTTCCCGGCCCGGAACGCGAGCCACTTCCCGTCGGGGCTGAAGTCGAAGTTGGAGACGCCGTCCTTGGCGTCGGTGATCTTGCGCGCCTCACCCCCGTCGGGGCGCATCATGTACAGCTGGCTCTGGCGCGCGGTGGCCGCAGCGTCCCGATCCGACGAGAACACGAACCAGGCGCCGCCGGGAGCCCACGCCGGGGCCTGCTCGTTCTTCTTCTCGGTGAACGTCATCTGCCGGCTGGACGACACCCCCCGGGCCAGGGACACCAGGTGGATGTCCGAGTACGACTGGGCATCCTCCCAGTCCGGCTTGGTGATGGTGTAGAGCATCCACTGTCGGTCGGGGCTCGGCGCCCACGAGCCGGCCCGGGCGAACGTCTGGATGTCCATCCAGGTCATGGGCCGCGGGGTCTGCGCCGCAGCTGCGGTGGTCAGGAGCGCCAGGGCGAGGAGCGCCGTGGCTCCACGTCGGACGGTGTTCATAGGGCCTCGGAGGGACGGGTTGAGCGGGATGGGGTTGCGCCGGGGTGGGGACGCACACCCGGGAGTGCGCGTGGGCCCCGCCCCGGTAGAGATAGCGCCTCCGGCCGCTCCGCGCAGGGGGTGTCGGCCAGTCCGCACGGCGAGAGGCCGTCCGGCTCCCGCCGGCGGATTCCGGGTGCGCTTGCCAGGGAGCCCCGGTGACGGCCAGGATCATGGCATGAAGAGCCTCCTTGAGACGCTCAGGTCACCGACCTACCGCGTCATCGACCCCGTCGTCCGGTGGATGGTGAGGCGCCGGATCCACCCCAACGCCGTGACCACCCTCGGGTTCCTCTCCGTGGTCGCGGCCGGCGTGCTGTACCACCTGGACCACGTGCGGTGGGCCGGAGCGCTGGTCCTGTTCGGCGGCGTGTGGGACGTCTTCGACGGCCAGCTCGCCCGGGTGAGCGGGATGGCGTCCAAGTTCGGCGCCTTCTACGATTCCACGCTGGACCGGATCAGCGAGATCGTCGTCTTCCTCGGGTTGCTCTCCCTGTACAACCGCTACGGGGGCGAGTTGGGCGACATCTGGATGGTGTACGCCCTCTTCCTCGCCATGGGCGGGTCGCTGATGGTGAGCTACACGCGGGCCCGCGCCGAGGGGCTGGGGCTGGACTGCAAGGTTGGCCTGATGCAGCGCCCCACCCGCGTGCTCCTCCTGGGGCTCGGCTCGGTCTCGTTCGGGCTCATGTGGGAAGGAATGGTGCTGAACATCGTCATCGTGCTCGTGGCGGTGCTCACCAATGTCACCACGGTGCAGCGCATCCTCTGGGTGCAGCGCAGGGCCTCCGGCGTCCCCGTGGACGACCCTTCGCTCCGGGGGCAGTAGCCGGACGCACCCTCGCCTCCGGACGCCGCCGCCGAAGCCGGCGCTACGCGACCTCGATGATCTGGCTTCGCTTGCTTCCCACCGAAACCCAGCGCACCGGCGCCTCGGTGAGCTCCTCGAGCCGGTCCAGGTAGCGCCGCGCACCCGCAGGGAGCTCCTCGAGTCGGCGGGCGCCGCCCGTGGCCGCCTGCCACCCCGGGAGCGTCTCGTAGACCGGCTCCACGCCGCCCAGCGACCAGGTATCCGCCGGAAAGTCCGCCACCACGCTCCCATCGGGCATGCGGTACGCGGTGGCCACCTTGAGCTCGGGGAGCGTGTCCAGCACGTCCAGCTTGGTGACCGCCACGTGGGTCAGCCCGTTCACCTGCGAGGAGAAGCGCGTGAGCACCGAGTCGAACCAGCCGCAGCGCCGAGGGCGTCCCGTGGTGGCGCCGAACTCGCCGCCGAGCCGGCGCACGTGATCGTCCATGGCCGCGTCGAACCCGGTGGGGAGCGGCCCCTCCCCCACGCGCGTGGTATAGGCCTTCACGACGCCCACCACCGCATCGATGGCCGTGGGGCCGATCCCCGTCCCCGTCGCCGCCCCTGCAGCGGTGGTGTTGGACGATGTCACGAACGGGTAGGTGCCCTGGTCCAGGTCCAGGGCGGTCCCCTGCGCTCCCTCCAGGAGGACGCGCTTCCCCGCCTTCAGCGCTCGGGAGATCTCCGGGCCGGTGTCCGTGGCAAGGGATAGGAGCCGCTCCCGGAGCCCCAGCGCGGCGTCCATCTGGCGGCGCAGCTCGTCGCCGGCCCCGTGCCCCAGCTGGTCCAGACGGGCGCACACCCGCTCCATGCCCGCCTCCACCCGCTCGGCCAGCCGGGCGGGGTCGGCAAAGTCCACCACCCGGATCCCCCTGCGCCCCGCCTTGTCCTCGTACGCCGGGCCGATCCCGCGGCCCGTGGTGCCGATCTTCTGGGCCGAGGAGGACTCGGACGCCTTGTCGAGGAAGCGGTGATAGGGGAGGAGGACGTGGGCGCGGCGGCTCACCCCCACCCGACCCTCGAGGGCAACGTGCCGGGCCGCGAGCGAGTCGTACTCCTGGAAGAACTGCTCCACGTCCAGCACCACCCCGTTGCCCAGGAGGCAGCGCTTGCCCTCGTGGAGGATCCCCGAGGGGATCTGGTGGAGGATGAACTCGTCCTCCCCCACGTGCACCGTGTGGCCCGCGTTGGCTCCGCCCTGATAGCGGGCGACGATGTCCGCGCCCTCGGCCAGGACGTCCACGATCTTCCCTTTGCCCTCGTCGCCCCACTGGCACCCGACAACGACGGTGCACCTGCCGGTTCCGGACATATGCGTTGGTCCCAAGGAAAAGGCCCATCCCCGTTGCGGGGGATGGGCCTCGCTGGCCGCTCTATCCTTTGGGAAAAGCTAGGCGCGGCGGCAGGGAGCGTCAACGCGCGCCGGGCGCTACCCGGCCAGCACCGCCTGCACCTGCAGTTCGATCTTCACCTCGTGTCCCACCAGCACGCCGCCGGCCTCGAGCGCCTGGTTCCACGTCAGGCCGAAGTCCCGCCGGTCCACGGTGGTCGTGGCGCTGAAGCCGCTGCGGGTGTTGCCCCACGGATCGGTCCCCGTGCCCTCGAAGGTGGCCGCGAGGACGGCTTCGCGGGTCACGCCCCGGATGGTGAGGTCGCCGACGACCCGGAACGTGTCCCCGGCCTTCGCCAGCGACCCCTCGATGCGGCGGCTTCGGAAGGTGATGGACGGATGGGCCTCGGCGTCGAAGAAGTCCGCGGAGCGGAGATGCGTGTCGCGGTCGGCGACCCGGGTGTCGACGCTCCCCGCGCCGATGGTCACGTCCACCGACGAACGGGCGGGCGCCTCGGCGTCGAGGGTGAGCTTCCCGGCCACGTCGGCGAACCGGCCGCGGACGGTGGTGAACATCATGTGCTTGACCGCGAACTCCACCTGCGAGTGGGTGGCGTCCAGCGTCCAGGTGGTGGCACTCATGGGCTTCGTCCTCGGGTTGGTGTTTGGAGGGGGCTCGGGGGGCGAGCCAATGCATCTCAAATATTATAAACTTCAAAGATCATCTTGTCAAGTATGCCCGCAAGCCCCAATGCCGTGGAGCCCTGGCCCCGCCGCTGGACCCCGTCGCTACAGGATCCCTCCAGCCTGGAGCAGGCCCCGGATCTCGTCCCGCTTGGCCTGCGGCACGGGAAGGAGAGGCGGGCGGGGGTCGCCGCCGCGGAGGCCGACCAGGTCCATGGCGACCTTGATCCCGGGGACGCCCGTGCCGCCCACGATCCCGACGTGCAGGGCGGTCATGCGCTCCTGGATCGGTGCGGCGTCGGCCTTGCGCCCGCCGTAGAACGCCACCGAGATCTCGGCGCACTCGGCCGGCGCGAAGAGCCCGGCCGCCACGATGCCGCCCACCGCGCCCAGCTCCAGCCCCCCGAGGAGGGTCGCAGCGGCCCCGGCGACCACCTGGAACCCTGGGGGGCACGCCTGCACCAGCTCGCCCAGCTTGGCCAGGTCGCCGCGGGAGTCCTTCATGCCGACGATGTTGGGGTGCTTGGCGAGCTCGGTCACCACCGGGATGGGGAACTCCAGCGTGGAGAGCCTCAGCGGCACCTGGTATACGATCAACGGAATCGGAGACGCGTCGGCCACGGCCTGGAAGTGCCTCACCAGCGCCTCCGGCGTCATGCCGGCCTTGTAGAAGACCGGCGGCTTGACCAGCACCGCGTCGGCGCCGGCAGCGGCGGCCTTCTTCGTCTTCTTGATCGTGGCCCGGGTGGACTCTGCCCCGGTGCCCATGAGGATCAGGCGGCCCTCGGGCGCCTCCTCGCGCGTCGCCTCCAGGAGCGCAGCGCTCTCCCCGTCGTCGAGGTACACCGCCTCGCCGGTGGAGCCCGCCACGAGCACGCCCCGGATGGGGTGGGCGAACCAGGCGCGGAGGTTGGCGCGGAACGCCCCCAAGTCCACGTCACCGGTGGCGGCATCGAAGGGTGTGGTGATGGGGAGGAAGGTGCCCTTCAGGTCAATCGTCATAGGTCTATCGGCCTCCGCCGAAGAGTTGGCTCATCTCGTCCTGCATGTTGGATCGGTCGCCCTTCGCGGCCTTGGGGTCGTTGAACATGTTCATCTTCAGGTCGAAGTCCGCAGGGTTGTTGGCGGCGGCCTTCGCCAGCTCGAACGTGACGATGTCGCGCTTCACCAGGTCCATGAGATGCTGGTCGAAGGTCTGCGAGCCGTAGTGGTCCTTCCCCTCCTCGATGAGGTCGGAGATCTCGTCAAGCCGGTCCCTGTCCTTGACGCAGTCCCGGATGGTGGCGGACACCGGCATGATCTCCATCGCGGCGACGCGTCCCCCGCCCTTCTTCTGCACAAGGCGCTGGGAGATGACGGCTTGGAGCTGCTCGGAGAGACGGATGCGGATCATCTCCTGCTCGGCGGGCTCGAACACCGCCACGATGCGGGAGATGGTCTGCACCGCGTTCTTGGTGTGCAGCGTGGAGATCACCAGGTGACCCGTCTCGGCCGCCTTCAGCGCCGTCTCGATGGTCACCTTGTCGCGCATCTCGCCGATGAGGATGACGTCGGGGTCCTGGCGCAGGACCGCGCGCAGGCCGGAAACGAAGTCCTCCGTGTCGGTGCCGATGTCGCGCTGGGTGATGGAGCACTGGTTGTCCCGGTGGAGGAACTCGATGGGGTTCTCCAGCGTGACGATGTGCAGCCGCTTGTTGCGGTTCATCCAGTCGATCATGGCCGCCATGGTGGAGCTCTTCCCGGACCCGGTGACACCGGTGACCAGGATCATGCCCCGCTCGTGGGCGGCGATCTTCTGGATGATGGGCGGGAGCCCCAGGTCGTCGATGGTGGGGATCTCGATGGGGATCACCCGCATGACGATCATCGGCGACCCGCGCTGCTTCATGATGTTCACGCGGAAGCGCCCGATTCCCGGGAGGCCCCAGGAGCAGTCGTAGTCGAGGATCTTGTCGAAGTTCTGCCGATCCTCCTCGTGGGGCATCAGCTTGAGGGCGATCCCCTTCACCTGCTCCGCCGAGAGCCTCTGCTGGGTCAGGGGAATCAGGTCGCCGTGGATGCGCGCCCGGATCACGTCGCCGGCCTTGATGTGGACGTCGCTGGCCCCGCGGTCGATGGCGGCCTTGAAGAGCTCCTGCATGGTGGACCTCCGGAGGGTAGGACTCCAGCCAAGATACTCAGGGGCGGGGGGCGCCGGCGAGCAGCCCCGGGGGTCAGGAGTCCAGATCTTCCCCCACCGCGGTCACCTGGATCCCGTTCCGCTCACGCCGCGCCTTGGCCTTCTCCTCCAGCGTGCGCAGCGGGATGAGGGCCACCAGCACCAGGAGGGTGGTGCCCACCGCCTCGATGATGGCCCCGAAGCCCACGGCCATCCCGAGGGCGGCCACCACCCACATGGTGGCGGCGGTGGTCAACCCCATGACGCTCCCCCGGGCCTGCATGATGGTCCCGGCGCCGAGGAACCCGACGCCGGTGACGATCTGGGCCGCGATGCGCGCCGGGTCGGCAGACCCCGTCGCCTGCGCGGCCACCCGCACCGAGAGGTCGGTGAGAAGCGCGGCGCCCACGCAGATGAGGATGTTGGTCCGGAGCCCGGCGGGCTTGTGGGCGTGCTCCCGCTCCCAGCCGATGGCCCCCCCGATGAGGGAAGCCAGGAGGAGGTGCCCCAGGAGGTCGAGGCGCAGCTCCGGGTATTCCCGGTACGCCGAAAGGATCCAGTCGAGTGCGCCGCTCATGCTCTCCAGGCTACTGGAGCGCCCGCCTCCAGTCGAGCCCCATGCGCGAGCGCACCTCCCTCAGCGTCTCCGAGGCGATGGCCCTGGCCTTGTCCGCGCCCTCGTCGAGGATGCGGCGCACCTCCTCCGGGTGGGCGCGGAAGTGGGCCGAGCGCTCGCGGAAGGGCGCGAAGGCGGCCGCCACGTTGTCCGCCAGGATCCGCTTGCAGTCCACGCACCCGATGTCGGCGATGCGGCAGCGCCGGTCGATGTCGGCGCGGGTGTCGGCGTCGGTGAAGAAGCGGTGCAGGGAGAACACGTTGCACATCACCGGACGGCCCGGATCGGTGCGTCGGATGCGCTGGGGGTCGGTGACCGCCGTGCGCACCCGGGCCCACACCTCGTCGGGCTCGGCCAGGATCCCCACCGTGTTGCCGAGCGACTTGCTCATCTTCGCGTCGCCGTCCAGGCCCAGGATCTTCCCGGCGTCCCCGATGATGGCCTCGGGCTCGGGGAAGGTGTCGCCGTACGCGGCGTTGAACTTCCGGGCGATCTCCCGCGTGAGCTCCAGGTGCTGGCGCTGGTCCTCGCCCACCGGCACGGCGTCGGCCTTGTAGACCAGGATGTCCGCGGCCTGCAGGATCGGGTAGTTGAGGATCCCCGCCGGCACGGACTCGAAGCGCTGGCTCTTGTCCTTGTACTGCGTCATCCGCTCCAGGTCGCCCACCGGCGTGACGGCGTTGAAGAGCCACGCCAGCTCCGTGTGCTCGTGGACGTCGGACTGGACGAAGATGGTGGCGCGCTCGGGGTCGAGGCCCACGGAGAGGAAGCTGACGGCCAGGTCGAAGATGTTCTTCGGCATCTCGCGGGGATCCCCGCCCGAGGTGATGGCGTGGTCGTCCACGATGCACCAGATGCACTCGTGGGTGTCCTGCATCTCCACCCAGCGCTTCAGCGCGCCCAGGTAGTTGCCCAGGTGCGCTTCTCCCGAGGGCTGCATGCCGCTGAAGACGCGCTTCCTCTTCCCCTGCCCGACGTTGCTCATGGCGTGGATGGCTCTGTGGATGGCGCCGACGGGCCCTGGCCGGGCCCGGAAAGCGCTAAGATAACAGGATCCCGGAACGGGACGACGAGTCCCCGATCTGGTTCCATTCCCGGAACATGAAAGGCCGTCCGTCATGCACGCCCGCACGCCGTGCTTCGCCGTCCGCTGCGTCTCCCTGCTCGCCCTCGCCACCCTCCCCTCCCCCGCACGGGCCCAGGCGCCGGGTCCCGACGCCCCCGGCCCCTGGGGGCTGCGCGTCCGCGCCGTGCTGAGCGGCTCCACCCATCACTCCGACCCGCCCGGGTACACCATCTACAGCGGCCTGGGACTGGAGCTGGCCTTGGTGCGCCGCCTCGGCGACGCATTCGCGGTGGAGTTGGCCGCCCGCACCGAGTCCCGGGAGGTCACGGGCCCGGAGGGGAGCGGCGACCACCGGCTGGGCTCCATGGAGATGATCCCGCTGAACCTCTCCCTGGCGTGGCGCCCCCGGGGCAGGAGCGACGCGGACCTCCAGCCCTACCTGGGCGCGGGCGTGAACGTCACGCACGTGTGGGAGAAGAGCGGCGCCCTGGACTCGACGAACCCGCCTCCCAGCCTGGCCCCGCTCATCCAGATGGGAACCGACTGGGCCGTCGCCCGGCGCACCGCGATCAACCTGGACGTGCGCTGGAATCCGCAGACCGTGGAGATCCGCGACTTCGTGGTCCCCACGCCCACCCTCCCCCTGGATCCGCTCGCGCTGGGTCTGGGGCTCACGGTACGGTTCTGACCATGAACGAGCTCACGCGCACCGCCCTGGCCGCCGCCGACGCCGCCGCCGCCGTCCATCGCCGCGACCGGGGGCACATCGTCCTGGAGGGTGCCACGGAGAAGGGCCGCTCGGACTACGTGTCCCAGACGGACCTGGACTCCCAGGAGGCGGCGCTCTCGGTGATCCGGGCACGGTACCCCGACCACGGGATCCTGGCCGAAGAGGACGCGCGCTCCGTGGCCGACCGTCTGGCCGCCTGGGACGGGTCCCCGCTCTGGGTGGTGGATCCCCTCGACGGCACCGCCAACTTCCTCCATGGCCACCCCCAGTTCGCCACGTCGGTGGCGGTGGCGGTGGACGGCCGGCCGGTGGCGGGCGCGGTGGCGGCCGCCGTCACCGGGGAGCGCTGGTGGGCGGCGCGGGGGGAGGGCGCGTTCAAGAACGGCCGCCCCATCCGGGTGTCGGACCGGAGCCGGCTCCAGGACGCGCTCGTGGGCACGGGGTTTCCGTTCAAGCTCCTCGACCGGCTCCCCGAGTTCCTGGGCCAGCTCGACCGGGTGCTGCGGAATTCCTCCGGCGTGCGCCGCGCCGGCGCTGCGTCGCTGGACCTGTGCTACCTGGCCCAGGGCTCCCTGGATGCCTTCTGGGAGCTCATCCTGCACCCGTGGGACTTCGCGGCGGGATGGCTCCTCATCGAGGAGGCGGGCGGCGTGCTCGTGAAGCTCGACGGCTCGCCGCTGGAGTTGGGCGACCACGCCGTGATGGGCGCCAACAGCCCCGAGCTCCTGGAGGCGCTGGCGGCGGCGGTGCTGGAGCGCTGACGCGCCCGCGGCACCGCCGCTACTTGGATTCCTTCTCCTGGGTGACGCTGGCCACCTGGCCGGTGAGCGCGTCCACGACCACCTCGGTGACCATCCCGGGTTGGGCCTCCACCACGAGGTCGTAGGCGTAGGCCAGGCGGCCGTCTTCCTCTTCCAGCGTCGCCCGCACGATGCGGCCGCCCGACACCTTCATGAGCGCCACCACACGGGCCTCGCCGTCGGAGATCTTCACGCGGGCGAGGAGCCCCTCGCCCTCTTCCACGAGCGCGGCATCCTCGCCGGGGGCGGCCATGGGCTCAGAGGCCTCGGCGACGGCGGCAGAGTCTTCGATCTCGGAGGCCTCGTCGGCGTCGCCGGCGCGCTCCGCGCACGCAGGAGCCGTCACGAGCGCCGCCGCCGCCATCGCCGTGAGGAACAGGTTCTTCATCGTCTCGTCTCCGTGTGTCGCCCTTTCGCGAGCGGTGTTCTCAGAACTGCTGATAGGTGCGGACGGCCATGGCCACGGCCGCCAGCGCGGCGGCGTAGAGTGAACCCAGCGGGGCGCGCACCCTCGACACCCGCCCGAGCCCGCCAGCCGGCCGGCCGGAACAGCTGAAGACGAACGCAGGGGGCACGTTGAGGAGCGTGAAGCCCACGTCCACGTCGCCGTAGCGCTGGGTCATCCGGGGTTGGTTGCTCAGGCTGTACTGGTATTGGACGAAGCGGCCGAGGGGGCGGAGGCTGGCATGGCTCACGTCCAGGATCCGGTCCACCACATCGTCGTCCATGATCGAGAGGGGGAGGCCGGACACGACGGCATCCGCGCCGTCCATCCCCTCCTGCTCCAGCACCTCGGGCAGCGTGGTCGCGCAGGCCTGCCGGAGCGTGAGCCGAGGGTCCCGGATGGCGCCTTGGCACGCCGCGATGAACGCCGGGTTGATCTCCAGCGACAGGAGGCGCGCGTCGGGACGCATCCGGCGCAACAGCTCCCGCGTGACGCACCCGGTGCCCGCGCCGAGCTCCACGATGTTGCGGGCGTGGGCGAAGTCCACGCACTCGGCCAGACTCCGGACCAGGAAGCCGGAGGCGGGCAGGATGGTGCCCGAGGTGCGAATGCTCTTGATGTGCTGTATCAGGACCGCCTCCTCTAGCAGGCCGCCCACCCAGGGCCGGAGAGGATGATACGCTGAAACGGGCCGCCGCCAACCCCCCGCGTGCTCCGGACGCAGGGCCCGGGGCACGCGGGGGAGGGCTCACGTCCAACGCCTGGCGGCCGCGCCGGCCGCGCCGGTCACGCCTTCTCGATGGCGATCTTCCGCGTCTTGGCCTCCGCCACCTTCGGCATTTGGATCCTCAGCACGCCCTTGTCGAAGCTGGCGCGGATCTCGTCCCCCTTCACCGTGCCCGGCAGGGTGAACGAGCGCTGGAACTGCCCGTACCTGCGCTCCCACAGGTGGTAGCGGCGCTCCTCGTCGCCCTCGGTGCGCTCCTCGCCCTTCTCGCCGGAGATGGTGAGGACGTTGTTCTCCATCTCGATGGTCACGTCCTCCTCCGTCAGGCCGGGGAGCTCGGCGGTGAGGACCAGCCCCTCCTTGGTCTCCTCCACGTTGACCGCCGGGATCCAGGCACCGGCGTTGGTGCCCGTGGACAGGGGGGACTCGTCGAACATCCGGGCGAGCCGGTTGGAGACCTCCTCGAGGTCACGCCAGGGGGAGAGTCCGGGGTTGCGCAGGGTGTACCGGGTGATGGCCATGGTTTCCTCCTTCTGTCTGGGGGCGGACACCGTGCCCGCCGCGCTCGCGTTTCCTGCCTCCGCGAGAAGCAACCCGCGTGCCAGAAGAAGCGGCCGTCCACCCTGTCAAAATGAACGGCCGCAAGGACTTGGAGACATACGCAAATGCCACTATGACACTCTGCGGGGGGCCGGGCCTGTCAGAGTGACAAGGCCAGTCGCGCCGCGCCCAGGGCGGGGTCGGGCTCCCGGTCCACGAGGGCGTAGCCCCGCGCCTCCAGCACCGCCGCCAGAGGAGCCCGAAGGGGCCGTCCGCGTTGCAGGAGGCCCCCGGTGAAGGCCACGGGCGGCGCGGCGCGCCAGGGTCCCAGCCGCTCCCGGAGCGCCTCCGCGTGGGCCTCCATGTCGCGCACGGCCCGGGCCACGATCTCCACGGCCGCCGGATCCCCCGCTGCGGCCGCGTCCCCGACCGTGGGCGCCAACGCGGCCACGTCCTTCTTCGCCGCGGCCGCGGCCCAGGGGATGAGGTCCTGGGTCCGCTCCAACTCCAGGAACGCCAGGATCGCTGCCGGGAGCCCCGTGACCGGCGCCCGCCCGTCGTCCTGCCAAGCGGCGATGCGGAGCGCCGCGGCGCCCAGGGCGTAGCCGCTCCCCTCGTCGCCAAGATGGTGACCCCACCCGCCGGCCCTGGTCTGGCGCCCATCCTCCGAGCGCCCCATGGCGATGGAGCCGGTGCCGGCGATGAGGAGGATCCCCGCCCCCTCCCCGAAACCATCGTGGAACGCAGCCACGATGTCCGTCCCGACCCGCACCTTGCGGGCCGTGCCCATGCGGAGGATCTCCTGCTCCACCGCCAGGCGCGCCTCCTCCCGTCCGGCGCCGGTGAGCCCTGCCCACAGGCCTTCTGCGGGCATTTCCAGGCGGGCGGCCCGCGCCGCCGCGGCGCTCACCTCCGCGACCGACTCGGCAGCCAGGTGCGGCTCCTTGGCGTTGGCGATGGCCTGGCGCCCCTCGGCGCGGCCCAGCTCCCTGCCCTCTCCGTCCAGCACCACGGCCCGGGTGCGCGTGGCACCCCCGTCCACGCCGATGAAGATGCGGCTCATGCCACTCAGACCCCCTCCCCCAACGAGGCCGTGGGCACGCTCAGCGCCGGCATGCGCTGTCCGCCCTCCAGCACGACGTAGGCCTCCATGGCGTAGTAGGCCGGGAGGCCGAGCGCACGCAGCAGCTCCGCGGTCCCCCGGTTCCGGTCCTCCACCCGCTGCCAGAATTCGCGCGGGTCCGGGCCCGGGAAGGGCGCGACGTCCTTCTGGGACTGGTGCTTGAAGATGGCCAGCGTCTTCTTGCGCAGCTCCTCGGAGGACATGGGGACCAGGACGTCCGCCTCGATGAGCGACCACTCCTGCCAGGCGCCGCGGTACAGCCAGAGCTGGGGCGCCGGTCCGTCGTATGCGTCCAGGGCCCGGGTCACCGACTCCAGGCACATGCGGTGCGTGCCGTGCGGGTCGGAGAGGTCCCCGGCCGCGAACACGATCTCCGGCTGCAGCTCGTCCAGGAGGGCGCGCACGATCTCCACGTCGCGCTCGCCGATGGGGTCCTTCTTGACCTTGCCGGTCTGGTAGAAGGGGAGGTCGAGGAAGCGGGCGCTCGCCTTCGTCAGCCCCACCGACTCGATGGCGCTCACCGCCTCGCTCTCGCGGATGATGCGCTTCAGGTCCAGCACGACGGGAGAGTCCACCTCCCCCAGCTTCTTCGAGGCCAGCTCGGCCTCGATGCCGCGCACCCGCGCCTCGAGCTCGCTGTGCGCGGCCAGCGACATGGTGGGGCGGGCCCGCTGCACGAAGTCCAGGAAGCGCCGGACCTCGTGGTCGAAGACCGCGATGTTGCCCGAGGTCTGGTACGCCACCGTGACCCGGTTCCCGTTCTCGGTGAGCTTGCGCAGGATCCCGCCCATGGAGATGACGTCGTCGTCCGGGTGGGGCGAGAACACGACGATGTTCTTCCCCGTGGGGAGCTTCGTCTTCCCGCGGATCTTCCCGATCAGACGGTTGAAGACCTCGCCGTTGAGCGGGCCCGCCGATCCGTGGCGCGCCACCAGGGAGGAGAGGTGGTGGTTCCGGTAGTCGTTGGTGTGAAGGTGCAGGATGGGCTTCTTGGCCTGCTGGCTCAGCCAGATGACGGCCTCGGCCTCCCGGTCCTCGTCCCACTCCACGTCGCCCAGGACCCAGGGCGTCCGGTTCCGGGTCAGCTCGGCGGCGGCTGCCGGGTCGAGGTAGATGGTGGCGTCGTGGTGCTCCTGGAGGTACGTGGCGGCCACGTCGGCGTGGACCTCCCCTTCCACGGCACGGCGGATCACCTGCGCCTTGTGCTCGCCCGTGGCGATGAGGATGATCTCCCGGGCCTGCAGGATCGTGGCCACCCCCATGGTGATGGCCTCCGGCGGCACGTTCTCCTCGCCGAAGAAGTCCGACGCCGCGTCGGCGCGCGTCACCGTGTCCAGATAGATGAGGCGGGTGCGGGATTCCCGTCCGGATCCGGGCTCGTTGAAGCCCACGTGCCCGCTCCGGCCGATCCCCAGGATCTGGAGGTCGATCCCCCCCGCGTCGGCGATGGCCTTCTCGAAGGCAGCGCAGTGGTCGTCCACCTTCTCGCGGCGGATGTCGCCCCGGGGGATGTGGATCTGCTTCTTCGGGACGTTCACGCGGTCGAAGAGGTTCTCCCACATGAACCGGTGGTAGCTGTGCAGGCTCCCGGGCTCCATGGGGAAGTACTCGTCGAGGTTGAACGTCACCACGTTGGAGAAGTCGAGCCCGTCCTCCCGGTGCAGCCGGATGAGCTCCCGGTAGATCCCCACGGGGGTCGAGCCGGTGGCCAGCCCGAGGACGGCCTTGCGGCCCTCCTGGGCGCGGTGCCGGATGAGCGCAGCGATGCGCTCGGCCACCTCCCGCGCGATGGCCTCGTGGTCTTCCAGGATGCGGACGGGGATCCGCTCGAAGCGGGTGAAGGTGTCAGGGCGTGCGTTGGTCAAGGGATCGGCTCCCGCCGTCGAACGGGCGTATCGGTGATGGCCAGCGCGGCGGCATCGGCCACGGCGCGGCGCAGGGGAACGTGCTTCTGGTTGTCCCGGGTGGGGTGCACCCGGTTGGTGAGCAGGACGACCCAGAGGTCGAGCGTGGGGTCCATCCATATGGAGGTCCCGGTGAACCCGGTGTGACCGAAGGCCGACGGAGTCAGATAGTCCCCCGCCGACGAGCCCTCCGCGGGCGTGTCCCACCCCAGGCCCCGGGACGAGGACGCGTCGAAGCGTCTCGTGAAGGAGGCCAGCACGTCGCGCTGGAGGAGGCGCACCTCCGCGGGGCGCGCCACCGGGCAAGGCTCTCCGGGCACCTCGCCGGGGACGCAGGCGGGGGCGACGCCGCCCGCCAGCATCACGCGCGCGAACACCGACAGGTCCACCGCGGTAGAGAAGAGCCCCGCGTGCCCGGCCACTCCGCCCATGGCGTCCGCGTTCTCGTCGTGGACCCGTCCCCACACCATCTCCTTGCGCCAGGTGGTATCCAGCTCCGTGGTGGCGATGCGCGGCCTCAGGGACGGATCGGGGCGATAGCCGGTGTCCAGCATGCCCAGCGGGCCGAACGCGTGGTCCCGCAGGAACGCATCCTGGGGCTGACCCGTGATCCCCTCCATGATCCAGGCCAGCGTGATGATGCCGATGTCCGAGTAGAGGGTGCGGGTGCCGGGGTCCACCTCCAGCGGCTCGTCGGCGGCGGCCTGCTTGTACGCCTCCACGCCGGCGTGGTCCCTGAACCAGGGCCGGAACGCCGGAAGCCCGGTGCGGTGCAGGAGGAGCTGGCGGACGGTCACCGTGGCCTTGCGCGGGTCACCCCTGGACCACGACGGGAGGTAGTCCACGACCAGGGCGTCCAGGTCCAGCCGCCCCTCCCCCACGAGCATGATGGCCGCGGTCGTGGTGCCCACGACCTTGGACACCGAGGCCATGTCGAACAGGGAGGTGGGCGTGGCGGCCCGCCCGCTCCCCCACGCCAGCTCCCCCACCGAGAGGAGCTTCACGAGGCGCCCGTGGCGCCCCACGGCCAGCACGGCCGCCGAGGCGGCGGAGTCGGCGACGGCGGCCTGGAGGATGGAGTCCAGTCGAGCCAGCTTCGCCGCGTCCATCCCCACCGAGGCCGGGTCGGCGACGCTCTGGGCGGCGCCGGTGGAGGCGCCTCCGCGCTCCTCGCGGGGCCGGATCCCCGCGGCGATCAGGGGGTCCTCCACCTCGAGGCGGGCCACGAAGGTGCTCACCTTCGGCCGTGAGAGCCCCTCGCCGATGGCGTGGAAGGGAGGCAGCGGGATGGGGAGACGCCCGCTGATCGCCTCCTCTCCGAACAGCGCCTTCACCGCGGCGCTCTGGGACACGTCCCGGTCGCCCCACGCCACCATGTAGGTGCCCACCGTCGGGAAGGCGGCGAGCTGGTAGGGGTTGGCGAACGCGAGGAGGACCGTGGGGCGGGTCTCCACGCTCCGGGCCACCAGCGCGCGCAGCGCCTGGGGCACGGCGTCGGGCCCGGAGCCGGCCGACACGGGCACGTAGGAGCTGACCACGACCCGGTCGGCTCCCACCACAGCCTCCTCCGCCGCCGCCCAGGCACGCGCGTCGCTCCGCTCGTCCAGGTTCAGCGTGCGCACGGACGCGAGCCGCTCCGCGAGGGCGCCGGCGAAGGTGCGCCCGGCCCACAGCCACCCCGACGGCGCGTAGCGCACGTGGGCCACCCGCCCGGCGGCCTCGGCGCGCAGCGGGACCAGCCCGTCCCGGTCCCGCGGGAGGGTGATGGAGCGGCTGGCCGCGCTGTCGGCGAAGGCCAGGTGGGGGCCGGAGCCCACCACACCGTCCACCGCGTCCAGCGACGTGAGGCGGCTCCGGTGCAGGCCGAGCCGCGCCTTCAGCTCGAGGATGCGGCGTGCCGAGGCCTCCACCCGCTCCCGTGTGAGGCGCCCCGACTCGACCGCCGCCACCACCGCCGACACGGCCGTGGGGATGTCCTTGGGGGAGAGGAGCACGTCGGCGCCCGCCTCCAGGGCGCGCACCGACGCCTCACCGGTCCCGTAGCCGTCGCTGATGGCCCCCATGGTGAGCGCGTCGGTGAAGAGGAGCCCCTTGAAGCCCATGTCGTCGCGCAGGAGCGCGGTCATGATCTCCGGCGCGAGCGTCGCGGGAAGCGACTGGGGCCCCAGCAGGCCGGGCATCTGGACGTGGGCGGTCATCACCGCGTCCACCCCTTCCGCGATGGCACGGCGGAAGGGCGCCAGCTCGAGCGAGTCCAGGCGTGCACGGTCACCCGCCACCACCGGGAGACCCAGGTGGGAGTCCACGTTGGTGTCGCCGTGGCCGGGGAAGTGCTTCGCGGTGGTGAGCGCCCCACCTTCCCGGGCACCCCGTATGAACGCCGCGCCCAGGCGCGCCACGAGCGCGGGATCGGCGCCGAAGGAGCGCGTGGAGATGACCGGATTGTCGGGGTTGGAGTTCACGTCCAGCACCGGTGCGTACAGCACGTGGACGCCCACGGCGCGCGCCTCACGGGCGGTGATGCGCCCGTACTCGTAGGCGAAGCGCTCGTCGCCGATGGCCCCGAAAGCCATGGTGGGCGGGAAGGCGGTGCCCCCTCCCTGGAAGAGCATGGACGGGAGCGCGTACATGCCCGAGATGCGCATCCCCGGTCCGCCGTTCTCGAAGTCCGAGCCGACCAGCAGGGGGATGCGCGCGCGCTGCTGGAGCGCGTTGATCTTGGCAACGTAGCTGTGGGGGAGCCCGATGCTGGGGGTGAGCCCGCCGATGTGGTCGTCCTCCACCATGCGGCGCAGCGGCTCGAACTCCGGCGACGACGGGGATGCGTAGGAGCCGGGCACCCACTCCACGACGAGCTGGGCCACCAGGTCCCTGAGGTCCAGGGAGGCCAGCGTCTCCTCCACCCAGCGCCGGCCCGCGGCGTCGAGGGTGGCCGGCACCGGCCCGGGCGCAGGGGACGCACCGGACGAGGTGGATGGCGCACCGCCCGCGCACGCGCCGACGGCCAGGGAGAGTACGAGCCAGGAGGCGCGGGGAGAACGCAGTCTATTCGCCGGCATCGCTCTATCTCCTAGGAATCTGGATCCCGTCGCCGATCTCCGCGAATCCCGGGATGCGGGTGGGGGTGCGTCCGCTCACGTCGAACTCGCCCAGGAGCGCGCCGGCGGCCGCCGCCTGACTGGCGAGGGAGCCGCTCCACGCGAGCACGTACACCGGCACGTCCGGGAAGTCGGCGATGAGGTACGGGTTCCCGAACGAGACCACCACGTGGGGGACGCCCGCCTCGCCGAGGCGCTGGATGAACTCCGAGACCTCCCCGGGGAGCGCGATGGTCCCCGAGCGCGAGACCACCGTGACGTACGTGCTCACCACGACGAGCGCCGACTCCCGCGCCTGGCGGAGCAGGCCGTCGTACACGCCGGAGCCCGTATCCCGGTCCACCTCGGCGGTGACCAGGCGGGGGTAGGTGACGCGCAGCCGGCCGTTGAACGCGGAGCCGGCGCGCAGGTCCGTGGTCCGGCGGTAGCTCACCGACAGCACCCGGGCCGAGCGTGTGCCGCGCAGCGGCAGGAGGTCGCGCCCGTTCCTCAGCACGGTGACGGAGCGCCGGGCGATGGAGTCGGCGACCTGCTGGTGCGCCGGGATGCCCACCACGGCGTGCACGCGCTCCAGCGCCACCTCGCGCTCACGGTGCAGCCCCAGCGACTCCTTGGTGCGCAGCAGGAGCAGCACCGATGCGTCCAGGCGCTCCGCGCTGATCCGTCCGGAGCGCACGGCGTCCACGAGCCCCTTGGCAGCCTGCTCCACGGAAGCCGGCATGAGGATCACGTCCGCGCCCGCCAGCACCGCGCGCACCGCGGCCTCGCCGGAGCCCAGGCGCCCGGAGATGGCGGCCATGTCCATGGCGTCGGTGAAGACGATCCCCCGGAAGCCCAGCTCGTCGCGCAGGAGGCCGGTGAGGACTCCCGGGGAGAGGGTGGCCGCGTCGCCGGTGCCCCCGTTGATGGAGGGGACGGTGATGTGCGCCGTCATGATGGCGCCCATCCCGGCCGCGATGGCGTCGCGGAACGGTGGGAGCTCCACCGAGTCCATGCGCTCCCGGGAGACGGAGATGGTGGGGAGCGCCAGGTGGGAGTCCACGCCGGTGTCGCCGTGCCCGGGAAAGTGCTTGCCCGTGGCGATGGCCCCGTGCTCCTGCGTCCCCCGTACCATGGCGGCGCCCAGCGCACCGACCCGGACGGGATCCTCGCCGAAGGAGCGGACGTTGATGATGGGGTTGTCGGGGTTGTTGTTCACGTCCAGCACGGGCCCGAAGGCGACGTGGATCCCCACGGCGCGGGCCTCCTCCGCTGTGATCCGACCCATCTCGTACGCCAGCGCGGTGTCGCCGGCGGCGCCGAGCGCCATGAGGGAGGGGAAGTTCGTCGCCCCGCCCAGCTCGATGGGGCCCGGCATGTACATCGCGCCGAACATGCGGAAGCCCGCCCCGGTCTCCAGGTCGGCCGTGACGAGGAGCGGGTGCTTGGCGTGGCGCTGGAGGTCGTTGACCTTCGCGGCCACCTCGGTGGGCGAGCCCACCGACATGATGATCCCCCCGACGTGCTGCTCCTGGAGGTAGCGGAGCACCCGGTCGTGGCTCGCCGAGCCCTCGGGCGCGAAGTCGCCGAGGACCCAGGGCATGAGGAGCTGCCCCACCTTCTCCTCCAGGGTCAGCTCGGCGAGTGTCCGCGCGGCCCAGGCCCCCTCGGGCTCCGCTGCGCTCGGCGGCCCGCCAGGCGCCGGCGGAGGTGGAACCTCGACGGCGGGCGGGGCAGCCACGGGGGCCGTGTCGGGCTCCGGCGCCGGGGCGGGCTGCGGTGCCGCCGAGGTGCCGCCGCACCCCGCCGCCAGGAGGAGCCAGGCCGGGAGCGTCCACCCCAGGCGACGGGCGGGGGCGGAACGGCGAAGCCTGCTCGGTGCGGACATGGAAACCGGGGCTCCTTCCTGGGTGCAGGACCATGTGCGTTGACGGCGCCGGCCGGGGGCCCGAACCTTGCGTGGATGATCAGGTCCTCCGAGGGCACTTCCGACGCAGGGTCCGGACGGGCGGGCAAGCGACTCCGACGCCAGGACCCCTACAATGCTCGGGCATCGTGCCCTCGCCCTCAACTCCCCGACCCCAGACGACCCCGATGCGCGCCCACAAGGCCCTCGCTTTCGCCGCCGCACTCGTCCTCGCGGCGTGCGCTACCAGTTCCCCTCCGCCTCCTCCCCCGGCACCGGCCGCGCCCGCTCAGGCACCCGCCGTGGCCCCCGCCCGGCCCACCGCACCGGCCGCGGCTCCCGCACCTCCTCCAGCCCCGCTCATCGCGCCCGAGGCGCTGATCGCGCTCCACCAGGCCGTGCGGGTGCCGGGGCTGGAGCGGCGCGACTTCGACCACGCCACATACTGGCGCGTGATGCAGCCCTTCCTCGGCGGCAGCGTATCCTGGAAGGTCGAGGGGCAGAGCGCCGAGGGGCGGGAGATCCGCCACCTGACCTTCGGCTCCGGGCCGACCAAGGTCCTGCTCTGGTCCCAGATGCACGGGAACGAGAGCACCGCCTCCATGGCCCTCGTGGACATCGTGCGCTTCTTCCACGAGCAGCCGGATCACCCGCTCTCGAAGCGCATCGCCTCGGGCATGACCGTCCACCTCATCCCCATGCTGAACCCGGACGGCGCCGAGCGTTTCCGCAGACGCAACGCCCAGGGAATCGACGTGAACCGCGACGCGCGCCGCCTGCAGACGCCCGAGGGGAAGCTCCTGAAGCGCGTGAGCGACGAACTCAAGCCCGACTTCGGGTTCAACCTCCACGACCAGGGTCCCGGCACGCGCGTGGGCCGCACGAGCCGCGGCGCCGCCATCGCGCTGCTCGCACCCGCGTTCAACGAAGCGCGGGACGTGGACGCCAAGCGCGAGCGGGCCATGCGGATCGCCTCGGTGTTGGCCACGTCCATGCGCCCCCTGGTCACCGACCACATCACCAAGTACGACGACGCGTTCAACCCACGGGCCTTCGGCGACCTCATGGGGGCGTGGGGCGCCAGCACCGTCCTGATCGAGTCGGGCGGGTGGGCCGACGATCCGCAGAAGCAGCACCTGCGCAAGACCAACTTCGTGGGGATCCTGTCCGCGCTGGACGCCATCGCCACCGGCACCTACGCCCAGTACGACCCGGCCATCTACGACACCCTGGAGCCCAACGGCCGGAGCATGCCCGACCTGCTCGTGGTGAACGGCACCCTCGCCATCCCCGGGATCCCCACGCTCACGGTGGACTTCCTCATCAGCTACGGCCTGCCGCTGGAGAAGGCCGAGGGCACCATCACCGACATCGGCGACCTGGGGGACGTGCAGGCGCAGGATACGCTCGACCTGACCGGCCTCTACATCATCCCGCTCCCCGAAGCGCTGGACGGGAAGGGCGGGATCGACGCCGGCGCGCCGGCCCGCTTCATCGTGGCGGAGGACGCGCAGGGGACGAAGGTCCGCTTCCGCTTCGAGGGCGGGCCGGCAAGGAGGGAGGAGTAGCCCCGGCGTGACCGGCACCCCGAGCGCAGCGATGAGGGTGGGGTTCCAGGGAGAGCCGGGAGCGTTCGGCGAAGAGGCGCTCCTGGCTCTCCTCCCGGCTGCCGTCCCCGTGCCCCGGCGGACGTTCCGCGACGTCGTGGGCGCCGTCGAGTCGGGAACCGACGACGCGGGGCTCCTCCCGGTCGAGAACACGCTGGCCGGCGGCGTGGCGGCAGCCTTCGACGCGCTCCAGGCGGGAGAGGTGCGCGTGGTGCGTGAGGTGATCATCGGGATCCGGCACTTCCTCATGGCGCCGCCGGGCACCCTCCTCGCCCTGGTGCGGGAGGTGCGCTCCCACCCGGTCGCGCTGGCCCAGTGCGAGCGGTTCTTCTCGGAGCACCCGCACATGAAGCCGGTGGCGGTCCACGACACCGCCGGCGCCGCCCGGGAGGTCGCCGAGACCCGGTCGCCGGGCGTGGCGGCCCTGGCGCCCCGGAGGGCGGCCGAGCGCTACGGCCTCGACATCCTCGCCGGGGAGCTTCAGGACCGGGACGACAACCAGACCCGCTTCCTCCTGGTCCGCCGCAGCTCCGAGCCGAGGGAGCCGCTGGCACCCTCCCAGGGGGGCCTCAAGACCGCCGTGGTCGTGGAGACCGAGAACCGCCCGGGAGCGCTCCACGACCTCCTCGGCGCGTTCGCCGACAGAGGACTGGACCTGACCTTCATCGAGTCGCGCCCCACGGGCACGCCCTGGACCTACCGTTTCATCCTGGAGTTCCGGCACGGCTCGGAAGCGGAGGCCCGGGAGTGCCTGGAGGCGGCGGGATCCCGCGGACGCACCCTCCGCGTCCTTGGCACGTACGTGCCCCACGACCCGGCGCGAGGGGCCGGTGTGGACGACGTCCCCGGCTCAGGCCGCTAGTGTAGTGCGTCGTAAATAGGTTGACTTATGGGTCCACCCATGGTATTGTATGGGCCATGAGTCGTCGAGCGGCGTCGATCGTCCTCAGCGATGAGGAGCAGGCCACCCTCGCTGGTTGGGCACGGAGCCGCAGCTTGCCCTTCCGCCAAGTCCAACGCGCCCAGATCATTCAGCTTGCCGCCGAGGGCGTTGAGAGCCAGGAGATTGCTCGCAGGCTCGGGATCTCGCGACCGACGGTGCAGCTGTGGCGACAGCGCTTCTTGGCGCTGCGATTGACCGGGCTGGAGAAGGATGCGCCTCGCCCCGGTCGGATTCCACGGATTTCCCAGCGCCGGGTTCGCGCGATCGTGCATGCGACGCTCCACACCAAGCCGGAGAACGCCACGCACTGGAGCACCCGCACGATGGCTGAGGCGCGAGGCGTGAGCGAGGCCACGGTTCGGCGCATCTGGAAGCGCCACAATCTCAAGCCGCATCTGACGAAGACCTTCAAGCTCAGCCGCGACAAGCGATTCGCGGAGAAGCTACACGACGTCGTGGGCTTGTATCTCAACCCTCCGGACCGAGCACTCGTACTGTGCGTGGATGAGAAGTCTCAGATCCAGGCTCTCGACCGCACGCAGCCGGGCCTGCCGTTGAAGAAGGGGCGGTGCGGAACCATGACGCACGATTACAAGCGCAACGGCACCACCACGCTGTTCGCGGCCCTCAGCATGCTGGACGGCCACGTGATCGGCGACTGTATGCCCCGCCATCGGCATCAAGAGTTCATCCGGTTCCTGAAGAAGATCGATGCCGAAACACCCGCGGAGCTTGACCTCCACCTGATCGTGGACAACTACTCCACGCACAAACACGACCGCGTCAAGGCCTGGTTGCAACGCCATCCGCGCTTCCACCTGCACTTCATACCTACGTCGAGCTCATGGCTGAATCTCGTCGAGCGCTGGTTTCGCAACCTGACGGACAAACGCATTCGCCGTGATTCGTTCGAGAGTGTGCCCGAACTCATCGCGACCATCGACCACTACATCGCTCAATCGAACCAGAACCCGCGCGTATTCGTGTGGACCGCCTCGGCAGAACGAATCCTGGCGAAGATCGCTAAATGTAAAGAAGCGTTGGACGCACTACACTAGCGCCCGCGCCCCCGCACCACGGGAAACCTGAACTCGGTGCCCCGCACGGGGAGCCAGCTCTCCCCGGCGTACACCCTGCCCAGGCGCTCCCGGAAGTGCCCGAGGTCGGTGAGCATCACCGGGCGGGCCGGCGCCGATGGAGGCACGAAGAAGTCCTCCCAGTGACCCAGGAGGATCCACCGGGGGCGGAGGTTCGCCACCAGGGCCTCGGGGTGCCACTCGACCTGGTCGAAGGTCGCGGGCACGAGGATGGCCGCGTCCACGGGGCGCTCGTCCATGAGCGCCTGGGGCGCGAAGCCGAAGGGAGGAGCCGCCACCGCGTCCTGGTAGTAGAGGCGGAAGGCCACGCCCCCCGCCGCGTCGAGGAAGTCGACCAGGAACGCGTACGTGGGCCCGTCCACCCAGTCCGAGGCGAGGGCGGGAGCCTGGTGGCGGGGATGGTCGGCGGTCCCCTGGAAGAGGGTGATCCTGTCGAAGTGGGGCCCGTGGTGGGAGCGGAGTGGCATCACGCGCACCCCCGGCGACAGGGGAATCCACCGGCCCGGGTGGTCCACGTCGCCGGCGAGGGAATCCACCTCCAGGATCCTCGCCCCCACTCCGCTCCAGGTGCCCATCGCGTTCCTCACCGTGCGGCTCCCCAGGATGCGGGCGAGGGGCGCGTGCACGAGCGCCACCCGGGGCACGTCCATGAGGTGGTCGTAGTGGGCGTGGCCCACGAGGATGGCCGACGCATCGGAGACGTCGTGCTCGCCCATCCACCGGTCCACCGCCGCCGTGTCCGACGCGATCTCCGCGAGCCCGGCGCGCAGGATTGACGGATTGGAGAAGAGCGGAGCCGCCAGGACCAGGTCGTCCCCGCGCTGGAAGATCCACCCGCCCACGCCCAGGTAGACCAGACGCACGGCGTCGGCGCCCGCCGGGGCTCTGTCCACCAGCCGCGGCGCCTCCGGGCCCGTCGCGGCCCCGCACGCCGAAACGGCGAGGCTCGCCGCCCAGGAGAGAGCCGCGAGCCTCCCTGCGCCCGCGCGAGCTTCCACTCCGCGCCTCAGCGACCTGCCTTCTCGCGCTCGACGCGCTTGAGGAAGGCTCGGGAGAGGGCGCGCGTCACCGGGCCCGCCTTGCCGTCGCCCACCGCTCGACCGTCCACCACCGTGCAGGGGCGCACCTCGGCCGTGGTCCCTGTGAAGAAGAACTCCTCGGCCGTGGTCAGCTCCTCCACCTGGATGGGGCGCTCCTGCACCGGGATCCCGTTCTCCCGGGCGACCTCCAGGACCACGCCGCGCGTGATCCCCGGGAGAATGGCCTGCGTGAGGGGGTGCGTAACGACGGTGCCGTCGACGACCGCCCAGAAGTTGTGCATCGCGCCCTCGATGGCCACGCCGTCCTTCACCATGATGGCGTGGTCGGCGCCGGCGTCCACGGCGGCCTGGACCCCGAGGACGTTGGGCAGGAGGCAGATGGTCTTGACGTCCACGCGCCCCCAGCGCCGGTCCGGGACCGTGGCGGCGGAACAACCCCCGGCCCACTGCTCGGGCGTGTAGCGCTCCCACGCCTTCGCGGACGCGTACACGGTGGGGGTGACGGGCTCCTTCGGGAAGGCGTGGGTCCGGGGCGCCACGCCCCGGGTGATCTGCAGGTAGACCAGGGAGGTGGGCACCTTGTCCAGGCCGTTCCTGGCGATGACCTGGCGGCTGACGTCGTCCATCACGCCGGCGTCGATGGGAATGCGCATCATCGCCAGACCGCCCCGGAGCCGCTCCAGGTGCCGGTCCAGATAGAAGGGCACGCCGTCGTAGAAGCAGGTCACCTCGTAGACACCGTCGGCGAGCGTGAAGCCGCGGTCCTCCACGGAGATCTTGGCTTCGCTCTTGGGAATGTACTCGCCGTTGAGATAGACCGTGGTCATCGGGACTCCGGCTCGTCTTCTGACGCCGCCTGGCGTGGATGCGCATCCCCTTCAACGCCCTTGCTCTCGATCGGAAGGTCCGGCATCGCCACCGGCGGCGCCACGCCCTCCTCAGCCCCCAGCTCGTGCAGGAACGGACCCGCCGCGTATCCCTTGTCTCCCGCGAGCGTCTTCACCTTCAGCCCGTGCTGCCGCTTGGCGCGCCGGACCAACCGAAGGGCCTCGGTGCGTTCGGAGCGGCCGTTGGCCTCATTGACGCTGACGTCCACCACAAGGCCGTGGCGGTTCTCCATCAGCACGTGGGCCCGGTGGCATAGCTTCGCCGCCACCCCGTAGCTCTTCGGTACAGTCGTGCCTCACGACCTACAACGGATTGGTGTGTCCCGTCCTTCCGCCTCTCGCCCCGGAAGTTCACCGTCTGGTCCCCTCCTCGACGCTTCAGTCCCTGCTGGCCCCCGGCCAGGGACACCCGCCGCCACTTCTCCAGCTCGGACCCCGTTACCTGGACTTCGCGACTCACCTCTCCGAGGTCTTCCGCTCGCAGGAGACGAAGCACCACTTCCGTCTTACGCTACGGGCTCCACCGCTCCGGTGGGCCCGCAGTTCCTCCGCGACCTTCGGTCGCTGCGGACTCCCTGGCCTTCTGGGTCGCCATATACACCCCTCTCTCTGGACCCCATGCGTTATCGCCAATCTAATGTCCCGATCAATCGGGGGTGCCAAAAGGCGTCATCAGGAGGTGCGAGAGTGCTCCGTGAACGTGAGTTGGGATCGGTGGATCATACGCGGAACAGATAACTCAACTTGATGAAGAAGCCGTCTCGCACCCGTTCCAGGCCCTCAAACTTGAAGGCTTCAGGCTCCACGAGGTCCGAGCCGTAGCCGAAGAACAGGACCGTTCCTGGAGTTGGCCGGTAGGAAAAGAGCCAGTTCATTTGTAGTTCGTTCACGCCTCGTGCGGTCGTTCGGACATACACCCCTCCGCTGTTCCGCTTCAGGAGCGGAAAACCCGTTGTCGGGTCGATAAGGGCTGCCTGCTCATCCACGACGTACTGGCCCACGATGCGGAAGAAGACAGACCGCGACAGCTGATACTCCAGCTTGGCGCGGGCGACCTGCTGCGTCGAAAACCGATTGCCGTCAGATTCACGGTCACGCCGCACCAGGTTATACGAAGTCGTCGCCCGAAGTTGCGTACTCGGTCGGAAATCGCCCAACAAGCCAGCCAAGAGGAAGGTAGCTCGATCCGGCTCGATGAAGTTCACGTCCTCGCCCGCCTGAATGTTGATATCGAACGCGAACTTCGGGAACTGCGGACTAGTTACCTGAAGCTGCGCGAGCCACACGTCGGTGATCGGTACTGAGCGGAAGCGGTCGGTGAGGCGGCGGTCACCGGCGAGCACGACGGAGAGGATGACGCGTGAGTCGAAGTCCACGCTTGAGAGGAGGCGGAGCTCGGAGAGCACGGCTGTGGTCGCTTCCTGGGCCTCGTCGACGAGGAGCACGGGGCGGGAGAGGGTGCTCTCGATGTAGGTCTGCCAGCAGTTGCGCAGCGCCTTGAAGCCGCCCCAGCGGTTATGGGGGTGGAGGGGTACGCCGAAGATCTCGCCCATCTCGCGGTAGAAGTCAGCGAGCCGGGACTGGGGGCGGGTGATGGAGCCGACGGTCACATCGCGCAGGCGAGCGAGGCGGGTGGCGAGCAGGCGCAGGGTGGCGCTCTTGCCGGTGCCGGGATCGCCCGTGACGAGGGCGAAGCCGCCCTCGCGCAGGTGGGCGTTCTCGATGCGCCAGCAGAAGTTCTCGATCCGGGCGGAAGACAGGAGCGCCTCGGTGGGCAGATCGGGCGAGAAGGGATTGAACTTGAGCCCGAAGAGGGCGAGCAGCTTGGGGACCATCAGGTTCTGTCCTGGGGTTCAGCTTCGTGGTGGAGGGGGAGATAGGCTGGGGGCAGACCGGTGGCCGCGTAGCGGGCCAGCAAGTCCTTGAGTAGGGGTGCGATGCCGCCGGCGGGGGCCTCGGTCTCGCCCGCTTCGGCGACGCCCTCGGCGAGGGCGCGGCGGCGGCCGTCGGCGTTCTTCGTCCTGTCGAGCGGCCAGAGCGGAGCGAGGACGGTCCCGGAGCGGGGGTCGACGAGGTCGGTCACGCTCAGGTCCCAGCGGGCGCAGCGCAGATGGAGGTGCTCGAGGTGACGGAAGCGCGCGGGGACTTCGAAGCGGCGCCCGTAGAGCGAGACGGTGCCGTCGCTTCTCCTCTGGGTGCGGACGAGCTGGGCGCGGAAGGCGCGGCGCAGCGCCTCGGCGGAGGGACTCACCAGGCCCACGGAGCGCTCGGTGAGAAAGCGCTCGAAGGGCGAGCAGCCGAGCTCGGAGTGCAGGCTGCGGTTGTACTCGAGCTCGCTCCAGGCCTGGGTGGCCTCGTTCAGCAGCTCGAGCGTGAGATCCGCCACCCCCTCCAGCATGGCCATGAGCCGGCCCTCGACCTGTGCCCACAGGACTTCCTGCTTACCGTTCTGGTGTGGCGAGTAGGGCAGCGTGGTCTCGTGGTGGATGCTCAGCCGGAGCAGGCCCTCGGTCGTCTCGGCCGCCGTCATGGCGCTGCCGTTGTCGGTCAAGAGAGAGCGCGGCCGGCCTCGCTTCATGATCGCCTGACTGAGCCCGTGCACGAGCGTCTCGGCGTCCTCGCTGAGGTACCACTGGAGGTGACAGGCCAGACGGGAGCGATCGTCGAGCACGCCCAGCAGGTGCGGTGTCAGCCAGGAACCCTGCTGGGTCAGGACCTTGCGGCGGCCGGTGTGGAAGTCCAGGTGCCAGAGCGCGCCCACGTACTCGGCCTCGAAGCTCCGCGTCTCGAGCTCCCTCAGGCGACGCTCCGCGCGGACCTCGCCCGGCGTGGGCGGACGCGCTCGCCGACGCCTCTTGAACAGGCCGTGCCGCTTCATCCAACGGCGCAGCGTCGTGTAGGAGGGCAGCGCGCCCAGCTCCGGGTGCTGCCCCACCCGCACGCGCAGGTTATCGACGTGGAGCTGGTAGCTCCAGGAGGGGTGCTCGCGGTGCTGGGCCCGGATCGCCTGAGCAAGCTCCAGACTCACGCCCCGCGCCTGGCCGGCGTCCTTGCGCACCCGTCGCCGGAGCATGCCCACCGGGTCGGTGCGCTCGGCCCGCGCCAGGTAGTACCAGCGCTCGATGGTCGAACGCGCGAAGCGCACCCCCTCGCCGCTCACCGGGTGGCGCCAGAGCTTGCCGGCCAGCCGCGTCAGCTCGGGCGCGAGCTCGCCCGCAGCCGGCGGCGCCGACAACAACGGGCCCACCACCGCGAAGCGCAGCCGCGCCCAGCGGTCCTGCACTGACTCCTTCGCCTCGTCCATGGCAGCCTCCCGTGGGATCGACGTAGGAGCCTACCACAGCGTGCCCAGGGCGAGGGAGCGTCATCTTCTGCGGGCGCCTACACGGCCATCGCGTACCCCCCGCGCATCGTCATGGGAGCCAGGAACCCGAGACATGCAACAAGGCCGTCGCCTCCCGGGTCGGTGAAGCGCTCGAGCAGCGAGGCCGGCAGCCGCGCCTCGTCCACCGGCGGCGCCAGCAGCCCGCGGGCACCCCTCCAGACGACCGTCCGCGGGAAGCTGCCGAGCCACCACGCGCGCCAGCGCTGGAGCGTGCGCACGCTCACCCCGATCAGCTCCCGCATCGCTGCCGCCCGGCGTGCCGTCACCCCGCCCGTCATGGCGCTCACCAGCACCACCAGCGCCGCCAGGTACACGCGCCGACCCAGAAACCGCACCGACGCCGGCATCACTCGCTTGCGGCACCCCTCACGCTCGCAGCACAGGCTCTCCCGCCACCCGTACTCGCCCCGCAGCTCCTCGGGCACGCCCCGACGCGGCTTGCGCCGGTACCGCGCGCGGTGCAGCCTGCCTCCGCAGGCGCAACCCTTCCCTCGCGCCTCCGCCGCCAACTCACCATCCGTCTCCAGCAGCAACCGCCAGACCCTGGCGTCCAGCAACGGCGCGTGCGACATTTTGACCCTCCTCTTTCGGATTTGACTCCCGAAAAAGGGGCTCGTCAGCAGAATCTGTGGGTTGATTGGGGTTCAGGTAGCTGCCCGAGGGTGTGATACAAGGCGATTTCCATGGCTTTGAAGGTTCGGAAGCCGTACGCTTTTCTGGTGGTCACTTTCAGTTTGTTGTTGAGGCCCTC
>DATIKQ010000042.1:0-2536 GCA_035477395.1 Longimicrobiales bacterium
CGGCAGAGAGAGGTTCCGGGACACCCGAAACAGCACCCACTCCTCCAGCACCTCTTCCAGCTCGTGGCGGCACACCTCTGTGGTCGGGGCATGGGCGAAGACGCCGTCGAAGCCCGGGATCTCACCGTACATGGCGTCCTCCTCCGGCAGGCTCTCGAACGAGGCCCGGTCCATCGCAGCACTGAGGTATTCCCGGAGCATCGTGCCCCCATCTGACGAAAAGCCGGTGGCCGGCGGCGGTGTCGGACTCAAGATACCCCCAAGTCCGGTGAACGGGCCATGCGCAGATGGGCCTGGCTCCGGCACCACGGGCGACAGCACGATCCGGCCCCCTTCCTCCCGGACGGCGAAATAGCCCACGCCGGGGAACCGATCCACCACGGCTTTGGGCAGCGTGAGTTGGTTCTTCGAGCCTCCCTCAGGAGGCTTGCCGCAGCGCGCCCTCCTGAGCGCCATGCCCCCGCCGTACTCGACCACGTCCAGCGGATGCGTCGGAGGTCGAGTGGGCCGGCGGCCTCGACACCCCCACCCTCGTCCAAGCGCGAGGAGCCATCGCCCGTTGGGACGGCTGCCTTGGAGGTCGCACAGCGACACCCCGGCGGACAGGATCCTAGCGCCTGTCGCTACCCGTCTCGACAAACCGAATGCACTGACCTTGGTTCTTGAACCTGAAGGCCTCCCAGCCCCCGTTCCTGCAGTCGTCCTTGGTCAGCGGGTCGAATGCCGACACGAGAATGTGCCCGTATCCGGCGGGGTTCCACGCCTCGCCAGGGAACCAGGTGTCCCCGAAGCCATCGGGCCATGTGGAGCCCGCGGTCATCAGGCGGAGCAGGAGCGAGAAGCCGATGACGTCTCCCGGGGCGAGGCTGAAGTCGAATGGATCATCCGCGCTGTCCAGGGGGTGCGCCAACTCGGTGTACGTGAAGCCGCCACTCACCGTGCCCGCCCCGGCGCCGTCCGTCGACCCACCGTGATCGACGTCCGAGAACCCACACCACGCCCACTCGGGGCATCCATATTCCTGAGTGCGGAAGACATCCCGGAAATCGACCTCGTAGGGGCCGATGGACATCCCGATTCCGTCGTCTCCCTCGGTGAAGGTCCCGTCATGAGCGTCATCGAACTCGAAAGCGGGGTTGGTCACGGCGCCCACCCGGCGCACGACTACCGCCAGGTAGAGGTTCGCGGCGTCGTTCATGACGTAGAGAATCGCAGGCGTCGTGCCGCCGCCTTCCTCGGCTGGGAGCGTGGCCGGGAATGCGACACTCCCCGCACCATCCCATTCCCCGGGACTCAGCACCCCATCGATGGTAGCCGTTCCGGAGCCGGTAAGGGTGACGTCCGGAACGACGTGGAAGCGAGGCGTGAGATCGTCGGTCGTGACACCGGGTGAGATCGCGTCGTCGGAGCACGAGGCGAGCACCCACGCAGCCGAGAGCACAACAGGGGCCAGGCTCTTCATGGCAGAATCCTCCATGCGGCGGGAGCGACATCGGGCAGGATTCAGCGGACAGCGGTTGATCATGTCGAGCTTCTCGAGCGCCGCGCAAGAGCGAGCTCATGGGCCTCGGGCACGCGAGCACAGCGTGACAGAGCCGCCCGCTCCTACCTCACCCGCTGGCGCCGGGCATACACGTAGGCACGCAGTACGGCGTTCATCCGCGACTGATACCCGGAGCCACCTCGCTTGAAGAACGACAGCACGTCCTCGTCGACGCGCATGGTGATGGTGGTCTTCCCGTGGCGGGGGTCGAGAATCTGCGCGTTGCGCCAGAACGCTTCGCCAAGGACGGGCGCAGCGTCCAGGTCACCCGCGATCGCCCTGCCGATCTCATCGTCTCCAAGGGCCTCGGCGCGAGCCCAGTCGGTGGCATCGGCCATGGTCGCGAGCTCGGCGCCGCCCGCGTGGACCAGACCTTCAGCCGCGGCCTCCTCCCGCCGCCGCCCGCTCGACTTGCCTCCGGTATCCCGCCTCTTCATGTGTCCGCGCCCTTCGTGCCGAGATGCCGTGCTTCTCCAGGTTCTTCGCTTCCTTGGCCGGGTCCCACTCGAATTCCATGATGAATGGAGCGTTGATACGTACGGTTGTCAATATGTTTCATAGCTTCGCTCTCAAGATCTCCGACGGGCATGCGCCAGAGCCATGGCCACTTGGGACCCTCAGGGCGGACTTCCGCCCCAGGGCGCGTCGAACCCCGCGAGGCCGCCCTCCGCTACTTCCTCACCCGCATGTGCACCCATAGGTGCCAGCGCAGCAGCCCGGCGCCCGGGCGGCCTTCAGGTCGTACACCCGCGAGAAGGGGTTCCTGGGGCCGTCAGTGTTGCGGTGGATGAACTCGTCCATCCCGAGATGGCGCCGGAGCCCCCTGCGCCGGGCGTTCTCGAGGTGCTCGCAGAGCGTCCCGCCGGGCGGAGCATGCGCGCGATCTCGCGCTGCGCCCGCAGGATGTCGGGCACGTGGTGGAGCACGCCGTGGGCGTAGACCAGGTCGAACGCGTCGGAACCGTACTACGCCTCGTAGCGCTCGAAGAAGTCC
>DATIKQ010000043.1:0-2085 GCA_035477395.1 Longimicrobiales bacterium
GGCCGTCTTCGAGGAGCGCCACCCACGACTCCTGGGGCGTGGCGCTCACGAGGATCTCTCTTTTCAATTGTGCTCCGATGCTTTTCTGCGCGAGGTCGCTCCACCCGTCCACGAGCCCCGGGCACGCCCCGTGGCCGCCGCCCCGACCGGATGTCGGAGGCGCGGCGGCCGACGGCGACCGCACGAGGCACGCGCGCTGGGCGCGGCCCTCAGCTGTTCTGTGACTCCAGGGCCGCTTCTTCGGCCCCGGAGGGTGGTGCTCCGGCCGGATCGCTGCCCAGCACGTCCCGCAGGACGTGCCGCGCGATGACCAGCCGCTGTATCTCGCTCGTGCCCTCGCCGATCTCGCAGACCTTGGCGTCGCGCATCATGCGCTCCACCGGGTGGTCGCTCGTGTAACCTGCGCCTCCCATGACCTGGATGGCGGCGAGGGTCGCCCGCATGGCGAGCTCCGAACAAAAGAGCTTCGCCATGGAAGCCTGTTTGGAAAAGGGGCTCCCCCGGTCCTTGAGCCAGGCGGCATGGTAGGTCAGGTGCCGCCCGGCCTCCAGATCGGTGGCCACGTCGGCCATCCGGAACTGGATCTGCTGGAAGTCCCAGACCTTGTGCCCGAACTGCTTTCGGGCGTCGGCCCAGCGCACAGCCACCTCGAAGGCGCCCTGGGCCAGGCCCAGGGAGAGCGCCGCCACCCCGATGCGCCCGGCGTCCAGCGTCCTCATGAAGTTGGTGAACCCCCCGCCCTCGCCGCCGAGCCGCTGGCCCGCGGGGACCCAGGCATCCTGGAGGAGGAGCTCCCGGGTGTCGGAGGCGCGCCACCCCATCTTGTCCTCCTTCTTCCCGGCCCGGACGCCCTCCGTGAAGGGAAGGTCCTCGCGGTGCCCCATCCCCACCGCGCGTGCCCGCTCGGGCTCCACGGTGGGCTTGCAGACGATGAAGGACGTGATCCCGTGGGTGCCCCGCTCCGGGTCCGTCACGGCGGTCACTGTGAAGATCTCGCCCACGCCGGCGTGGGTGATGAAGATCTTGGACCCGTTGAGCAGGTAGCCGTCCTTCTCGGGCACGGCCCGGGTGCGGGTGCCGGAGGCGTCGGAGCCGGCGTCGGGCTCGGTGAGGCCGAACCCGCCCAGGACCTCCCCCGCGGCCAGGGGAGGCACGAATCGGCGCTTCTGGTCCTCGGTGCCGAACGCCACGATGGGGGAGGTGCCCAGGGTGGTGTGGGCCGACACGGTGATGGCGTGGCTGGCGTCCACCTTCGCCAGCTCCTCTACCACCAGGATGTAGCTCAGGTAGTCGAGCCCCAGGCCGCCCAGCTCCCTGGGCACCGGGATGCCGAGCCACCCCCGTTCGGCCATGGCGGCGACCGTCTCCCAGGGGAAGGCGCCCGACTCGTCCAGCTCCCGGGCCACGGGGGCGACCGCATCCCGGGCGAAGGCACGGACCTTCGCCTGCAGGCGGACGTGCTCCGCGCTCAGATATCGGTCCATGGGGCCTGGGCAGGTGTGGACGCTCGGCGGAGGAATCCCCCGAGGCAGCGGTCGCATGCGCCGCAGCGGCGGGGGGAGGCCTCCCCGAAGTAGGCGAGGAGCGCCCTCCGGCGGCACCCGCGGGACGCGGCGTAGCGCCGGACGGCGCGGAGCTTCTCCAGCGCGCCCCGCCGCAGCACCATGGCCGGGGCAAGGCGGGCGGCCGAGAGAACCCCCAGCCGGAGGATTTGAGACCCGTCAGGCCCGTCCCCGGTTCCCTCGAGGACGCCGAGGTCGCCCAGGATCCTCACGCCTCCCCCCCGCGCGAGCGCAAGCAAGGCGCCGCGAAGCTGGTCCGATCCGCACGCGCCGGGGAGTGCCTGGCTGGGGCCATGCCGATCCGCACGGCACCGCCTTGGCCTGACAGCTTTCGTCAGTGACGCAGGTACCGAAAGACCCGCCCTTCTGAATGCACGGGGTCAGCACTAACGAGGCTTCGCCTCAGACCGACGAGATGTATGGGGTGGGCAGGGTGTCTCGGGGTGGAGAGGACAGCACAGGGCTCCGGTCGGGGGATCTGCCGGGGCTGATGGTAGCCCGGTATCATGAACCGCTCGAAGCG
>DATIKQ010000044.1:0-34595 GCA_035477395.1 Longimicrobiales bacterium
GAAGTCCAACATGTACCGCTCGCTGCACACCACGATCTTCGGGCCCGGGGGGCGGCGCTACGAGATCCAGATCCGCACCGAGGAGATGCACCGGACCTCCGAGTACGGGATCGCGGCCCACTGGCGCTACAAGGAGCGGGAAGGGGAGGAGGGCTCGGGGGACGAGGTGGACGCGGCGCTCACCTGGTTCCGCCAGGTGCTCGAGTGGCAGCAGGAGACGCGCGACTCGGAGGACTTCCTCGAGTTCCTGAAGATGGACCTCTTCCAGGGCGAGATCTTCGTGTTCACGCCCAAGGGGGAGGTGAAGGCGGTCCCGGTGGGCTCCACCCCCATCGACTTCGCGTTCAGCGTCCACACCCAGGTCGGGTTCCACTGCGCCGGGGCCAAGGTGAACGGGCGCATCGCCCCGCTCTCCCGGGAGCTGAAGAACGGCGACACCGTGGAGATCATCACCAGCACCCGCCAGCGCCCCACGCGCGACTGGCTGGCGTTCGTGAAGACCGCGCGGGCGCGCAACAAGATCCGCCAGTGGATCAAGCAGGAGGAGCACGACTCGGCGCTGAAGCTGGGCAAGGAGATCCTGGACCGGGAGCTGAAGAAGGCGCGGCGCACGCTCCCCAACGACCCGCACACGCTCCTCGGCGTGGCCGTGGCGCTCGGCCAGTCCGACTTCGAGCACACCGTGGCGGCGCTCGGCCGCGGGGACCTGGGCCCCACCGCGATCCTCAAGGAGGTCTTCCCCGACCTCGACCCGGTGGAGGTGGCGCAGCGCCAGCCCACCGCCCTGGAGAAGCTCGCGCAGCGCCTGCAGATCTCCGGGCGGGGGGTGCGCATCCAGGGGATGGACAACCTCATGGTCCGGTACTCCCGCTGCTGCCAGCCCGTGCCGGGCGATCCGGTGGTGGGCTACATCACGCGCGGGCGGGGGATCTCCATCCACCGCCAGGACTGCCCGAACGTGCTCCAGCTCTCCCGGGACCCCGAGCGCCGTGTGGACATCGAGTGGGCCGCGGAGAAGGGGGACCGGTTCCTGGTGCGCCTCTTCGTGGAGGGCACGGACCGCCGCGGGCTCCTTTCCGACGTCGCCAAGGCCATCTCCGACACCGGCACCGACATCCAGCACGCCGACATGCGCACCTACGAGGGCGGCATGCACGGGGAGTTCGTGGTGGAGGTCCAGGACCTGGCCCACCTGGAGAAGGTCCGCCGGGCCATGTCCCGGGTGAAGGGCGTGCTCGGGGTGGAGCGCCGGGAGCACTTCGACGACGAGGATCTGGGGTGGGTTTAGGTGGCTGATCCCTTCACGACCAGATCGCGCTCACCGGAAGCGCCGCCATGCGCGGACCGAAGGGCGTGGCCTCGCTCGCTGCGGTCAGGAGAACGCCGAAGTGGAACCGTTCACCGAGGCGGTCCGCGAGGAAGCGTAGCCCACTCAGGTCCGACGTCCTGGGCGTGCTCGTCGCCTTCACCTCCAGGGCCACGATCCGTCCGTCCGGGTGCTCGAGGATCAGGTCTACCTCGGCGCCGCCCCGGTCCCGGAAATGCCAGAGCGACGGCCGGTGCTCCGACCACGTGGTCTGCTTGCGGATCTCGTTCACCACGAAGATCTCGAGCAAGGGTCCCAGCCGTCCGTCGGGTGCATCGAACGTCGAACGCTCAGCGCCGATCAGGTGCGCCGCGAGGCCGCTGTCCGCCATCACCAGCTTCGGCCTCCGCACGACCTTGCTGCTGAGGTTCGTGGACCAGGCGGGCAGGAAGTGCACCAGGAATGCGTTCGCCAGGAGCGCCAGGTACCCGTCGGTCGTGCGGATCGGCACGCCGAAGTCGCTCGCCAGGGCGGAGACGTTGAGCTCGGTGGCGGTGCGTGCCGCACAGAGGCGCACGAGCCTGGGCAGCTCAGCCAGTCGTTCGATGGCGGCCAGGTCACGAATCACGCTCTGCGTCACCGTCGTCACGTAGCCGTCCAGCCAATCGCGGCGACGCGCCGGGGCCCGCCGGAGCGCCTCAGGGAAGCCGCCTGCGACGACGCGCTCGATGATGGCGCGGCGATCCATTTCGCCGTTTCGCAAGAGGTCGCGAGGCGCGTCGAAGATGCGATCGACGAAGCGGTCGGCCCTCCCGCCGATCTCCCCCTGTGAGAACGGCCACAACTCCAGGGTCTCCACGCGCCCGACGAGTGCGTCCGCCATGTCCGGCGCCGTCAGCAGCCGGGACGACCCGGTGAGCAGGAAGCGCCCGGGCCGGCGATCCCGATCGACCTCGGCCTTGATGGCACGGAACAGAGCCGGCACAAGCTGGACCTCGTCGATCACGAGCGTGTCCACCGGCCGAATCAGGAACGCCCGGGGGTCGAGTTCGGCCGATTCCCGACTCGCGACGTCGTCCAGGGTTACGAACGCGCTCGTGCCCCGGTACGGGAGCGATCGGACCAGCGTGGTCTTGCCGACCTGCCGGGCGCCGTTCAGCACGACCACGGGCGTATCGGCCAGGGCCTGGACGATGCGCGGGGCAATGGCTCTGGGGAGAATCGTCATAGACGAATTATCATGATAATGCGTCCGTATTGCAACTGCCGATCCGTCCGGGCATCCGCTGCCGATCTGGATCGTTGTCCTGTGGCGCTGTTCGGCGTATCTTCGGGCTCCCATGCCCCTCTTCGACCTCGTCTCCCCGCATTCGCCCGCCGGCGACCAGCCGCGCGCCATCGAGGAGCTCGTCCAGGGCTTGGCCCGGGGTGACCGCACCCAGGTGCTCATGGGCGCCACGGGGACGGGGAAGACGTTCACCATCGCCCACGCGATCGCGCGCAACGGCCGCCCCACGCTCGTCCTGAGCCACAACAAGACGCTGGCGGCCCAGCTCTACGGGGAGCTGAAGTCGCTCTTCCCGCACAACGCCGTCGAGTACTTCATCTCGTACTACGACTACTACCAGCCCGAGGCGTACGTCCCCGGCACGGACACGTACATCGAGAAGGACGCCTCCATCAACGAGGACATCGAGCGCCTGCGCCTGCGCGCCACCTCGTCGCTGGTGGAGCGCGAGGACGTCATCGTGGTGGCGTCGGTGTCGAGCATCTACGGCCTGGGGAACCCCGCCGACTACCGGGCGCTCATGCTCCACCTCAAGGTCGGTGAGGAGCGGCCCCGCAAGGAGATCCTGCGCGCGCTGGTGGACATCCAGTACAAGCGCAACGACTACCTCTTCGAGCGGGGCACGTTCCGCGTGCGCGGCGACACCGTGGAGATCTTCCCGGCCTACGACGAGCAGGCCATCCGCGTGGAGCTGTGGGGCGACGAGGTGGAGCGCATCAGCCGCTTCGAGCCGCTCACCGGGGAGATCATCACCCAGATGGAGCGCACCGCCGTCTACCCGGCGAGCCACTACGTCACGCAGCGGAGCACCATCGAGCAGATGATCCCCCGGGTCCGCGACGAGCTGGCCACCCAGCTGGCGAAGTTCCGCATGGAGGGGAAGCTCCTGGAGGCGCAGCGCCTGGAGCAGCGCACGAACTTCGACCTGGAGATGATGAAGGAGATCGGCACCTGCCCGGGCATCGAGAACTACTCGCTCTACACCAGCCACCGGCGCCCCGGCGAGCGCCCGGCGTGCCTGATGGACTACTTCCCGGCCGACTTCCTCATGGTGGTGGACGAGAGCCACGCCTCCATCCCCCAGATCAACGGGATGTACAACGGGGACCGCTCGCGGAAGACGACGCTCATCGACTACGGGTTCCGCCTTCCCAGCGCGCTGGACAACCGCCCGCTCAAGTTCGAGGAGTGGGAGCGCATGCTCGACAAGGTGATCTACGTCTCGGCCACCCCCGGCGAGTGGGAGCTGCAGCGCGCCGGCGGCGTGGTGGTGGAGCAGATCATCCGCCCCACCGGGCTCGTGGACCCGGAGGTGGTGGTGCGCCCGGTGAAGGGGCAGGTGGACGACCTCCTGGCCGAGATCCGCGAGCGCGAGAGGAAGGGCGAGCGCGTGCTGGTCACCACGCTGACGAAGCGCATGGCCGAGGACCTCTCCGAGTACCTGCAGAGCGTGGGCGTGGGCGTGCGCTACATGCACTCCGAGGTGGAGACCATCGAGCGCATGGCCATCATCCGCTCGCTCCGCCTCGGGAAGATCGACGTCCTGGTGGGGATCAACCTGCTGCGCGAGGGGCTCGACCTCCCCGAGGTGTCGCTCGTCGCCATCCTCGACGCCGACAAGGAGGGCTTCCTCCGCGACGCGCGGAGCCTCATCCAGACCATCGGTCGCGCCGCGCGCAACGTGGAGGCGAAGGCCATCCTCTACGCGGACCGCATCACCCGCTCCATGCAGGAGTGCCTGGACACGACGAACCGGCGCCGGGCGGTGCAGATCGCGCACAACCTGGAGCACGGCATCACCCCCGAGACCATCCGGAAGAGCGTCGAGGAGATCGAGTTCAGCACCCGTGTGGCCGACGCCCGCCTCGCCCCTGCCCGCGTCGCCGAGGCCGCGGCCAGCTACGCCGACGAGGTGAACCGGGAGGAGATGATCAAGATCCTCGAGGCCGAGATGGCCTCCGCCGCCGAGGCGCTGGACTTCGAGCGCGCGGCGCTGCTGCGGGATCAGCTGTTCGAGCTGAGGGCGGTGAAGTAGGGGAGGGGGAAGGACCGCGAGGGGCCACGAATCGGCGCGCGGTCCCATCCAGGCATTCCCGGAGCCGTCCCGGCGCGCGATCCTCCGGGGGCAATGCCTCTTTCCCCGATCTGAGGTGCCATATACATTTGTATATCGCATCCGCGGGGAGGGCCCATGCGCAAGACCGCCAAGATCTTCTTGACCAACCGGAGCCAGGCCGTGCGCTTGCCCAAGGAGTTCCAGTTCGACACGAAGGAGGTCTTCATCCGCAAGGTGGGGAACGAGGTCATCCTGTCCCCGCGGCCCACCGACTGGGGCACGTACTTCGTGAGCCGGATCGTGGCGTCGCCCGAGTTCATGCAGAACGTCGAGGACCTGCCATTGCAGGAGCGCGAACTCTGGACGTCCCGGGACGCCGAGTAGTGCTCCTCTACATGCTCGACACCGACACCTGCTCGTACCTCATGAAGGCGGCGAGCAAGCCTCTGGATCAGCGCTTGGCGGAGGCTGGTGTGGAAGCCGTGTGCGTCTCGGTGCTCACGAAGGCAGAGCTCCTCTTCGGGGTTGCCGTGTCGCCGCGCCCATCACGAGACAAGGAGTCGCTGGAGCAACTCCTCACGTACATGCAGGTGCTCGACCTTCCCGAGGCGGCGGCGGAGCACTACGCCGAGATCCGTGCAGACCTGAGGCGGAAGGGGAAGCCCATCGGAGCCAACGACCTCCTTCTTGCAGCCCATGCCCGCTCCCTCGGCCTCACGCTCGTCACCCACAACGTCCGGGAATTCACCCGTGTTCCCGGGCTCGAGGTCGAAGACTGGACGGAGTAGCGCGTCTGGCTGTGTCGGCCACCCGACACGGTTGGCGTGGGGCGGATGGGCTGTGTAGCGTGCAAGCCCGTTTCATCGCCATCCACGCAGGAGGCACTGCTCATGGCCGACACGACCCAGCCGCGCTACGGAGACTTCCCTTCGTTGTTCCGCAGATTCCCTCCGGAACAGCCGGTGGATCTCGACGACATGAGGACGTGGGAGGCGGTGGTGGCGAAGGCGGATCGCTTGACGCTCAGGCGGCTCTACCCACCCGAGTGGTATGAGACGCACCGCCCCCGGCAGGCCGAGGCCGAAGCGGTCGAGCTGGCTGACCGCCTCCTCGGCCCCAAGCCGTCCCATCCAGACATCCCGGATTCCCCAGAGGAGCGCTAGACTGGAGGAGACATGACCTCCGGCGGCGGGAAGAGGCTGCACATGACGCCAGACGAGTACAGGGAACTGGTGGACTTCCTGGGGCGGAAGTTCGACCGGATCGACCAGTGCTTCGACCAGGTGGACCAGCGGTTCGAACAGGTGGACCAGCGGTTCGAGCGGGTCGATCAACGCTTCGAGAATGTGGAGGGCGAGATCCGCGGGGTCCGTGTGCTCGTGGAAATGAACGCATCGGATATCCGGAAGGTCGCCGAGGGCGTCCAGGTGGCGAACGACCGCCTCGAGCGCTTCCAGGCCGAGGTGCGCGAGGAGTTCGTCGACGTGCGCCAGGAGATGAAATGGGGCTTCGACGCCGTTCATGACTCGCGTCGCCCATGAGCATCCCGTTCTTCGACCTCACCCCACAGTACGCTTCGCTCCAGCCCGAGCTGGACGAGGCGGTCCTCCGCGTGGTGCGGAGCCAGCGCTTCATCCTGGGTCCCGAGGTGGAGGCGCTGGAGGCGGAGCTGGCCGCGTACCTGGGCGTGAAGCACGCCATCGCGTGCGCCTCGGGCACCGACGCGCTCCTCCTCCCCCTGAGGGCGCTGGACGCCCCCGCCGGATCCGACGTGATCGTGCCCGCGTTCACCTTCTTCGCCACGGCCGGCACGGTGTGGAACGCCGGGCATCGCCCCGTCTTCTGCGACGTGGACCCGCACACGTTCAACGTTTCAGCTGAAACGTTGGAGGCGGCCTGGACGGAGCGGACGGTGGCGGTCGTGCCCGTGCACCTATTCGGCCAGATGGCGCCCATGGGCCCCATCCGGGCGCTGGCGGCGAAACGGGGGGCGTTCGTCCTGGAGGACTGCGCCCAGGCCATCGGAGCGCGCTCGTCCCTGGGGATGGCGGGGGCGGTGGGGGATGCCGGGGGGTATTCCTTCTTCCCCACGAAGAACCTGGGGGCGTTCGGTGACGGAGGGCTCGTGACCGTCGCGGACGACGCCCTCGCGGAGAGGGTGGCCAAGCTCCGGGTCCACGGCGGGAAGCGGATGTACCGGCACGAGATGGTGGGCACCAATTCCCGCCTGGACGCGCTCCAGGCCGCGGTCCTGCGCGTGAAGCTCCGCCACCTGGACGCCTGGGCGGCCGCCCGCGACGGGAACGCCCGCCGCTACGGCGAGCTCCTCGCCGGCCTCCCTGGGATCCGACTCCCGGCCGTGGCCGGGGGGAACGTCCACGTGTGGAACCAGTTCACCCTCCGCGCCGAGCGACGCGACGCGCTCCGTGCGCACCTGGAGGCTCAGGGGATCGGCTCGGCCGTCTACTACCCGGAGCCCCTCCACCTGCAGCCCTGCTTCGAGGAGCTGGGGTACCGTCGGGGCGACCTGCCGGTGGCGGAGTCCCTCTGCGGGGAGGTCGTCTCGCTCCCGATCTTCCCGGAGCTGGGGCAGGAGCGGCTGGTCCGTGTGGCCGAGGCGGTGCGGGGGTTCTGCGGGAAGCCGTGAGCTCGGGGGTGGTGGCAGTTCCGTAATGTCTGCAGTTATGTATATTACAGACATGGAACACCGGATCTCCGCCACCGAGTTGGCGCGCCGCGTCGGGGATGTTCTCGGGCGCATCCGCTACCGGGGCGACTCGTTCCTCGTGGAGCGCAACGGGGAGTTGGTGGCCCGGGTGATTCCCGTTGCGGAGCACCCGGCCGCGACGCTCCGCGAGGCGCTGGAAGCCTGGATCGGCGCCGGGCCCGGTGACGACGCCTTCGCCGACGATCTCGAGCGCGTGGACGCCGCCGACCTCCCGCCGGAGGATCCGTGGGCCTCGTGATGGACACCAGCGCCCTGGTGGCGCTGCAACGACGGGGGGACGTCGCAGGGGTGCTGGAGGAGCTCGGCGAAGAGCCGGTGGCGATCCCTGCGGCGGCGTACGCCGAGATGCTCGCGGGCGTGTACCTCGCCGACACCCCCGAGCGGGCCGCGCGGCGACGGGGGCAGATCGATGCGCTGACGGGGCGGGTCCCGGTAGTGGACTCCGATGCCGCCATCGCCGAACGTTGGGCGGTGCTCTTCGCCGGCCAGAAGCGGCGCGGCCGGGTGATCCCGGCGAACGATCTGGCCGTGGCTGCCACCGCGCTGCACCTCGGGTTCGGGGTGCTGGTGGGGCCGACCGGGGAGGCGCACTTTCAACAGGTTGAGGGGCTACGGATCGTCGTGCTCCGCTGATCGCACATCTCAGACCCCACCAGGGATTCCTATCATGAAAGTCGCCGTCATCGGCTCCGGCTACGTGGGCCTCGTCCTGGGCGCCTGCCTGGCCGAGTCGGGCAACGACGTGGTGTCCGCCGACATCGACGAGAAGAAGGTCGCGCGTCTGAACCAGGGCGAGATCCCGATCTACGAGCCGGGGCTCGAGCCGCTGGTGAAGCGGAACCTGGCCGAGGGGCGCATCCGCTACACCACCGACGTGGCCGAGGCGGTGCGCGCGTCGCACATCATTTTCATCGCCGTGGGCACGCCGCCGGGGGAGGACGGCTCGGCGGACCTGAAGCACGTCCTGGCCGTGGCCCGCACCATCGGCGAGGCCATGAACGGCGAGAAGATCGTCATCACCAAGAGCACCGTCCCCGTGGGGACGGCGAACCGGGTGCGCGCCGAGATCGAGAAGCACACCAAGCTGCCCGTCCACGTCTGCTCCAACCCCGAGTTCCTGAAGGAAGGGGCGGCGGTGGACGACTTCATGAAGCCGGACCGGGTGGTGTTGGGTGTGGACTCGGAATACGCCGGCACGGTGCTGCGCGACCTCTACGAGCCGTTCGTGCGGAACAGCGGCGCCATCCTCACCATGGACGTTCCCGCGGCCGAGATCACCAAGTACGCGGCCAACGCGATGCTGGCCACGCGCATCTCGTTCATGAACGCCGTCGCCCAGCTCTGCGAGAAGACGGGCGCCGACGTGAACATGGTGCGCAAGGGGATCGGCTCCGACGCGCGCATCGGGAGCGCGTTCCTGTATCCGGGGGCGGGCTATGGTGGTTCCTGTTTTCCAAAAGACGTGAAAGCCCTCATCCACACCATGGAAGACCTCGGCGCCGACGCGTCCATCCTCCAGGCGGTGGAGGCGGTGAACGAGCGCCAGAAGCGCGTCCTCCTGGACCGGCTCGTGGCGCGCCTGGGCGGGAACCTCGCCGGGCGCACCGTGGCGGTGTGGGGACTCTCCTTCAAGCCCAACACGGACGACATGCGCGAGGCCCCGAGCCTGGTCACCATCGAGGGGCTCCTGGAGCGCGGCGCGCGCGTCGTGGTGCACGACCCGGTGGCCATGGACGAGGCGCGCCACCACCTGGGCGACCGGGTGACGTACGCGGCCTCCAACTACGAGGCGCTCGCCGGTGCCGACGCGCTCGTCGTCCACACGGAGTGGCAGCCGTACCGCCGCCCCGACTTCGTGCGCATGAAGGCGGCGCTGAAGGCCCCCCTCGTGTTCGACGGCCGCAACCTCTGGGACCCGGCGGACATGGCCGCGTCGGGCTTCGAGTACCACTGCATCGGCCGCGCCGCGGCCGGGCCCTCCGCCTAGGGAGCAGCACATGCGCGTCCTCATCACGGGAGCCGCAGGGTTCCTCGGGTCGCACCTCACCGAGCGCTTCCTCGCCGACGGGCACCAGGTGGTGGGGCTGGACAACTTCATCACCGGCTCCCGCGAGAACGCGGCGCGCCTGCTCGCGCGCGAGGGCTTCGAGCTGATCGAGCACGACATCTCCAAGCCGGTGTTCATCGTGGGCCAGCTCGACGGCGTGCTCCACTTCGCGTCGCCGGCGAGCCCGGTGGATTACCTGGAGCTCCCCATCCAGACGCTGAAGGTGGGGAGCCTGGGCACGCACATCGCCCTGGGGATCGCGCTCCGGCACAAGGCGCGTTTCCTGCTGGCGTCCACCTCGGAAGTGTACGGCGACCCGCTCGTGCATCCCCAGGTGGAGAGCTATTGGGGGAACGTGAACCCCATCGGGGTCCGCGGCGTCTACGACGAGGCCAAGCGCTTCGCCGAGGCCATGACCATGGCGTACCACCGCTACCACGGGGTGGACACGCGCATCGTTCGCATCTTCAACACGTACGGCGAGTACATGCGCCCCGCCGACGGGCGCGTGGTGTCGAACTTCATCGTGCAGGCGCTCCGCGGCGAGCCCATCTCCATCTACGGCGACGGGAGCCAGACGCGCTCGTTCACGTACGTGTCCGACGAGGTGGAGGGGATCTACGGCCTCTTCCGCTCCGGCCACACGGACCCGGTGAACATCGGGAACCCGGTGGAGTTCACCGTGAAGGAGCTGGCCGAGCTCGTGCTGGAGGAGGTCGCCGGGAGCCGCTCCGAGCTCCGCTTCCTTCCCCTTCCCGCCGACGATCCGAAAGTGCGCAAGCCCGACATCACCCTGGCGCGAGCCGTCCTGGGGTGGGAGCCGAAGGTGCCGCTGCGCGAGGGGCTCCAGCGCACGATCCCGTATTTCCGGGAGCTGGTGGAGCGGGGCGACGCCCGGGCGCGGACGCTTTGACGAGCGGCCGGGCGGACAGCGTCGTCGCCCGGCTCGCGGCGGGAGCCATCGCGCCGGGAGCCGTCGCGCTGGTCATCGCCTGCGCCGCCGCGTGGATCGCGCTCCTGACTCCGGTCTCCGCGGCCGCCCAGGGCGCGGCCCTTCTGCCTCCCACCGACCCGGCCCACGCCCACCTACGCATGCTGGAGGCGGCGGGGGTGGTTGCTCGGGGGCTCCAGGGCGTGGGGCCTCTCTCGGAGGCGCGGGTGGCGTGGGTCGTGAGGGACGCCCGTGCGCTCCTGGCCGCGTCGCTGGAGCTTCCGCAGTCGCGCCGTGCCGACCTCCTCGCGGCCGTCCAGGCGCTGGAGGCCCGCTTCGGCTCTGGCGCCGCGGGCGGTCTGGTGGAGCTGGAAGGCAGCGTGGGAGAGAGCCCCGGGCGTGGGGTTCCCGACATCCCCTTGGGTGGGCTGGACGTCGTCGTGAATCCGTTGATCGGCGGGTCGGGCGGGCGGTCCCTCGGAGACCGGGCGGGCGTGGCCGTGGCGGCCCGCGCCGGGGTTGGGCTGGGCTCGCGGGCGGCGCTGGTGCTGGGCGGTCGGGCCGACGCGTCCCGCTACTCCGGGGACGCCCCCGGGAGGCGGGGGGGCGTCCTCGAGCTCGCCCTGGTCCGTGCCGTGGCGGGTCCCGTCGCCCTGGAGGTGGGGCGCTCCCCTCTGCGCAGCGGCCTCGCCGGGACCTTCGGGCTCGTCCTGGCTCCGTCGCTCCCGTCCCTGGACCTGGTCAGGATCTCGGCGGATCGCCCGATCGCCGTCCCCGTGCTGGGCGACCTGGACTTCCAGCTCTTCGCGGCGGATCTGGGTCCCGCCCAGAGCTACCCCCACGCGTCGCTCTTCGGTTGGGTGCTGGGGAGCCGTCCGGTGGAGGGAACACGCTTCGAGCTGGCGCTCCTCAGCAAGCAGGGGGGAGAGGGAGCCCCGGAGGCTCCGTTCCTCGACCGACTCGAGGACTTCGCCTGGATCGGCAGCTGGTGGTCGCCCCGGGCCGACAACCTCTCGGACAAGTACGCGAGCCTGGGCATCCGTACGCGCCTCGCCGCCGTGGAGCTCCTCGCGGAGGCCGCACTCACGGACATGGACCGGGCCTTGCCCCGGCACACGCTCGTGGAGTCGGCGGCCTACCGGTTGGGGGTTGCCCTGCCGGCCCTGGGCCCGGCCGGACGCCACGCTCTGCGCGTGGAGGGCGTGACTGCTGGCCCCCACATGTATCGGCACGAGGTCTTCCGCACCGGGGCCGCGGTGGAGGGGTACGCGCAGGGGAGCGACGTGGGTCCCGACGGTCGGGCGATCCTCGTGGCTCACGCCTTCACCGCTCCGGCCTCGGGTTGGCGCACGGAGGTGTCCCTCGCCGTCGAGGAGCGGAGCGCGGACGCGTGGTCCCGGTCGCCCCTCGAGGCCGATGCTCTCGTCCTCCTCGAGGATCGGGCGGAGGAAGTGCGGGCACGTCTCGCGGCGACGCTGACCCGCGACTTCCTCGAGGCCCGCATGGGGGCCCGGGTCACCCTGGGGGGCGAGCGCATACGCAACTTCGCGTTCCAGGCGGGTGCCCATCGGTGGAGCTGGACGGCTCGGGTGGGGCTCTGGCGGGCGTTCTGAGCTCCCGCGGAGCATCCCCTTTCCCAACCTCCTTGCATCCCCCAACGTTCCTTCCATGGATCGTTCGAGATCGCAGGCCCGGGACATCTTGGCCAGGGGCATGAGCGCCTGGGAGCGCGACGACTTCGAGTCGGCCCTGGGCACCTTCCGGGAGGTCCTCGCCGACCACCCGTACTTCGCCGACGTGCACAACAAGGCCGGGCTCTGCCTGGCCATGCTGAACCGCCCGGACGAGGCGCTGGACCACTTCGACGCGGCGCTGAAGCTCAACCCGGCCTACGCCGAGGCCCACCTGAACCGGGGGATCGTGCTCAACGAGGTGGGGCGCCACGACGAGGCCAAGGCGGCCCTCTCCCGCGCCAGCGAGCTGGACACCCGGGACTCCACGGCGTTCCCCTCCGACGTGGGGAACCGCATCGCCGTCACCCACGCCCAGCTCGGCGACCTGTACCTGGTGGCCAACCATCCCCAGGAAGCCGCCCGGCACTATGAGGCGGCGCTGGGCGTGCGTCCCCGCTTCATGGACATCCGGAGCAAGTTCGCCGAGGCCCTCATCGAGCTGGGCGACCTGGAGCGGGCCCAGGAGGAGCTGGAGACGGTCCTGGAGTCGCGCCCTGGGTTCGTGGGCGCGCGCATCCGCCTGGGGCTGGTGTACCACCGCCTCGGCGACAACCGGGCCGCGGTCCGGGAGTGGATGCGCTGCGCGCAGGACGATCCGGGCGACATGCGCTCCCGGGCCTATCTGGCCACGGTGGGGGTGACGCTCCCTCTGGCCCAGGCCTGAGACGGCCCGTTCCTTGCTGCCATTGCTATATTGAGGGCCGTCCCGCGCTGGGGCGCCCGCCTGCTGACCTCCTCCCCGGATCCATGCCTCCCGCCACGCCTCCGCGATCCCGCGCACCCCGCCGGCGCCTCGGCGGCGCCCTCGGGGCAGCCGCGTTGATGGCGTGGTCGTTGATTTCGGCGGCCTGTTCGACGCGCGCCGACGAGGAGGGAAGCATCCGCCGGGGGGACGAGGCTTTCGCCCAGGGGAAGTACCCGCAGGCGCTGGCCGAGTACCGGCTGGCCGTGCGCCAGGGCGCCGACGACGCGCAGGCGCTGGCCCGGGTGGCGCACACCTACGCGGTGCTCGAGCGGGTGGACGACGCGGGGGCGTTCTACGCCCAGGCGCTGGCGCTGGACTCGTCGTACCTGGACCAGGCCGTCGCCGACCTGATGCGCCTGGCCGAGATCGCCCACGCCCGGCGCGACCGATTCGCGATGGCCAGCGCCGTGGAGATCGCGGCTCGCCTGCGCCCGGGGATCGGCGTCTCCAGCATGTCCCTCGACCTGGCCCGCCACTACTTCCAGAGCGGCGAGTACGGTCGCGCGCTCCCCTTCTTCGAGAAGGCGCTGGCCGAGGTTCCCGACTCCGCCACCGCCCAGACGCTCTTCGAGGTGGGGCAGGCGTACGAGGAGATCGGCGACTGCAGCCGCGCGCTCGTGTTCTTCGAGCGGTACCTGGCCATGGGCGTGGGCGGGGACCCGAGCCAGGTCAACTGGCACATCGGCACGTGCGGGTTCAACCTGGCCCGGGAGATCCGGAGCGGCACCGACGTGCCCCCGGAGGAGCTGGACCGGGCGCTCCGGCTGGTGGACCGGACCCTGGAGCTGGGGGAGCCGCGGAGCCTCCAGGCTCAGGCCTGGTTCGAGAAGGGGCTCATCCTCTCCGACCTGGGGGACTGCTCCGGCGCCATGCAGGCCTTCTCGCAGGTGAGGTCGGCGGAGAACTCGGCCGGGCTGGCGGACCGGGCGCTGGCCCTCTTCGACGAGATCCGCTTCGGGCGGGGCCTCGAATCCCTCCGGGAAGGCCGGTGCCGGTGATGCGAGCCGTCGCCGCGCGCTCGGGAAACACGGCGGCCCGCGCCGGGTATCTGAAATGGATGTCCACCCACATGCGGCGGTTCACGGTCCTGGCCCTCGTGGCCCTCCCCCTCCTCGGGGCCTGCAAGTCCTCCAACCCCTACCAGGGGATGGACGCGCCCCAGCTGATGGCCCTGGGCCGCGCGAAGTTCGAGGCCCGGGACTGGGACGACGCCATCAAGGCCCTGGACCGACTCATCCTGAGCTTCGGGGACGCCACCGAGGTCGCCGACGCCCGCCTGATGATGGCGCGCGCCTACGCCGGGAAGGGCGACCACCTCACCGCGCGCTCCGAGTTCCAGCGCTTCCTGGACCGGTTCCCTGGACATGCCGAGGCCCCGTCCGCGTCGCTGGGAGTCTGCTCCAGCCTGGTGGCCCTGTCGCCCACGCCCCAGCGGGACCAGAGCTACACCAACGAGGCCATCACGCTGTGCCGGAACGTGGTGGTGGACCACGCGGGCACGCCCCAGGCGGAGGAGGCGGCGCGCCTGGCCGCCGAGATGCGGCTGAAGCTGGCTCAGAAGGACTTCCTCGCCGCCGACTTCTACTTCCGCCGCAAGCTATGGGACTCGGCCATCGTCTACTACGAGTTCGTCGTGGCGCTCTACGGCGACACCGAGTTCGCGCCCAGGGCCCTCCTGGGGATCTACCGCGCCAACTTGGCGATCGGGTATCAGGACCTGGCCGACGAGGCCAAGAAGCGCCTGCTGGACGCGTATCCCGACTCGCCCGCCGCCGCGGAGCTCCGCGTCAATGGCGCGGGCGCCTGAGGGGAGCCCCGCACCGGGCCGCATCGGCGTCTTCGGCGGGACCTTCGATCCGCCCCACCTCGGACACGTGGCCGTCGCCCGCGACGTGGCCGACGCGCTCGCTCTGGACCGGGTGCTCTGGGTGCCGGCCCGCGTCTCCCCCCACAAGCTGACGCGCCCCGTCAGCCCTCCCGGCGTGCGCCTGGAGATGGTGCGTGCGGCGGCCGCGGCGGACGCCCGCTTCCAGGTCTCGGAGCTGGAGTTGGAGCGAGCGGGCCCGTCGTACACCGTGGACACCCTCCGCTCGCTCCGCGCCCGGTGGCCGTCCTCGGAGCTCTTCCTGATCCTGGGGGCCGACCAGCTCCGGGTGTTCGCGTCGTGGCGCGCCGCGCACGAGATCCCGGGGATGGCCACGCCGGCGCTCATGGACCGGGAGGGGGAGGCCGCCGCCGCGCTCGCCCCGGACCTCCCGGGGATGGAGCGGGCGGTGCATGTGCCGGTGACCCGGGTGGACGTGTCCGCCACGCGCGTCCGCGCCGCCGTGGCCGCCGGCGAGGACGTGTCGGGGATGGTCCCGGCCGGGGTGCTCGCGGTGATCGGGCGGGAGGGGTTGTACCGGGGTTGAGGCGGGCGGGTGCCGCGTCCCGGCCGGCGGGGTGCGCGGCGGGCGCCCTCGGTTACATTTCCAGGCCTATGGACTTCAACGACACCTCCGTCCTCGTCACCGGCGGCGCCGGGTTCATCGGCTCCCACCTGGTGGAGGCACTCGTGGCCCGGGGCGCCCGGGTGCGCGTCCTCGACGACTTCAGCACCGGGCGCCGCGAGAAGATTGAGCCGTGGCTCGACCGCATCGAGCTGCACGAGGCCTCGGTCACCGATCCGGACGCGTGCGCTCGCGCGTGCGAGGGCGTGCGCTTCGTCCTCCACCAGGCCGCCCTTCCGTCGGTGCAGCGCTCCGTCGCCGACCCGCGCCCCACCCATCACGTGAGCGCGACGGGAACGCTGAACATGCTCCACGCCGCCCGGGACGCGGGCGTGCGCCGCTTCGTGTACGCGGGCTCGTCGTCGGCCTACGGCGACACGCCCACGCTCCCGAAGCACGAGGACATGCCGTCGTTCCCCCGCTCGCCCTACGCCGTGGCCAAGCTGGCCGGGGAGCACTACGCCCAGGTGTTTCCCCGCCTCTTCGGCCTGGAGACGGTGGTGCTGCGCTACTTCAACGTGTTCGGGCCGCGCCAGGACCCGCGCTCGCCCTACTCGGCGGTGATCCCGCTCTTCATCGACGGCGCCCTGGACGGCCGCGCCCCGGTGATCAACGGCGACGGGGGCCAGACCCGGGACTTCACCTACGTGGAGAACGTGGTGGACGCCAACGTCCGCGCGTGCTTCGCCTCCGGCGAGGGCGTGGTCGGGGAGGTGTTCAACGTGGGGTGCGGCGAGCGCATCAGCATGGTGCGCCTCTGGGAGGAGCTGCGCGCCATCCTGGGCGTGGCGCTCGAGGCCGTCGCGGGTCCGCCGCGCCCCGGCGACGTGCGCGACTCCCTCGCCGACCTGACGAAGATCCGCGCCCGCCTGGGCTACGAGGTGCGCGTGCCGCTGGCCGAGGGTCTGCGCAGGACCGTGGCGTGGGTGCGGGAGATGCGCGCGCGCGAAGGAGGGGCGGCGTTCCGTTCCCCGGCCCCGGGGCCCGCTGCCTGATGCGCCTCGACGAGGCCGCTCTGGTCCGCTGGGGCGAGCGCATCGGCGAGACCGTGGACGCCCCGGTCTTCCTGGGGCTCCAGGGCCCCCTGGGCGCCGGGAAGTCGGTGCTGGCCCGGGCCATCGGGCAGGGGTTGGGCGTGGGCCAGCCCATGCCGTCCCCCTCGTTCAACCTCCAGTTCCGCTACACGGCGGGCCTGGGGGTGCAGGTCGTGCACATGGACCTCTACCGCCTGGCGTCGTCGGACGAGCTCTGGGAGCTGGGTTGGGAGGAGTTGGGCCAGGCCAACGAGGTGGTGCTGGTGGAGTGGCCCGAGCGGGCGGAGGGGTTCCTCCCCCCCGACCACTGGCTCATCGAGCTCTCCCTGGTCCCGGGCAAGCCGCTCCTGCGCGACGTGGGCGTCGTCCGGGTGGGGCACCCCCCCGAGCTGGCCGGCTTCCCCATGAGCCTGGCCGGGGGCGGACCTCCTTCGACGCCGTCCATCCCGCCGGCCGTCCCGCCGTCCACTCCGCCGTCCATCCCGCGGCCGCGCTGATGAGCGAGCCCGTGTTCCGGGAGGACCGGTTCTACCTCGCCCTGGACACGTCCGGCTCCTCGGGGTTCGTGGCGGTGGGGTGGGGAAGCCAGGTCCTGGCCCGCACGCGCATGGAGCGGAAGGGCCAGCACGCCGCGCGCATGATCCCGGCGATCCGCCGCGTGCTCGAGGAGGCCAACGTGGACGTGGGCGAGCTGTCCGGGGTGGTGGTGGGTGAGGGCCCGGGGTCGTTCACCGGGGTGCGCGTGGCCGCAGCCACCGCCAAGGGGCTCGTGCGCGGGCTGGGCGTCCCGCTCTGGGCCGTGTCCTCGTTGGCCGCGGGCGCCGTGGGCGACATGGGCGCGAGGGGCCCGGGCGTGCGCTACGTGCTCTTCGACGCCCGCGGCGAGCGCGTGTATGCTGCGTGCTACGGCATCGGGAGCCGCGGCGTGGAGACGCTCGTCCCGCCCCACGCCGCGGAGCTGCGCGACCTCCTGGGCGGGGACGTCCCCGACGGCGCCCTGTTCGCCGGGGACGGCGCCGAGCGGCACCGCCGGGTCATCGAGGGCGCCGGGTTCAGGCTTCTCCCTCCCCCGGCGGGCGATCCGTCCGCCGACGCCCTCCTCCATCTCCTCTCGCTCCACCCCGACACCCCGCCGGTGCCCGAGGCGGAGCTGCCGACCTGGGAGCCCCGGTACGTGAAGGCGTCCTCCGCCGAGCGCGAGTGGGTACGCTGATCCGGAAGATGGCGCCCGGGGACGTGGCCCGGGTGGCCCAGCTCGAGGTCGAGTCGTTCACCTGCCCCTGGACCGCCGACTCGTTCGCGCACCTCCTGGAGCGGGACGGTTGCGAGCTCTGGGTCGTGGACGACCCGGAGGCCGGCGTGGTGGGGTACGGAGTGCTCTGGTGCATCGTGGACCAGGGGGAGCTGGCGAACTTCGCCGTGGCGCCGTCGCACCGAGGGAAGGGGCACGGCGCCCGCCTGCTCGCGCGCATGCTCGAGGTGGCCCGGGAGCGGGAGGTGGCGCGCATCTACCTCGAGGTGCGCGTCTCCAACGCCGCCGCGATCGGGCTCTACCGCGGGTTCGGGTTCACCGACCTGGGCCGGCGCAAGAAGTACTACGACAAGCCGGTGGAGGACGCGCTCATCATGGTGCTGGAGGTGTAGCTCCGGCTGTGGGGTGATCGGCTGGGCTCATCGGCGCATTCGCGGGTCCCGGGCCGGGCACCATCGTGGGGGCATGACGCTTCCCGAGCTTTCCGACGATCCCTCGGCCTCGGCTGGTGCGCTGCCGGCCGCCTCCTCGCCGCCTCCCATCCACGCCTGGTCCCCCGAGGACCGTCCCCGCGAGCGCCTGCGCACCGTGGGCGCGCGCCACCTGTCCGTGCGCGAGCTCCTGGCGATCCTCGTGGGGAGCGGAGGCGCGGGCGGCTCGGCGTTCCACGTCGCCGACCGCCTCCTGGGGTGGGCCGGCGGCTCCGTGCGACGCCTGGGCACGGCCGACCCGGGCTCCCTGGAGGGCGTGGCGGGGGTGGGCGCCGCCACCGCCGCCCGGGTGCTCGCCGCGCTGGAGCTGGGGCGCCGGGGCGCCGCGTGGGCCGAGGGGGACGACGAGCCGATCCGGGGACCGGCCGACGTCTTTCGGCGCATGGGATCGCGCCTGCGCGACCTGCCGCAGGAGGAGTTCCACGCCCTCCTGCTCAACACGCGCCACCGGGTGATCCGCGAGGTGGCCGTCACCCGCGGGATCCTGGACGCTTCGCTCATCCACCCGCGCGAGGTGTTCCGCGCCGCGGTGGTGGAGGGGGCGGCGGGGGTGATCCTGGTGCACAACCACCCCTCCGGCGACCCGACCCCCTCACCCGAGGACCGGGCCGTGACCCGCCAGCTCGCCGAGGCCGGGCGCGCCCTGGGGATCCCCGTCCTCGATCACGTGGTGATCGGGGACGGGGGGTGGAGGTCGGTGGGGGCGGAGGGAGGGTAGGTCGGGCCGAGCCACGTTGAGGGTTGCCCAGGGAGGCCGCAAGAAGCTCGTATCGCTACATTCTACGGCCATGAGCGCACTCCACTCCGACGTGCTTGTCATCGCCGAGGTGGCCCAGGCCCACGACGGGTCGCTGGGCACCGCCCACGCCTACATCGACGCCGTGGCGGAGGCCGGGGCGGACGTGGTGAAGTTCCAGACCCACATCGCGTCCGCCGAGTCCACGCCGCAGGAGCCGTGGCGCGTGAAGTTCAGCGCCCAGGACGCCACCCGGTACGACTACTGGAAGCGCATGGAGTTCACCGAGCAGCAGTGGGTGGGGCTCCGCTCCCACGCGCTGAGGGCGGGGCTCGACTTCATGAGCTCGGCGTTCTCCCTGGAGGCCTTCGAGATGCTCCGGCGGGTGGGGGTGGGGGGATGGAAGGTGGCCTCCGGAGAGGTCAGGAACGCCCGTCTCCTCGAGCGGATGGCCGCCACCCACCTGCCCGTCTACCTGTCCACCGGGATGAGCCCGCTGGCGGAGATCGACGACGCGGTGGCGCTCCTGAAGAGTTTCGACCTGCCGGTGACCGTGCTCCAGTGCACGTCGCTCTACCCCACGCCCCCGGAGAAGCTGGGTCTCAATCTCATCCCGGAGTTCCGGGAGCGGTGGGGATGCCCGGTGGGGCTCTCCGACCACTCCGGGACCATCTGGCCCTCGCTGGCCGCGGTGGCGCTGGGGGCGGACGTGGTGGAGGTGCACGTGACGCTCTCCCGGCACGGGTTCGGCCCCGACGTGCCCGCCTCGGTGACCCCCGAGGAGCTGAAGCAGCTCGTGGCGGGGGCTCGCTGGCTGGCGTGGGCCCGGGCCCACCCGGTGGACAAGGACCGGATGGCCGAGGAGCTGGCCCCCATGCGGGGGCTCTTCATGAAGAGCGCCGTGGCGGCGCGGGACCTCCCGGCGGGGCACGTCCTGGCTTCCGGCGACCTGGTGGCGAAGAAGCCCGGCACGGGGATCCCGGCCGAGCGCATCCCCGCGCTGATCGGGCGGCGGCTCTCCCGCGCCGTGGAGGCGGACCGGCTCCTGGCGTCGGAGGACGTGGAGTGTGGTGAGCCGGACACCCCCGACGCGGCGGGCGCAGGCGGCACGGGTGCCCCCGCGTGAGGATCCTCGTCGCCGAGTCGGCAGGCTTCAGCCCGGCGGCGGAGGCGCGACTCCGGGAGCTTGGGCACGTGACCATGGCCGACCTGGACCAGGCGGCGCTCCTGGGTGGGGTGGGGAGCGCCGACGTCCTCGTGGTGCGTCTCCGGAACCGCGTGAACCTGGACGTCCTGGCCGCCGCCCCGTTCCTCCGCGCCGTGGTGAGCCCCACCACGGGCCTGGATCACCTGGACCTGGCGGCGCTGGACGCGCGGGGGATCGCCGTGCTGTCGCTCCGCGGAGAGGCGGAGTTCCTGCGGGGCGTCACCGCCACCGCCGAGCACGCCTGGGCGCTCCTCCTGGCGCTGGTGCGCCGCGTTCCCGCCGCCGCCGAGGCCGCACGCCGCGGAGCCTGGGACCGCGACCGCTTCCGCGGCCGCGAGCTGGCGGGGAAGACCTTGGGGGTCGTTGGGCTCGGGCGCCTGGGCACGATGGTGGCCCGTTACGGCGCCGCCTTCGGGATGCGCGTGGTGGCGTACGACCCGTTCGTGGATCCCGGTGCGATTCCCGAGCGCATGCCCTCCCTTGCGGCGCTCCTCGCTGTGTCCGACGTGGTGTCGCTCCACGTCCCGCTCCACGCCGGCACCCGGGGGATGCTGGACGCGCAGGCCCTGGCCCACATCAAGCCCGGCGCCGTTCTCGTGAACACCTCCCGGGGCGACGTGGTGGACGAGGACGCGCTGGTGGAGGCCGTCCGCTCCGGCCGCCTGGCCGGCGCCGCCCTCGACGTGGTGGTGGGTGAGATGGGGGCCGCGGGCCCCGGCGCCAGCCCGGCCGTGCGCTTCGCGGCCGGCGACGACCGCATCCTGGTGACGCCGCACATCGGCGGCGCCACCCTTGAATCCATGGAGAACACGGAGATCTTCATGGCCGAGAAGCTCGCCCGCTGGCTCCGGGGCGAGCCCGTGCGCGTGGACGCAGGGCCCGCCGCGGCCCCCCTCCACCCGCCTCCGCACAGCGCCCAACCGGCCCCGAGCGACGCCCCATGAACCCCCTCGCACAGCCGAAGAGCGAAGGACCCCGCCGCGTGTGCGTGGTCGTCACCGCCCGCCCCAGCTATGCCCGGGTGAAGTCGGTGATGGAGGCCGTCCGCGCCCACCCCGGGCTCCAGCTCCAGCTCGTGGTCGGCGCCTCCGCGCTCCTCGAGCGCTACGGCCCGGTGGTGGACGTCATCCGCGCCGACGGCTTCGAGCCCGACGCGGTGGTCTACATGGTGGTGGAGGGGGAGAACCTGGTCACCACCGCCAAGTCCACCGGGATGGGACTGGTGGAGCTGGCCACCATCTTCGACAACCTGAAGCCCGACGTGGTCGTCTCCGTGGCCGACCGCTACGAGACCATCGCCACCGCCATCGCGGCGTCGTACCTCAACATCCCGGTGGCGCACCTCCAGGGCGGCGAGGTCACCGGCTCCATCGACGAGAAGGTGCGCCACGCGGTGACCAAGCTCTCCAACCTGCACTTCGTCTCCAACGAGCTCGCGGCGGAGCGGGTGCGGAAGATGGGGGAGGAGCCGTCCACGGTGTTCGTCACCGGGTGCCCCTCGGTGGACCTGGCCGCCCGCGTGGCCGCTCGCGCCGGGGACGCGCCCTTCGACCCCTTCGCCCGCTACGCGGGGGTCGGGCACGCGTTCGATCCCGCCGCCGGGTACCTGGTGGTGATGCAGCACCCGGTGACCACCGAGTACCGCGAGGCGCTGGAGCAGGTGAACGAGACGCTGGAGGCGGTGGCCGAGCTCGACCTGCCCACCTTCTGGTTCTGGCCCAACGTGGATGCCGGGTCGGACCGCATCTCCAAGGGGATCCGCCACTTCCGGGAGACGCACGCCGTCCCGCACGTCTACTTCTTCAAGAACCTCGCCCCGGAGGACTTCCTCCGCCTGCTCATGGGCGCGCGCTGCCTCGTGGGCAACTCGTCCGTGGGGATCCGCGAGTCGGCGTTCCTGGGGCTCCCCGTGGTGAATATCGGGAACCGGCAGGTGGGCCGCGACCGGGCGGGGAACGTCACCGACGTGGCGTACGACCGTGCGGCCATCGCCGCCGCGGTGCGGGCCCACCTGGCCAACGGCCGCTACCCCTCCGACCCGCTGTACGGCGACGGCAGGGCGGGGGAGCGGGTCGCGGAGATCCTCGCCACCTGCCCCCTCACCGTGGCCAAGCGGATCACGTATTGATGCGCGTCCTCGGCGTCGTCCCCGCCCGCGGCGGCTCCAAGGGGGTCCCGAGGAAGAACCTCCGCGAGGTGGGCGGCAGGCCGCTCATCGCCTGGACGCTGGACGTGGCCCGGGAGGCCTCGGACGCGCTCTACCGCACGGTGGTGAGCACCGACGACGAGGAGATCGCCCGGGTGGCCCGCGAGCTCGGCGGCGACGTCCCCTGGCTCCGCCCCGGGGACCTGGGTGGCGACACGGTCCCCATGCTTCCGGTGCTCCGCCACGCCGTGCAGGCGGTGGAGGCCGAGGAGGGCGAGCGGGTGGACTGGGTCTGCCTCCTGCAGCCCACGGCGCCGTTCCGCACGGCGGGCGACGTGCGCGCGGCCGTGTCGCTGGCTGCCGAGGGCGGGTGCGACTCGGTGATCAGCGTGGTGCGTGTGTTCGACGTGCACCCGGTGCTCATGAAACGCATCGAGGACGGGCGCCTGCTCCCGTTCTGCGTGGAGGAGAAGGAGGGCACGCGGCGCCAGGACTACGCGCCGCCGGCCTACATGCGCAACGGGTGCCTCTACCTGACGCGCCGCGACGTGCTCCTGGAGCGGGGCTCGCTCTGGGGAGAGGTGATCCGTCCCTACGTCATGCCCGAGGAGCGGAGCGTGGGGATCGACAATCCACTCCAGGTGAAGCTGGTGGACCTCCTGCTCCGGGAGCGCGAGGCGGCCGCGAGGCCGGCCTCCGCGGCGCCTCCCCCGGGGACCGGGCGCTCCTGAGGTGTGCGGCATCGCCGGGATCGTGGGGCCCGGGGCCTCCGAGTCCCGCGCCCGTGGAATGGCCCGGGTGCAGGCCCACCGGGGCCCGGACGACGAGGGGGTGTGGACCGGGCCCGGCGTGGCGCTCTCACACCGCCGCCTCTCCATCCTGGACCTCTCCAGCCACGGCCACGAGCCCATGGTGTCCGCCGACGGGCGCCACGTGCTCACGTTCAACGGCGAGGTCTACAACTACCTGGAGCTCCGCCGCGAGCTCGCCGGCTACCCGTACCGGAGCCGCACCGACACCGAGGTGATCCTGGCCGCGTACGCGCGCTGGGGAGAGGCGTGCGTGGAGCGCTTCGTCGGGATGTTCGCGTTCGCGCTCTGGGACGTGGAGCGGGGCGTGCTCTTCTGCGCGCGCGACCGCCTGGGGATCAAGCCGTTCCACTACGCGTGGCACCGGGGTGACTTCCTCTTCGCCTCGGAGGTGAAGGGGATCCTGGCGGCGGGCGTCCCCGCCCGCCCCGACGCGGACACCTGGGCCGCCTACCTGGCCCACGGGGTCTACGACCACGGGGAAGCGACCTTCTTCGAGGGCGTGAAGGCGCTTCCGGGAGGGTGCACGCTGACGGTGAGGATGGGGCGGGGCGGATCCGAGGGTGCCGCCTCGCCCAGCGCCGCGTCCGGCATCGTCGCCCCGGTTGACGCCACTGCGCTCCGCCCGCGCGTCTTCTGGGACCTGGGCGCGCTCACGCAGGACGTCGCCGACCTCTCCGACCGCGAGGCGGAGGAGGGGTTCCTGGAGCGCTTCGACGACGCGGTGCGCCTCCGTCTCCGCTCCGACGTCCCCCTGGGCGTGAACCTCTCCGGCGGGTTGGACTCGGCGTCGCTCGTGGCCACCGTGGACGCGGTGAGCAAGGAAGCCGGCGCGCTGCAGACCTTCACCGCCGCGTATGCCGATCCGCGTTACGACGAGACCGATTTCGCCGGCCGCGTGCCGCGGCGCCGCGAGTGGACGCGCCACGTCCAGCGCCTGGCCGTGGCCGACGTGTGGCCCATGGCGGTACACGCCACCTGGCACCAGGAGGCGCCCTTCGGCGGGATCTCCACGCTGGGATACCACCACCTCCACGCACTCGCCCGGGAGGCGGACGTCACCGTGCTCCTGGAGGGGCAGGGGGTGGACGAGATGCTCGCCGGGTACCGCTACTTCCGGCCGCATCACCAGCTGGACCTGCTCGAGTCCGGCGACCGCGCCACGCTCCGACGGGAACTCTGCGCCGACGCGGCGCTCGAAGGGGAGGGGTGGCGCGACGGCGTCGCCCGCATGCGCCGGGTCCTGGACGGAGGCGGCTCCCCCGTCTATCAGGACGGGACCGCGTTCCTGGCCCCGGATACGCTGGCGCCCGCCGTGGCGGAGCGTGCCGGCGCGTATCCTGCGTTCCACCCCCCGTACCGCGACCGGCTCCGCAACGCGCTCTACCGGGACCTGCGCCACACCAAGCTCCCCCGGGTGCTGCGCATGAACGACCGCCTCTCGATGGCGTTCAGCCGCGAGCTGCGCGAGCCGTACCTGGACCACCGCATGGTGGAGTGGGTGTTCCGCCTCCGCCCGGATCAGCGCATTCGGCTGGGCCGCTCCAAGGAGCTCCTGCGCCGGGCCATGGCGGGGCGCCTGCCGGACGACGTACGCCTCCCGCCCAAGCGGGCAGTGGTGTCGCCCCAGAGGGAGTGGCTCAGGGGGCCGCTCGCGCCCGGGGTGGAGGCGCTCCTGGCCTCGGAGCGCTTCGTCGGGCGCGGCCTCTTCGACGCGGCGCGGTGCCGGGACGCGTTCCGCCGCTTCCGCGCCGGGGAGGGGAGCAACGCGTTCTTCGTCTGGCAGTGGGTGGGGACCGAGCTCTGGTTCCGGCGCTTCGTGGACGGGGACGAGGCGGTGCCGTGAGGGTCCTGATCAACTTCCTTCCCCTCCTGGGGCGGGGGGGCGGCCGGCAGAACGCCATGAACCTCTGGGCGGCGCTGGCCCGCCACGGGGGCGCCGGCCACCGGTGGCTCGCGGTGTGCCGCTCGAACCTGGCGCTCCCCGATCCGCCCGTGGGGAGCGGGATGGAGGTGGCCATCCTCCCGGTGGAGGGGGCCGGGTTGGGGGGCGGCCGCTTCCGCGCCGAGAACCTGGAGCTTCCCCGCCTGGCCCGGCGCTTCGGCGCGGAGCTGATCTTCACGCCCATGGGGACGGGGCCTCTTCACTCCGGCGTCCCGAGGGTGGCGGGGTGGCACGACGGGACGGCGGTGTACCCCGAGTCGCCGATGTGGGTGGGGCTCCCCACCGCCGAGCTCCTGGCCCAGCGCCTGCGCACGGCGTACGCCGCTGCCGCGCTCCGGGGCGCCGCCCGGGTGTGCGTTCAGACGTCTACCATGGGGCGGCGCGTATCCGCGGTGCTGGGCGTCCCTCCGGAGCGCATCCGGGTGGTCCCCAACGGGCTCTCGTCCTTCTTGGCCGGCGAGGCGCCGGCGGGGGAAGGCCCCGGCATCGGAGATGCGGGTTCCGGCGGCGCCTGGCTCGCACCGCGCCGAGTCCTCGTGGTCACCACCACCATGCCTGCCAAGAACCTCCCCGCCCTCCCCCGCATCGCCCGCGCGCTGGCGGCGCTGGGCGTGGACGGCGTGGAGATCGTGGCCACGCTGACCCCGGAGGCGGGGGCCCGGGAGATGGGGCTGGAGCCACCCCCGGCCGCGGCTTCCAGTGTCGGCGCGCACGGCGGTGGCGGCGGGCCCGACGGGGGCGTGGTGGTGCCCGGTGCGGTCCCCGTGCGCTGCATCGGCGGCGTCCCCCACGAGCGCCTGGGCGACCTCTACCGCTCCGGGTCCGCGGTGCTCGTCCCCTCCTGGGTGGAGTCGTTCACCGCCGTGTATCCCGAGGCGTGGCACTTCGGCCTCCCGGTGGTGACCAGCGACCTGGACTTCGCCCGCGACCTGTGCGGGAAGGCGGCGCTGTACGCGCCTCCCGCCCGTCCGGATGCGTTCGCGCTCCAGCTTCTCCGGGCGCTCACCGACGATCCCCTGCGGCGGGCCCTGGACCTGGCGGGGCGCGTGCGCCTGGCCGCCCTCCCCGACTGGGACCGACGCCTGGAGCTCTACCTGGCCGCTCTGGATGAGGCCACGGCGATGGGGTAGCTTTGCGGCACTTCGGTTTTCTCCTCGGCGACGGACAGGTCGGCACGTCATGAAGATCCTGTGCACGGGTGGGCTGGGAGCGGTGGGCACGTGGCTCGTGAAGGAGCTCCGGGGCAGGGGGCACGAGGTCTGGATCATGGACCGTCCCCACCACCACGACGCCCAGTACGTCCGGGGCGACGTGGGCGAATTCCGCCAATTCGAGCGCGTGGTCGAGGGAAGGGACTTCGACTACGTGTACCACCTGGCCGCCGAGTTCGGGCGCTGGAACGGCGAGGACTTCTACGAGACGCTGTGGCGCACCAACGCCATCGGCACCAAGAACCTCCTCCGCCTGCAGGAGCGCCTCGGGTTCCGGAGCATCTTCTTCTCCAGCTCCGAGGTGTACGGCGACTACGACGGGGTCATGGTCGAGGACGTCATGGACCGGATCGAGATCCGGCAGATGAACGACTACGCCATGACCAAGTGGGTTGGGGAGCAGCAGGTGCTCAACTCCGCCGCCATGCACGGCACCGAGACGGTGCGGGTGCGGCTCTTCAACACCTACGGGCCCGGCGAGCCCTACTCGAGGTACCGGAGCGCCATCTGCATCTTCGCCTACCACGCGCTCCACGACATGCCGTTCACGGTGTACATGGGGCACCTGCGCACGTCCACGTTCGTGTCCGACACCACACGGACGCTGGCCAACATCGTGGACCACTTCAGCCCAGGCGAGGTCTACAACGTCGGCGGGCTGGACCTGCACGACATGGAGACGCCGGCGCGAATGATCCTCGAGTCCCTGGGCAAGCCCGCGTCGCTGGCGACCTTCAAGGAGGGGGAGCCGTTCACGACCAAGGAGAAGCGGGTGGACTGCTCGAAGGCGATCCGGGATCTGGCCCACGCGCCCCGGGTGACCATCGAGGAAGGGATCCCGCGCACCCTGGACTGGATGAAGGCCTACTACAAGGTGATGGGGTAGTGGGCGGGACCCCGCGGCGGGTCCTGTACCTGGCGGGGTTCTTCCCGCCCGACGTCATCGCCAAGCGGGCCGGCGGGATTGCGGCCACCCTGGCCTCCCGGGGGCACCGGGTCACGGTGATCACCCGGTGGCCCACCCACCTGGACGGCCGCTCTTATACGGCTCAGGAGCTGGAGGCCGCCGACCGGGATCTCCCCGGCGGGGTGGACGTGATCCGCCTGCAGGCGCAGGAGCGCCGCTCCGCGGCCACCTGGCGGCGCATCCTCTCCCAGTTGGACTTTGCCGCCCGCGCCGCGCTCCGCGCCGTGCGCCTGGCCTCCCGCAACGACGTGGTGCTGGCGTACACGCCCCCCCCGTTCATCGGCCCGGCGGCCTGGCTGGCGGCGAAGCTCTGCAGGCGACCGCTGGTGCTGGAGGTCCAGGACCTCTACCCGGCGCAGGCCCTGGCGCTGGGCGTGGTGCGCCCGGGGATGATCACCGCCGCGGCCGCCGCCGTGGAGCGTCTCCTATACCGCGGCGCCGAGCGCCTTGTCGTGGTCACCGAGGGGTACCGCGAGCACGCCGTGGGCGTCGGCGCAGATCCGTCGCGCATTCGGGTCATCCCGAATTCCTGCGATGTGGACGCATTCCGCCCGGACGTGGAGCCGCTCCCCTCGCCGTGGGACGCGTTGGTCCAGGAGGGGGCCGGCCCCGCCGGCGCTACCTCCCGCCTCCGCTTCACCGCCGTCTTCGCGGGCACCGTGGGGCTCGCCCAGGGCTCGGAGGTGATCCTGGACGCCGCCGCCGCCCTCGCCCACCGACCCGACATCGTCTGCGAGGTGTGGGGCGGGGGCGCCCGCTACCCCGCGCTGCGGGAAGGGGCGGCGGCGCGCGGGCTGGGCAACGTGCGCTTCGGGCCCGCCGTCGCCCACCGGGACATGCCCCGGGTCCTGGCCAGAGGCGACGTGCTCGTCCTCACCCTCCATCCCGATCCGGTATTCACCCGGGTGCTCCCCTCCAAGCTCAGCGAGTACCTGGCCATGGGGCGCCCGGTGGCCGCCGCCGCCTCCGGCGAGGTGGCCCGCATCCTGGAGCGAGCCGGGGCGGGGCTGGCCGTCGCGCCCCTGGACGGCGCCGGGCTGGCCGGGGCGGTGGCGAGGCTCGCCGACGATGCGGCGCTCCGCTCCGCCATGGGCCGGAGGGCCCGGGCGCTGGCGGAGGAGCGCTTCCCCCACGAGCTGGTGAGCGGGGCGTTCGCCGCGGTGGTGGAGGAAGCGGCGGCCGCGCCCGATTGAACCGGGGGCCTGGCTGGCCTAGCTTCCCTCGGCTCCGGCATCCCCGCTCGGAGGCAGGTCCCTCAGCCCCTTCGCCATGCCCCGTGACTTCACCGTGCTCCACGTGGTGGGAGCACGTCCCAACTTCATGAAGGTGGCGCCGGTGCTCCGGGCGCTGGAGGGGCGCCCCGGCCTCGGGAGCCTCCTGGTGCACACCGGGCAGCACTACGACGCGGCCATGTCGCAGGCGTTCTTCGACGAGCTGGGGATCCCGGCGCCCGACGTGCACCTGGGGGTGGGGTCGGGGACCCACGCCCAGCAGACCGCCGGCGTCCTGGCGGGGCTGGAGGCGGTGCTCCTCGAGCGCCGGCCGGACATGGTGATGGTGGTGGGGGACGTGAACTCCACGGTGGCGGGGGCGCTGGCGGCGGCGAAGCTCCACGTTCCCGTCGCGCATCTGGAGGCGGGGCTGCGCAGCCGGGACCGGCGCATGCCGGAGGAGATCAACCGGCTCCTCACCGACCAGATCTCGGACCTTTGCCTGACGCCGAGCCGGGACGCGGACGCGAACCTGGCCGCGGAGGGGATCGGCCCGGAGCGGATCCGGTTCGTGGGCAACGTGATGATCGACACCCTCGAGCGGATCCTCCCCGAGGTGCGCGCCCACCTTCCCGCGTCCGCGGCCGGGCTCCCGGAGCGGGGCTACGTGGTGGTGACGCTGCACCGGCCGTCCAACGTGGACGATCGCGGGACGCTCTCGGGGATCTTCCGGGCGCTCACGGAGATCGCCCGGGAGGTGCCGGTGGTGTTCCCCATGCACCCGCGCACCCGGAAGCAGGCCGAGAGGTTCGCCCTGGCGCTGGACGGGGTGCAGGTGCTGGAGCCCGTGGGGTACCGGGAGATGCTGGCGCTCCAGTCCCGGGCCGGGCTGGCGCTCACCGACTCGGGGGGCGTGCAGGAGGAGAGCACCGTGCTGGGCGTGCCGTGCCTGACGCTGCGGGACTCGACGGAGCGCCCGGTGACCGTCACCGAGGGGACGAACCGTCTGGTGCCGGACCGCTCCACCGCAGCCATCCTGGAGGCATTCCGCGGCTCGTGGGGGAAGCCGGCGCCGGTGCGGCGCCCCGAGGGATGGGACGGGCGCGCCGCCGAGCGGGTGGCCGACGCCGTGGAGGCGTGGGCGGCACGCGCCGGTGCCATCGGAGGCTCCGGTGTCTGAGCGCATCGTGGTTTCCGGCGGCGCCGGGTTCATCGGGAGCCGGCTGGTGCGCCGCCTCCTGGACGCCGGCCACGACGTGGCGGCCCTCGACTCCCTGGTCCCGGCGGTGCATGGCGAGGACGCAGCGCCTCCCGCGGCCATCGCCGGCGCCCGCTTCCTGAAGGGCGACGTGCGCGACGGCGAGGCTTGGAAGGCGGTGCTTGCCGACGCCACACGGGTCTACCACCTGGCCGCCGAGACGGGGACGGGCGAGTCCATGTACCGTTCCCGCCACTACGTGGACGTGAACGTGGGGGGCACGGCGCTTCTCTGCGACCTCCTCCTCTCCGGCGCGGCACCCCGGGTCACGAAGGTGGTGCTGGCCTCGTCGCGGGCGGTGTACGGCGAGGGGCCGTACCGCTGCCGCGAGCACGGCGTCGTGGTCCCGGCCCCGCGCACCTCGGCGCGTCTCGCGGAGGGGCTCTGGGAGCCGCTGTGCCCGCGCTGCGGCGCCGAGGTGGCGCTGGAGCCGGCGAGCCCTGCGGTTCCCGCCGCCCCCACTTCGGTCTACGGCGTCACCAAGCGGGATCAGGAGGAGCTCTGCCACCTCCTGCTCCCGCCGAAGGGGATGGGCGTGGTGAGCCTCCGGTTGCAGAACGTCTACGGGCCGGGGCAGTCGCTCCGGAACCCGTACACCGGGATCCTCTCCATCTTCTCCGTGCGCCTCCTCGCGGGGCAGGGCGTCCGCGTGTTCGAGGACGGCCTCGCGTCCCGGGACTTCGTGTACGTGGACGACGTGGTGGATGCATTCGTCCGTGCCGGAAACGTGGAGCCGCCCCCGGGCGGCGCGGTGGTGGACGTGGGCTCGGGGGTCGCCACGCCGGTCCTGGAGGCGGCCGTAGCGCTGGCGGAGCGCTACGGAGCCCCCCGCTCCGCCGTGGAGGTCACCGGCGAGTTCCGCGTGGGCGACATACGCCACGCCGTGGCCGACCCGCGGGCCGCCCGCGAGCTCCTCGGGCTGGGTGCGAGCACCCCGTTCGCCCGCGGTCTGGACGCGCTGGCGGATTGGGTGCGGACGTCCGAGCGCCCCGCCTCCGGGCTCGAGGGCGCGCTGGCGGAGATGGCCCGCTCCGGGCTCCTGGGCCGGGCACACCCTCCCGCGCCCGGGCTAGGGATGCCGTGAGCCGGCCTCCCGTCGTGTTCATGGGCGTCCCCATGGCGATCAACGTCAGGGACATCCTGCGCACCGACGCCTTCGCCGTCATCCGCGCCTCCGGTGCCGAGGTGCACCTGTTCACCCCCGCGTCCGACGTCGCGGAGTTCCGGGCCGAGTTCGGGGGCGACACCGTCACCATCCACCCGCTGCGGGCGCCCGCATCCCGCCTGTTCGACCTGGTGGACGGCTTCGTGCAGCGGGTGTATGTGGCCATTCTCTCGCTGCGCTGCGACACGGCTCGGATCATGGTGGCCGAGACGCTCCGCCGGAGCGTACCCGCCCGCCTGGCCCGCGGCGCCCTGGCCGCCGTGGGCCGCCCCGGGCAGGACGCGGTGCTCTGGTGGCTCCGCCTCCTCACCCGGTGGACCGCGCCCGAGCTCTACGCCGAGGACTTCGCGCTGCACCGGCCCGACCTGGTGGTGGGCACGCGGGCGCTCACCATGTCCGGGCCGCGGGCCCACTCCAACGCCCGCTACCTGGACCGCCACCTCCTCCTGTCCGCGGCCCGGCGGGGGGTGCCCACCATGGTGCTGGTGTCGTCCTGGGACAACCTCACCACCTCCGGGTTCTTCGCCGTGGACGTGGACCGCATCACGGTGTGGAACGAGATCATGAAGGAGCAGGCCGTCACCATCCACGGCCTTCCGCCCGCGCGGGTGTCGGTGACGGGCGCTCCCCAGCACGACCTGTTCGCCCGGGACCGGGGGTTCAAGGACCGCGACACGTTCCTCCACGACCTGGGGCTCGATCCCTCCAGGCACGTCGTCGTCTACACCACCGGCACCGAGGGCACCATTCCCCGGGAGCCGGAAGTGGTGGCGCGGTTGGTGGACGCGCTCCACGCCGGGCTGGGCGAGGACGTCCAGGTGCTGGTCCGGGTCCACCAGCTGGACAGCCTGGACCGGTACGCGTCGCTCCGGGAGCGGCCGGGGGTCGTGTTCGACCACGCCGGCCGGCCGACGGTGGGAAGCTACCACGACCGGGACTTCGACCGGGCCGCCCTCGAACATCTAGCGGATACGCTGCGTCATGCGGATGTGGTGGTGAACGCGGCGTCCTCAATCTCCATCGACGCCGCCGCCGTGGGGACGCCGGTGGTGTGCGTGGACTACGACGCCAGGCCCGACGTCCCCTACCACCGCTCGGTCACCCGCTTCTACGACTTCACCCACCAGAAGCCCGTCGTAACCTCCGGGGGGGTCACCCGGGCGCGCTCGCCGGAGGCCGTGGTGGCGGCGGTGCGGCGCTACCTGGCCGACCCAGCCCTCCACGCCGAGGGGAGGGCGCGCCTGGTGCGCGAGCAGTGCCACGTCCTGGACGGCGGCTCCGGGCGGCGGGTGGGCGAGGCGGTCCTGGCGGAAGCGGCCCGCTCCATGCCGGAAACCCGCGCTTGAGCGGCCCCCGCCTGCTGGTGGTGGCGGGAGGCACCCGCTCCACTGCCAGCACCCGCCACCGCCTCTGGAACTACCGTCCGTTCCTGGAGGCCGACGGAGTGGACCTGGCCTGGATCGAGTACCGGGGAGGGCGGGAGTCGTCGTTCCTGCGTGCGCTCGCGCTCCGGACCGGGTTCGTCGCCGACCTCCTGCGCACAGCCGTACGGCGGGACGTGGTGCTCGTGCAGAAGGTCCTTCCGCCGGCGGCGCTCTTCCGGCGGTGGAAGGCGGCCGGGGCCCGGGTGGTCTACGACTTCGACGACGCCCTCTTCGCTCATGCCGTGACCGGGGAGTCGGAGGACACCTGGCGCAGGCGCAAGGTGCGCTTCGACCGCGTCCTGTCGCTGGTCGACGTGGTGGTGGCGGGCTCGCCTCCCCTCGCCGAGTACGCCCGTGCGCGGGCACCGCAGGTGGAGGTGATGTACCCGAGCCTGGAGCGCGCGCGCTTCCCGGCCTGGCGCACCCCCGTGGCGAGCCCGGCTGCGCCCTCGCCGGCGGCGGGCGGTGACCCGGGGGGGCGCGTGGTCGTCGGGTGGGTGGGGAACGACCAGAGCCAGATCTACATGCGCGCCCTGGAACCGGTCCTCTCCGACGTGCTCAAGGTACGCCCTCATGTGCGCCTGGCGGTGTGCAGCTCTGTACCCCCCGCGCTGGGGCCGGGATTGGCGAGACGCCTGGACTTCATCCCCTGGTCCGAGGAAGCGGAACTCTCTGCGGCAGCGAGCTTCGACCTGGCCGTGTCGCCCCTGGGGCCTGAACCGTGGAGCCGGGCCCGGGGAGGGCGTGTGTCGGTGCTCCTCTCCATGGCCTCGGGTGTTCCCGTCGTGGCCTCACCGGGGGGCGGGTTGGACGAGTTGGCCGGGAAAGACGGCGGCGTGGTGTTCGCCGACGATCCTGGGACGTGGCGAACTCAGTTGGGGCGTCTCCTGGACGACGCAACGGAGCGCCGGCGATTGGGCCACCAGGCCCGCGCGGTCGTCGACGCCGGCATCTGGGCCGACGTTCAGTACCCGCGCCTGAAACGGATCCTCTTCGGAGACTAGTTCCGGCGATCACAAATACGATGACGTACAACACTCTGGCGTTCCTTGGCCGTGTCCGGCATCTTGGTAGCGACCAGGAGGCCATTCATGCCACGCCAGAGCCCGTACATCATCAGATTGTCTCCCGAGGAGCGCCGCGTTCTCGAAGCTCGTGCCCGACATTATACGTTACCGTATCGGGACGTGGTGCGCGCCAAGGTCGTGCTGCTCGCTGCCGAGGGCCTCGAGAACAAGGAGATCGGCGAGCGTCTCGACATGCCGCGGCCCGTCGTGAGCAGGTGGCGAGGGCGCTTCTTCCGAGAACGCCTGGCGGGGCTGGAGGAACGTCCCCGCGGAGGCCGACCCTCCGCTTTTCCCCCCTCGGGTGGTCGCGGAGGTGAAGGCCCTGGCCTGTGAGTTGCCGGCCAAGCTCGGCCTGCCGCTCTCGCGCTTCAGCCGTTCCGAGCTGCGACGTCATGTTCTGGGTGCCGGTATCGTCGCGTCGATCAGTGGCGTAACGATCTGGCGCTGGCTGCACGAAGATGCCTTGAGGCCGTGGAGCCGGCGGAGTTGGATTTTCCCACGGGATCCCGACTCCGCCCTCAAGGCGGGACCGGTGCTGGATTTGTACCACCGACGCTGGAAAGGGCGGCCATTGGCCGAGGATGAGTTCGTGATCTCGGCCGATGAGAAGACGCAAATCCCGATCCGCACCCGCTGTCATGAGATCGTGCCACCTGCTCCAGGTCGCGCCATGCGCATTGAGCACGAGTATCGCCGGCACGGGGTCTGCGCCTACGTGGCCGCCTGGGACGTACACCGTGCGCGGCTCTTCGGGAAGGTCGTCAAGAAGATCTCCATCGTCGGCTTCGATGCCCTCGTCGCCGAAGTGATGAGCCAGGAGCCCTACCGCTCCGCTCGCCGCGTCTTCTGGATCGTGGACAATGGCACCATCCACCGGGGCCAGCACGCCATCGACCGGCTCCATGGGCGCTTCAAGAACCTCACGCTCGTTCACCTGCCAAGGCACGCGAGTTGGCTCAATCAGATCGAGATCTACTTCTCGATCCTCCAACGCAAGGCGCTCACCCCCGCCGACTTCGCTTCGCAGGACGCCGTGGCCGAGCGCATCCTCGGCTTCCAGGACCACTATCAAGCCGTCGCACGCCCCTTCGAGTGGAAGTTCACCCGTCGCGACCTGCAGCGTCTCCTCCAACGATGGGACATGCCGCATGATCAACTGCTCAAGAAGGCCGCCTGATGATACGTCACCGAACTTCTGAACCGCTGTACTAGGCCCTCACCAAGCGTGATGGTGGAGGGTGGCCCAAAACGAAGAACCGGAAAGGCTTATCTTTGTTGGAGTTAGCGTGGTTCAGCGAAGAGTCACGGCTCCAACAGAAGAGGCCTTTCCGGTGAAGAGAATATCGGTC
>DATIKQ010000045.1:0-12021 GCA_035477395.1 Longimicrobiales bacterium
AGACGAGCGGATCCCCCACCTGCTCCGGTGCCCGGCCGCGGTGCGTTTCCTGTCGTGCGAGCCGCTGCTGGGTCCGGTGAATGTCCGCCAGGCGCTCACCTACCACCGGAAGCCGGACGAGGACTTCGGGTCGTTCGGTAACGTACTGGCCGACATGCAGGGCGTGGATTGGGTCATCGCAGGCGGCGAGTCCGGCCCCGGCGCGAGGCCGTGTGACGCGACGTGGATCCGCTCGCTGGTGGAGCAGTGCAGGGCGGCGGCCGTTCCGGTGTTCGTGAAGCAGCTCGGGGCGCATCCGTGGGATTCGGCCGGGGAGACGCGGGCCGGAGCCTACACGTCGGGCGGCTTCCGCTACGGAGAGTTCCGCGTGAAGGGCGAGATCCTCCACCTCCGCGATCCCAAGGGCGGGGACCCGTCCGAGTGGCCCGAGGACCTGAGGGTGCGCGAGTTCCCCTGGCCGGCAGAGGCCCAGCGAATCCCACCATCCAACCCCACTGACTGATGGCCTACGGCAAGGTGTCCGAGACGTATTGGCACGACAGGAAGATCCGCGCTCTGTCCCACGACGGGCGGTTCTTCATGCTCTACCTGCTGACGTGTCCCCACCGCAACAGGATCGGCCTCTTCCCCATGGATCCCTACTATGCGGCCGGAGACATGCAGTGGCCGCTGGAGCGGGTCCAGGCGGCGATCAACGAGCTCCGGGAGGCCGGGCGCATCGGGTGGGACCCGGACGTCCGCGTGATCTTCCTCCCCCACTGGTTCGCCCACAACACCCTCGAGAACGCCAACGTGGCGAAGGGTGCCAAGGCCGACCTCGGAGTGATCCCCGACACCCCATTCCTGCGCCCACTTCTCGAGGCGGTATCCAAGGCCTACCGACCCCACTTCGAACCGTTCATGGAACGGTTACGGGGGCGCGTCGCCAGCCTCCCCTCAACTACCCCACGCGAACCGTTCCCTAACCGTTGCGGGAACAGTAGCGGGAACAGTAGCGCCAACAGTTCCGGTAACGGTTCAGAAACCCAGGAAACACAAGGGGTCCCGAACCGTTCCGGTAACCGTTTTGGTAACCAACCGGAGCAGGAGCAGGATAAGCCTGCTCCTTCTCCTGCTCCTTCTCCTTCTCCAGAAGAACAACCTCTTGCCACCTCGGAGGGCGTTGGGCGCGCGCAACCGTCTCCGCGCCGCACACCCCGGCATGAGCGTGAGGTGTTACCGCAGGACGAGGCCAACCGCCTGCGGGACCTGGACCGCTCGACGATCCTGGCGCAGCTGCACCTCGGGAGTCCCACGGTCACGGTCAACGGCAAGAGCGTGAGCATGGAGCTCGAGATGCACATCCGCGACAAGCTCGCGGCGGAGTACGGAGCCCGAGCCTTCAGCCTCGCGCTCGCCAGGATCCGGGACGTCGAGGACATCCCCCCGACCGAGCCGATCTCGCTTCGCCTCCTGGAGAGCCACCCGGAAGTCGTCAGCCGGGCCCTGGCCGCCGCGGCCCTGGAGGACGGGCCCGGGCCCTCCCTCACGGAGCTCGGGGTGACGCTGCGAGAGATCCCCACGGGTGCGAAGCCCGCCACCGACCTCCGTGCGGAGGCAAAACAGAAACTCGAACAGGCGAGGAGCGCATGAAGCACGTCGTCGAAGTCACGATCCCAGCGGTGATCACGCTGCGTGGGAAGATCGAAGCGGAGTCATCCGCGGAGGCCAAGGCGAAGGCCGAGGTGGAGGCGGCCGTGATCGTCGAGCACTTCACCGAAGCGCCCGTGCTCAGTGGCATCTGGCCGGAGGTCCTGGGTAAGGCCAGCGTGGAGGCGAGGACGGCGAAGCGGGGCAAGGTCACCGTCCGCGTGGAGTCGTAGTCCTTGACCGATGGCGGGGGTTGCCGCAAGGTTCCGGCTGACAAACGAGATTGGCCAGAGGGCCGTCGCGTCCCCATCCGGGGGCGGGCGGCCCTTCGTCGTTCAGAGGCGGTGAGCGTGCGGCAGCTCATCACGTGCGATTGCGGGGAGTGGACGTTCCGCGAGCTCGGGCTCTTCACGGGGCTCGGGGTAGCGGAGCGTCACTGTCCACGATGCGGCCGGGCTATGCTCATCGTGTTTCGGGGCGCGGACCACATCGCCACGGTGCCCCTCCCGGGACGTGACCGGGGAAGCGTCGAGCAGGCGCTGATGGGGTGCGCCCTCACCTCGAACGAGGTGCGCGTGCTGGTCACCGTCGCGGAGCTGATGGCGTCATGAGCGAGCAGCCGCCGTACCGTTGCGGGGACTCTGGTGGTCGCACGACGACCGGCCAGCCATGCAGGTTCCGCGTAGCGACACAGGGCGCGCGCTGCTCCCGGCACGACCCGCGGTGGGCGGGCCCGGACCCTGAACCTTCCAACCCCCACGACCGGATCGGGAAGCCGCGCGACTGGAGCAAGGCGGTGCTCGCGGCATACATCCGGCTCACCGGTTCAACCATCGCCGAAGCTGCGAAGGGCGCTGGGATCTCCGACCGGACCCTCACCGACTGGGAGGGCTGCTCCTGGTGGGCCGACGCGTGTCACGAGGCGACGCAGGACCGGTGGCTTCAACACCTGCTCTCGAGGGCGAAGCGCACGCTCTTCCGTGAGGTCGACACCGACGGCCGCACGGCGCTGCAGGTCATCGAGCGGCTCGAGCCAAGGCTCGCCCCGCCGAAAGTCCGCGGCGAGTTCACGAACCTGGACGTCGACCCCGAGGATCTCACCGAGGAGGAGCTCGTCCGTATCGCATCCGGCGAGAGCCCGCTGAAGGTCCTCTCCGAGACCAGGTCGGCCAGGGAGCCCGGCGATGGCGACGGCGAATAACCTGGCGCGTTCTGCGCCCTGGGACCTGCGGGCCCGGTGCGTGCTCGAGCTGCGCCGGCGCCGCCAGGCCAGCCCCACCAAGTCGCTGCCGCAGCTGTATGCGTTCAACCCCGTGGGCTACATCCGCGACCGCCTCGGGTGGGAGCCCTGGGAGGGGACGCACGAAGCCCCAGGCCAAATCGAAGTCCTCAGAGCCTACACCCTGGCGCTGCGGCAGCAGTTTGAACGCCTGGGGTGGGAGCACGGCGAGCTCCACGAAGACGACCTCGAGGTCTGGAAGCCGGGCGAGCCGGTCCAGAACTGGATCCGGATCGAGGCGGGCCACACCGTGGGGAAGACGAAGCTCGCCTCGGGCATCACGAGCCACTTCTTCGACTGCTTCGTCCCATCGATCGGCTACACGTTCGCTCCTGGGTGGGACCAGATCAACGACCTGCTCTGGAAGGAGATTCGCGCGGATCGTGAGGGGAGGGGGCTGCCCGGGCGGGTCTACGAGGGCTCCCCAGAGATGCGGCGCAGCGCGGAGCACTTCGTGAAGGGGCGCGCAACGAACAACGCGAAGAACACCGGGACGGAACGCATTCAGGGCCAGCACGGGAAGCACCTGATCTTCGTGCTAGACGAAGCGGAGGGCATCGCGGAGTTCGTCTGGGATGCCATGGACTCGATGACATCGGGCGGCGTGGTCATCGTGCTGATGCTGGCCAACCCAAAGAGCAGGACGTCCAGGTTCCACAAGGTCCGGACCCACTCCAACGTCCAGAGCTTCCGCATCTCCTGCCTGCACCACCCCAACGTGATTCAGGGTCGCGAGGTGGTGCACGGCGCGGTCAGGCGAGAATGGGTTGCGGGGATGATCGAGAAGCACTGCGAAGTCGTACCCGAGCACGACCCAGACGACCTCACGTTCAGCGTGCCGTTTCCCGTCCGCATGAACGATCGCCTGCTCTCTCCGGGCACCGTGTTCCGCCCCTCGCCAGACTTCATGTGGCGCGTGCTCGGGCGGGCTCCGATCAACCTCGCCGACAACACGTTCGTGCCGGTGGGCCGCTACGAGACCGCCAAGGCGCGCGAACCGGCCCCCACCGAGCCCTACCGGGCACGGATGGGCATCGACGTGGCCCGGTTCGGATCGGACGCAGGCACGCTCTACGTGCGCTGGAACGGGATGGCGTGGCGTTGGGCCAGGTTCGCGCGCAAGGACACGAACGCCTACGCCCGGGGCGTGCGGGACGCCGCCCGGTGGCTGGCGGATCGTGGGGTGAGTAGCCTCCACGTGCGCGTGGACGGGGGTGGCGGATTCGGCGGGGGCTTGGTCGACAAGATCGGCCCCGACCTCGAGCTGAGGCAGATGTTCGACGACTACCGCGTGCTCGAAGTGCACTTCAACGGCACCCCACACGACGGCGACGCCTACGCCGACCTGGTGACCGAGATGTACGGGGAGGCGGCGGAGACGCTGAAAGGCCTCGCGCTGCCGAACCCCCCGGACACGCTTGAGGCCGACCTGACAGAGCGGACCTACGGGTGGGTCAACCGCCGGGCCAAGGACGTCAAGAAGATCACCCCGAAGGACCGATTCCGGGACGACGTGAAGCGCTCCCCCGACGACGGCGACGGGTTCGTGCTGGCGGTCGCTCCGGACTTCCTCTTCGAGGGCCACACCCTCGAGCCGTTCACCTCCACGAGCCACTACACGGGCTGAGCCCCAGGGGCGCGCCATGGCCAACTTCGACGAATGGACCTTTGAGGACGCCCAGGAGGCGATCGCGGGCGCGATCGAGCTGGACCTCGGCTCGGGGGATGCGTTCAGTCAGAACCACGCGTTCGTGGAGGAACACGACCACTGGCAGGACGGAGACGGGTGGGTCGGTCCGAACGGAGGCGACGACGTCGAGGTGCAGACGGCGGTGTTGGCCAACGTCGAGCGCCAGTTTACGCCCCGCGACGCGATCGGTGAGGTCCTGAACCGGATGGCGAATGCGCTCCTGCGCCAGGAGCCGGACGTTGCGTTCGTGCCCCTCCAGGACATTCCGGACGACGCCAGCGAGGAGGTGCGCGCCGCTCGCGATGCCGAGGTGGCGGAGCTGCGCGGCTTCATCTCGACCTGGTGGGACCGGAAGAAGCTCTGGAGCAAGGCCCGCCTGGCCGCCAAACGCTCACGCTGGTCAACCCGTGGAGCGCTTCGGACCTGGATCGCGCCAGGCGACCTCATCGAGACCGACTCCCCGGACGACGATGCGGAGCAGGGGGCCGGGCCATCGGTGGACGTGCTGCCGCAGGTGGGCGACTTCGCCGAGGCCCTGGCGATGGTCCAACTCTTCGCTCCCGCGCCGGACAGCTGCCACGTCTACACCGACGAGGAGACCCAGGAGCGCGTCGCGATCTTCCTCTTCGAGGACGAGGAGGAAGAGAGGCAGAAGGCTGAGCTCTGGTGGGTGGACGCCAAGGGACGCACGAACGTCCGGATCGTGAGCGACGGTGAGGGGGCCGACGCCGAGGATCCGATCGACGTGGACCTCGGGGGCCGGCTGCCGATCAGCGAGATGGAGGCCGAGCTCCTCATCACGGAGCCCATCCGCAGGCAGCAGATGCGGCTGAACTTCGCCGAGTCGCTCATGGTCCGCATCGCGGAGACGGCCGGATTCCCGGAGCGCTACACCACGAACGCGGAGCCTGGCGGAATCTGGCTGGAGTCTGCCCCGTCGGACGGGCCGGCGCTGAAGACCGTCGTCGACAAGGGGCGGACCTGGTACCTGCACCCTGCGCCCCGGACGCTCGGCGCCGCCATCACGACCGACCTCATCGGCGTCGTGATGAAGTCGGGCGAGGGCGAGACACGCGCGACCCCCGGGGTCGTCTTCAAAGACCCGACCGACCCGGAATTCGCCATCAAGGCGGCGCGCCACGGCTACCGCACGATCCTCGAGGAGTGCAAGCAGGGCCACATCCTCCAGGACGGCACACAGTCGGCTTCGGGCATCGCCTACGAGCAGGCCCGGGCCGACTACGAGGACGACCTCAACGACGTGCGCCGGGAGCTGGAGGCGCTGGTGCGCGATACGATCGAGGTGGCCCTCGCCTGGGCGGACGCCATGATGCTCCAGCCGAAGAAGTACCTCGAGCGCTACCGCGTCTCGGTGACGCTGAAGGTCAAGTCCGGTCCGGTCACGACCGACGAGCAGAAGCAGAACAACGAGAACGTGAAGGCCGGCACGATGTCGACCGAGACCGCCATCGCCCGGAACGGGATCGAGGACGTCGACGCCGAGCTCGAGCGCCTGCGGAGCTCGCCGGAGGCTGTCGTGGCGCTGCGCATAAAGCAGGTCGCCGGCGTCATGGACATGGCGGCGGAGGGGGTCCCCCTCGACCTGGCCGCCGAGATCGTCGGCGTGACCGACCCCGAGCTGCTGACGAAGTTCAAGGCCGCGGAGAAGGCCAGGGCGGAGCCCAAGGCGCAGGCCGCCGCCCAGGACCTGGAGACCGAGGAGGCCGCCGCGGCGCTGCTGGCCGGGACGGCAGCGGCCGGGGCCGGCGCATGAGCGAGCGGCGCGGCATCCGGAGCAGGGACCGCATCACGATCCTGTGGGGCTACTGCCCCCACGAGGTCCGTGCCGCACTTCGTCCGATCCTGCTCGATTACCTGTGGCTCGTCCCGTCCTGGTGTCAGACGCTGTACGTGCGGTGGAACGAGCGCCCGGAGGACGGGGACCAGTCCGCCGGTAGCGACGCCCAGCCCGAGTATCGGCAGGCCCAGCTCACGATCTGCCCCGGCTGGCTCAGCGCGGTCCACCAGTCGCGCATCAGCGCCGTGGTGCACGAGCTGCTGCACCTGCCCCTCGCCCCCATGGTGATCGAGCACGTGGGCCTCACCAAGCGGCTTCTCGACGACGCCGAGCGATTCCACGCGTACAGCGAGGAGCAGTGGCGGCGCGTGTTCGAGGGGGCCGTGCAGGACCTGGCTGCCGCCGTGAGCGTGCTTCCCGGGCCGTTCCCGGCCGTCGCCTTCATCGAGGTGGAGGACGACGACGCGCCGAGCGGGGCGGCCCATGCCTGAGGGCGCCGAGCTGCTGCGCTACCACCGCCAGGTCGAGGCCGCGAGGAACGTCGGCCTGGCCATGACGCGCACACAGGCCCAGGCGTTTCTCCAGCTCATGGAGGCCTACGCCGAGGAGCTGGCCTCCAGGGTGGCCAGCGGGATCGCCACCCGGTCCCAGGCGCAGAGCCTCGAGCTGGCCCGGGAGATCATCCGCCGGATGGTGCACGACCTCGCGGTCTCCACGGGCAACGGCGTGCGCATGACCTCGAACCGGGTAGCGGAGATCTACGCCGAGGCCACCGGCAGGCTGATTCAGGCCGAAAGCCCGGGATTCCTCACGGGCACGCTCTTTCCCGGGCTGGGCACCAGCGCGGCTCAGGCTGTTCTTTCGCGGCCGGAGCTGTCCGCCGCGTTCGTCTCGATCCGGCGCTCTTCCATCGCCGCAGTGGACCAGATCATCCGGCGGGCGCTGCTGCGTGGCGCCACCTCGACTCGCGTCGCCATGGAGTTCCGGCTCCACATCATGGGCGCGGACGCACTCCCGCCGGACCTGCTCCTCGACCGCCGCACGATCGGCTACGACGCGATCCGCGCCATGGGCTACGAGCCGACCCGGGAGAACCTGCTCCTCGTGCGGAAGATGGCCGGCCGGGTCGCTGACCGCGCGCAACTCATCGCCCGCACCGAGCCCATGAACGCCGAGTGGGAGGCGCACATGCAGGCCGCGGCCGACTCCCCGGTCGTGCGCGCCATCCAGTGGGAGCTGTCCCATCGCCACGAGGTCGCGGATGCGTGCGACATCCTCGCCCAGGGCGACTGGTACGGGTTGGGCGAGGGCGTCTACGACCCGCGGATGGTGCCGCCGCGGCCCCACCCCCGGTGCCTTTGCCGCCACCGTGATATCATCGCCGACGTCTCCGCATGGGGCCGGGCCCGCGGGGAGCTTCCAACCCGCCGCCTGGAGGTCGCCGACCTCGTGAGCGTCTACGAGCTGCCGCCCTCGCAGGAGGCCATGCTCGCCCGGGCGCTGGAGGTCGGCGAGTCACGGATCCGCCGGCAAGCGGCGGCGTAGGGCTTGCTGGACATCGCGGCCCAGCACCGCATATTGCCCGGCGTGGACTTCTCCTCTCAGGGCTCCGCCCGCGTCTATTCGGTCACGAAGGACACCGAGCTCGTGGCGCTCCGCGTGGACGCGCCCATGCCGTTCGCGCCGGACGGCTCCTGGGTCTACGTCTTCGTGTACCGAAAGCGCCGCGTGGGGAGGTGGGACTGGGCGCGGGACGAGACCGGGATCGAGCGTATCATCGAGGCGTACCGCACCGGAACCTCGCCGGATTACGAGCCGCCCGAGTGGCGAGCCCCGGGTGGCGAGGAGGCTACGCTCCGGCCCCCGATCCGGGACCTGGTGGCGAGGGCGATGGAGGAGGCGCGGCCCGGACCCGAGCCCGCGAAACCCCGGATCCGGCTGCTCGCCCGCGACGAGGAGACTTGACGCCCGAGAGAGGGAGCGTATAGGATTCGCTCAGACATAGGCGCCAGGCGGCGCCGTCGAAAGTGGCCAGAGGGCCGTTCCCCGAAGCAGCGGGGGGCGGCCCTCTTGTCGTTTCGGCGACCGGAGTCCGGAGGCCGGGTCCGGAGATTACCGCAACCCAGGGGGAAGCGATGCGCAGGTGGGGACTGAACCATGCTCTCCGCGAGAAGGAAGGCGAGGGCGGAGGCGGTGGCGGTGACCGGAAGCCGGACATCACCGCGCAGATCGAGGGACTGATCGCCAGCCACGGCGACGCGAAGGCGGCGCTGCGGGTGCTCTACGGGGAGAACTACGAACTGCGCGACGATCGCAGGAAGCTCCGCGAGCAGCTGGAGGGATGCCAGCCGGTCCCGACGGGTGGGCTGGTGCTGGATGCGGCGCAGGCTGCCGCCTGGAAGAAGTACGAGGCTCTCGGGAAGCCCGAGGACCTGCAGGCCGCGGTGACCGAGCGGGACGAACTCAAGGCGAAGACGGCCAAGGCCGAGCGCGACAGGCTCGCGCAGGCCGCCGCCAAGGCCTGCGGGTTCAAGCCCGACGTCCTGCTGAAGATGCCTGGCGCGGAGAAGCTCCGCTTCGAGGTGCGCGAGGAGGCGGTGGACGGCGAGAAGGCCGAGGTGGCCTACGTCATCACCGACCAGCAGGGAGCAACACCGCAGAAGCTGTCCGAATACGCCGAGGCGAACTGGAAGGAGTTCCTGCCTGCCCTGGAGGCCGGGGACGAGGGGGACGACGAGCTGGAGGACCGGCAGGAGCCGGCCCGCCGGATGGTCCGCCAGGCACCCCACGGGCGACCGGCTCTCAAGGGCGCGAAGCCCGCGGAGCAGCTCGCCGCCACCAAGATCGCGTCCGGGGAGTACGGCGGGTTCTGAGTGACCCGTGACCATGTAAGCCCGGCGCTCTGGACAACCAGGAGAAGAGACAACCATGAGCCTCGTCACCAGAGACTCCGCCGCCAGCATGGACCTGGCCACCGGCCAGCTCGCCCCTCAGGTCTCGGGGCTCGTCGCCGGTGAGGCGCTGGACATCGCCGCGCCGTGCTACATCAAGTCGAGCGACGGCAAGGTCTACATGAGCAACGCCACCGCGGCCAACGAGGCCGCGGAGATCATCGGCTTCACGGCACGCGCCGTCGCGGCCGGCCAGCCCGTCACCCTGTTCGGCAAGGGCGCCCGGTTCCGCTACGGGTCGAGCCTCACGCCCGGCGCCATCCTGTACGCCGCCGCCACCGCCGGCCGTCTGGACACCGCGGCCACCGTGGGCGACTGGCAGGGCGTCGCCGAGGTCGTCGACGACACCGACATCCGCATCGTCCGCGACAGCATCCTCTCGAAGCTGACCGCGGCCGGGATGGCCCACTTCATCTCGGCGGAGCAGACCGGCACGGGCTCGGCGCAGAACGTCGCGCACGGGCTGGGCGTCGTCCCCTCCGTCGTGCTCGTCGTGCCCACCGAGCACCCGGGGACCCCGGACACCGGTGCGTTCGACATCTCCGAGGGGACCCACACCACCACCAACGTGGTCGTCACGGTGACGGCCAACGTGAAGTTCAAGGTTCTCGCCTTCGTGTGAGCCAGGGGCTCCAGCACTACCGAGGCTGATCCGACACCCCTTCTCACGAGGACACTACGATGGCCAAGAAGACTGGCTCCCTCACCATCGCGGACCTGCTGGCGGCGCGCTTCCAGAGCGTGGCCGAATACGGCGAGGACACGGTGCAGGATGTCCTGGCCGCGGACATCGCGGCCCACAACCTCATCACGACGCAGATGCTCACGGAGCTCTGCGAGATCACGACCGACCGGCAGGCGCTCTCCGGCTCGAGCCTGTCCGGCGAGATGGTCGAGGTCGACGAACACGGCCGGGCGCCCACGCAGCGCGACCGGCCCGGCTCGACGGTGGGCTTCCCGCTGAAGCTCTACCAGTTCAACGTCGGCTGGACCCGGAAGTGGCTCGAGGGCGCGACCCCCGCGGACCTCGCCATCAAGACGCAGGGTGCCGAGAAGGCGCACCTGCGCCGCATCCAGACGGACATCAAGAAGGCCGTCTACGAGTCCGCCAACTACACGCACCGCGACCACCTGGTCGACGACGTCGACCTGGCGGTGAAGCGGTTCCTCAACGCGGACTCGGCTCCCATCCCCGACGGGCCGAACGGCGAGACGTTCACCGCGTCGACCCACACGCACTACGACGCGAACGCGACGCTGACCGCCGCCGTGCTGACGGCGATCATCGACGACGTGGTCGAGCACGGCCACGGCGACCGGGTGCGGCTGAACATCAACCGCTCCAACGAGGCCGCGGTCCGGGCGCTGACCGGGTTCACGGCCTACGTGGATCCCCGGCTGACGCTCCAGGCCGACGCGAACGAGCCGACGGTGCGCGCCACGATCAACCGCCTCGACAACCGCCCGATCGGACTCTTCGGCGCGGCCGAGGTCTGGGTGAAGCCCTGGGCGATCGCCGACTACTACTTCGCGCACGCCCTGGGCGGGCCGAAGCCGCTCGCGTTCCGGCAGCGCACGCAGGCCGCGCTGCAGGGCCTGAGGATGGTGTCGCAGTCCGACATCCACCCCCTGGTGGTCGACTTCATGGAGGCGGAGTTCGGCCTGGGCGTCCGCACGCGGACGAACGGCGCCGTGCTCTACGTCGGCGGCGCGTCCTACGTCGATCCGACGATCTGACCTTCCTCGCTCCGGTAACGGGGGTGGCCTAGGTGGCCACCCCCCCTCCCGGGGCACGAACCACCGAAGGAGAAACGCAGCATGGCCAAGGCACACAAGCGGGGCGGCCTCTACCGCAACGCCGGCGGGCACGGGTTCCACGACGGCGACGGCGACGCGATCCCCCTCCAGGACGTCCCTCGCGAGCTGCTCAGCGCCAAGGAGCTGCAGGAGCTCGACGGCGAGGAGACGGCGCAGGAAGGCGACGGCGAGGCAGAAGCCGGGCAGGAGTCCGGACTGCCGAAGGACTTCCCGGGCCGCGAGCAGCTGATCGCCGCGGGCCTCAACACCCCGGCCGCGGTGTTCGCGCATCCGAACATCGCGACCGTGAAGGGCATCGGCCCCAGGACCGCGAAGGCGATCGCGGAGCTGAAGGCGTAGCAGGGCCACCGTGTCCGCGACCTACACCCCCGGCGCCAGGGATCGGCTTTCGACGGTCGCTCAGGCGCTCGATGCCGACAGCCTGGAGACCGAGGTCCTGGTGGCCGAGGAGATCCTCGGACTCACCGGGAGCTCGCTGACCGGAGACGACGCGCTGAAGGCGAAGCGCGCCGTCGCGCTCCAGGTCAACCTCCAGGTGCGCCTGGCGTCGGGGGAGGCCGCGGATATCAGGGCTCAGTCGAAGGGCAAGCAGAGCATCACCTACGCGACCGTGAACGGGGTCCGCGTGCCGGTCGATGCGACCGCCCAGGCGATCGTGGCAGGGCTCCTCGGCCCGAAGCTGCAGTCCACCGTCGGCTCGATCGACTTCCGCTGGTGAGGCGTGTCAGGCCATGACCCGCCTTCCCACGCCACTCCACCGCAGCTACGCCAGGGCCGGACGCGAGTTCGGTCCTCAGTCGATCCCCGGCTACCGTGAGCGCTGGCCCCTCTCGGGCGGCCGGCAGTTCCAGGACTC
>DATIKQ010000046.1:0-17202 GCA_035477395.1 Longimicrobiales bacterium
AGGCGACGAGGCTGCTCCCTCCAACCTCCGCGCTTCGTTCCGCCACGTCGAGAACGCCATGGACAACTTCTGCCAGCTCCGGAGCCTTGCCGCATGAACTTGACTCATTCGCTACATCTTTGCCTGCCCAAGCGTGGCTAGCGCAGTCCAGCCCGCCCTCTCGTGAACCCGCCCGGGCCCCTCATCGCAGAGGCGCTCTCCGGTAGCTGGCGTGCGGCGCCTCCCGCTGCGGGCCTTTCCTCGGAGGAGTGGACGGCGACCGCGCCCGCGCTGCTCAGGACCGGCGCGGGAGGGCTCGGGTGGTGGAGGCTCCGCGGCTCTCCCCTGGCCTCGTCGCCCTTCGGGGCGGAACTCCGCAACGCCTACCGCCTCCACACCGTGGACGGACGCCATCAGGAGCTTCGGCTGGCCCGGGCGCTCCAGATCTTCGCTGAAGCCGGCATCGAGCCGATCCTTGCCAAGGGGTGGGCTGTCGCCCGGCTCTACCCGCACGTGGGGCTCCGGCCGTACGGCGACCTGGACCTCCACGTCTCCCCGGAGGCGCATGCCACCGCCCTCGCGCTGCTCCCCGAGTGCGAGCGCGAGGGGCTCCTCGTGGACCTGCACCGGGGGGTGCCCAAGGTGGAGCGCCCGTGGGCGGACGTCCTCGCCAGAAGCGGGCAGGTGGAGCTGGGTGACACCCAGGTGCGGGTGCTGGGGGCCGAGGACCACCTGGCGCTCCTGTGCGCCCACCTCCTCTCCCACGGCGCATGGCGCCCCCTCTGGCTGTGCGACGTCGCCCTGTTCGTCGAGTCCCCCCCAGCCGACTTCGACTGGGACCGCCTCCACGGCCTTCCCCTCCGCGAGGTGGAGCAGGTGCGGCTCGTGGTGCTGCTCGCGCACCGGCTCCTCAGCGCCCGTCTCGACCGGGCGCCGTGGGGCCCCGACGGGCGGCTCCCGGGCTGGCTTCCGGCGGCCACGCTCCGGGCCTGGGGGAGGGGCGACCACTACGCATTCAACCTTCCAATCGCGCTCACCGAGGCCAACCCCCGTGCCTTCCTGGAGGCGGTCCGGGTGCGCTGGCCCAACCCCATCGAGGCGACGGTGCGCCGGCGCGCGCCCTACAACGGGTTCCCGCGGCTCCCCTTCCAGATCCTCGACGCCACCGTGCGCGGGGCCCGGGCGCTGGCAGAGTCTCCGCGCTGGATCGCGCGGCGGTGGCGGTCGGACCCGGACGATGGGGACGACGGAGACCAGGACGCCCCTGCGGTGCCGGCCTAGTCCCCTCTCCGTCGGGCCCGCTCCATCCGCACGCGAAGCGGCAACCCACGGAGCCAGGAGGCGAGGGCCTTCAGGAGCGTCCCGGCGGCCCCGGGCACGCCGGTGGCCCGGGCGGCCTCGCACGCCAGGCCGGCGGCCCGCCCCAGCCCCCCCCCCACGGTCTCCCGGAGCGCCCAACGCCAGTACAGCACCCCGAGCGCCGTCCTGGCGCCGGCGCGCTCGATGTCGTCGACGGCCTCCTCGAGCATGGCTTCGTAGACCCACACGTTCTCCTGGTAGGTCCGACGGAAGTCCTGGGTGATGGAGCCGGGGTGGACCCGGTAGTCGGCCAGAGCCTCCCCCACGTACTCGAGGCGGCCCAGCCGGGCGATCCTCAAAGCCCACAGGTAGTCGTCCGCCGCCCAGTATCCCTCGGGGAAGCCCCCGGCCGCCTCGAACGCCTCGCGGGTCACGAGGACGGTGGAGAGGGGCACGAAGTTCTCCTCCGCGAGACGGCCGGCCACCATGCCCCGGGCCGGGCGATGCCGCGAGAGGTAACGGCCCAGCACCCGTCCCTTGCCGTCCACGACCCGGCAGTCGCTGAAGACGAGCACCGCGCCGCTCGAGCGCTGGAGCTCGACCTGCCGCTCCAGCTTGTCCGCGCGCCAGCGGTCATCGGCGTCGAGGAATGCCAGGAGCGGCGCCCTTGCCAGGGCGGCGGCCCGGTTGCGGGCCTCACCAGGAGGAGGCGCGTCGGGAGCCGGCAGGACCCTCACCCGGGGGCCGTACCCGCGGGCCACCTCGGCGCTCCCGTCCGTCGAACCCCCGTCCACGAGGAGCAGCTCCCAGGCCGCGAGCGTCTGAGCCGCCAGGCCGTCGAGCGCTTCCTTCAGGAACGGGAGCCCGTTGCGGCACGCCATGACGACGCTGACCTCGGGGGGTCCGGGCGACTCCGGTGCGGTCCGCCGGTCGCCGGCGGATGCGCGGGGTTCCTGGCTCATGCAGGAAATGTACGGCGCGCCCCCCCGGTCGGTCAGACCGGGGCGAGGCGGTTCCCGGAGAGAGGGCCCCGCCGGGTCCGCCCGGCTCCCGCAGGGGGCGCAGGCCCGGCGGAAACCGTCCCCGGAAGCACCGAGGGGGCGCCCCGGATCCGCCCGGAACGCCCCCCCCCGTGTGCAACCGCGGCGAAGCGCCGCCGATCCTAGTCCTCGTCGTCCAGCGACAGGTCCAGGTCCGCTCCCGCCCCACCCAGCGCCGCCAGCACCTCGGCGGACTCCGCGGAGGCGGACAGAGGCAGGATCTCCTCGTCGTAGAACGCCTGCTCCACCATGAACTCCACGTCCTGGTACCGGTGGATGCCGGTCCCGGCCGGGATCAGGTGGCCGATGATGATGTTCTCCTTGAGGCCCTTCAGGTCGTCCCTGGCACCGCGCACCGCCGCATCGGTGAGCACCCGGGTGGTCTCCTGGAAGGAGGCCGCCGAGATGAACGACTCGGTGGTGAGGCTGGCCTTGGTGATCCCGAGCAGGAGCGGCTCGGACCGGGCCGGCTTGTGCCCGGCCACGATGGACTTCTGGTTGGTCTCGCGGAACTCGGTGCGGTCCACGTTCTCGCCTTCCAGGAGCGCCGTGTCCCCGGCGTCGACGATGCGGACCTTCTGCAGCATCTGGCGGACGATGGCGCCGATGTGCTTGTCGTTGATCTTCACGCCCTGCAGGCGGTACACCTCCTGGATCTCGTTCAGGAGGTACTCCTGCACAGCGCGGGGCCCCTTGATCCGCAGGATGTCGTGGGGGTTGATCGGGCCTTCGGACAGGCGGTCCCCGGCGCGCACCTGGTCGCCCTCGTGGACGCGCATGTGCTTGCCGACCGGGACCTCGTACGTCCGCGACGGGCCGTTCTCGGGCGTGACGTGCACCTCGCGCTTGCCGCGCTTGATGTCGCCGAAGCTGATGATGCCGTCGACCTCGGTGATCACCGCCGGGTCCTTGGGGCGGCGCGCCTCGAAGAGCTCCGCCACCCTGGGCAGACCGCCGGTGATGTCGCGGGTCTTGTAGACCTCGCGGCTGATCTTGGCGATGGTGTCGCCCGGGGTCACCGCGTCCCCGTCGTGCACGGTGAGCTGCGCGCCCACGGGGATGATGAACTCCTTGACCTTCTCGCCCTTCTTCCCCTCCCGCTGGATCCGGATGGTGGGGTGGAGCTTCTTCTCCCGGTCCTCGATGATCGTCATCTGGCGACGGCCCGTGGACTCGTCCAGCTCCTCCCTCATCGTGATCTCCTCGACGATGTCGGAGAAGACGATGACGCCGGGCTGGTCGGCGACGATGGGCTCCGAGTACGGATCCCAGCTGAACAGCATGTCGCCGGACTCGATGTCCTGCCCCTCCTCCACCGCCAGGGTGGCGCCGTACGGCACCGACAGGCGGCTACGGACCTGGCCGTCCTTGGTCTTCAGGACGATCTGGCCCTCGCGGGAGGTGACGATCCTCTCCTCGTTGGGCGTCTCCACCATGGTCACGCGCTCCAGCCCCACGGTGCCGTCGATCTTCGACTTCCGCTGGGTCTGGGCCGCGATGCGCGCCGCGGTGCCGCCGATGTGGAAGGTACGCAGGGTGAGCTGCGTGCCGGGCTCGCCGATGGACTGCGCGGCCAGGATGCCCACGGCCTCGCCGATGTCCACCATCTTCATGGTGGCCAGGTTGCGGCCGTAGCACTGGCGGCACACGCCCCGCTTGGACTCGCACGTGAGCACCGAGCGGATCTTCACCATCTGGATTCCGGCGTCGTCCACGGCGTCGGCCGACTCCTCGTCGATCAGCGCCCCGCCTTCGACGAGCATCTCGCCGTCGATGGGGTCGTAGACGTCCTCGAGGGCGACGTTGCCCACGATGCGGTCGGCCAACGGCTCGATGATGTCCTCGCCCTCCTTCAGGGCGGTCATCTCCAGGCCCAGGATGGTGCCGCAGTCCTCGGACGTGATCACCACGTCCTGGGCCACGTCCACCAGCCGGCGGGTCAGGTACCCGGCGTCGGCGGTCTTCAGGGCGGTGTCGGCCAGTCCCTTCCGGGCGCCGTGGGTGGAGATGAAGTACTCCACCACCGTCAGCCCCTCGCGGAAGTTCGACTTGATGGGGCTCTCGATGATCTCGCCGATGCCGCCGGTGAGCTTCTTCTGGGGCTTGGCCATCAGGCCGCGCATCCCGGCGAGCTGACGCATCTGGTCCCGGTTACCGCGGGCGCCCGACGTCATCATCATGTACACCGGGTTGAAGCCGTCCTTGGACCGCTCCAGGTGGCGCACCATCGCGTCGGCAACGTCGTTGTTGGCGTGCGTCCAGGTGTCGATGACCTTGTTGTAGCGCTCGCCGTTGGAAATGAAGCCGCTGGCGTAGGCGCGCTGGAACCGGGTCACCTGCTCGTCGGCGTCCTTCAGGATCGCCGCCTTCTCCAGCGGCACTTCCAGGTCCTCGATGCCGACCGAGATGCCGCCCATGGTGGCATACCGGAAGCCGAAGTCCTTCAGCGCGTCCAGGAACCCGGTCGTCGCCCGCAGCCCCACCTTGGTGAAGCACTCGAAGACCAGGTCGCCCAGCTCCTTCTTCCCGAACGTCCGGTTCAGGTAGCCGAGCTCGTCGGGGATGATGGAGTTGAAGAGCACGCGGCCCGCGGTGGTGCGCAGCCACTTGCCCACCGTCTGCCCCTCCTCGTCCACGTATGCGCCGAACCAGTACCACACCGGGGTGTGGAACTGGAGCTGGTCCAGGCTGACGGACGTCTCCACCTGGCCGTAGCTCGAGAACCGCGGCGCCCCGGCGTAGATCACGTCCAGCTCGTCCTCGGCCTGCTGGCGACGGCTCTTGGCGACCTTGGGGTCGTTCGACGTCTTCTCCAGGTCGCCGATCTTCAGGCCCGGGTTGGTCAGGTAGTACGAACCGATGACCATGTCCTGGGACGGCGCCGCCACCGGCCGTCCGTTGGAGGGCAGCAAAATGTTGTTGGAGGACAGCATGAGGACGCGAGCCTCGAGCTGCGCCTCGAACGAGAGCGGCACGTGCACGGCCATCTGGTCGCCGTCGAAGTCGGCGTTGAAGGCCGCGCACACGAGCGGGTGGATGCGGATGGCCTTGCCCTCGACCAGGACGGGCTCGAAGGCCTGGATGCCCAGCCGGTGCAGCGTGGGGGCGCGGTTGAGGAGCACCGGGTGGTCCCGGATGATGTCCTCCAGCACCTCGTAGACCTTCGGATCGTCGCGCTCGACGATCTTCTTGGCCCGCTTCACGGTCTCGGCCTCGCCCCGCTTCTCCAGCTCGTGGATGATGAAGGGCTTGAACAGCTCCACGGCCATCGCCTTGGGCAGGCCGCACTGGTGCAACTTCAGCTCCGGGCCGACCACGATGACCGAGCGGCCCGAATAGTCCACGCGCTTGCCCAGCAGGTTCTGGCGGAAGCGGCCCTGCTTGCCCTTGAGCATGTCGCTCAGGGACTTGAGGGGACGCTTACCGCGGCCGCGGATGGCCTTGGAGCGCCGGCCGTTGTCGAACAGCGCGTCCACCGCCTCCTGGAGCATGCGCTTCTCGTTGCGCAGGATGACCTCCGGCGCGCGCATCTCGATGAGCTTCTTGAGGCGGTTGTTCCGGTTGATCACCCGCCGGTACAGGTCGTTCAGGTCGGAGGTCGCGAAGCGGCCGCCGTCGAGGGGGACCAGCGGGCGCAGGTCCGGCGGGATCACCGGCACGGCGTCCATGATCATCCACTCGGGCTTGTTGCGCGACTCCGGCGACGTGCCGGAGGTGCGCAGGGCGTCCACCACCTTGAGCCGCTTGAGCTTCTTCTTCTTCCGGTGCTGTGACGTCTCGGTGGCGATCTCCACCCGGAGCCAATCCGCCAGGCGGTCCAGGCCGCGGCCGTCCGTGTTCCTGTCGTGGATCTTCTTGTCGGGCGTGTCCAGGCACCTGAGGAGCGTGCGCACGGCCTCGGCGCCGATCTCGGCCTTGAACTCGTCGTCGCCCTCGTCACGGGCCTTCACGCGCAGGTCGTAGTACTCGTCCTCGTCCAGGAGCTCCTGGAAGCGAACCTCCTGCTTGCCCGGGTTGGTGACCACGTACGCGGCGTAGTAGATGACCTTCTCCAGGTCACGGAGCGTCATCCCCAGCAGGTAGCCGAGCTGGCTGGGCAGCGTCTTGAAGAACCAGATGTGCGCAACCGGCACGGCCAGCTCGATGTGACCCATGCGCTCGCGGCGCACCTTGGACAGCGTCACCTCCACGCCGCAGCGGTCGCATACGTGCCCGCGGAAGCGGATGCGCTTGAACTTCCCGCAGTGGCACTCCCAGTCCTTCACCGGACCGAAGATGCGCTCGCAGAAGAGACCGTCGCGCTCTGGCTTGAACGAGCGGTAGTTGATGGTCTCGGGCTTGGTGACCTCTCCGAAGGACCAGGCGCGGATCTCCTCGGGAGAGGCCAGCTTCACCTGGATGAAGTCGAAGTCGGCACTCCGCTGCTCGCGGATCCTGGGAAAATCGATCATGTCGGTTACTCTTCCTCGCCCAGAGTCACGGAAAGCCCAAGCGCCTGCAACTCCTTCACCAGCACGTTGAACGACTCGGGAATCCCCGGCTGGGGCAGGTTCTCGCCCTTCACGATGGCCTCGTAGACCTTCGAGCGGCCCTGCACGTCGTCCGACTTCACGGTGAGGATCTCCTGGAGCGTGTGCGCAGCACCGTACGCCTCCAGGGCCCACACCTCCATCTCACCGAAGCGCTGCCCACCGAACTGCGCCTTCCCTGCCAGCGGCTGCTGGGTGACCAGGGAGTAGGGACCGATGGAACGGGCGTGGATCTTGTCGTCCACCAGGTGGCTGAGCTTGAGCATGTAGATGGCGCCCACCGTGATGGGGAAGTCGAAGCGGCGCCCGCTCCGCCCGTCACGCAGCCAGACCTTCCCGTTGGGGAGGAGCTGGGCGTGGGTCAGGAGCTCCACCACCGCCTCGTCCAGCCCCGACTTCACGCTCGTGCGCCCCTTCAGCTTGTGGATGGCGGGGAAGAGCGTGGCGGCCTTGTCGCCCTTGCGCTCGGCAAGCTCGTCGGCCGCGGCCAGCAGGAACTCGCCGAGCTCGTCAAGGACCTTCTGCTGCTTCTTGCTCAGGTTCTGGGTGAGGAAGACGTCGAGGGAGACGCCGATGCCGTGCGACACCGACGCCGCCTGGGCACCGCCCTTCCCGCCGGAGGAGCCGTTTCCGTTGGTCACCGGGCTGTGCATGGACACGGGCAGCTTCGCCGCAACGCTGATGAGCTGCTCGACCTCGGCCAGATTCGCCGGAGGCTGGGCGCTCAGGCTGAGCGAACCGGCGGCCCACTTCAGGCCGGAGAGCTTGAGCAGGGCGCCGATCTCGTTCTCCGTGGCGCCCTGGAACACCGGGGTCTTGGCCTCGAAGCCGAGGATCTTGGCCGCCCAGCCCAGGTGCGTCTCCAGGATCTGGCCCACGTTCATGCGGGAGGGCACGCCCAGGGGGTTCAGCACGATCTCCACGGGAGTCCCGTCGGGGAGGAACGGCATGTCCTCCTCCGGCGCGATCCGGGCGATGATGCCCTTGTTGCCGTGGCGGCCGGCCATCTTGTCGCCCACGGAGATCTTCCGCTTCTCGGCGACGTAGACCTTCACCAGCTGCACCACGCCGGGGGGGAGCTCGTCGGGCTGGAAGACCTTGTCGATCTGCTCCTCGGTCTTCTCGCGAACCCTCTGGATGCGGCGCTGCGCCTCGTCCACCACCCGGCGGATGCGCTCGCTCGCCTCCTTGTTCTGCATCTTGAGCGTGGTCAGGTCGAGCTTGGCGAAGTTGATCTCGTCGATCATCTCCTTCGTCAGCTTCGTGCCCTCGTCCATGACCGGCTGCACCGTCCCCTTCTTGAGCATCAGGGACACGGTCTGGCGCTGGAGGATGTCGCGCAGCTCCTCGTCCCGGGCCTCGGAGATGCGCTGGATCTCCTCGCGCTCCAGGTTCCGGAACTCGCCGATCTTGGCGCCGTGCTCCTTCTCCAGGAGCGGGTCGTCGATGCGGCGGGAGAAGATCTTCACGTCGATGACCGTGCCGCTCATGCCCGGGGGCACGCGCAGCGACGAGTCCTTCACGTCCTTGGCCTTCTCTCCGAAGATCGCGGTGAGGAGCTTCTCCTCGGGGGACAGCTCGGTCTCGCCCTTGGGCGTGATCTTGCCCACCAGGATGTCGCCGCTCTTCACGCGCGCGCCGATGCGCACGATGCCGCGCTCGTCCAGGTCGACCAGGCTCTCCTCGGCGACGTTGGGGATCTCGCGCGTGATCTCCTCCATCCCCCGCTTGGTGTCGCGGACGTGGAGCTCGAGCTCCTGGATGTGGATGGAGGTGAAGACGTCGTGCTTCACCAGCTTCTCGCTGATGACGATGGCGTCCTCGTAGTTGTACCCGTACCAGGGCATGAACGCGACCAGGACGTTGCGGCCCAGGGCCAGCTCGCCGTTGTCGGTGCTGGGGCCGTCGGCGATGATGTGCCCGGGCTGGACCTCCTCGCCCACCCGCACCAGGGGCCGCTGGTTGATGGCGGTGTCCTGGTTGGTGCGCCAGAACTTCTTCAGGCGGTACCGGTCGAACTGCGCCAGCTTGGCGAGCGGCTGGTCCGCGCTCCCCGCCTTCACCGCACCCGTGTCCACCACCACCTCGTCCGCGGTCACGTGCACGACGCTGCCGCCCCGGCGCGCCGTGATGACGGCACCGGAGTCGGTGGCGACCTTCCCCTCCAGCCCCGTCCCCACCAGGGGGGCGTCGGGGTACAGGAGCGGCACGGCCTGGCGCTGCATGTTCGAGCCCATGAGGGCCCGGTTGGCGTCGTCGTGCTCGAGGAAGGGGATGAGCGCGGCGGCCACGGATACGAGCTGGTCGGGCGCCACGTCCATGTAGTCGATCTGGTCCGGGCGCAGCAGCGGGAAGTCGTCGCGCTCACGGCACAGCACGAACTCGTTGCGGAACGATCCGTCCTCGTTGAGGGGAGCGTTCGCCTGCGCGATGGCCTCCTCCTCCTCCTCGTTGGCCGACAGCCACTCGATCTTGTTGGTGACCTTGCCCTTCACGACCTTGCGGTAGGGCGTCTCGATGAAGCCCAGCTCGTTGATGCGCGAGTGGCAGGTCAGCGACGTGATCAGGCCGATGTTCGGACCCTCGGGCGTCTCGATCGGGCACATGCGCCCGTAGTGCGAGTAGTGCACGTCGCGGACCTCGAAGCCCGCGCGCTCCCGCGTGAGGCCACCCGGGCCGAGCGCCGACAGGCGGCGCTTGTGGGTCATCTCGGCCAGCGGATTCGTCTGATCCATGAACTGGCTGAGCTGACTCGACCCGAAAAACGCCTGGATGACCGCGGACACCGTCCGCGCGTTCACCAGGTCGTCGATGTTGATCTTCTCCGGGTCCGTGTTGATGGACATCCGCTCCTTGACCAGGCGCGCCATGCGCGACAGGCCCACGGAGAACTGGTTGGCGATGAGCTCGCCGACCGTGCGGATGCGCCGGTTGCCCAGGTGGTCGATGTCGTCGGTGTAGCCGCGGCCCTCGTTCAGGTCGATGAGGTGGCGGACGATGGCGACGAAGTCGTCCTTCGTGAGCACCGTCATCCCCTTGGGGATGCCCAGGCCCAGGCGCTGGTTGATCTTGTAGCGGCCCACCCGGCCCAGGTCGTACCGCTTCGGGCTGAAGAACACCCGGTCGAGCGCGGTGCGCGCGGTCTCGACGTTGGGGGCCTCGCCGGGACGCAGCAGCGAGTAGATGGCGAAGAGGGCGTCCTCCTCGCTCTCGGTGGGGTCCTTCTTGATGGTGTTCTTCACCAGGGGGCTCTCGCCGCGCGTGGCCTGGCGATTGCTCTGGTAGATCTTGACCTTCTTCGCGCCCAGACGCTCGAGGATGCCCACGACCTCGTCGTCGATCTCGTCGGCCTCCTCGACCAGGACCTCACCGGTGCCGGGGTCGACGATCTCCTCCGCGATGACCCGCCCGAGGAGATCCGACTTCGCCTTGTCGTCGGCCTTGGCCAGCTTGACCTCGGCGACGTCGTAGAAGAGCCGGAAGATGTCGGCGTCCGTGGAGTACCCGAGGGCGCGCAGGAGCGCCGTGGCCGGGAACTTCTTCTTCTTGTCGATGTGGACGTAGCAGACGTCGTTGATGTCGATGGTGAACTCGACCCACGACCCGCGGAAGGGGATGATGCGCGCGCTGTAGAGCTTGGACCCGTTCGGGTGGATGCTCTCCTCGAACACCACGCCCGGGGACCGGTGCAGCTGGCTCACCACCACGCGCTCGGCGCCGTTGATGATGAAGGTGCCGAGCTCGGTCAGGAGCGGGAGATCACCGAGGTAGACTTCCTTCTCGATGATGTCCTTGGGCCGGCGAGGCGTGCCCTTCTTGGCACCCTCCTCGAGGATCTCCCAGACGATGAGCCTCAGCGTGGCCTTGAGCGGCGCCGCGTAGGTCATGTCGCGCTCGATGCACTCCTCCACGGAGTACTTCGGCTCGCCCAGGGCCGCGGACACGTACTCGAGGGTGAAGTTCTCGTTGACGTCGGAGATCGGGAAGATCTCCGCGAACACCCGGTCGAGACCGAAATCCCACTGGTTCTCCGGGTCGACGTCGGCCTCCACGAGCTTCTCGAAGGAGCGGAGCTGGACGTCCAGCAGATTCGGCATCGGCATCACCGAATGGAGCTTGGCGAAGCTCAGGATCGGCCGATTGTCTTTGCGCAGTTCCAACGTGTGTCCCCCTTGCGGTACGACCGCGCTGGGCGGGTACCGGGCGTCTGGGTTCTACCTGGGACCTACCACGGACCAAGCGCGTGAATCCCCGTACCGCGGGCGCTCCCCCCTGAGGGGGGCGCCCGTGGCGGGGACCCTCGCGGCTGGCCCTGTGACACCGCAGCCTGCGCGGTGCACGGGGATCCGGATTGTTTGCCGTCCTGTCACGGATCGGCGCGCCTCCGGTTCCTTTTACTTCAACGTGACGGCGGCGCCGGCCTCTTCCAGCTTCGCCTTCATGGACTCGGCGTCGGCCTTGGAGATGCCCTCCTTGACCGTCCCCGGAGCGCCGTCCACCAGGTCCTTGGCCTCCTTGAGGCCGAGCCCGGTGAGCTCGCGGACGACCTTGATCACCTGGATCTTCTTTTCCCCGGCGCTGGTGAGGACCACGTCGAACGTGTCCTTCTCCTCGACGGGCGCCGCGGCGTCACCGCCGCCGCCGGCCACGGCCACCGGAGCGGCCATCGCCTGGACGTTGAACTTGGTCTTGAACTCCTCAACGAACTCCGAGAGCTCGAGCACCGTCATGTTGCCGATCGTGTCGAGCAGCTCCTCGTGCTTCGTCGCCATGGTACCGCTTCTCCTGAGTCTTTTCCGGCCTTTGCCGGCGATTGGGTTGACCCTGTCTCGTTCACCAGGGACGCGCCCGCGTCCCATGCCACTGCCCGGGAACCGGGCGCTTAACCGCCTTCTCCCTGCCGCTTCTCGCGAAGCGCGTCGATCAGGCCGGCCATCTCCTGCAGCTTCGCCTCCAGCGCCATGGCGAGCATCGCGGTCGGCGCGGACATGGCGCCGGCCAGCTCGGCCAGGAGCTGCTCCCTCGGCGGAAGCTTCGCCAGCCGGACGATCTGCTCGGGCTGGAGCACCTTGTTCTCCAGGATCCCCAGCTTGAGCGCCGGCTTCTTGTCGTGGTCCTTCGCGAAATCCGTCAGGGCCTTGGCCGGGGCGACCACGTCGCCGTAGCCGAGCACCATGCCCGTCGGCCCGTCCAGATCCTCGAAGATGTTCGGGAGCTCCGTCTGGCTGAACGCCAAGCGGGCCAGGCGGTTCTTCACCACCACGTACTCGGCCCCCGAGGCCCGCAGCGACCTGCGGAGCTTGGTGATGGACTTCACCGACAGCCCGGTGAAGTCGGTGAGGTAGACCACCGGAGCGCGACTGATCCGCTCCCGCAGATCCTCCACGAAGGACGCCTTCTCGGTGCGATTCATCGTCACGCCCTCCGGTAGAGGTTCGGGTCGATGTGCACGCCGGGGCCCATCGTGCTGGACACGGTCACGCTCTTCACGTACGTGCCCTTGGCCGAAGACGGCTTGGCGCGCACGATCTGGTCCATGAACGAGGTCAGGTTGTCGCGCAGCTGTTCCGCCGAGAAGGAGACCTTCCCGATGGGGGCGTGCACGTTCCCCGTCTTGTCCACGCGGAACTCGATCTTGCCGGCCTTGATCTCCTTCACCGCCCGGCCCACCTCGAGGGTCACGGTGCCGGACTTCGGTGTCGGCATCAGGCCCCGGGGACCGAGAACACGGCCCAACGGGCCCACCTTGCCCATCAGGTCGGGCGTGGCGACGCACACGTCGAAGTCGAGCCAGCCGCCCTTGATCTTCTCGATGAACTCCACGCCCACGAAGTCGGCGCCGGCCTCCTCGGCCTCCTTCGCCTTGTCCCCCTGGGCGATGACCAGGACGCGGACCGTCTTGCCGGTGCCGTGGGGGAGGACCACGGTGCCACGCACCACCTGGTCCGCCTTGCGGGGGTCCACCCCGAGTCGCGCCGCGATCTCGACGGTCTCGTCGAACTTCGCGAACGCCAGCTCCTTGACGAGCTTCACCGCCTCGTCAGGAGCGAACTTGACGCCTACCGGCACCGCGGAGCGGGCGGCGGCGAAGCGCTTGCCTAGTTTTGTCATCCCGTTTGAACCGTCTCGTGTGCCCTCCCACCGCTGGCGGTTCTCAGCCGGTGGTACGCGGGTGGGTGATCGGGCTCGGCGGCCCTGTCACCCCATGTGACCGGCCGGGAACCGCCCCAAGGGGACGGAGAACGGCCGGTCCTCGCTTCACTTCACCTCAAACAGCGTGCTGCTCGCTTCAGGCCTCGATCTCCACGCCCATGGAGCGCGCCGTGCCGGCGATCATCTTCATGGCGGCGTCCACGTCGTTGGCGTTCAGGTCGGGCATCTTCGTCTCGGCGATCTCGCGGAGCTTCGCCTTGGAGAGCTTGCCCACCTTCTCACGGTTCGGGACGCCGGACCCCTTGGGGATTCCCATGGCCATGCGGATGAGCACGGCGGCGGGCGGCGTCTTGGTGATGAACGTGAACGAACGGTCCCCGTAGACCGTGATCTCGACGGGGGTGGTGATCCCCATCTTGTCCTGGGTCCGCGCATTGAACTGCTTGCAGAACTCCATGATGTTCACGCCGTGCTGGCCCAGCGCGGGACCTACGGGCGGAGCCGGGTTGGCCTGGCCTCCCGGAACCTGGAGCTTGATGAACCCCGTGACCTTCTTTGCCATGGTCGATCGCCCTCAGTAGCCCTTCAGCTGTGTGTAGTCGAGCTCGACGGAGGTGGGCCGCCCGAACAGGGAGACCTCCACCTTGACCTTCCCCTTGTCGGGGTAGACCTCCTGGACCGTGCCGGAGAAGTCGGTGAACGGCCCCTGCATCACCTCCACGACCTGACCGATGTGGAAGGGGATCTCCTCCCGGGCCGCCTTCTCCTCGGCCACCTCGACACCCAGGATCTTGTTGATCTCCTCTTCCCGCAGAGGCTGGGGCGCCTTGCCCGAGCCCACGAACTTGATGACGCCCTGGATGTTGTTGATGGTGTGCAGGGTCCGCTCGTTCATGGCCATGCTCACCAGCACGTAGCCGGGATACAGGCGCCGGGTCACGGTCACCCGCTTCCCGTTGCGGATCTCCACAACGTCCTGGGTGGGGACCAGAACGTCGCGGATCTCCTTCTGCTCCAACTCGCCGGGCTCTTCCTCGATCCTCCGCTGGATCAGCTTCTGGACCTTGTTCTCGTGCCCCGAGTAGGTCTGGACGGCGTACCAGCGCGTGTCGGACATCAGGCCCCGAAGATCCCCAGGATCTGATTGAGGATGAAGCGCACCACGCCGTCCATCAGCCAGATCAAGATCGAGATCGCGATGGTGAAGGCGATCACCACGAGGGTCGCGTTCTGGAGCTGGTCCCTGTCGGGCCAGGTCACCTTCTGGAGCTCGCCCCAGGACTCCTCTAGGAACGTCCGGGTCTCCCGGTACCTGTCGATGGCGGCCATGAAGCTATTTCGTTTCCTTGTGCGCTGTGTGCTTGCGGCAACGCGGGCAATACTTGCGATGCTCCACCCGCTCGGGGTGCAGCCGCTTGTTCTTGGTCTGGGAGTAGTTCCGTTCCTCGCACGCCGTGCAGGCGAGGATCACCTTGTCGCGCATCGTGACCACCTCTGGTCCTGTTGGGCCGGACAGGCCGACCACGTTCCACTCTCAGAGCTCTGGGGGGGGATTGAACCCCCGACCTCCTCCTTACCAAGGAGGCGCTCTACCACTGAGCTACCAGAGCGAGTCCCACCGGCCGAACCCCAGCCGGCAAGCGGGAGACGGGACTCGAACCCGCGACCCTCAGCTTGGAAGGCTGATGCTCTAGCCAACTGAGCTACTCCCGCACAGCCCGGGACGGTCCTTCCTCTCCGCTCCGGGCGAGTGGTGGGGGGAGGATTCGAACCTCCGAAGGCGTGCGCCAACAGATTTACAGTCTGTCCCGTTTGACCGCTTCGGTACCCCACCCTGCTGGCGATCCACCGGGATCGCCCTGCCCACTCGCTCGGTCCACGGGGAGCCCGGTGCTCCACGTGGAAAAGAACCGGCTCCTGCACTGCGAAGACGGATTTCTCGGACCGAGCTTTGAAAGGTAAACCGGGGTGATGGCGGCATCAACCCCCGTCGAGCCGAGCTTTCGGGGGGCCGGACCCGTCCCGGGGAGAGCCGGACGGGGGGACCCACCGCGGCGCCCCCGGCGCCGGGACACGGCGGGCGACGCGCGGAAGCTGGCGCCCGGATTCGAACCGGGGACCTGCTGCTTACAAGGCAGCTGCTCTACCAACTGAGCTACGCCAGCGCGACTCATGCCGAATGTCCCCCCGGGCGGCGGGGGCGTCAAGCACGACGCCCCCGGCCCATGCCGCCAGGGCGTCCGGGGGCGCCCTCAGGACACCTTCCAGCGCGTCCCCTGGGCCCCGTCCTCCAGCACGATCCCCCGCTCCGCGAGCTCCTTGCGGATGGCGTCCGCGGCGGCGAAGTCCCTCGCCTTGCGGGCGGCGGCCCGGGCCAGGATCCGCTCTTCCACCCAGGCAGCCAGCCCGTCGTCCACGGAGCGGCTGGCGTGGGCGACCTCCAGGAGGCCCAGCACCCGGTCCATGGAGCGCAGCGCCTCCAGCGCAGCCGCCCGATCCGGGGCAGCCACCGCGGTCCGCCCGTCCAACTCCCCGTTCACCCGGTTGACGAAGGTGAACACGGCGGCCAGGGCATCGGCGGCGTTGAAGTCGTCGTCCATGGCCGTCCGGAACGCCACCAGCGCCTCCGCGGCGAGCCCGGGGAGGCGGCAGGGGACGGCGGAGGCGTCCGGCGGGACGCCCTCCAGGCGGGCTTCGAAGTCCAGGAGGCGCTGGACTGCCTTCCGCGACGCATCCAGCCCCTCCAGGGTGAAGTTCAGCTCCCGGCGGTACTGGGCGCTGATGAGCTGGTGGCGGATGGACGCCGGGTCGTAGCCCTTGTCCAGGAGCTCCCGGAGCGTGATGAAGTTGCCCAGCGACTTGGACATCTTCCGCCCCTCCACCAGGAGGTGCTTCACGTGCAGCCAGTAGCGCACGAACGGCTTCCCGGTGGCGGCCTCGGACTGGGCGATCTCGTTCTCGTGATGGGGGAAGACCAGGTCCTCGCCCCCCAGGTGCACGTCCAGCGTGTCGCCGAGCTCTCCGGTGCTCATGGCCGAGCACTCCAGGTGCCAGCCCGGACGGCCCCGGCCCCAGGGTGCGTCCCACGCCGCGCCGGCCTTCTCGTCGGCCTCGCTCGCCGCCTTCCAGAGGGCGAAGTCCCGGGCGTCCTCCTTCTCGTACTCGTCGTGATCCACCCGGGCGCCCACCCTGAGGGAGGAGGGGTCGATCCCCTTGAGGCGGCCGTAGGCGGGGAAGCTGGAGATGGAGAAATAGACGGCGCCGTCGTCCGCCTGGTAGGCGTGGCCCGAGGCCAGGAGGCGCTCCACGAAGGAGATCATGGGGCCCACGTACTCCGTGGCTCGCGGGTAGGCGTCCGCGGGACGGATCCCCAGCACCTTCCCGTCGGCGAGGAAGGCCTCCCCGAACGGCCGCGTGTACTCCGCGACGCTCACGCCCTGGCGCACGGCGCCGGCGATGGTCTTGTCGTCCACGTCGGTGAGGTTGGTGACGAAGCGCACCTGGTAGCCGCTCCACTCCAGGTACCGGTGGATCAGGTCGTAGGAGAGGAAGGAGCGGTAGTTCCCGATGTGGGCGAAGTCGTAGATCGTGGGACCGCAGGCGTACACCTTCACCACGCCCGGCTCCTGGGGCACGAAGGGCTCGAGTCGGCGGCTGAGGGTGTTGTGGACCTGGAGCGTCATGGAGTCGGGGGGTTCGGGGTGCGGTCAGGGGTGGGTCGGGAGCTTCACCTGGTCCTCATCGGCTCGAGACGCCGGGCGAGCTCCTCCTCCAGGGCCTCCAGCCCCAGCGCGGGCTCCCCCCGGGCGGCCAGAACGTAGGGGCTGTCGCCCCGTCCTTCCAGGCGTCCTCTCAGCCATTCCCGGTCCGCCTCGTCGTCGCTGACGCCCAGCGCCGCCAGCAGGGCCTTGGGAACCCAGGGGTCGGAGGGGGCCCCGTCGGCGTACGCCAGGAAGAGCCCCCGGGCCAGGGCGGGCGCGCCCAGGTCGTCCCGCGCCACCTCCCCTGCCGCGAACCAGGCCAGCGGCTCCTCGAAGCCGCGCTCGGCGAGCCCGATCATCCCCTGGAGCCGCTCGACGCGCCGGGCCACCGCCGGCGTCCCCACCGACGGCAGGAGCAGGGGGAGCGCATACCGGACCTCCACCAGGTCCCGGGCCCTGGCCACCTGCCACGCGGCCAGCTCCAGGCGCGCGTCCGCCGCG
>DATIKQ010000047.1:0-69408 GCA_035477395.1 Longimicrobiales bacterium
CAAGCGGTGAGCCCGTCGTAGAACGCGTCGTACTCCGCTCCCCCGCCCGCCGTGGGGATCATGATGAGGGGCGCGTCGGGGCCTCCGGCCAGTTCGATGAACCGCCTGTAGATCTCGGGGGACTGCATCGCCCCGCCCACCACCACCAAGGAGCCTCGGGCGGGACCCACGACGGGTGGGGAGTCGGGCTGCTGGGCCCGGACGGAACGGGGCACGGCCGGGGCCAGGGCCAGGGCCAGGGCGGCTCCCAGCAACAGGCACCGCAGGGGTCGCGACGATCTTCCTCTCATCCTCCACCTCCTCGGCTCCGAGTGCGCGGTGCGAACATGCGTGGAGCCTCCCGGAGCCAGCAAGGGAGGAGCCTTGGCGGAAAGGGCGACACGCTCCCTGCCCGAGGCTGTCACACGGCGAGGACACGCCTGGACTGGGCGCGAGGGCCTCGGGGGCCCGAAGAATCCGTCTAAAGCACTGCCCCACAACATCATGGCAACCTTCTCGGGCCCCCGGCACGCCTCGTGCTTTCCCTCTGGGGCAGGAATCTGACATCGGGAGGGAAACATGACACGGCGCATGGCAGGGTGGGTGGCGGTCCTGGGGGTGGCGTTGGTCATTGCCGGCGCGGAGCGCGCCGGGGCGCAGGCGCGGGTCGACATCAGCCTGCTCGGGGCCGACCCGGTGGGCGAGCTGGGCCACTACGTGGATGCGGGAGGCGGGATCCAGTTCGGCGGAGCGATCCCGATGGACGGGCGGCGCGGACACCTCCGCCTGCGCACCGACTTCGGCTTCATCCTCTACGGGTACGAGAGCCGGCGCGTGTGCCTGTCGGCGCCCGTGGGGTGCCGCATCGAGCTCGACCTCAACACCACCAACGGCATCTTCTTCGGCGGCGTGGGCCCCGAGGTGGTTCTGGCCACGGGGTCGGTGGAGCCGTACCTGAACGCGTCCATGGGGTTCTCGTACTTCGCCACCACGTCCTCGCTCCAGGGCACCTGGGACAGCGAGGACTTCGCCAACACGACGAACTTCGACGACTTCATGTGGTCGTGGCGCGCGGGCGGCGGCATGCGGGTGCGCGTGTCCGGCGGCCGCCGGCCCGTGTTCGTGGACCTGGGCGTGGAGCACCACCAGAACGGGTTGGCCGACTTCCTCACCGAGGGGGACATCGAGGACCACCCGGACGGGAGCATCACGCTCTATCCGAACCGGGCCGAGGCGAACATGACGGCCTTCCGCGTGGGCGTGTCCATCGGGTTCCGGTAGGTCGCCGGGGGTCGTGACGAAGGCTCGTGCCGCACCGGTCGTGCAGGCCGGCGCGGCACGCGGCTGTTCCTAGCCTCCGAGCAGCTCCCGCCGCACCGCGCCGCGGTCCACCTTCCCGTTGGCGTTGAGCGGGAGCGCGGCCATCACCAGCCAGCGGCGCGGCCGCTTCGCGGCCGACACTCGCTCACGCACCCACTCCGCCAGGGCGTCCACGTCCACGGGCCCTCCCGCCCACACGAGCGCGGCGCCCACCACCTCTCCCCAGCGCTCGTCGGGGAGGCCCACCACGCAGGCGTCGCGCACGGCGGGGTGGGCCCTCAGCGCCGCCTCCACCTCGTGGGCGTCCACGTTCACGCCCCCGGACACGATGCGGTCCGAGCGCCGGCCGGTGATCCAGAGATCCCCTTCCCCGTCCAGGCGCCCAAGATCGCCGGTGTGGTACCACCCCTGCTCGTCGCGGAGCGGCGTGTCCGTGCCCACGTACCCCATGGGGAGGGTGGCCCCGCGCACCAGGATCTCCCCGTCCGCGGACAGGCGCAGCTCGGTCCCGTCCAGGGGGCGCCCCACCGTCCCCGGCTTGGCCCTCACGAGCCCGGGGGGCGCGGTGGCGACCTGGGAGGTCGTCTCGGTCATGCCGTAGGTCAGGGCCAGCGGCCATCCCTCCCGCAGGGCGCGCGCGACCAGGTCGGAAGGCGCGTGAGCCCCTCCCACCAGGGCGCAGCGAAGCGTCCAGGGCGGGGGCGCGCCCCCCCGCTCCTCCAGGAGATGGAGGAGTTGGGTGGGGACCACGGACAGGTGCGTGAGGCGCACGGTCGCGCCGTCCGACGCGACCACCCCGTCCAGGAGCGCCGACGCGGACGCTGCCGTGAAGCGCCCCCACGCCGCCAGCACGCCCCCGAGCAGGAGCGACCGCGTGACCAGCGCGATCCCGCCCACGTGGGCCACCGACAGGGAGGCGAGCCAGACGTCGTCGGGGCCCAGCCCCAACCGCGTCGCCGCGGCCCGGGCGCTCGCCCGCAGGTTGTCCGCGGAGAGCGCCACGCCCCTCGGCCGGCCGGAGGTGCCCGAAGTCCAGAGGATGGCCTGGGCTCCCGGCGCGGCCCCTCCCAGAGCCTCCACCGCGTGCCGGCGCTCGACCTCGGTGAGCCTGGGGTTGAGCGGTGCCGGGGTCGCGCCGAGCCTCCAGAGCGCAAGGAGCGAGACGACCCCTCGTGCGTCGGCCTCCAGCGTGACGGGATGCACGACGCCCGCCGCCAGCCCGTCGCGCTCCAGCTCCGCGGCGCGCCGGTCCACGGCCCGGTCGAGCTCCGCGTAGCTCCACGCACGCTCCGGCGACACCACGGCCGGGCGCCCAGGATCCCGGCGCACGGCCTCGGCGAGGAAGTCCGCCACGTCCGAGCGGGCGTCGCTCCCCATCATCCCCCCAGGGCGAGCCCCAACGCGAGGAGGACGCCGTAGAGGGCGACCACGCGGGACGTCTCTCCGAGGGCGGGGAAGAGCTCCCGGGGATCCTGGAACGTGAGCACCCGGCGCAGCGGGGAGACGCAAAGGGGAGCCACGAAGAGCGCCGCCAGGGACGTGCGGGGCCACGCCAGCAACGCCAGGCCCACGATGGGGACGGCCAACGCCACGGCCAGGAGGGCGGCATACTCCAGCCTCGTGCCCGCCACGCCGAGCCGGACGGCCAGGGTGCGCTTGCCCGCCCTGGCGTCAGTGGGGATGTCGCGGAGGTTGTTCACCACCAGGATGGCGGTGGTGAGCGCCCCCATGGCCACGCCCGCCAGGAGCGCGTCCTGGGGCCAGATGCGCCCCTGCGCCCAGACGGTGCCGCCCACCGCCACGAGCCCGAAGAAGAGGAACACGAAGAGGTCGCCCAGGCCGTGGTACGCCAGGGGCCACGGACCGCCGGTGTAGAGCACGGCGCACGCCAGCGATGCGAGCCCGAGCACGAGCATGGGCCACCCGCCCACCCATACCATGTAGACGCCCACGAGGAGCGCGGCCGCCATGACGAGGAGCATCCCCCGGTACACGGCGTCCGGGGAGAGAAGCCCGGCCTGGGTCACCCGCACGGGCCCCACCCGCTCGTGGGTGTCGCCGCCCCGGACGAAGTCGTAGTAGTCGTTGGCCAGGTTCGTGGCGATCTGGATGAGGAGAGCGCCCACCAGAGCGCCCAGCGCCGGGAGGGGCGACACCGCGTCGTGGAGCGCGGCCACGCCCACCCCCGCCACCACCGGCGCCGCGGCGGCGGTGAGCGTCTTGGGGCGGGCGGCCAGGATCCAGGCGCGCGTCAGGTCGTTCACGCCCCGCCTGCTACCACGGAAGCCAGGGGTACTTCCGGAAGTCGGGTTTCCTCTTCTCCAGGTAGGCCCGCTTCCCCTCCTGCCCCTGCTCGGTCATGTAGAACAGGAGCGTGGCGTTCCCCGCCAGCTCCTGGAGCCCGGCCTGCCCGTCCACGTCGGCGTTCATGGCGCTCTTGAGGAGGCGGATGGCGAGGGGCGACTTGTCCAGGATCTCCTGGGCCCACTGCCATCCCTCGTCTTCCAGCCGGTCGACCGGGACCACCTTGTTCACCAGCCCCATCTCCAGCGCCTCCTGCGCCGAGTACTGCCGGCACAGGTACCAGATCTCGCGGGCCTTCTTCTGCCCCACGATGCGCGCGAGGTAGGAGGAGCCGAACCCGCCGTCGAACGAGCCCACGATGGGCCCGGTCTGGCCGAAGACGGCGTTGTCCGCGGCGATGGTGAGGTCGCAGATGACGTGGAGCACGTGGCCGCCCCCGATGGCGTACCCCGCCACCAGCGCGATGACCGGCTTGGGCATGGAGCGGATGTAGCGCTGCAGCTCCAGCACGTTGAGGCGGGGCACTCCGCTGGTCCCCACGTACCCGGCCTCGCCCCGCACCCGCTGGTCCCCCCCGGAGGAGAACGCGTACTTGCCGTCCTTGGCGGGGCCGTTCCCGGTGAGGAGCACCACGCCGATCCCCGGGTCCTCCCCGGCGTCCCGGAACGCCTCGATCATCTCCAGGAGGGTGTCGGGGCGGAAGGCGTTGCGCACCTCGGGACGGTTGAACGCGATGCGCGCGACGCCCCGGCACTTGTGGAAGGTGATGTCCTGATAGCGCTTCACTTCCTTCCAATCGGGCTTGTCCATGGGCTCGCCGGAGAGGGGATGGAGGGGTGGGGGAGAGAGCGTGGGCCGCGCCGTCGGTGAGGGCTACCCCAGCGCCGCCCGGACGCTCCCGGCTACCGCGTCGCACAGCTCCCGGCGGCGCCGGTGCACGGCCGTCCGGTCGGTGCGCACGCGCAGGATGCGCGTTCCCCCGGCCGCGAGCGCCCTGCCCAGGGCGTCCCCGACGTCCGTGGACGCCACGTCCTCCAGGGGAATCCCGTGCAGACGCGCCGCATGCTGGAAGTCCAGCCCGTGGGGCGTCGCGAACAGGGGCGTGAACCAGGGCTCCTGGTCCCGCACCGGGAGCAGGTGGAAGATCCCCCCGCCGTTGTTGTCCACGAGGACGAACACGACCGGCGCGTCGGCCTCCCGGCTCCACAGGAGGCCGTTCTGGTCGTGGAAGAGCGCCACGTCCCCCAGGACGCACACGGTGGCGCCGGCGGTGGTGGAGGCCACGCCGAACGCCGAGGACACGATGCCGTCGATGCCGCTGGCGCCCCGGTTGGCGAGGACGGTGAGGCTCTCCGCGCGGGGCGCGCCAAAAGCGTCCAGGTCCCGGATGGGCATGGAGCTGGACACGAACAGGGTGGACCCGGCGGGTGCGGCGCCGGCCACCGCCGCCAGGATCTCCCCTTCGTACGGCTCTCCCCCCGCAGCGGCCTCCACCGTGGCCCGTGTGACCGCGGCCGCCGCCCCCCAGGCCCAGGTCCACGCCGAATCGGATCCCCGGCCCGCGTTGCCTGCCAGAATGCGCAGTGTATCCGCGGCGTCGGCGTGCACGTAGTCGGTGACCGTGGCCGCGTGGTCCTTCCACCGCCCCCCTCCGTCCACCACCACGTGGCGTACACCCGCGTGGTGCTCCATCCATCCCTGGAGGGCCTTCGAAGTCGGGCTCGCCCCCACCCTGAGGATGAGGTCGGGGACGAGGCGCTCGCGGACGTACGCGTCGCGGAGGAAGAGGTCGTAGCCGTCCACCACCTGCGCCCCCGCCGACGGACGGAAGCGGGCACCGCTGAGCGGATCGGCCAGCAGGGGAAAGCCGGTGACGGCCGCAAGGCGCACCGCGGCCTCGCCCAAGCGCCAGGGCTCGGGGTTGGGTCCGGCGACCACCACCCCGTTCCGGGCCCCGGCGACCAGCGTGCTCAGGCGCGCCAGCTCGGCGGCGGACGCACCGCGGCGCGCGGGGCGGGCGTCCACGAAGGGGACGGCGTCATGGCGGCCCCCGGCAGCCAGCGGGTGCTGCGCCGCGAACGCGACGCCCTCCGCCGACGTCCCGGCGGGCTCCAGCGGCTTGTCGAAGGGGAAGTTCACGTGCACGGGCCCGGCCGGAGCCTCGGAGGCCAGGAAGATGGACCGCCCCGCCAGAGCGCGGAGGTGCCGGAGCGCAGGACCCTCACGGGTGGCCGGGGCGACTTCGAAGAACGCCCGCACGAAGGGCCCGTAGAGGCGCGTCTGGTCGATGGCCTGGTTGGCGTCGGCGTCGCGGAGGCGGTGGGGGCGGTCGGCGGTGAGCACCAGGAGCGGCGTCTCGGACTGGGACGCCTCCACCACCGCGGGATACGCGTTGGCCGCGGCGGTGCCCGAGGTGGTCACGAGCGCCGCCGGCACCCCGGTGGCCTTCCCCACGCCCAGGGCGAAGAACGCAGCCGAGCGCTCGTCCAGGTGCACCCGGACCCGGAAGCGCCCGTCGGCGGCGAAGGCCAGCACGAGGGGCGTGGAGCGCGACCCGGGGGCGACGATGACCTGCCGCACGCCCGAGCGGGCCAGCTCGTCGGCGAAGGCCCGGGCCCAGAGGGTGGTGGCCTCTGCGCCGCTCACGACGCGGTCCCCACGGGGCGCGGCCCTTCCACCTCGGCCAGCTCCACGCCGGTCGCGGCCAGCGCCTCCAGGACCGGAGTGAACTTCATGGCCGTCTCTTCCCACTCCAGCGAGGGCACGGAGCCCTCCACGATCCCGGCGCCGGCGAAGAGGCGCCATACTCCGTCGTGGAGCACGGCGGAGCGGAGCGCGGGAGCGAACATCCCGTTCCCTTCCCCGTCCATCCACCCCACGGGGCCGGCGTACCAGCCCCGACGGAAGGGCTCCGCCCCCGCCAGGAACGAGAGCGCCGCGTCGCGGGGGAGGCCACACACGGCGGCGGTGGGGTGGAGGAGGCGGACCAGGTCCAGCACCCCCGTGCCCGCGGGCACGCTGGCGCGGATCTCCGTCTCCAGGTGCTGGATGCGGGCCAGCGTGAGCACGTGGGGCTGGGGGTCGGTGCGGATCTGGTGCGTCACCGTGGCCAGCCGGGCTACCATGTCGTCCAGCGCGATGCGGTGCTCGTGGCGGTCCTTGTCGCTGGCCAGGAGGCGGGCCGCCAGCTCCGCCTGCTCCCGCGGCGTGTTGCCACGGCCGATGGAGCCCGCCACAGCCGTCGCATGGAAGACGCCGTCCCGGAGCGTGGCGACCGTCTCGGGCGCAGCCCCCACCAGCGCCGATCCCTCCTCCGGCTGGAAGAGGAACACGTACGTCCCCGGGTTCGCCTCCCAGAGGCGCATGGCCACGAGGACGGGATCGGCGTCCACGTCGACGTCCAGCGTCCGTGCCAGGACCACCTTGGACACCGCGCCCCGCCGGATCGCGCTGAGGCTGGCCTCCACCGCGCGCTCCCAGGCCCGGCGGTCCGTCGCCACCTTGTGGCCGGTCAGCCGGCGCGGCGCGGGGAGGGCTCCATCGGCCAGGGAGGAGAGCTCGGCCCGGAGCGCCTCGGCACTCCGGCGGAGGCGGGCCAGGGCATCGGCGGCGTCCTCCCCGCTCACGAGGGCCCGGGCGCGCAGCCATGCGTCGCCGGACGCCTCGCCCTCCAGCTCGAAGGCGGGAACCTGGAAGCGGGCGGCCGGGAAGGCCCTCCACCCGTCGCAGGGCTCGTGGTCGGACCGGAAGGCGAAGCCCCCGAAGCAGAGCACCCGTGGGGCCCGGGGTGCGTCGGCGGGGAGCACAGGGTCGCGAACCAACCCGCGCACCCATGACGCGGCTTCGTCGAATCGGTCCTCGGACACGCCCGCCCTGAACTCCGCGGCCACGCCGCGGTGCGCCACCCAGCGCTCCCCCTTCGCCCAGAAGCCCCGGGAGCCCTCGGCAGCCGAGCGCAGGAACGGCTCGGGGCCCAGGTCGGGGGCGGGGATGGTGACCGTCGCGAGGCGTCGGCCACCGGGCGAAGGCGTCAAAGCGGGCTCCGGGATGGGGTCTGCGCCTCCTCCGGGGGAGCCGGAGGGGTGCCCGGGGGAATATGGGGCGCCGGAGCGGCAGGATGAAGGATCCCGGCTTCTCGCTGGCCGTTTCCCGCGCTCGGCCGCGGCGGCGTCAGCTCCCCGTGGCCGAGGCGGGCGCCGTCACGATCCGGTAGCTGAGCTCGTCGTAGAGGACGTTCGAGTCGAAGTCCACGTAGAAGTCCCTGGGGTAGCCCAGCTCCGGATCCCAGTACACGTTGATGGACCAGGGCTCACGCCTGGCGGCGTCCTCCAGCATATCGAAGAGCCCATCCACCGCGGGGAAAGCGCTGTTCAGGCTGCTGGCCACGACTGCTCCCGTCTCCGGATAGCGCCGCTCGACCACCACGGTCCCCTCCACATTCACGCGCACCGGACCCTGTTCCTCCTTGGGGCAGTTGCACCACCGCTCGAGCTCGTAGACGTAGGAGGACGGCCGCTTCGATTCCCAGATCGCGCGATGCAGGGCGATGTCGTCGAGGAAGCCCTCGGTGTCCGGCCCCTGGTCCGTACAGGCCGAGGCCAGCAGCACGAGGACGGCGCACACGGCGGCGACGATGGGTCGTTGCATCATGGCCGGTGCTACCCTGGAGCATGCCGTAAGAGCCACGCGGCGCCAAAGCGCTTTCGCGCCACCCCGCGCCACCGCATTTTGGCAGGCAGCGTACCGGTCCGCCCGCACCCCCCGAGAGGAAGCGATGAGCAACACCGACGCCCCCTCCTCCCCCGGCTCTGTCCCTCCCAGCCTCTCCTGGCCCCCTCCCGGGCTCGAAGCCCTGCAGGGCCGTCTGTGGCGGCTCATCGGCCTGGGCTGGGTGGGGAGCGTGATCCTCGTCGTGCCCCTCCTGTGGGAGTTGGCCGTGGAGCAGCCCTTCTGGAGCTTGGGGCCTTTCGACGGGAACTGGGAGGTGGGGATGGCGATCGCCGCCCTCGGCGCCCTCGTCCTCGTGGTCGCGTTCTGGGGCTTCTTCCGCCTCATGCTCCAGGGAGCCCGGGCCGCGGACGCAGGCTTCGGGAGCCTGACCATCGTGGAGGTCATGAGCGACCTGGGGCGCGACATGGGCTTCCTGATCCAGGGGAAGCGCTGGTTCGCCTACCTCGGCCACGACGAGCGCCGCGCGGTGGTGCTGGCGCGGCTCCGTTGCGCCGGCTTCCTCCTCGCCGCGGCGCTCTGGCTGGCCGTGGGCTTCGGCCTGTCCGTGCTGCTCGCGGCCCGGGGCTTCGTGACCCCGCCCGGCGTCCTGCTCATGACCCTGGGACCGATGGGGCTCCTCCTCCTGCTCGGGTTCGCCACGCTCGGGCTGCAGCAGGGCAAGCTCAGGGCCGCGCGCAGGGCGTGGCTCCGCGAGGAGGGCGCGGAGTGGATCGCCTCGGAGGGCGGCCAGTGGGCCGCGCGCCTCGAGGCCGCCGGGGACGCCGTGGCCCTCGGCCCCGGCCCGAAGGGTGAGGCAGCCAAGTTCCGCACCGGGGCCACCGGCGTGGTGATCCTGTTCGTGGCGTCGCTCCTTCCCACCGCCACCGTGGCCGTCACCGCTGCCATCGGACCGATCCTGGCAGAGATCGCGGTGCCCACCTTCCTCTCCGTCCAGGAGATGGCAGGCGCCGCGGAGCCGCTCCGGCGCTTCCGCCTCCCCACCGAGGAGGGCATCATGCCCGCGGCGGCGGGGGACGCGCTCCAGAACATCGCCTTCGTGGGCGAGGGCGTCCCTGAGCCCTGGGAGCAGGCGCCCAAGCAGACCTACGCGGAGAGGTGGTTCCCCGATCCCGAGAGCTTCCCGGACCCGTTCAGCGAGACCGTGGCCCGCGACCTCATGTCCCGGACGCTGGGCGAGTTCACCCCAGAGGAGCAGGCGGCGCTGCGGCAGGCGGCGGCCCACCCCGCCCACGAGGAGTTCCATCGCCTGGCCCACGCCCAGCTCGTGGACGTGGTGAGCGGCCGGTGGACGCTCCCCTTCCCCGACACCATGACGTTCCAGGGACTGCCCTGGGCCCGCTTCTCCGCGCTGCGCACCGCAGGGCTCGCCCAGGTGGCCAAGGCCGCCGTGGAGTTGGACGCCGGGGATCCGGCGGCGGCGGAGGCCACGCTTTCCGAGCTCATCTCGACCGGGTTCCTGCTCATGGACCAGGGCCCGACGCTCATCGACAACCTCATGGGCGTGGTGCTGGCCAACATGGGCGCCGACGCGCTGGAGGGATACTACGGCCGGATCGGTCGCGAGGCGGACGCCCAGGCGCTGCGGTGGACCCGGGAGGGGGCCGCGGAGGCCGCGCGCAAGGCGCGCGCTGGGCTCCTGGCCGAGAACATCCACGCGCTCCTCCAGGGGATCCCGGGCCTGGTGGAGGAGGAGGATGCGCTCCGCGGCCTGAGGTGGGAGTACTTCGCCACATTCAACACCCTGGCCCCGTGCATCAACGTCCACAAGATGGTGTTCGGCCCAGACGAGACCTACGACGAGTGGCGCCTCCGGGTGCGGGACGGGCTGGTCCGGGTGCGCGGCGAGGTGGATCTGTTCGCCCTGGCCGAGGGGAACGCCTTCGGAGCCGGCGGAGGGAGGCAGCTGACGGGGTTCCTTCCCCGCTTCCTGGGCCTGACCATGGGGAGCAGAGGGTCCCCGGGGAGTTGTGCGTCGCTCATCGCCCAGTTCCAACGGGGCGGGTAAGCCTATCGCCTGACCCGACGGTCACGGTCCGGACTGGAACGCCCTGCTCCCCCGGCAGGGCGTTTCTATTTCTCCACCTTCTCCACCCACTCCTTCCAGGCGTCCTCCGCCGGCCCCACGCTCAGCCGACTCTCGTGGCGGACCAGAGGCATGCGCAGGATGAGGGGCTCCTCCTCGGCGATGTCCAGCCAGCGCTCCTCTCCGTAGTGGGCGGCCTGGAGGCCCAGAGCCTGGAAGCGCTTGGAGCCCCGATCGATGACCGCGTCGGAGCCGAACTTCTGCACGAAGCGGCGGAGCTCCCCCCGGGAGGGCCCGCGCACCTTGAAGTCAACGAAGTGCACCTTGATGCGGCGCTCCTTGAAGAAGCGCAGGGCCTTGCGCGTGTCCGCGTCGTTCTTCACGCCGAAGATCTGGACGTCCATGGGGGGATAAGGTAGGCACGCGCGGGCCTTGTGTCGCGACCCCTCACCCCTGACCCTTCACCCCCATGGAGCTCCAACTCGGCCTCTTCGACGGCGCGCCCGGGCCCGCCGCGGTCCCCGTGGGCCCGGCGCCGGTGAGCGAGGAGCTGGCCGCGGCGGCGGCCCGCCTTCCCCGGGCGCTGCGCATGGGCACGTCGTCATGGAGCTTCCCCGGATGGCAGGGTCTGGTGTACGACCGTAGCGCGTCGGAAACCGTGCTGGCCCGCCATGGGCTGGCGGCGTACGCCCAACATCCCATGCTCCGCACCGTGGGCGTGGACCGGACGTTCTACCGGTCCATCCCGGCCGTCGAGTTCAGGGCCATGGCCGAGGCGGTGAGCGAGGACTTCCGCTTCCTCGTGAAGGCCGACCGCCTGCTCACGTCTCCCACCGACCCCGGCGACGGACCCATGCGGGGAACCAACCCGCGCTTCCTCGACGTCTCGTGGGCCGTCGACCAGGTGGTGGGTCCGATGGTGGAGGGGCTGGGGCCCAAGGCCGGCCCCCTCCTGTTCCAGTTCCCGCCCATCCCCCCCAACCTGGTGGGGGGCAAGCGCGTCTTCGTGGAGCGGCTCCACCGCTTCCTGGATGCGCTACCGCCTGGACCGGCGTACGCCGTTGAGATCCGCACCCCGGCCTTCCTCACCCCGGACTACGCCACGGCCCTCGAGACCGCCCGGGCGTCCCACTGCTTCACGGTGCACCCCGCCATGCCGCCGCTGGAGCACCAGACGAGCGTGGTCCGGCACTTCGAGCAGCCCGCGCTCGTCGTGCGCTGGATGCTCCACGCGGGCCTCCAGTACGAGGTGGCCCGGGACCGCTACGAGCCCTTCGACCGCATCGTGGACGAGGACGCCGACTCGCTCGGGAAGATCACCGTGGCCGTGCTCGATGCGCTCATCGCAGAGCGCGCCGCCTTCGTGGTGGTGAACAACAAGGCCGAAGGCTCAGCGCCGCTCTCGGTGTTCCGCCTGGCGCGGCGCATCGCCGACTGGGGCCTGGCCCGCGGTGACGGGGAGCGGGAGCGCGCCACGCCGTCCGGCGAGGGTTCTTCGTCGGCCTGACCACCGTCGACTCCACCCCATGACATCGCAACCGGCCGCCGCCCCGGAGGGCGGCGGCCGGCGCCGACTCGACCTTCCCGCGCCCCGCTACTCCTGGTGCTGCGGGATGCGCATCCCGTAGAACGACCGGTAGACGAACACGATGGAGATCGCGAAGAAGATCGCCGCGAACACGTGGGTCACGGTGGTGCCGGCGTCTGCCGCCAGCGACACCGCGAGCTCCACGGCAAGCAACCCGAACAGAGTCGTGAACTTGATGACCGGGTTCATGGCCACCGAGGAGGTGTCCTTGAACGGGTCGCCCACGGTGTCGCCAATGACCGTGGCGGCGTGCAGCGGCGTGCCTTTCTCCTTCAACTCGGTCTCGACGATCTTCTTGGCGTTGTCCATGGCCCCACCTGCGTTCGCCATGAAGATCGCCTGGTACAGCCCGAAGATCGCGATCGAGATCAGGTAGCCCACGAAGAAATAGGGCTCCAGGAACGCGAAGGCCAGCGTCGTGAAGAACACGGTCAGGAAGATGTTGATCATGCCCTTCTGGGCGTAGATCGTGCAGATCTCCACGACCTTCTTGCTGTCGGCCACGGAGGCCTTCGTCACGCCCTCGAGCTTGATATTCTTCTTGATGAACTCCACGGCCCGGTAGGCGCCGGTGGTGACGGCCTGGATGGACGCACCCGTGAACCAGTAGATGATCGCGCCGCCCGAGATCAGCCCGAGCAGGAAGGGCGGGTGCATGAGCGAGAGCTTGTCCAGGTCCTGGGTCAGGCCCATGGTGAGCAGCACGATGATCGAGAAGATCATCGTCGTGGCCCCCACGACGGCCGTGCCGATGAGCACGGGCTTGGCCGTGGCCTTGAACGTGTTGCCGGCACCGTCGTTCTCCTCGAGCAGCTCCTTGGCCCGGTGGAAGTCGACGTCGAAGCCATACTGCTTCTTGATGTTCTCCTTGACGCCGGGCACCTGCTCGATGAGCGACAGCTCGAACACCGACTGGGCGTTGTCCGTGACCGGCCCGTAGGAGTCCACGGCGATGGTCACGGGACCCATGCTCAGGAACCCGAAGGCCACCAGGCCGAAGGCGAACACCGGCGACGCGATCATGAGCGCCGACAGGCCCAGCGTGCTCACCCCGTAGGCCGTGCCCATGAGGAACACGATGGTCAGGCCCAGCCAGTAGGCACTGAAGTTCCCGGCCACGAGCGCGGACAGGATGTTGAGCGACGCGCCGCCCTCACGCGTGGCGGCCACCACCTCGCGCACGTGCCGTGACTCCGTGGAGGTGAAGATCTTCACCAACTCGGGGATGATGGCGCCCGCCAAGGTGCCGCACGTGATGACGGTGGAGAGCTTCCACCAGAGCGAGCTGTCGCCGCCCAGGTCGGGGACCAGGAGGTACGACGCGATGTAGGTCAGGATCACCGACACGATGGAGGTCAGCCATACCAGCGACGTCAGCGGCGCCTCGAAGTTCATCTTGTCGGCGGTCGCGTACTTGGCCTTCGCCATGACGTCGTTCAGCTTGTACGAGAACGCGCTGGTGATGATCATCACGATGCGCATCATGAAGATCCACACCAGGAGCTGGACCTGCACGGTGGGATCCTGCACCGCGACGAGGATGAACGCGATCAGCGCGACGCCGGTGACGCCGTAGGTCTCGAACCCGTCCGCGCTCGGCCCCACCGAGTCGCCGGCGTTGTCGCCGGTGCAGTCCGCGATGACGCCGGGATTGCGCGCGTCGTCTTCCTTGATGTCGAAGACGATCTTCATCATGTCGGACCCGATGTCGGCGATCTTGGTGAAGATGCCGCCGGCGATGCGCAGCGCTGCCGCGCCCAGCGACTCACCGATGGCGAAGCCGATGAAGCACGGGCCGGCGTACTCCCCCGGGACGAAGAGCAGGATGAAGAGCATGATGAGCAGCTCGACGCTGATCAGCATCATGCCGATGCTCATGCCCGCCTTCAGCGGGATGGAGTGGATGGGGAAGGGCTTGCCTCTCAGGCTGGCGAACGCCGTCCGGGAGTTGGCGAAGGTGTTGATGCGGATGCCGTACCACGCCACGCCGTAGCTGCCGCCGATCCCGATCAGGCTGAAGAGCAAGATGATCATCACGCGGAACGGCTCGAAGTCCATGAGGAAGCCGTAGTAGAACGTGATGATCGTGGCGATGAAGAGCTCCAGGATGAGCAGGAACTTGCCCTGCTGGAACAGGTAGGTCTTGCACGTCTCGTAGATCAGGTCGCCGATCTCGGACATGGCCTGGTGCACCGGCTGCCCCTTCAGGTCACGGTAGATGACCAGCCCAAAGAGGAGGCCGCCGAACACCACGAGGAGCCCCCACATGAGGAGCGCGCGACCGTTGAGACCGAGGAAGTCCACCGTGGACAGGTCGGGCAGGATGAGGTTGGCCTCGCCGCCGTGATGGACGGCCGGCTGGGTTGCCTCCACGGACGATGCCGGGGGCGCTTCTTGAGACGACGCCGCCGCGCCGGCCGTCGCCGCGGGCAGGGTCACCACGCACATAAGGACCGCCGCGGCGGCCCACATCCATCTGCTCGCCGGGCTTCTCAGGCTGTCAGGCATGTTGTTGTCCCGTTGAAAGACGCGTCCACCGCACGGCGCCGCCTCCGCCTGGGCCGGCCGGCACCCGGGTGACGCTGCCAAAGGGCGGCGCCCCGGCTACCTCACGACACGGTGGATCAAGAAGTGCCCTTCGCTCAGCCAGGGAGGTGGACCGTCGGGGGGCTTGGAGGCACCACACGGTAGGCTGGCCGCCACTCCCCGTCAAGCATGGCCCAACACCCCGGCGGAGCCCTCGCAGGAAGCCCATCCGCCTTGCCCCGGAGGCGCCGGAGGGGCCATGCTTCGCGGCCATGCGACGTCACCCCTGGAGACCCCTCCCATGACCCGCCCGAACCTCCCCTCGTCCGCCCCCGCGAGCACCCTGATCCGGGCCCTGGCGGCCGCTCTCGCCCTGGCCGTCACAGCCCCCGCGGCGACGTCCCAGACGTTCCCCACCGCCGACCCGGTGATCAAGGCCATCTGGGCACAGGGGATGGGCGAGGGCTCCCAGGTCGGGCCCCTGGCCCAGGCCCTCATGGACTCCATCGGGCCCCGCCTCACCGGGAGCCCCGCCAACCGGCGGGCCCAGGATTGGCTCCTGGGGCTCTACGCGCGCTGGGGCGTGGAGGCGCGCCGGGAGGACTACGGGACCTGGCTCGGGTGGACCCGGGGGCACACGCACATCGATCTGGTGGCCCCGCGCGTGCGCACGCTCAACGGCATGATGCTCTCCTGGAGCCCGGGGACGGCGGGGCCGGTGGAGGGAGACGTGGTGGCGCTCCCGGGGTTTGCTTCCCCGGCCGACCTGGCGGCGTGGGCGCCCACAGCCAAGGGCAAGTTCGTGGCCTTCACCTTCTCGGAGCCCACCTGCAGGGCGCCGGAGAGCTGGCGCGCGCTGGCCACCTCCGAATCGCTGGAGAGGATGACCGCCCTCCAGGAGGTGACGCGCCAGGAGTGGCAGGCGTCCGTCCGCGCCGCCGGGGGGCAGGACGCGGTGGCGGTGGCGCTGGAGCGGGCCGGCGCCCTGGGCGTCCTCCTGGGGAACTGGTCGCGGGGGTGGGGCGCGAACAAGATCTTCGACGCCATCACCACCACCATCCCCTCCGTGCACCTGAGCTGCGAGGACTACGGCCTGGTGCACCGGCTGGCGTCCCGGAACCAGGGCCCACGCCTGCGCCTGGACGCGCGCTCCGAGTTCCAGGGCGAGGTGCCCATGTCGAACATCCTCGCCGTGCTGCCCGGCACCGAGCTCCCGGACGAGTACGTGCTCCTCACGGCCCACTACGACTCCGAGGACGGTGCGTCGGGGGCGACGGACAACGGCTCCGGGACCATCATGATGCTCGAGGCCATGCGCATCCTGAAGGAGACCTACCCGAACCCCCGCCGCACCATCATGGCGGCGCATTGGGGCGCGGAGGAGCTGGGGCTGGTGGGCTCGGGAGCGTTCGCCGAGGACCACCCCGAGGTGGTGAAGGGGCTCCAGGCGGCGTTCAACCAGGACAACGGGACCTGGCGCATCGACTTCATCCGCATGCAGGGGTTCGCGGGGGCCGGCGCCAACTTCGGGCGGTGGTTCGGGAAGATCCCCGACGAGATCACCCGCCACATCGAGCTCGACATCCCCGGGGAGCCGGAGCGGGGAGGGTCGGACCACATGTCGTTCATCTGCCGGGGGGTCCCAGGCTTCCGTCTCCAGTCCGATTACCCCGACTACCGGCAGTACACGTGGCACACCGACCTCGACACCTACGACAAGCTGGCCCTGGACGACCTGAGGAGCAACGCGACGCTGGCGGCCATGCTGGGCTATCTGGCTTCGGAGGATCCCGAGCGGGTGCCCAACGAGCAGATCGTCCTTCCCGAGGGCCAGACCTGGCCGGGGTGCGGACAGGTGCCCCGGAGCTCGGCGGGGCGGCGTTGAGCGCGCGGCGCTGAAGCGGCGGCGAGCGCCGACCCATGCACTCCACCTTCGCCGTCTACCTCCACCTCGGATTCGACCACATCGCCGACCTGCGCGGCTACGACCATATCCTGTTCGTGGTTGCGCTGTCGGCTGGGTACGGGATGGCCCACTGGCGCCAACTCCTGGTGCTGGTGACGGCCTTCACCGTGGGGCACTCCCTCACGCTTGCCCTGGCCACGCTTCGGCTGGTGTCCGTGAGCTCGGCCTGGGTGGAGTCTCTGATCCCCCTGACCATCATGGCCACGGGGGTGTTCACGATCGTCGAGGCCACCGCGGCCGCCCGGCGCGCCCACCACCCGGAGCGGGCACAGCGCGTGAAGTACGCCATGGCCCTCATCTTCGGCCTCATCCACGGGCTGGGCTTCTCCACCTTCCTGCGGGCCATGCTGGGAGACGAGGAGAGCGTCGTCCTCCCCCTGTTCTCCTTCAACGTGGGCCTGGAAGTCGGCCAGATCGTCATCCTCACGGCGGTGCTGGCCGCGAGCGCGGGGGTGATGCGGTGGACCCAGGTCGGCGCCTCCCGCTGGACCCTGGCCCTGTCCGGGGGAACCTCGCTGGCCGCGCTCTGGCTCGTGGCGGGCCGGCTCCTGTTCTGAGCGCCACGGGGGGTGGGGCGAGCCACCCCCCTGCGCGGAGCCGCCCGACTTCCTATCCTTCGCCGATTCCCCCTCCCCCAAACCGAGACAGACGATGGCTCGCTCCACCCTGCGGCTCCTCGCCGGCTTCCTCCTCGCCGCCACCCTGGCCCCCACCGGCGAGGTCCGGGCTCAGCGGTGGCTCCACGACGACGGGTCGAAGACCAACAAGTCCATGTTCCGGGTCATCGACGAGCTCCCGGATCCCAACGACTACCGGAACGCCGCCGGGATGCCCGGGCCGCGCTACTGGCAGCAGCAGGCGGACTACCGCATCAAGGTCTCCCTGGACACCGCCACCCACACCGTCCGGGGCTCGGAGCGCATCACGTACCACAACAACTCCCCCGACGTGCTGCGCTTCCTCTGGATCCAGCTCGACCAGAACCAGACCTCCGAGGAGCACAGCCGGTCCCTCGCGGCCCAAGGTGCGCTTCCCCAGCAGATCAGCCCCCAGGCGCGGCGCTTCCTGGGGCTGGGGGGCGGTCCCAACCAGACCGGGTACAACCTGACGCGGGTGCAGCTCGCGCGCCCCGACGGCTCGCTGGCGGACGCCCGCTACCGCATCAACTACACGGTCATGCGCGTGGACCTGGAGACGCCGCTGGCCCCCGGGGGCGTGCAGGAGATGGAGATCGACTGGCACCACGTGGTCCCGGATGCCGGCCGGGGCGCCAAGGAGCTGGTCACCGACGGGTGGATCTACGAGAACGCCCAGTGGTTCCCGCGGGTGAGCGTCTACGACGACGTCAACGGATGGCAGACCGATCAGTTCATGGGCCGGGGCGAGTTCTACCTGAGCTTCGGCGACTACGACGTGGAGATCACCGTGCCGTGGAACCACATCGTGGAAGCGACGGGTGAGCTCCAGAACCCCCAGGACGTCCTCACCCCCACCCAGCGCCAGCGCCTGGAGCGGGCGTACACCGGCGAGGAGCCGGTCTTCATCGTGGAGGCCGACGAGGTCATGAAGCCCGAGTCCCGCCCCGTGCGGAGCGGGACGCTGACCTGGCGCTTCAAGGCCGAGAACGTGCGCGACTTCGCGTGGGCCTCGTCCAAGACCTTCGTGTGGGACGCCGCCGGATTCCGCTATGGGCCGGACGCGCCCCTCATCAAGGTCCACTCGCTCTACCCCCGTGACGCCATGCCCCTCTGGGACAAGGTGTCCACACGGGCCACCCTGCAGACGCTGAAGACCTACGGGCGCCTGGCGTTCGAATACCCCTACCCCAAGGCAGCCAACATCAACGGCCCCGTGGGCGGGATGGAGTATCCCATGGTGGCGTACTGCGGGGCGCGCCCCCAGCCCGACGGCACGTACAGCGACCGCACCGAGCGGGCGCTCATCGGCGTGACCATCCACGAGGTGGGGCACAACTGGTTCCCCATGATCGTCGCCACCGACGAGCGCAAGTGGACGTGGATGGACGAGGGGCTGAACAGCTTCCTGCAGTACTACGGCGAGATCGACTACGCGAAGACTTACTGCGGCAAGCAGTGGACGCAGACGCCGGACTGCACCTATCCGTCCGACACACAGCGCGGGCCGGCGAAGAACATCGTCTCCTACATGCGCGATCCCGACCAGGCGCCCCTCATGACCGAGTCCGACCTCATCCACAAGGACTTCGGCAACAACGGCTACGCCAAGCCCGCCACGGGGCTCGTGATGCTCCGCGAGCACGTGCTCGGCGAGGCGTCCTTCGACGCCGCGTTCCAGTTCTACTCCCAGGGGTGGATGTTCAAGCACCCCCAGCCGGCGGACTTCTTCCGCTCCATGGAGGATGGCTCCGGCGAGAACCTGGCCTGGTTCTGGCGCGGATGGTTCTACAGCACGCACGCCAACGACCAGTCCATCGGCGACGTCTCCGTGCAGGCCGCCCGGGACCTCACCGGAGGCGACGCCCAGGGGCAGTACTACTACCGCATCAAGGTGGACAACGTGGGCGGGCTGGTGATGCCGCTGGAGATGGAGGTCACCTACGACGACGGGACGAAGGAGCGCAAGATCTTCCCCGTGGACGTGTGGCGGAACAACGAGCTGACCTTCACCGCCGGCTTCTTCGGGAACAAGACGGTGGTGGAGATCGTCGTGGACCCGGACGAGGCGTACGCCGACGTGGACCGCTCCAACAACACGTGGAAGCGGCCCATCACCTGAGACGGTCGCGGAGGATCCAGGCCCGATGAGCGCGCTGATGCTCGCTCTGTGGATGGCCGTCGCGCCCGGGGCGGGCGCGGGGGCCGACGCGCCCACCCACGACCTGCACGTGAGCTACGGCAACGCCGCGGTGGAGGGGAACGTCCTGGCGGTGCGGATCCGCTTCTTCCGCGACGACCTCCAGGGCGCGCTGGCCCGACAAACCGGGCGAGCCGGCTTCCGGATGAGCGCCGAGCCGGAGGTGGAGGCTGCGTTCCCGGCCTACGTCCGGGACCACCTGTCCGTGCACGTGGGCGGCCGCACTCTCGAGCCCACGGTGGTGGCCAGCGGGGAGGACGAGCTCGACCGGGAGCCGGTGTGGTGGTACGCCATCCAGTACGAGGCGCCTTCCCCGTTGACCGCGTTCCGGATGCGCAACACGCTCCTCACCGAACTCTTCGACGACCAGACGAACATCGTGAAGTTCGTCCACTTCCCCGATGAGCAGCAGAAGACCTACTCGTTTGCCCGCGGGGAGGAGAGCTTCGAGGTGCGGTTCTGACGGGCGGGTGGCGCGCCGGTGAGGGACCCCGGCGTGCCGGCGTAGGCGGGGCCCTACGTGCGCGGCGGAGGCGGGTGGGAGGGCCCCTGCTTCACCCGGCTGGCGAAGTACTTCTCGATGGACTCGGCCAGGGCTTCAGGGTCCACGGGCTTCTTCACGAACCCGATGGCGCCCATCGCCTTCACCTTGGCCGGGAGCTCGGGGTCCTCCGAGCCGCTCACCACCACGACCGGGATCGCCTCGGTGAGCGTGGCCGACTTGAGCCGCTCCAGCGTCATGAGCCCGCTCCCGCCGGGCATGCCGATGTCCAGGAGGACGATGTCGGGCATGGGCGCCTGCTTGGCGAACATGAGCGCCTGCATGGCGTCGAAGGCCACGACGGTCTGCCATCCGCGCTTGCGCAACACGGCGCTGATGGCGGCGTCCACGATCTTGTCGTCGTCCGCAATGAGGACCTTCATGGCGTTCCCGGTGAGAGGTCTCTGACCAGACCGGAACCAACATTCACAGCGGGCCCGACCGGGACAAGGGCCATCTGCCGAGGGGGAGCCAGGGGCCAGGGGCCTTTTCGGCGGCGGGAGATCCGTGTAGCGTCCGGGGTCGCCGCCCCGGGTGGGGCCGACTCGCCTCCTCCCTTCCACAGATCAGGTCGTGCTGACTCGCACGGGCGGCTACGCCCTCCACGCAGCCCTGGCCATCGCGGAGATGGGCGCCGATGGGCGTCCCGTCCGCGCCCATGAGGTCGCGGAGGCCCTCTCCCTCCCGGGCAACTACCTGGCCAAGATACTCCAGGCCTTGGCGCGCTCCGGCGTTCTCGAGTCCGAACGGGGCCGCAACGGCGGGTTCCGCCTGGCCCGGGACCCGGCGCAGGTGAAGCTCATCGACGTGGTGGAGGGGTTCGACGACCTGGGCCGGGATCGGCAGTGCCTCCTCGGCCGCGGCCTCTGCCAGGAGGTGGGCGGGTGCCCGGCCCACCAGGAGTGGCGCCAGGCCAGCGCCCCCGCCTTCACGTTCTTCGAGAGCCGGACGCTGGCCGACCTCATGGCCAAGCCGAAGGACCCGTCCTCCCGGTCCCGTTAGAAGTCCATCCGCTGGAAGCGGCGGCGCGCCAGCGCGTACGGGAGCGCCACCCACGCCGCGAGCGAAGCTCCGGCGCCGAGCATCCCCCACCTCCCCCCGAAGAAGTCCTGGAAGACGGCGCCGGTATACCCGAGGAGCGCAGAGGCGTCCAGAGCCATGAGGACCATCACCCGGGCCAGGTCCACGGGGTTCAGGGCCATGGCCGCGAGCATGGGGCGCTCCAGCGGATACGCGGCGAGGGTGTGGCTGGCCAGGAGCACCACGCCGTCGTAGACCAGCGTGACCGCCAGCCAGAGCACCAGCGCGGCGGCGAGACCCCGCGCCGCGTCCCCCACGTTGAACGCCACGACCGTGCCCAGCGCCGTGAACACGGCGGTGAGGAGCACACCGGACACCAGGAGAAGCACCACTGACACGGGAGCCTGCTGCACGCCGCCCAGCACCACCACGGGGAGTCCCACCCCCAGGAGGAACATCCCGGCCAGGGGAAGCGTCAGTCCCAGGTAGAGCCCCCGGAAGAGGTCCTTCCGGCCCACCGGTTGCGACAGGAGCAGCTCGGTGAACGCTCGCCCGTCGTAGAGGAACACGGTGGAGACGAGCAGGCTCACCAGCGGCACGGCCAGGAGGACGATGTTGGCCAGGGACGGGAGGGCGCGCTCCACGCCGCCCCCCAGGCGCACCAGCCCCAGCGTGGCGGCGAAGAAGAACACGCCGTACCCCAGCAGGACCTTCCCCCGCAGCACGTTGCGCACCTCGTAGCGCAGCACCTTCAGCGTGGAGCCCATCAGGCAGCTCCCTCGAGGATCAGGTTCGCGATGGCCCCCTCCAGGTCGTCGTGGCCGGTGGCCGCCAGGAGCTCGGCCACCTCCCCCTCGAAGCGCACCACCCCGTCGAGCAGGAACACCACGTCGTCGGCCATGACCTGGAGCTGGCCCAGCTCGTGGGAGGTGAGAAGCACGGTGCACCCCCGGTCCCGCTCCGCGCGGATCCGCTCCTTCAGGACCCGGGCGGCCACGGGGTCGAGGCCCGCCGTGGGCTCGTCCAGCACGAGGACGCGCGCGCCGTAGCGGAGTGCCAGGGATGCGTTGAGCTTCTGCCGGTTCCCTCCCGAGAGGGTGCGGAACGGCTTGTCCATCTCGCCGCGCAGGGCGAAGGCGTCCAGGAGCGTCTCATCGCCCGGATCCCCCACGTCGCGCAGGTCGTCGAGCATGGCGGTGAGCTCCCACCCGGTGAGGTTCTCCGGGAAGCGGGGGAGCTGGGGCATGTAGCCGATGTCGCGGCGGTATTCCGCGCCGCCGTCCACCTTCACGTCGCCCAGCGTGACCGTCCCCTCGTCGGGGCGCACCAATCCAAGGATCATCTTGAGGAGCGTGGTCTTGCCCGCGCCGTTGGGCCCCAGGAGCGCGGTGACGCGCCCGGGACGGAAGCAGACGTCCACGTCCTTGAGCGCCTGGAGAGCGCCGAAGCGCTTGCTGATGCCGCGGGCGCGCACCCAGAGGGGGTTGTCGCCCAGATCCCGGAGGGGGCGGGCCTCCGTCATCGGCGGCCCCACACGGTGGGGTGGCGGCTCAGCGCAGGGCTGGCGTCCACCAGGTTGTCGGGGGTGAGCATGGGGAGGACCTCCTCGGCCAGGTCCAGGAGCCCCACCAGAAGACTCCGCTGGAGGACCAGGGCGGGCTGGTTCTGGGCCACGATCAGGGAGAAGAGCCGGACCGGGCGGAAGGGCACGTCGCCGATGCCGTCACGATCCCGGTCGTACCCCCTGTAGCGATCCCAGTAGTTGCCGTCGAAGGAGCTGTAGGCGCGCCGACTGTTCGTGGACACGTCGAACGTGTTGGTGACGAAGTTGTTGCCCAGGAATGAGCTCCCGTCCGAGTTCGCCAGCACCTTGATGGCCCAGCCGTTGGACACGAAGTCGTTCCCCTCCACCGTGACCCGGTTCACCCCCTCGGCGTGGAGCCCCACGCTGTTGTCCCGGAACCGGTTTCCCACGATGCGCGAGTCGGTGATGTCCTTGAGGAGGAGACCGAAGGACGTCGTGCCCCGGTTCTCGTGGAAGTCGTTCCCCTCCATGAGGACGTTCCTGGTGTACATCACCGCGACTCCGGCCCCGTTCCTCTCGAAGGTGTTCCCCACGTAGTCGCACCGGTCGGAGAACATGAAGTGGAGCCCGTAGCGCAGGTTCCCCCGGCTCAGGTTTCCCTCCACCCGGCTGTCCTGGACGAACTCGAAGTAGACCCCGTCCCTGTGCCCCTCGATGGTGTTGCCAAGGATGGTGATCCGTGTGGAGTACCAGAGGTGGATCCCGTTGCCCGCTCTGGTCTCACTCTCGGCCTGGGTTCTGAAGACGTTGTCCTTCACCAGGCAGTCCCCGGAGTTGGCCAGGTAGACGCCGAAGAAGGTGAGGTCGAAGCGGTTGGCCTCGATGCGGCAGAAGCGGGCCTTGTCCACCTTCACCGCGGCGCGGTCCTCGGTGAAGCTGATCCCCGTGTCGCGGAAGGTGAGCCCCTGCACGGTGACCGAGTCGGCGACGATGAGGAGGAGCCTGCTCTTCCCCTTCCCGTCCAGCACCGCGCCCTCGCGCCCGAGCAGGGTGAGGGGACGGTCCAAGGTGACGGTCCCCTCGGCGTACACGCCCGCCTCCACGGTCACGGTGTCGTGGGGCCGGGCCGCGGCCACCGCCGCCGCCACGCTGGTGTACGGACCCGCCGGCGACACGCGGGGCATCGCGTGCGCCTGGGCGGCAGCGTGGTGGGACAGGGCGACGGTGGCGACGGTCACGCCCAGGACGACTCGGAGCGTCATGTCGGCGGCGCCATGGTCTCCGAGTGGCCGCCGTGCATCCCCTGCCCCATGCCGTGCTGGGGCCGCCCCTCGGGCCACTTCTCGGCCACCAGGGCGCGCACACCGGCCCAGTTCCGCGCGTCACCTCCGAAGGACAACACCGCCCCGTCGCGGTCCTCCTCGCGGGCGAAGGCGGTGAGGCCCAGGCCCATGGAGGACTGGAGGGTGGAGCTGACCAGGAAGTGCGCCCCCTCGGCGCGGATGAGTTCCGGCGCGTTGGAGAAGTCGGTCACCCAGAGGGAATGGACGGTGGCCGGGTCGTCCAGGCCTCCGAACCACGCCGCCAGGCACTCGACGGAGTCGAACGTGTAGGTCCGTCCCGTCTTCGTCACCGCCTCGGTGCCGTGCCGCTCGTCCATCACGGACATGCGGCAGTGCTCGCACGTGTCCGTGCCGTAGGCGATGGGGCGGGGCTGGGGCTCGGAGCAGGCGCCAGCGGCGAGGGTGGCCCCCAGCGCCAGCGCGGCGAGGGCGGGAGCCACCGGGCTCCGGCCCGCATCACCGCTCGCTCCGCCCACCCCGCTCCCCTCTCTCCGCCCGCGGCGAACCTCCGAGGCGGTCACCAACGTGAACAGCCCCCCGGCCGCGATGAGGATCCAGCCGCCCGCGCCCGGCCACGAGTTGGCCCGGAAGTTGAGGATCTGCTTGGAGCCGATGAGCGGCGGCTGATAGCTCATCCCCGGGATCTTCATGATGGCGTGCTCCTCGTCCAGGTTGTGGCCGTAGTCGTAGGTCCACATCCAGAAGTCCACCATCCCGGCAACGGCGAAGGCCAGGAAGAGGCCGGTGAACGCGTAGAGCGCCTTGCGGCGCCCCACGGCGGCGGCGAGCGCCCCGAGACCCATGAGCACGCCGACGAGCACGGGCATGATGCGCAACTCGGGGATGGCCTCGGGCTCGATGCGCTTCATTCCGATGTAGTGGTTCAGGTTGTTGATGTTGTTCAGGTCGTGCTTCTTGACCCCTTCGATGGTGTTGATGCGGATCACCATCCCGAGGCCCTCCGGGTATTGCGGGGCCTGTAGCTTGATGCGCCACACCGGGAGCACGTACACCAGGCCCAGGGCGAGGGCGGCCACGAGGACCAGGATCCGGCTTCCCTTCGTCATCATGGCTCGATCCCTCTCCAGTGTGGGTCGGGAGGGGGCGGCGGAGCCGCCCCCCCCCGGCTCAGCGATGCCTCAGTTGGACTTCCAGGTGCCGCCCGTGCCCCAGCGGATCGGCGTGCTCGAACCGCGCGGCGAGACTCGGGCATAGCCCTGCATCTCCTGGTGGAGCGCGGAGCAGAAGTCGGTGCAGTAGAACGGGTAGACCCCCGGCTGCTTCGGCACCCACACCAGCGTGCGGGTCTGGCCGGGCATGATGAGCAGCTCGGCGGTGTTGCCCCCCATGGCGGCGAAGCCGTGGGGAACGTCCCAGTCCTGCTCCAGGTTGGTGACGTGGAAGAGCACCGAGTCACCCACCTGCAGCCCCTCGATGTTGTCCGGCGAGAAGTGGCTCCGGATGGCCGTCATGTTGACGTGCACGTTCCGGCCCTGCCGGACCACCTTCGTCTCCGCCTCGGACTTGGCGGCGTACGGGTGGCGGTTCTCCGCCAGCTCGAAGAACTGCACCTGCTTGTCCTTGATGATGTCCGCCGCAATGGCCTGCGCGTAGTGCGGCTCGCCCTGGGTCGGGAAGTCGAGGAGCAGGCGCATCTTGTCGCCTGAGATGTCGATGAGCTGCGCCGAGTGGGCCAGCTCGGGCCCGGTGGGCAGGTAGCGGTCCTTGGTGATCTTGTTCAGCGCCACCAGGTACTTGCCCGCCGGCTGGCGCGAGTCACCCCCGGGTATCATGAGGTGCCCCACCGAGTAATAGACCGGGATCCGGTCCACCACCTGCCAGGTGCCGATCTGCCACTTCACGACCTCGGACGAGATGAAGGCCGTGGTGTACGCGTAGCCCTTCCCGTCGAACTCGGTGTGGAGCGGACCCAGACCTGCATCGGCCACTTCACCGGCCACCACCGACTCGTACTTGAGCACCGGGATCCCGTCGATGGTCTGCTCGAAGTCCTGCGCCTGGATGGCGGCGACCATCTTGGTGAACGAGTGCACCGGGATGACGGTGGCCAGCTTTCCGCCGGCCACGATGTACTCGCCGGAGGGATCCACGTCCACGCCGTGCGGCGACTTCGGCGTGGGCAGGAAGTACACCAGGTTCTCGCAGTCGGTGGGCTCGATCACACGCACCGACGTCTTCTTCTCCGAGACTGCGATGTGGCGGTCGTCGATGTAGTTGTGGAGGTAGCTCACGTCGTCGGTCCGGCCCGCTCCCGATGCGATGCACTCCTCGGCCCGGCGCCAGTTCACCGCAGCGATGAAGTCCTTGTCGGCCCTGGAGGCGTTGATCTCCAGGAGGGTGTGCTCCTCCTCGGAGTTGTAGGAGGTGAAGAACATCCAGCCGTCGGACGGGCCCTTGCCGGCGTGCGCCAGGTCGTAGTTGTAGCCCGGCATCAGGATCTGGAACGCGACGTCCATCTGCCCGGGCTGATTGGCCCGGATGAACGAGATCGTCCCCTTGAAATTCCCCTTGTACTCCTCGATCGAGATGTCCCGGTTCGGGATGGGCACGCTGAAGCGCGTGGACGCAACCAGGTAGTCGGAGTTGGGGGTGATGAAGGGGGACCCGTGATTGCCCGCTGAGTTGGGGATCTCGACGATCTCGGTGGTCTCGAAGGTGGTGAGGTCGATGCGGGCCACACGCGGGGTATTGTTCCCGTTGATGAAGATCCACCGGCCGTCGGGCACCCCGTCGGTCATGGACAGCTCGGGGTGGTGGGCGTCGTCCCAGGGCACGAAGCCGTGGGAGGTCTCCAACATGGCCTTGGTCTCGTCGTTGTAGCCCCACCCGTTCTCCGGGAACTGGCTGAACACGGGGACGGTCTTGAGGAGCCGACCGGAAGGGAGTCCCATGACGGTGAGGTTCCCGCTGAAGCCGCCGGACATGAACGCGTAGAACTCGTCGTACGAGCCGGGGGCCACATAGACGGCCTGCGCGGCGCTCGCCAGATCGCCGGCTCCTGCGCCGCCTCCGCCCTGGCATGCGTAGGTGGCCACGGTGCCCGCAGCCAGGACGGCTCCGAGCAGGTAGAGGCCACGGTTGGACGAACGACTCATGGTGCGGTTCCTCCTCTGGACTGGGGGTGGCCTCTCACCGGCCGGACCCGTTGGGGGTGGTGGGAGCACCGGTCTGGGCCGACCGGAGGTATTCGAGGATGGCGCGGGCCTCCGCCTGGTCCGTCACCTGCACGGGCATGGGCGTGTAGTACTGCGCCAGGAGCTCCTTGACGGCGGGATGACGCTGCACCATCTCGTTGGAGTTCAGGATCTGGTTCATCACGAACTCGGGGCGCCGGCGCGACAGCACCTGCCCCAGCTCTGGTCCCACGTAGCGCTCGTCGAGCTTGTGGCACGCCGAGCACTTCGTGACGAAGGCCTCCTGGCCCTCTTCCGCGAGCTCGTGGTCCACCGGTCCGAGCTGCAGGTCTCGGATGGGTCCGATCCCCTGCTCCAGCTCCACCGGCGTGAGGTCGGGTCCCGCGGCTGCGGCCGAAGTGGCCCCGCCCGCGGCGGACGCGGCGGCGATTGCGGGCGGCGTATCTCCCCCGCAGGCGGCCACCGCCAGCAGGAGGGCGAGGAGGGTCGTGGGGCGCTTCATCGTGATTCCTCCGAGGTTGGGTAGGCGAGCGACCGCAGGGACCCGAGGGGGGCGCCCGAGAGCAGGTCGGCCAGGGTGGTCTTTTCGAGGATGTCCAGCGCGGCCGCGTTCCAGGCGGAGCGGCGGGCGTGGGCGGTGCAGGGCTCGAGGGGGTTGCACGGCCCGCCGAGAAGGCAGGCGTCGGGAGCCCGGAAGTCCTGGAAGGGCGTCACCACGCGGGCGACGGTGAGCGACGAGGGATCCACCGCCAGGCGGTAGCCTCCGCGCGCGCCGCGGGTGGAACCCAGGATCCCCTCACGGGCCAGCCGCTGCAGCACCTTGGCCAGGTAGGTCCCGGGGATCCCGAGCTCACGCGCCACTGCCGCCGCCGGCACCTGGGCACCGTTCCGGTGCGAGGCCAGGTGCAGGAGGGCCTGCAGGGCGTAGACTCCGGTCTGTGAGAGCATCGGGCTCCTTTTCGGTTATTCGGATGATAATATCCTAATCAGATTCCGCAAGGTTTCCTTTTCCTGCGCTGGGTGCCGTGGGGGAAGTCGTGACACGCCTCCCCGGGGCGCCTTCCGCTACCGACCGACCAGGGCCTTCATGAAGCGCTCGTAGAACGCGACCCCCGCGTCGAAGTCGCTCGCGCGGACCCGCTCATCCCTTCCGTGCGCGCGAGCGTCCCCCTGCTCGACGAACAGGCCGGAGACGCCGTACGTGGGGATGCCCCCGGCGCGCAGGAACCGGGCGTCGGTCATGCCGGTCGACATGCCAGGCATCACCACCACGCCGGACCCCATTCCCGCGACCGCCTCCTCGACGGCCGCGAAGACCTCCCGGCGCAGCGGCGAGGCCGACGCCTCGGACGGCTCGTTGAACTGCCAGGTGATCTCCACGCCGTCGTCGGCGATGGCCTCGCGGAGCGTCTGCAGCAGGGCGGCGGAGGCGTGCCCCGGGAGGAGGCGGCAATTGAGCACCGCGTGGGCCCGCTCGGGGAGCGCGCTGGGGCCCAAGCCGGCGTCGAGCATGGTGGCCACGCACGTGGTGCGGAGCAGCGCGTTGTAGAGAGCGTCCTCCGACAGGCGCTCGGCGGCGTCCGCGTCCGGAGGCTCCTGGGCCACCGCTTTCAGGTCGGCAGCCAACGGCCCCGAGTCCAGCGCGCCCGAAGCCGCCAACTGGGCGCGCGTGACGTCGTTCAGCGCCACCGGGAACCGGAGTTGCTGCACCCGGCCCAGCGCAGCCATCAGCTGGTAGATCGCGTTGTCCTTCCGAGGCTGGGACGCGTGGCCTCCGCGGTTGCGCGTCTCGAGCAGCAGGATCGTCTCCCTTTTCTCGCTGGCGGACACGGCGACGCTGAAGGGCTTCCCCCCTCGCGCCTGGAAGCTCCCGCCGTCGGCGTTGAGCGCGTACTCGGCGTCGATGAGATCCCGGTGGCTCTGCATCAGCCACTTCACGCCGTTCTCGTCCCCGTACACCTCCTCGTCGCCGGTGAGCGCCAGGATCAGGTCCCGCGGAGGCACCCACCCCTCCTGCTTCCAGCGGATGAAGTTCGTCACGACGATGGCCGCCGCCCCCTTCATGTCCTGGGTGCCGCGCCCGTAGAAGTACCCGTCGCGCTCGGTGAGCGTGAACGGGTCGAGGCCCGGCGACCAGTCCTCCTTGCGCGCGTCCACGACGTCCAGGTGGCCGATGATGAGGATCGGCCTCGCCCGGCCCGCGCCGCGCAGCCGCACCACGACGTTCTGCTTCCTGGGTGCGGCGCCCAGGACCCGGATGTCGTCCTCGGCGTACCCGCCGGCGCGCAGGCGGCGCGCCACCGCCTCGGCCGCGGGCGTCGAGCCCACGCCGGATTCCGTGGACTGGATCCCGACCAGCTCCCGGAGGATGTCGCGGGCGAGAGACCGGTAGTCGGGCGAGGCGCCGGACGGCACCTGCCCCGGAAGCGGAGAGACACCCATGAGCACGCACCAGATCGCGAGGAGCGCCGGGCCGGCGCCGCCGTGCCGACAGGATCGCCTGGTCATGGGCGCGAAGCTACCGCTGCCGCGCCGGCACCTGCAAGCACGCGCGGTGGTCGTGCGCGGCGTCCCTACACGTTGAACCTCACGTGCAGGATGTCGCCGTCGGCGACCACGTAGTCCTTCCCCTCGATCTGCAGGAGCCCCGCCTCCTTCACGGCGAGCTCGGAGCCGTGGGCCATGAAGACCGCGTAGGGGGTGACCTCGGCACGGATGAACCCCCGCTCCAGGTCCGAGTGGATGCGCCCGGCTGCCTGGCGCGCCCGCGTGCCCCGGCGGATGGTCCAGGCCCGGACCTCGTCGGGCCCCACCGTGAAGAACGAGATCAGGTCGAGGAGTCCGTAGGCGGTGCGGATGAAGCGGGACAGCGCGGACTCGGAGAGCCCCAGGTCGGCGAGGAAGGCGGCCTGGTCCGCCGCCTCCAGCCCCGCGATCTCCTCCTCCACCGCCGCGGACAGGACGAGCCCGGCGGCGTCCAGCTCCTTCAGCCGCGCCTCCATGCCGGTCGGGAGCGGCTCGGAGGCGCGGCCCTCGTCCCGGTTCACCGCCACGAGGAACGCCCGGTCCGTGAGGAGCCCGTACCCCTTGAGGAGGGTGCGGTCCAGCTCCTCGGCGGGGATGGAGCGCAGCGGCCGCTCCGACTCCAGCACGGCCATCATCTTCTCGAAGGCCACGATCTCGCCGGCGTCCTTGCGCTCCTTCTTCAGGCGCTCGAGGCGGCGCTCCACGACCTCCATGTCGGCGAAGAGGCACTCGGAGTGGAAGGCCTCCAGGTCCGCTGTGGGATCCGGCTTCCCCTCGATGGCGGGGTTGTCGAAGTCGCGGAGCACGAGGCAGAGCGCCTCCTGGTCCCGGATCTGCTGAAGCGACTTGGCGGAGAGCCCCTTCTTCTGCGCGCCGTGCTCGCCCGGGATGTCGCAGAAACTCATCTCGGCGTAGGTGGTCTTCTTCGGCGAGAAGATGGCCGAGAGCGTGTCGATGCGCGCGTCGGGGACCTTCACCGACCCCAGCCGCACCTCGCCCCCGAACGTCGCGGGGACGTGGAGGCCGGTCATCGTGTTGAACACCGTGGTCTTGCCCGAGCCGGCGAAGCCGACGAGCCCGATCTTCATGGGAGGAGGTTGCTGGCGTGGATGGTGTGGGGGCGGCCGACGGCCGGTCGACCGCGTGGCGCTACTTCAACCTGATCATGAATCCGGCTTCGTCCAGATCCTTGTCCCATTGGGCGACGAAGCGGGCGACGTCGCCGGACAGGACCCGGCGCACCGCGCCGGGGAGAACCGGGCGCCCCGCCGAGCCCCTCCCCTTCCCGGTGATGACGTGGACCACCTGCCCCGGCCGGATCCGGGCCTGGGTGCGGATGAAGTCGCCGGTCCGGCGCTCTGCGTCCAGCGCCGTGTCCCCGTGCAGGTCGAGCGTGGCCACGGGCGTGGCGTCCAGAAGCGGGTCGCGGGCGCCGAAGGCGGGGAAGGCGCCGCCCTTCCGGCGCCGGCTCAGCGGTAGTTCCCGAACGTGAGCTCCATCCCGTAGTCCTGGGCGCGGACGAACGCGATGACCTCCTGGAGCGTGTCGCGCGACGGCGCCTGGACCCGGAGCTCCTCGCCCTGGATCGAGACCTGGACCTTCTTGAACCCGGCGTCCCGGATGTCCTTGGAGATGCGCTTGGCCGTGTCCTGGTCGATCCCCTGCTTGAGCGTGACCACCTGGCGGGCGCGGCCCAGGGAGCCGATCTCCACCTTCCCCTCGTCCAGGTTCTTCACCGGCACGCTGCGGCGGGTGAGCTTCTCGCGCAGCACCTGCATGAGCGCCTTCAGATAGTACTCGTCGTCGGCGTCCAGCTTGATGGCGCCGGCCTTCCGGTCCAGCTCCATGGTGCACGACTTCCCCTTGAAGTCGTAGCGGTTGGCGATCTCCTTCGTGGCCATGTTCACGGCGTTGTCGACCTCCTGGAGGTCCACGCCGGTGGAGATGTCGAAGGAGGCGTTGGCGGCCATGGTCGTCTGCTCCGTGCTGGGATCCGGGGCCCGGACGATATCAACAGGAGAAGCGGGGGTAAAGCGGGGAGGCCCGCGCCGACACCCCCGTGTCAGGCGCTCGGTGCTACCTTGGAGTCGACCCCCTCCAGGAGGCACCGTGAAGCGCATCCGCCGCGCCCATCCCAGGTTCCCCTTCCTCCTCCTCGCGCTCCTCCCCGCCCTCTCGGGGTGTGCCACGCTCCAGCACATGGCGGCCCTGCGCCAGGTGGACTTCTCCCTGGACCGGGTCTCCGGCATCTCCCTCGCCGGCGTGGAGATCTCCCGGGTGCAACGTTACGAGGACCTCGGGCTCATGGACGCGGCTCGCATCGCGGCCGCGATGACGAGCGGCAGATTGCCTCTCGACCTGACCCTCCATGTGCAGGCCGACAACCCCCAGGGGAACGGACAGGCCAGCATGGTGGCGTTGGACTGGACCCTCCTCCTGCAGGAGAAGGAGACGGTGAGCGGGGGCCTCACCCAGGCCGTCCTCATCCCCAACGGGGGAACCGCCGACATCCCTCTGGCCGTCAGCCTCGATCTCCTCGACTTCTTCCAGGGGAGCGGGCGCGATCTCGTGAACCTGGCGCTGTCGCTGGCGGGCGGGGAGGCGCCCCCTACCACGGTGAGCCTCCGGGCCACTCCGACGATCGAGACGCCGCTCGGCCCGATCCGCTACCCGCAGCCCATCACCATCGCGCGCCGGACGGTGCGGAACTGAGGGGGGGGTGCTTCGGCCACGGCGCTGCTGCGCCGCCCGGCACACCACACTGGTTCACTCCGCCACGCCGCAGAAGCGCATCGCCGCCACCGAGAGGGCGCGCGCCTGGGCCGTCAGGTCGGCCACGTCCACGTACTCGTCGGGCCGATGGGCGCGGCGCACGTCCCCCGCCCCGAAGAGCACCGTGCGCACCTGCGCCACGTTGGCGAGGAGCCCCATGTCGGCGCCGTAGGTCATCCCCTCCAGGGGCACGTCCCGTCCCAGCACCGCCGCAGCCGCACCCCTGAGGCTCTCGACGAGCGGGTGCGTGGGCTCCGTGCGGGCCGCGAGGAAGCGCCCGCCCCACCACTCCAGGACCGGGGGATGGTCCCGGAGGAACGGGTCCGCGGCGGCCGCGGCGGCCAGCGTGGCCGCCATCTCCTTCCGTGCGGCTTCGGGCTCCTCGCCGGGAGCCACCCCGTAGCGTCCTTCCACCGCGACGTGGTCGGGCACCGACGACGCCCAGTCCCCGCCGTGCACGGTGCCCACGCAGATGGCAAAGGGGGTGCGGTAGCGAGCGAAGAGGGGATCGCCGCCGAGGCGGCGGTTGCGCTCCCGCTCCAACTCCTCCAGCGCATGGTAGACCGGGAAGAGCTTCTCCAGGGCGCTCACGCCCTCCTCGCGCACTGCGCCGTGGGCGGCACGGCCCGGAACCCGGACCCGGAAGTTCAGGCATCCGGCCTGCGCCGGGGCCACAATGAGTTCCGTGGGCTCCATCACCACCGCGCCGTCGGCCCGGTACCCCCGCAGGATGGACGCCAGCGTCCCCATGCCGCCGTCCTCCTCGCCCACCACGCTGAAGAGGTGCACGTCCCCGGTCAGCACCACGCCGGCGCGCCGCAGCGCGTCCAGGGCGAAGAGCCCGGCGACGAGCTGGCCCTTCATGTCCACCGAGCCTCTGCCGTACAGGCGGCCTCCCTCCACCACGCCTCCGAACGGAGGATGTGTCCAGAGCGCCGCGTCCCCGGGCGGAACCACGTCCACGTGGCCGTCGAGGATGAGGCTGCGGCCGCCGCCGGACCCGGGGAGGGTACCCACCACGCCCAGCGCCCTCGTGCGCTCGATCTCCGAGGCGTACGCCGGGTGGGCGGCCACTTCGTCCAGCGGGATCTCCCAGGCGTCGACCTCCAGGCCGATCCCCGCCATGAGCGTCACCATCAACTCCTGCGCGGGCGTCTCCTCGCCGCCCCAGCTGGGGATGCGCACCATGCGCTGCGCCGCGTCCGCCATTCCGTCCACGTCCAGGGCGTCGGCGACTCGGGCTTCGAGAGGGGTGAACAGATCCGTGTACGGCTCGGTCATGGTACGGCCCCCTGGGGACAGGTACGCAACCAGGGCAAAGTAAGGGACGCTAGGCCGCCCCGCCCGTCCTCAGGTACTCGGCGAAATCGTCGGGAAGCGTGCTCTCCCGGATGGCCCGGATGGCCCGCTCCAGGTCGTAGTCCACCCGCACGTGCTCGACCTCCCACGCACCCTCGGCGAAGGTCGCCCGCACGTACCCGGCCCGGGGGTCTCCGTACTTCGGGCGCCCCACCGAGCCCGTGTTCACGAAGTGGATCCCGTCCACCACGCGCTTCCACGGCTTGTGGGTGTGGCCGAAGGCGATGAGGTCTCCGGCGCGCGCTCCGACCTGCCCAGCCATCTTCAGGCAGAACGCGTCGTCCCGGTCCTCGGTCCAGTAGAAGGAGTTGAGCGTCGGGTTCCCGTGCACCAGGATCGCCCTGGGGCCTGCCGTGTGACCGCCGAGGGGGCGCACGTCCAGGCGGAAGCGCAGTGCGCCGAGGCGCCGCTTGGTCTCCAGGGACGTGTGCTGCCGCGTCCACTCGTGCGACAGATGGCTCAGCGCCTCCTGGTGCGGGTCCTCGTAGCGGCACCCGCAGTGCTTGTGGTCGGTCGCGGTGGTGGAGTCGTGGTTGCCCGCCACGCCGGCTATGCCGCGCTGGTCCAGGAGTACCACCACCTCGTTGGGCCACAGTGCGTACCCCACCAGGTCGCCCAAATGGTGGACGGCAGTGGCGTCGCCGCGCGCATCGATGTCGGCGAGGACTGCCTCCAGCGCGGGAAGGTTGGCGTGGACGTCGGAGAGGAGAATCAGCACGTGGAGTCTGCGCCGAGCCCACCTGCAGAGCCACTCATGCCGACACCTCCCCCGCCTCACCTCCATAGAAGCGGCGCTTGAGGTCCAGCGCCACGTGCACCAGCCCGATGAGGACCGGCACCTCCACCAGCGGGCCCACCACCGTGGCGAAGGCCACGGGCGAGGCGATCCCGAACACCGCGATGGCCACGGCGATGGCAAGCTCGAAGTTGTTCCCCGACGCGGTGAAGGCCAGCGTCGCCGCCCGGGCGTAGTCGGTACCCATGCGGTAGGCCATGAAGAAGGAAACGCCGAACATGACGACGAAGTAGGCCGCCAGGGGAAGGGCGATCCAGAGCACGTCCAGCGGCTGGTGGACGATGCGCTCCCCCTGAAGGCTGAACATGACGACGATGGTGAAGAGCAGGGCCACCAGCGTCATGGGCGAGATGCGGGGGATGAACACCGTGTCGTACCACGCGGCGCCCTTGGCCCGCGCCAGCAGGAGTCGGCTCAGGATCCCGGCGGCGAAGGGGATCCCCAGATAGATGATGACGCTCTGGAAGATGTCGCCCATGTTCACCGGCACCGCCACGCCCTTGAGCCCGAAGAGGGGCGGGAGCACGGTGACGAAGACCCAGGCGTAGACGCTGAACGTCACGATCTGGAACACGCTGTTCAGGGCGACCAGCCCCGCCGCGTACTCGCTGCTCCCCCGAGCCAGCTGGTTCCATACCAGCACCATGGCTATGCAGCGGGCGAGCCCCACCAGGATGAGCCCCACCATGTACGCGCCCCAGCGCGGGTCGGGACCCAGGAGCGCCGGGGCCAGGAAGCCGAAGAAGCCCACGGCCAGGGCGAACATGAGCACCGGCCCCACGATCCAGTTCTGGATGAGGGACAGGGCCAGGACCCGGCGGTCGGCGAAGACCTTGGGGAGGAGCTCGTAGCGCACCTTGGCCAGGGGCGGGTACATCATGACGATGAGCCCCACGGCGATGAGCAGGTTGGTGTGCTCCCCCACCGTGAGCCGCTGGTTGAAGTCGGCCGCGGCCTCCTGGAAGAGGTACCCCAGCCCGACCCCCGCGGCCATCGCGGCGAAGATCCAGAGGGTGAGGTAGCGGTCGAGGAAGGACAACTTCCCGGTCGTCGTGCTCATGGGGCACACCCACCGGACCTCTTGGTCGCCGACGCCGCAGCATCGGCCCGGAGCGAGCCCATGGTCTCCTCCACCCGCAGGAGCGCCTCGGGGGCCAATCGGTAGTACACCCACCGGCCATCCCGGCGGTCGCGCACCAGTCCCGCTTCGCGGAGCGCCCGCAGGTGGTGGGAGAGGAGGGACTGGGCGAGCGCGAGGCTGGACTGGAGCTCGCACACGCAGTGCTCCCCCTCGCGAAGGACCTCCAGGATGCGGAGGCGGTTCTCGTCCGCCAGCGCCTGGAAGATCCCCAGGAGGCGGGCGTCGGCGGTCCGGGCAGATGTGGGCATGGCGACAATATATCAACGATGGCTGATGGGACAAGCCGAACCGAGCAGATCCCGACGCAACGAGCCGGAACACGGCCAGGCCTGCGGCAGAACGGAAGTCCGCAGGCGCCGCACCCTGGACACACTTCCACTCCGCGGGCACCTTCCGGCATGCAACGCTTCACGCCTGCTCCGTCCGTCCGGCGCGCTCCGTCGCGCCGCCGCACCCCCTCTCGCAGCTCCGTCCGGCTCACGCCACCCTGAGCCGGACGCCCGGGACCGGACGCCGGTCCCGGCGCCGCCCGCCCGGGCGGATGATCCCCCCAAACACAGGACACCCTTTGCCGAAGGAGCCGCGCGTGCAGACGCACGACGCAGCGACCCGGGCGCCGGAACGCACGGATCTCCGCACGGAGATCGCCCGCCGCCGCACGTTCGCCATCATCAGCCACCCCGACGCGGGGAAGACGACCCTCACCGAGAAGCTCCTCCTGTACGGGGGGGCCCTCCACCTGGCCGGGTCGGTGAAGGGCCGCCGCGCCCAGCGCCACGCCACGTCCGACTGGATGGCCATGGAGCAGGAGCGGGGGATCTCCATCACCGCCAGCGCCCTGCATTTCGAGTGGGAAGGATTCCGCGTGAACCTCCTGGACACCCCCGGCCACCAGGACTTCTCGGAGGACACGTACCGGGCCCTCACCGCGGCGGACAGCGCCATCATGCTCCTGGACAACCGCAGGGGCGTGGAGGAGCAGACCCGCAAGCTCTTCGCCGTCTGCAAGCGGCGGCGCCTCCCCATCGTCACCTTCGTCAACAAGTGCGACCGCGAGGGTGCCGATCCCCTCCAGCTCCTGGACGACGTGTCCCGGGACCTGGACATCATCTGCTACGCCGCCACCTGGCCGGCGCGTCGGGACGGGCGCATGGTGGGCGCTTGCGACCGATTGACCGGAATGGTGCACGTCTTTCCCCGCATGGCCGACCACGGACAGACCCGAGTCGAGGCCACCGTGGTGCCGCTGGGCGACCCCCGGGTGGAGAAGCTCCTAGGACCGGACTGTGCCGCCCAGCTCCTCGAGGACCTCCACTTTCTGGACGAGGTCGGCGCCGTGTGGGACGCTGAGGCGGTGGCCGAGGGGCGCATGACGCCGGTCTTCTTCGGGAGCGCCCTCACCAACGCCGGCGTGGAGGTGCTCCTGCGCCACTTCCTGGAGCTGGCGCCTCCGCCGGCGCCGCGGGAGAGCGGCGGCGTGGACATCGACCCCGTCACGCACCCGTTCTCCGGGTTCGTGTTCAAGGTCCAGGCCAACATGGACCCGAGGCACCGCGACCGCATCGCGTTCGTGCGCATCTGCTCGGGGCGCTACGAGGCCGGCATGGACGCGTTCCTATCGCGCACCGGGCGCACCGTGCGGCTGGCCACGCCCCAGGAGCTCATGGCCCGCGAGCGCGTGATCGCCGAGGACGCGGTGGCCGGGGATGTCGTGGGGATCCACGACCGGGGCAACCTTCGGGTCGGCGACACGCTGAGCGTGGCACCGGGCGTCGAGTTCGCCGGCGTGCCCCGCTTCTCGCCGGAGCACTTCGCCGCCGTGCGCATGCCCGACGCCATGCGCAGGAAGCAGCTCGACCGCGGGCTCCTGCACTTGGCCGAGGAGGGGACGATCCTCCTGCTCTACTCCGACTCCCTCACCGGCCCGGTGCCCTTGGTGGGCGCGGTGGGGAAGCTCCAGTTCGAGGTGCTGGCCGACCGGCTGGAGCGCGAATACGGCGTCTCGGTACGTCTCGATCCCCTCCCCTTCCACTGCGCCCGCTGGGTCACGGGACCGTTGGAGCGGGTCCAGAAGGTGGCGAGTGGATACGGGCGTCGTGCGGTGGAGGATGCCGAGGGCCACCCCATGATCCTCTTCGAGAGCGAGTGGGCGCTGCGCACGACCATCGCCGACGAGAAGAGCCTGACCTTCCACGAGGTCCAGCCGCGGCGGCGCTGAGGGCGCGGCCCCTGGCGGGAAAGAGGGTCGCCCCCTGTGGCAGTCGGCGGTCTTCTTCGCGGCCATGGTGGGCGTGCTCGTGTGCGCCAACTGGGGCGCGCCGGGGACGGAGGTCGGAACCTGGGCGCTTCTCTTCGCGCTCAAGTGGAAGATCACCGCCGCCTTCGCCGTTCTCATGGCCTTCGCGCTGGTGCGCTGGATCGGCATGAGCGCGCTGGAGGTGGGGGGCACCGTGGTGGTCACCGCGGTCCTGGCCCTGGCCTTCCCGAATGAGCCCCTCATCGCCTTCGGCGCCGCTACGGCAGGACTCTCCCTGAGCGCCAGCACGTCCGCGGGAGAAGCCGGAGATTGGTTCTACGCTTCCTGGGGCTTCGCGAAGCAGATCTTCCCGCTCCTCTTCCTCGGAATCCTGGTGGCGGGGCTCCTCCTGGGACGTTCGGGCCATGAGGGGCTGATCCCGGCCGCCTGGGTGGCCCGGTCGGTAGGAGGCAACTCCCAGGGCGCGAACCTGTTCGCCGCGGTTGCGGGAGCGTTCATGTACTTCGCCGCCCTCACGGAGGTCCCCATCCTCCAGGGGCTCCTGGGAAGCGGCATGGGCAAGGGCCCGGCCCTCACCCTTCTCCTGGCCGGCCCCGCCCTCTCCCTGCCGAGCCTGCTGGTCATCCGGAGCATGATGGGGACGAAAGAGACTCTGGTGTTCCTCTGCCTCGTGGTGGTGATGGCCACCACCGCGGGCATGCTCTACGGCGCGCTGGCCTGAGCGGGCGGGCGCGGAGCCACTGGACCACGACCACCAACGCAACACGAGGCGAAGGACGGCAACATGACGACCCAGGTCCAGATCCTCGGGACCGGATGTCCCAAGTGCAGGACGCTCACCGCCAGCGTAGAGGCGGCCATCGCGGATCTCGGCGTCGACGCCGAGATCGTGAAGGTGGACCAGATCAAGGACATCGTGGCCTTGGGCGTGATGACCCCGCCCGCCCTCGCCGTGGATGGCGTGGTGAAGTCGTCTGGGCACCTGCTCTCCGTGGAGCAGGTGAAGCGGATCCTGACGGCCTGAGGCGGGCGCGGCGGTCGCTCATGCCACCCCGCTCCTTGACATCGGCCACCTCCTCCCGATAGGGTTCGCCGTCCATGAAGAACACCGAGCGCTATTACGCCGCCTATACCTACGCGACCCGCCCCGCGGGCCGTGCAGGAGGGCGCGCGCGCGGCTAGGCGCGACAGCCCGAACGCACCGGCGGCCCGCGGGGATCACTCCCCGCGGGCCGCCTTCTTATTTCCACCCGGAGACCGAAGATGATCATCATCACCCGACCCGACGTCACCGAAGCGCAGCTCGACCACATCCGCGAGCGCGTGGAGTCGTACGGCGCGCGCACCCACCTCTCCCGGGGCGAGCAGCGGGTCATCATCGGGTGCATCGGGGACGAGGCGGCACTCCGGGAGGCCGCGCTGGCCAGCCTGCCTGGCGTGGAGAGCGTCACTCCGGTGCTCAAGCCCTACAAGCTCGTGTCCCGGGAGTTCGCGGCGGCACCCACCACCATCCAGGTGGGCGACGACCCGCGCGCCACGCTGGGGGGCCGCACGCTGGCGGTCATCGCGGGACCGTGCTCCGTGGAGGGTCGGGACATGCTCCTGTCCACGGCGCGCACGGTGCGTGCCGGCGGCGGGGTGATGCTCCGCGGCGGGGCGTACAAGCCCCGCAGCTCCCCCTACGCCTTCCAGGGGCTGGGCGAGGAGGCGCTACGCATGCTCAGGGAGGCGCGGGCCGAGACAGGGCTGCCTGTGGTGACCGAGGTCATGGACACGCGCCTGGTCGAGCGTGTGGCCGAGCATGTGGACGTGCTCCAGGTGGGTGCGCGCAACATGCAGAACTTCGCGCTGCTGTCCGAGCTGGGACGCGTGGACCGCCCCATCCTCCTCAAGCGCGGCCTGTCCGCCACGGTGAAGGAGCTGCTCATGGCCGCGGAGTACGTCATGGCCCAGGGCAACCGCCAGGTGATCCTCTGCGAGCGGGGCATCCGTACCTTCGAGACCGCCACGCGCAACACGCTCGACGTCGCCGCCATCCCGGTGCTGAAGCGCGAGACGCACCTCCCCGTCGTGGTGGACCCGAGCCACGCAGCGGGGCGCGCGGACCTCGTGGCGCCCCTGGCGTTCGCCGCGGTCGCGGCGGGTGCCGACGGTCTGATGGTGGAAGTCCACCCCTGCCCCGAAGAGGCGCTCTCCGACGGTGACCAGTCGCTCACCCCCGAGGCGTTCGCCACGCTCATGCGTGACCTGGTCCCCTTCGCCGCCGCAGCCGGGCGCGAGCTGCCCGTTCCCGACCGCTCGCCGGAGGCGGAGGCGTGAGCGCCGTGCGCGAGGCCGAGTTGGAGCGGCTCCGCTCGGAGATCGACGCGGTGGACCGTTCCATCGTGGACGCGCTGGCCGAGCGGGTGCGCATCGTCCGGCGCATCGGAGACCTGAAGGAGGCCGCGGGACAGCCCGTCCTGGATCCCTCCCGGGAGGCGGCGGTGGTGCGCCGCGCCGCGGAGCGGGCCCGAGCGTTGGGGTTGGACGACGAGGCGGTGCGCGAGCTGTTCTGGAGGCTGGTGGGGCTCTCCAGGCGCACGCAGCGCGACGAGCGGGGGAGCGAACGTGGCTGAGCCGGCGGCGGCCCGCTCCGACGGGGGGGGCACCGTGGCCATCATCGGGCTGGGGCTCATCGGCGGCTCGCTGGCCCGGGACCTGTCGGCCCTGGGGCGTCGGGTGCTCGGATACGATCGGGACGCCGCGACCCTCCGGAGCGCGCTGGCCGAGGGGTGTATCCACGCGCTCCCGGACGCCCACCGCGCCATCGAGGAGGCCGACGTGGTCGTCATCGCCCTTCCCGTCGGCGCGGCCCCGCCGACGGTCGCCGAGCTGGCCCCGCTCCTCGAAAACGCGGCGCTGATCACCGACGTGGGGAGCACCAAGCGGAGCATCGTGGCTGCGGCGGAGGCGGCCGGGCTGGGGGTGCGGTTCGTGGGATCCCACCCCCTGGCGGGCGATCACCGGAGCGGTTGGGACGCCTCACGACCCGGGCTCTTCCGGGGAGCGCCTTGCTTCCTCTGCCCCGCCCGCGGAGCGAGCGACGCTGCCGTCGAGCGCGCGGCGGCGCTCTGGCGCTCCGTGGGTGCGGTGCCGCAGCGTATCAGCGCAGCGGAGCACGACGCGCGCATGGCCTGGGCGAGCCACCTGCCCCAGGCGGCGGCGAGCGCGCTGGCAGCGGCGCTGGCAGGCTCGGGCTACGGCGCGGACGCCCTCGGGCCCGGCGGCCGGCAGGCGACGCGCCTGGCGGAGAGCTCGCCGGCGCTCTGGACCGACATCCTCCTGGACAACGCAGACCAGGTGGAGCCGGCGCTGGCCGCCCTCGAGGCGGAGGTGGCGCAGCTGCGCGGATGCGTGCGGCAGCGGGACGCGGCGACGCTCGCCCGTCTCCTGTCCGAGGCGAAGGCGTGGAAGGAAGGGTGACCGGGACGGGGGCCGGAGGAGAGTCGGGAGGAGGAGGCTAGGCTGAGGCCCCCCAGGCCCGGCGGATCCAGGCGACGAGCTCGGCGTCCACCTCGGCCGGATCCGTGACGTTCACCTTGTACTGGCACATGCCGCCGGCCGGGAGCGCCAGCAGGCGCTCGGTGCCGTCCACACCTTTCATGTTCAGCCCCACCTCCACGCGGGTCTTGGTGGCGGGGCCGATGGTGGCGAACTGCTTCTTCCGGCGAAGGCTGACGTACGCCTTCTTCGGGGCCACCTCGAAATCGCCGAAGCCGCCGATGGCGGACATGAGCGCGTCGGGGATGGGGCGGAGCGCTGCCTTGGGTCCGGCATGGTTGGCGTCGCCATGGCCCATGCCCAGCGCCGTCTTCAGCAAGCTCAGCATTTCCCCGTGCTTGGTTAGGCCGCTGGCCCGGAGCACCGCGAACAGCTCGTCCAGGCTCCTGCCGGCCTTCTTCTGCAGGTTCGCGAGCTGGGTCTGCGTGGCCTTGTCCAGCTCCGCCATGGGGCCTCCGGGGTTGCGGGGGCGCTCACGGTACCGGTTCCGGGCGTCGCCGGCAGCCGGCGCCCTTGACTGACTCGGGAGATGATCTTATCGTCTATCTACGATGACCGATATACTGGACCGGGGCAGAAACCCGCCGACCCTCACCGACGCACGGCTGGCCGCGCTGGCCAAGGCGCTCGGGCATCCTGCCCGGATCGCGATCCTGCGCACGCTCGCGGGGCGCTCGTGCCTGTGCGGCGAGATCGTCGAGGTCCTGCCCCTCGCCCAATCCACGGTCTCCCAGCACCTGAAGGTGCTCAAGGAGGCCGGCTGGATCGCCGGAGCCATCGACGGGCCCCGCACATGCTATTCCCTCGACCGCGAGACCGTCGGTGAGCTCCGCCTCGTGCTGGGTTCACTCCTGGAGCAGTGGGAAGGCGCCACGAGCTGCTCCATGGAATCCAGCTGCCCGTGAACCTTCAATCCCCAGGACGCTGGCCGCCGGGCTGAAGGCGGCCGAGGCGCTGCGCGCCGAGCTGCGCCGCGTGCACCTGGCCGCACACCTGGAAACCAAGTCCCTCCTCAGCGTGCACCAGGTGCACACCTACCACCGGCTCCGTGGGTATGGAAACGGTCACGCCCACCCCGGGTCACTGATGCCGAGCAGCCGCTACTCCGCCTGAGGGCGCCCGAACAGCTCCGAGGCCGCGTTCACTTCGTCGGAGAGGCCCAGCACGATGAGGGCGTCCCCGGGCTCGATGACCGTGTCGCCGCCGGGGTTGGAGAGGATGTCGTCGCCGCGGCGGATGGCCACCACGGTGATCCCGTAGAGGTTGCGCAGGTCCGTCTCGACCAGCCGCCGCCCCGCCACCGCCGAGCCCGGGACCACCCGGAGCGTGGACACCTCCATGTCGGAGAGCGCGAGCTGGAGGTCCGCCATGCTCGGGCCCGTGACGTGGGGCGTGCGGAGCATCTCGTAGCCTCCGGCGCGCACCTCGGAAAGGAACCCCTCGATGTCGCGCCTCGGGACGAGGTACGTGGCGAGGACGCGGGCCACGATCTCCAGCGACGTCTCCAGCTCCTCGGGGATGACCAGGTTGGCCCCCGCGGTGTGCAGCGGCTCCACCTCCCTCAGGTACCGGGTGCGGGCGATGATCTGGCATGCCGGATTCAGGGAGCGCGCCGTCGCCACCACACGGCGCGTGGCCGCGGCGTCGGAGATGGCGACCACGCAGACCCGCGCGGTCCGGATCCCCGCGCCCTCCAGCACCGCCGGCTGGGAGGCGTCGCCGTAGTGGATGGGGACTCCCCGGGCTCTCTGCTCCTCCACCGTCCTCGGGTTCATCTCGATGGCCAGCAGCGGGATACCCGCCACCTTGGCCGCCCGCGCCACGTTGCTCCCGTTGATCCCGAACCCCACCACCACCACGTGGTCCATGAGGGGCTCGTCCGCGTCGCGCGCCACGTCCCGCAGCGCGCCCGCCTTGAGGCGCAGAGGGAGGGGGAGGCGGTCGAGGGCATCGGCCACCCGGGGGGCCAGGATCATGAGCAGCGGCGTCGCCCCGATGGACGCCACGGCCGCCACCAGGAAGCCCTGGTAGTGCTGCGGGGTCATGATCCCCCGGGCGATGCCGCTCCCGGCCAGGATGAACGAGAACTCCCCCACCTGGCTCAGGGCGAGGCCGGTCAGCACCGCGGTGCGCAGCGAAAGCCCCAGGGCCAGCACGGCGCCCCCCGCGACGAAGGCCTTGAGCGCGAGCACGCCCACCGCCAGAAGGGCCAGGAACAGGGGCTCGGCCGCGACCACCCTGAGGTCGAGCAGCATCCCGATGGAGATGAAGAAGAACGACGAGAACAGGTCCCGGAACGGGAGGATGTCGGAGAGGGCCTGATGGCTGTACTCCGACTCGGACACGATGAGCCCGGCCAGGAAGGCACCCAGTGCGAGGGAGAGCCCCACCTCCGAGCCCATCCACGCCACCACCAGGCAGGTCGTCACCACCGTCAGGAGGAAGAGGTCCCGGCTGCGGGTCGCCACCACCTTCGCCAGCGCGCGGGGCACGACGAAGCGAGCGAGCACGAACACCATGACCAGGATCCCCGCCGCCTTCGCCGCGAAACCCGCCAGCGCAGGGCCGATCCCCTCGCCCTCCCCCGCCAGCACCGGGATGAGGAGCATCATGGGCACGATCATGAGGTCCTGGTAGACCAGGATCGCCACCGACGTCTGGCCGTGGGGCGCGTCCACCTCGGCGCGCTGCTGGAGGAGCCGCAGGACGACGGCGGTGCTGGACAGCGATGCGATCATCCCCAGGAAGAGGGCCTCCCGGGGTCCGAGGCCAACCGCCGTGAGGATCGCCATGGCGCCGGCCATGACCCCGAACACCTGCAGCGTGCCTCCCACCAGGGCCGCCCTGCGCATGCGGAGAAGGTCGGCGAGGGAGAACTCGAGGCCGATGGTGAAGAGCACCAGGATGACGCCCACCTCGGCGAGCTGCTCCACCTCGTGCACGCTGCGCACCAGGGCGAGGCCGTGGGGCCCCACGAGCATCCCCGTGATGAGGAAGCCCAGGATCTCCGGCATCCGGATCAGGTGCGAGGCGTAGACGACCCCCAGGGACACCACCAGGAGGATGAGGACGTCGGCGAGAAGCGGGATCTGCATGCGTGGACTCGGGTGGCTCCAGGCCCCGGGGGCCTAGCGCGTGATCCGGGTCTCGGTCCCCGTGAGGACGTCCAGGAGCCAGAGGGCGGAGCCGGTGCTGTCGGCACGTGCGAACGCCAACCAACGCCCCGCGGGGGACGGTCGGGGCGCCGTGCCCCGGGCCAGGATGAACTGGCGCAGCCCTCCGTTCGCGGGGCGGGCGAAGATGGAGTCGTGCTCGGCGTACGCCACGCGCTCCCCATCGGAGAACCACGCAGGCAGAGTGCCGGTCCCCAGGCGCCCCCACCCCTTCCCGTCGGAGGACACCAGATAGATCACCTCCTCCCCGGCCTCGGTGACCTGCACCACCAGGCGCGTGCCGTCGGGGGACCACATGGGGCGCCGCACCGGGCCTCCCAGATCGGCGAAGAGGCTGGCCTCTCCACCATCGGCGCTCATGGCGTGGAGCCTGGGCATGCCGCCACTGCGGGTGGACACGAACACCAGCGTGCTCCCGTCGGGGCTGTACGCGGGGTCGTAATCGTCGGCGGGATCGGGGGTGAGGTTCTCGGCGCCCATGCCGTCGGGGCGCGCGCGGTGGATGTCCCTGCTCCCTGCTCTCCCCGCGGCGTACGCGACCCAGAGCCCGTCGGGAGACCAGGTTGCCCAGCCGGCGTCGCCCTGGGCCAGCGGGATCCCCGTCGCCTCGGCGGACGGAGCACCCTCCGCGGGGCCGAAGAGCCCCATGAGTCGCGCCCGGTCCCCCAGGGTCCACGTCGCTGCGAGCCGCTTCCCGTCCGCCGACCACGCGGCCTCGGCCACCACCTCGGCCGGTGCGGCCGCCTCGCCGCCGGCCCCCTCCGCACCCGGGTCCCCCCGGGCGCAGGACGCCAGCGCCACGGTCAGGCAGGCGGCGAGGACGGGACGGGCGAAGCGTTCGGGCTCGGAGGAGGGCACGGGTCGCGGCGTCGGCGTCACGGGAAGTCCCTTCCTAGTAGCGCCAGCTCCTGAGGTCCGCACCCGCCGGGTGCGACTCCATCATGCGCTGGACCATCTGCGGAGCGTACATCTGGATGTACCGGAGCCGGCTGATGGCGTTGGGTTGGGCCTGGTCCCCGTTCCAGCAGTGCTCGGCCCGGTCCCCGTAGTCTACCTCGCCGGCGTAGTGGGGATCCGCCGTGCCCTCGAGGAAGTCCTCCACCAGGTACACGGCGTTGTTCAGGTAGTAGTTGTCCATGTCCCCGACGTAGATGTGGAGCTTGCCGGCCAGCTTGGGCCCGAGCGTCGTCCAGTCGCGCTGGAGGATGTGGCCCAGGTCGTAGTTCTCCTTCCAGAAGGCGGCGACCTCCGGGTCGATCTCGCCGGTGACCTTGTCGTAGATGCGCTTCGGGTACCCGTCGGGGCCGATGGGCGAATAGGTGGCCTCCCAGATGTCCCACTGCCCCCCCGAGCGGCTCTTCGTGCCCAGGACCAGCTCCAGGTGGTTGGACTCCTCGATGGTGCGGTCGATCTGCCCGAGCCAGTTCCTGTGCCCCGGGCGGGGCGTGCGCTTGAAGGGATCGTCCAGGTAGTAGGCGTTCTTGTCGTCGTAGAGGTTGAACACCGTGTACGCGCGGAAGTCGATGGGGTCGGGGCACGCGACGTACGCGCCGTTGAAGTCGTCGGGGTAGAACATCTGCACCGCCATGGCTTCCCAGCCGCCGGTGGAGCCGCCGTACGTGAAGCGCGCCCACCCCTCCCCGATTCCCCGGAAGCGGCGCTCGACCTCGGGAACGAGCTCCTTCATGATGGCGTCGCCCCAGGGGCCCTGGGCCTGGGAGTTCACCGCGTAGGAGTCGTCGTAGTAGGGGGTGGGGTGTTGGATCTCGATGACGAGGTGCCGCGGGAAGCCCGGCGACGTCCAGTCCTTGTAGAGCTGGTACGCGAGGCTGTCCTGGACGTGGTTGTAGCAGTCCAGGCTGAAGCGTGCGCTGTATTCGCACTCCGTGGAGTAGTCCGGCGGCTCGGTGCGGAACCCCCCGAACGACGCCGGGAAGTGGCCGTGGTAGATGGCCAGCGGATAGCGCGCGTCGGGGTGATCGTCGAAGCCCATGGGGAGGAGCACCCACGCCGCCAGGTACATGTCCGTCCCCCAGAAGTCGGAGAGCAGGTCGGAGCGGATGCGCACGTACTTGATCCACTCCGTTTCCTGCTCGGCGAAGTCGGGGATGGGGGGGATCTCCTCGGTGAGCGCAAGGGACAGGCTCACCTTCCCGTCCGCCGCCACCGTGACCTCGGCCACCTGGCTGTAGAGATTACCGGGCTTCCTGGCCCACTGCTGCCCCTCGCCCTTGTCGGGAGGAAGCTTCACCACGTGGCCGTCTGCGCGCGTGAACGTCTGGTACCGGTTCAGGATCGCTTGCGCCCGGTACGTCCCGGGGGGCAGGTCGCCCAAGCGCCGCACCGGATAGCCGAAGACGGAGTCGGTGAACGTGGCGGACGCGCCCGGTGCCCATCCCTCCACGTCGAGGCCGAAGACCGGCTGCGCGCCCTGCCCGTCGGTGACCTGGAGGCGGGGCTCGCCCTCAGCCGCCTGGGAGAGGATCAGGATCAGGCGGCCGTCCAGCGGCTCGGCGCTCCGCTCCTGGGGAAAGGTGACCTCGACGGCGATGCGGTCGCCTCCGGGCTGGCAAGCCGCGAGGAAGGTGGCGAGAGCGAGGGCGGAGCGGTGGGCGCGCATTCGAACCTCCTGAAGCACGATGGTGGCTCCGGTGAGGGTACGCCATCGACGCCGTCGGCGCCACGGCGCCGCGGACGACGCACCGCGTCCCGGAGCGTACATTCCTTGCGCACCCGAACTCTCCGGAGCGCCCTCGTGACACACCGAATCGCCCCTGCAGCCCTGGCGGCCCTCGCCAGCGTCGCGCTGCATCCCGCCGCCCTCGATGGCCAGGTCCGCCCCCAGGTCCCCCAGCGGATGGCGGTGTTCCAACAGTTGGCCCGAAGCACCTTCGACGGGGAGCGCGCCCGGGAGGTCGTGGCGTACGTGGACCGGCACTTCCGCCTCCCCGGAAACCAGGGCTTCGACGCCTCCATCATGCGCGTCGTCGAGGAGCTGGAGGCCGCCGGATACCGCAGCGAGGCCTCGGCGTCGGGGAGCCCGCTCACGTACCGCATCGAGCGACGTCCGCTGGACGAGCCCACCTGGGACGTGACGTCCGGATCCGTCCGGATCGTGGGAGACGGCGCACCTCTGGTCCGCCTCGAGACGAACCGCAACCTGGTCGCCATCAACTCGTACGCTACGCCTCCCGGCGGCGTGGAGGCCGAGGTGGTGGATGTCGGCCACGGCGCCGAAGCCGACTTCGCGGGCAAGGAGGTGCGCGGCAAGATCGTCTTCGGCGAGATGCGCGTCGGACGGCTATTCACCGAAGCCGTCGTCAAGCGCGGGGCCCTGGGCGTCGTCGCCTACGCGATCCCGGCCCTCAACCGCCCCGAACAGCACCGGAACGTCATTGCGTACGCGTCCATCCCCCAGGAGGCCCAGGCCCGCTCGTGGGGCGTGCAGCTCACCACGGACGCCCGTGATCGGCTCCGGGAGGCCCTCCGCGCCGGACCCTTGCGCATGAGGGTCGAGGTCGATGCGCACGTCTTCGAGTCGGAGGAGTTGACGCTGGTCGCCGACGTCCGCGGAGCCAGTCATCCCGACGAGCGCTTCGTCCTGAGCGCCCATGTCCAGGAAGCGGGGGCGAACGACAACGCTTCGGGCGTGGCCGCGCTCTCCGAGATCGCCCGGGTCTTCGCGGAGGGTGTCGCGACCGGCACGTTCGTCCCGGAGCGGACCCTCAGCTGGGGAATGAGCCTCGACATGGTCGGCGAGGACACGGACAGGACCGGGGGCACCTTCCTCATCGAGAAGGTGCCGGACCCCTCTGCCGTGTGGACTCGGGGCGCCGACGCGCACACGGAATGGGGAGGAGATCCCCTCACCGTCGAACAGCTCACCCCCCACTACCTCAACGACTTCGTGCTCAACCGGTGCCTGGACCAGGGCGCCGAGGACGGCTGGGTGGTGAAGACCAACCCGTTCGAGGGCGGGAGCGACCACGTGCCGTTCCTCCGGGCCGGCATCCCGGGGCTCCTGCTCTGGCACTTCACCGACGTGTTCTACCACACGGACGGGGACCGCATCGGGAACGTCTCGGTCCGGACGCTGAAGAACGTCGGGGTGTGCGCCGCGGTGTCGGCCATGACCCTCACCACCGCCGACCCTCGGGTGGCCAGGTTCCTCGTCGGCGAGGTGGAGCGCGCGGCGCTGGAGCGGCTCGCCGTCGAAGAGGCGCTCGGCGTCGCAGCCCTGGCGGGAGGCGGCAGTCCGGACGAGGAGGCGCTGATCCTCGAGACCTGGGCGTCGTGGTACGACGGAGCGCTGGCGACCATGGCGGACATCGAGGTCGGCGGGCCGTCCGAGGCGACGGCCAGGCGCATCGCCGAGGCGCGAGCGGCTGTGGCCGAGAAGGCGCGAGGAGCGATCTCCCGTCTCGCGCGATGACTCGGCCCGCCAGGGGCCCCGTGACCGCCCACCCCCTGCTCTGGCCCCCCCGCGGGGGCGCGGTACATTTGCCTCCTCTCCCGCCGCGTCCGAGCTGGCCCACTGGTCACAGAGGTCCGCACAGGGTCCGGATTCCGCGTCGTTCCGCCCTGGAGAGCATGGCGCTCTGCCTCGTCCTTGCGCTGCTGTTCGCGCTCTTCGTCGCGCCGGTCCCCGGCGTCGCCCAGACGAAGGTCACCACGCCCATGGAGCAGTTCGGGCACAACATCGGGGACGACTACTTCCTCCCCACGTACACGCAACTCGTCGAGTACTGGCAGAAGCTCGCCGGCGAGTCGCCGCGAATGCTGCTGGACACCATCGGTGTCACCGCCGAGGGCCGGCCCCAGCTCATGGCCATCGTCTCCTCGCCCGAGAACCTGAGGAACCTGGACAAGATCAAGGCCGACGCGAAGCGCCTGGCGCTGGCCAACGACCTCACCGACGACCAGGCCCGCAGGCTCTCCAGGGAGGCCAAGGCGGTGGCGTGGATCGACGGCGGCCTGCACGCCACCGAGGTGCTGGGCGCGGCCCAGCTCATGGAGATGCTCTATCAGCTCGTGAGCATGGACGACGAGGAGACGCTCCGGCTGCTGAACGACGAGGTCATCCTCCTGGTGCACGCCAACCCCGACGGCATGGAGCTGGTGTCGAGCTGGTACATGCGCGAGCCCGACCCGCTCAAGCGCTCCACCGGCGGCATACCCAGGCTGTACCAGAAGTACATCGGGCACGACGACAACCGTGACTCGTACATGGTCACGCAGCCCGAGACGGAGAACATCGGTCGGGTGATGTACCTGGAGTGGTACCCTCAGGTGATGTACAACCACCACCAGACCGGTCCCACGGGTACGGTGCTCTTCGCCCCGCCCTTCCGCGACCCCCACAACTACTGGTTCCACCCGCTGATCTCGCTCGGCGTGGACGCCGTGGGCACCGCCATGCACGGTCGGCTGGTGGCCGAGGGGAAGCCGGGCTCCACCATGCGCAGCGGGGCCAGCTACTCCACATGGTTCAACGGCGGCGTCCGCACCACGACGTACTTCCACAATATCATCGGGATCCTGACGGAGGCCTCGGGGAACCCGACCCCCATGGAGATCGCGTTCGTCCCTGAAAAGACCATCTCCACCGGTGACCTCCCTGCCCCGATCGAGCCGCAGGAGTGGCACTTCCGCCAGGCCGTGGACTACTCGATCTCCCTGGATCGCGCGTTCCTGGACTACGCGTCCCGCTACAAGGAGGTGCTGCTCTACAACCGGTACCAGATGGGCCGGGACGCCATCCGCAGGGGCGAGACCGACTCCTGGACCATCCACCCGAAGACGGTGGCCAAGGTGCAGGCCGAGATCGCCGCGCGGCAGGGCGCCGGGGCCAACCCGGCGGCGGCGCCGGCGGGCCGCTCGCGCGGCCTGCCGAAGGAGGGATTCCAGGCGTTCCGGAAGCCCGAGGACCGCGACCCACGGGGCTACATCCTCCCGTCGAATCAGACCGACTTCCTCACGGCGGTGAAGTTCGTCAACACCCTGGTGAAGAACGGCGTCGAGATCCAGCGCGCGACCCGCGACTTCCAGGTGATGGGGAAGAGCTACCCGGCCGGCTCGCTGGTGGTGAAGACCGCCCAGGCCTACGCGCCCCACATCTACGACATGTTCGAGCCCCAGGACCACCCGAACGACTTCGAGTATCCGGGAGGGCCGCCCATCCCGCCGTACGACAACGCAGGGTACACGCTGGCGCTGCAGATGGGCGTCCAGTTCGACCGCATCCTGGACGGATTCGACGGCCCCTTCGAGGTGGTGGACGGCGTGGTCAAGGCTCCGGCGGGAACGGTCGCCGACGGCAATGGCGCTGCAGGGTACCTCCTGAGCCACCAGGTGAACGACGCGGTCATCGCCACCAACCGGCTCCTGGCGGCCAGGCAGGAGGTGTACTGGCTGAGCAATGAGGTCACGGCCGCCGGCACGAGCTGGCCGGCCGGGACGATCTACATTCCCGCCAAGTCCGCCAGCCGGCCCATCGTGGAGAAGCTCGCCGTCGAGCTCGGGCTGAGCTTCCAGGGCGTGCCGACCACCCCCGTGGCGGACGCTCTCGAGCTTGCACCGGTGCGCGTGGGGCTTTGGGACCAGTACGGTGGCTCCATGCCCTCGGGCTGGGCGCGCTGGATGTTCGAGCAGTGGGAGGTCCCCTTCCAGGTTGTGTTCGCCCCGGAGTTGGACCGCGGCTCCCTGAACAAGAAGTTCGACGTGCTGGTCTTCGAGGACGGCGGCATCCCGGAGGCTCGGGGCGACAACGCCCCGGCGCGCGGTCCCTCCCGCGGTCCGGACCCGTCCACCATCCCCGCGGAATACCGGGATTGGCTCGGGAGCGTCACTCCCCAGACCACCGTCCCGAACCTGCTCGGCTTCGTGAGGAGCGGGGGCACGCTCCTGGCCATCGGGGGCTCCACGAGCATCGCGGCCCACGCCGGGCTCCCCGTCACCAACCACCTGGTGGACGCGCAGGGCAAGCCCCTCTCGCCCAGCCAGTACTACATCCCCAGCTCCCTTCTCCGGGTGCGCGTGGACAACACGCAGCCGGTGGCGTACGGCATGCCCGACCACGCCACCGTCATGTTCGACAACAGTCCCGTCTACGATCTGGGTCCGGGTGCCGCGGCCGCGGGGATCACACGCGTGGGTTGGTTCGATTCCCCGGAGCCCCTGCTGAGCGGGTGGGCGTGGGGCCAGGAGCGCCTCAACGGAGGAACGGCCATGATGGATGTCAGGCTGGGACAGGGCCGGATGTTCCTCTTCGGGCCGCTCATCAAGGAACGGGCGCAGCCTCACGGCACGTTCAAGCTGCTCTTCAACGGCATCCAGCTCGGGCGCGCCACGCCCGTGAAGCTGGGAGGGAAGTAGGCCCCTGAGGGGGTGACCGCTGTGGGTCGGAGGGGGGCGCGGCCCGCTCCCCTCCGCCCCGGTTCCCGCTAGCGGAAGAACACGATGCAGCCGGTGAAGCGCTCCTCGAGGTCGGCCATGAGCACCACCGTCCGGGGCGGCCCCACGACCACGGTGTCGGGACGGGTCTCGCACGGACCACCCCTCAGGGTCACGACGTGCGTCCCCTTCTCCACCTCGAAGCCGCGCACGGGGCGGCCATGGTACGGCCCCAGCGTCCCCACAGCGACCCCGTCCACCACCACGTCGGTGCCGACCATCATGTCGCCCGTCCACGTGTAGTCGATCTGGATCACGTAGCCGGGCGCGCCGCCCATGAGCGTCCAGAGCGCGAACATGATGACGAAGACCACGGCCACCGCCGCGTACCAGCGCAGGCCGCGGAGGAAGTCGATGGCCACTAGCCGGTCACGTCGCGGTACAGCCGGAGCAGGTTGCCGCCCATGATCCGCTCCACGTCGTCCTCCGAGTAGCGCCGCCCCACGAGCCCGTTCCACACCACCTCCATGCGGCGCGGGCCGTTGAGCTCGTCGATGAAGTAGGGGAGCTCCGACGCGCTGACCTGGCTCCCCTCCTCCCTGCGGAGCTCCGCCTCGTACTCGGGCGTCATGGCGACGACGCGGTGATCGCGGTCCGAGCCTATGGCGACGTGTTCCACGCCGCACACGCCCACCGCATGGGCGATGTGATCGAAGAACGTGTGCAGGTTGTCCTGCTTCTTCTCGGTGAGGAACGGCCGCAGCTGGCAGATCCCCACCACTCCACCCTTCTCGGCCACCGCGCGGAGGTTGGCGTCGTTGGCATTCCTCACGTGCGGGTACAGGGCGTCACAACCGGTGTGGGAGATGATCACCGGCGCCTTCGAGGCGGCGATGGCGTCGGCCATGGTGCGCGGGTTCGCGTGGGAAAGGTCGATGAGGATCCCCACGGTGTTCAGGCGCTCCACCAGGTCGCGCCCGAAGTCGGTGAGCCCGCCCTGGTCCCCCTCCTCGCGGCACCCCACGCCGGCGCGGTTCTTCTCGTTGTAGGTGATCTGGCAGCTGCGGAGCCCGAGCCGATGGAACAGGTCCACCCGATCCAGCTCCGCGCCGAACTGCTCGGTATTCTGGTAGAGGTAGAAGACCGCCAGGCGCCCGGATTCCCGCGCCCGCCGGATATCCGCCACCGACGTGGCCTTGAGGAGCAGGTCCGGGTGCGCGGCGATGAACCGGTCGTAGATCGCGAGCCCGTCCACGGCCAGCTCCAGCGCCTCGGCGCCCACGGGCTTGGGATCGCACAGCGTCACCGTGATGGCGTCGAGGCCGCTGGCCAGCATCTCGCGGATGAGCGCCTCGTCGTACTCGGGGCGGAGCTCCCCCATGGCGTCGAAGATGAGCGCCCGGGGATCGGGGGTCGCCGGTGTTCGCTCCCCGGCGCCCCGCATCGCTTCCGCCGCCGCCGGGAGGGGCAAGGCGGCCACCGTCAGCCCGGCCCCTGCAGCTCCGGCGGCCGCTGCCGCACCCCTCACGAACGCACGCCGATCCACGGCCACGTCCCCGATCAGGGGATCGGCGTAGCCGGCTTGGCGGCCCGCGCCAGCTCGGCCTCCGCAGCGATCCGGCCGAACCCCGGCCACCAGGGATCCGCTGCGATCTGCTGGAAGAGCACCATGGCGGCGGCCGTGTCGCCCTTCGCCAGGTACCGCGTGGCGATCCCGTACCCCACCGTCTCCAGGCGGAGCGTGGAGTCGGACACCTGCGCGAGGATCTCGTCCGCCGTCTTCGCGCCCTTGGCGAAGAGGAGGTCTGTATAGTAGGAGAGGTTCTCCCCCACCTCGAGCCCGTCGGGGATGGCCTTGGCCAGCGTTTCCGCCTCGGCGGCCTTCCCCGAGCGGATGAGAGCGCGGGCTGCCCACTCGGTCATGGCGACCTGCGAGCCCGGGTCGCTGGCGTTGCGCGAGCAGCTCCGGAACGCCTCGGAGTCGGCGGCCTGTGCCGCGGCGTCCTTGCCCAGCCCGATGCAGCGCATCCACTCGGCGGCGGCGTCCTCGAAGCGCGCGCTCACGAAGTACGCCAGCCCCAGGTGGTACGACACGTCCCAGTTGAAGGGCGCCAGCTCGCGCGCCTTCTCCAGGTCGCGGATGGCGTTGTCGAACTCCCGCACCGAGATGTAGCGGTGGCCGCGGAAGCGGTAGGGGCGCCAGTCGTCGGGCGCCATGCCGATGACCTTCGTGTAGAGCGCCATCTCGTCGCGGTAGTGCCACGAGTTGCGGCGCGCGCGGCCGGCGGCGATGAGGAGCTCGACGTCCTCGGGCGCGAGGGCCAGGGCCGAGTCGGCTGCGGCGATCTCGCCCAGCGTGTCATCCTTGGCGAAGAGCTGCTCGCCCAGCAGTGAGGTGGCCTCGGGCTGGGGCACGGGGGTCTCCTGCGGCGGAGGCGGAGCCTCGGTGCAGGCGGCGACGATCAGGAGGACGAAAGCGAGGCGAAGCGCACGGCGCATGGGGTGCTCCGGTGAATGGGGTGGTGCGCGCACGCTACGGGGGTGGGAAACGGGATGCAAGGAGCGCGTCCTGCCTCCAGCTTCCTCCCCAGAACCCCGGTCAGGGCGCTTCCTCCGCAGCGTGGAGCGCCTCCATGACGAGGCGCAGCCCTTCGCGGAATGGCAGCCGCCCACTACGCAGCAGCGTGCCGGCCGCAGCGGCCGCGAACGCGGGAATGGCACGGGCGACCAGTGCCGTGCGGCCCAGAGCATCCAGTTCGCCGTAGTAGCGGAAGCCGAGGAGTCCTCCCAACTGAGCCATCACGGAGTCGTTGTAGACGAGGTGCTTCGACGAGGCCATGTACGCGTCGGCGAGGGGCACCAGGTCGAAATTCCGCCCGTACAGGCCCCACGCTTCCTTGGGAGTACCAAGGAGGTAGGCCACACGCCCGAAGTTGCTCTGGAGCGAGATGAAGAGCCGATCGCACCGGGCGAGGGTGAGGAGGTCGGTGACCAACTTCAGGCGGGCGTCGACCGAGTCCCGGTGGGCGTGGTACGAAATGTGGAAGACCGGTGCTTCCACTCCGATGGTGGCCACTCCCCTCTGTTCCAAGATGCCCCGGGCCATGGAGGCCATTCTGTTGTTGTCTGCGGTCACGAAGGCCACATGCTCCGCCTTCGGCCCGGGGAGGGCGTCGGCGATGGCATGACAGTATCGAACCAGATCCGACGGACTGAAGTGGGGAAACTCGCGCTGCAACAGGCCGGTGCGGAGCTGCACCCCGGCCAGGGAACGCGTGCCTCGTTCCTCCACGAGACGGGACACTGCCTCGGCGACCACAGGCCGCGGGCGCAGCAGAGTGCCGAAGATGTCCCTGTAGGCCTCCCGGAGGTCCGTGTCGAAGTCTCTCAGGCGCTCGCGGAATCGAGGATTCTGATACAGCGCGTAGTGGAAGCACTCGTTGCCGATGACGTGCGTTACGGGCCCCAGGCTGGAGAGGTCAGATTCGGCGAGGAGTCGGGCGTACCTGAACCGCGTATCCAAGAAGTCGATGTGGTAGGGTGGGGTTTCGGCGTCCTGGGTGGGGGCGTTGTCGAAGAGGTCGGGGAGGAACGGTCGGTCCAGGAACACCTCGGCGCCGACGGCCCGCGCCAACACCATGACCGACGCCAGGCCTATCATTCGATCGCCCATTCCTGCATCGATCTTCGAGAAATGGAAGACGATACGGCGGCAGGGGCCTCCACTGGGGTGGCCCGCAGTGGCCTCTTCCATGCTGAGGGCCCGCTCTCCCTCCCTCTTGGGCGTCACGGGCGCCGAGAACCGTCGGGGTAGAAGGGGGAGCCGCGCGAGAGGGTCGGCTACGATCTCCTGGAGCGTCAGGTCCCCGTCTGGGTGGACCCCCGGCTGGAACTCCACCACCAAGGCCAGGATCCGGGGGCGCGTGCGCAACACCACCAACCGGGCGGGCGACAGACGCCCATCCAGACGCGCAGCAAAGCGGCTTGCCACCTCGGCGGGAGCTTCCCCTCCGGTGAGTCCCAAGGCCACGGGTTCCAGATCCGTGACGAGCACATCCCTCGGATGAAGGATGCGTCCTCCTGCGTGGTACCGGTGTCTCGACAGATGGCGGCGGCGTGGTCTTGCTCGAATCATGATCCGGGTCTCGGGCCATGCTGAGCAGCGGCTCGCTCAGGTGGCCCACAAGCCTACGGCCTGACGTCCCGGGCTGCCATTGTCCACCCCCCGGACAGACGGTACGATCCTCCGGAATCTCATCTCTCGGAGGACTCCATGAAGCTCTGTGCCCAGGCCGCCTTCCTGGCCCTGGCCCTGCTCGCGTCCACTCTCCTCGCCCCACCGGTCTTGGCCCAGAGCGCTACCGCGCCGGCCCCCGCAGCCTCCGGCGGCACGCTGGGCTTCTACCGCTTCCCCGACCTGCACGGCGACGCGGTGGTCTTCGCCGCCGAGGGGGACCTCTGGCGGGTGTCGGTGACCGGAGGCGTGGCTCAGCGCCTCACGACGCACCCCGCCGAGGAGACGGACCCGGCGATCTCCCCCGACGGGCGGACGTTGGCGTTCACGGCCCGCTACGAGGGCCCCGCCGCCCTGTACACCATGCCCCTGACGGGAGGCATCCCCACACGCTGGACCTTCGAGGCCGAAGCGGCCATCGCCACCACGTGGACGCCCTCGGGGGAACTGGTCTACACCACCAGCCACTACTCCACGCTCCCCCAGAGTCAGATGGTGCGGCTGAACCCAGCCGATGGGACTCGCACCCGCATCCCCCTCTACACCGCCACCGAGGGCACCTGGGACGCGGCGGGGAAGATCCTCTACTTCGTGCGTCCCGCCTTCCACGCCAACGTCACCAAGCGCTACACCGGCGGCACGGCCCGGGACGTCTGGAAGTACGTGGACGGAGCGCCCGAAGCCGTGGAGCTCACCGGCGACTACACGGGCGAGAGCCACTCCCCCATGTGGTGGAGCGGACGCGTCTGGTTCGTCACGGACCGGGACGGAACCATGAACCTCTGGTCCATGGACGAGAACGGGAGTGATGTCCGGCAGCATACCCGTCACAGCGGATGGGACGTGCGCAATCCCGACCTCCAGGCCGGGCGCATCGTCTACGAGCTGGGCGCGGACCTGAGGCTCTATGACATCGCCTCCGGCTCGGACCGGGAGATTCCCATCATCCTGGCCTCCGACTTCGACCAGCTGCGCGAGAAGTGGGTGGACAACCCCATGGGGTTCCTCACCTCGGCGCACCTCAGCCCCTCCGGCGACCGGGTGGCGCTCACCTCTCGGGGGCGGGTCTTCGTGGCGCCGGTGGACGCGGGGCGCTTCGTGCGCGCTTCCACCAGGGAAGGCGTGCGCTACCGCGACGCCATCTTCCTCCCCGACGGCCAGACGCTCGCCACGCTCTCCGACGAGAGCGGGGAGTTCGAATGGGTGACGCTCCCGGCCACCGGCGTGGGCGAAGGACGCGCCCTCTCCAGCGGCGGCGACGTGCTGCGCTACGAGGGCGTCCCCTCCCCGGACGGGAAGTGGATCGCCTACACGGACCACCGCCGCGACCTCTGGGTGCTGGAGGTGGCGACCGGGAAGCAGCGCAAGGCCAGCGAAGCCCGCGACGGCTCGGGCGACCCGGCGTGGTCCTCCGACTCCCGCTGGCTCGCGTTCGTGGAAGCCGCGCCGAACACGTTCAGCCAGGTGAAGCTTCTCGACACCGGATCCGGCGCCGTGACCACGCTCACGTCCGACCGGGTGAACGCTCAGGCACCGGCGTGGGACGCCAAGGGCGACTTCCTCTGGTTCCTCTCGGACCGGCGCCTGGTGTCCACCGTGTCGAGTCCGTGGGGGAGTCGCCAACCCGAGCCCTTCTTCGACAAGACGTGGGAGATCTACGAGGTCGGGCTCCGGCCGGACGTGCGGTCCTGGTTCAAGCCCGCGGACGAGCTGACGCCGAAGGCCGCCCCCGGGGGGCCGGGAGGTGGCGCAGATGCCCGGGGTGCCAGCGGATCTGCGAACTACGCAGGCGCAGGCGCCGGTGCCCCGGCCTCACCGCAGGCCAACCCCACCCCCGTCCGCGTCGCCCTCGACGGGATCCAGCGGCGCGTGCGCCGCGTCCCCGTCGAAGCAGGCAACTACGGGGCGCTCTCGGCCAACGGCACGGCGCTCTTCTACCTCTCCCGTGACGCGGGGCAGTTCGGCGGCGGCAACCTCGTCGCGCTCCCCATCACCGCCGACGACCCGAAGCCCGTGGTGGTGGCCGAGGGCGTGAGCGGCTACGAGCTGTCGGGCGACGGCAAGAAGCTGCTGCTCCGCCAGCGCGACGCCTTCTACGTGGTGGACGCGAAGGCCGCCAAGCCCGGCAACCTGCAGGACGGGCGCGTGGACCTCGCGGGATGGAAGTTCACCCTCGATCCACGGCAGGACTTCCGACAGATGTTCCTCGACGCGCTCCGCATGGAGGAGGACTATTTCTACGACCCGGGGATGCACGGCCTGGACTGGAAGGCCGTCACCGCCAAGCACCTGGCGCTGGTGGACCGGGTCACCACCCGGGACGAGCTCTCGGATCTCATCGGCCGCGCCGTGGGCGAGCTCTCGGCGCTCCACACCGCGGTGCGCGGAGGCGAGATCCGCACCGGCGAAGACAACATCCAGGTCGCGTCACTGGGCGCGCGCCTGGCCAAGGACGCGAAGGCCGGCGGCTGGCGCATCGAGCGCATCTACCAGTCGGACCCCGACTACCCCGAGGAGATGAGCCCGCTGGCCGACCCCTACCTGGGGGTGGCCGAGGGCGACGTGGTCGTCGTGGTGAACGGGTCGGGCACGCTCGAGGCGCCCGACATCGGAGCGCTCCTCCGCGACCAGGTGGGCAAGCAGGTCCGGCTTTCGGTGCGCACAGGAAGCGCGGCTCCGCGGGATGTCATCGTCACCCCCATGGGGAACGAGTCCAACCTGCGCTATGCCGACTGGGAGCACACGCGGCGCCTCAAGGTGGAGGAGGACGGCGGCGGCAGGATCGGATACGTCCACATCCGCGCCATGACCGGGGCGAACCTCACCGAGTGGTACCGGAACTTCTATCCCGTGTTCGACCGCCAGGGGCTCATCCTGGACGTGCGGCGCAACTCTGGGGGCAACATCGACTCGTTCCTCCTGGAGAAGCTCCTGCGCCGGGCGTGGATGTACTGGAAGGAGAACGTGGGCGGCGTGAGCTGGAACATGCAGTACGCGTTCCGCGGCCACATGGTCGTGCTGGTGGACCAGAACACCGCCTCCGACGGCGAGGCCTTCGCCGACGGGTTCCGCCGCCTGGGCCTGGGTCCGGTGATCGGGATGCGCACCTGGGGCGGCGAGATCTGGCTCGGCGACTCCAACCGGCTGACCGACGGCGGCCACGCCCGGGCACCCTCCATGGGCGTGTTCGGCCCCGAGGGCGAGTGGCTCATCGAGCAGGTGGGCGTGGTCCCGGACATCGAGGTGGACAACCTCCCCCGCGCCACCTTCGACGGCCAGGACGCCCAGCTCGACGCGGCCATCCGCTACCTGCAGCAGAAGATCGCCGAGGACGCGCGGCCGGTGCCGCAGCCTCCGCCCTATCCCAAGAAGGCGTTCCGCTACCCGGGCGAGGGAGGCGGGTAGCGCCCGGACGTCGCGACCGCGAGGGCAGACGGGGGGCGCCGCCTCAGGCGGCGCCCTTCGTCCTCGGCGCGCGCCAGCCGCGCGCGGCCGCTGCCATGCCCACGAGCACCAGGGTGAGCGCAACCCCCACGCACGCCCTCAGCAGGAGCGGCCCGAGCGAGGCATAGGAGTACGGCGTGACCACGAGGCCCAGCCTGACGAACGCCGCGGTCCCTTCCATGCCCAGCGCCGCCAGGACCACGAACACCACCATCAGCAGGAGGAGCGTCGCCGCCGCCGGAAGGCGGGTCCCCATGAGGAGGTCCACCGCTGCCACCGCCGCGATGAGGACGAGGGCGACGAGGGCCGCCATCGCCGTGTACCAGGAGGCGAAGCGCACGTCCCCTCCCGAGAAGAGAACCGCCACCGTCCATGCGAAGGCCGCCAGCGAGGCGATCCACGCCACCATGGCCGCGGTCTTCCCCACCGAGTACTCCAGCGGGGAGAGCAGGTCGAGGACCAGGAGACGGTCGAAGGAGAGGCTCCGGTCCGCGGAGAGCCCGGGCCCGAACGCCAGAGCCCACGCCGCGATGTACCCCAGCACGAAGAGCCCGTCGGAACCAGCATCCTGCCACCGACCCACGGCGTGGGCTAAGGTGAAGACCCCGGCGCCCAGCAGGGTCACCCGGGCCCGCAGAGCCCGCGCGGTCTCGATGCGCGCGAACGCCCAGGATCGCGAGAGGGCCCCGGCGAGAGCGCTCGCCGTGGGGTGGGGCGGCCGGATCGAAGGCGACGGCGAGGCGTCCATCGCCATCACCCCTCTCCCGGCACGAGGCGGACCACCGGCCCGCCCATGAGCTCCTCGGGAACCGCCTGGTTGGTGGCCACCACCACCACGCGCGTTCGTGCCAGCCTGCCGAGGCGGTCGGCCAGGAGCGCCTTCCCCTCCGGCGAGAGATGCTCGAATGGCTCGTCGAGGAACACGTGGTCCCGCCCGTTGGAGAGCACCGCGTCGAGGATGAGCCGCTTCTCCTCCCCGGTGGAGAGCTGCTCCGCCGTCACGGCGGGCTTGGCGAAGGGCGGCGTCAGACCTGGGACCTCCCGCTCCGGGAGCCCAAGGCGCGCCACCATGGCCTGCCATTCGGAGACCCGCGTCCCCGGCGGGAGGCGCATGTCCGGGTGGTAGTAGGAGCGGCGCGGAGGGGGCCCGCCCCCCGCGCCGTGGCGCACGGCGCCGGCCGCCGGCGGTTCGAGCCCGGCCAGCACCCGCAGCAGCGTGGTCTTCCCGCCGCCGTTCTCCCCCACCAGCCAGGCCACCGAGCCGGGTCCGTGATCGAGGTCGAACCCCTCCACGATGACGCGTCGGCCCCGCCGGACGGTGAGCGCTTCGGCTCGGAGGCGGGGGCACGTAGCGCTCAAGTTCCGCCTCCGGCCGGGATCGCGCAGCGGTACCAGCGCTCGTCCTCGGCCACCGCCACCGCCTCGCGGCGCTGCGGAAGCCAGGCGAAGGGGCCCACGTTCACGGGGAAGATCCACGAGTCCAGGTAGGTCATGTCGGCGTCCACGCGCACCAGCGCCTTCTCCCATGCGTCTCCGAGCATGCGCCCGGTGCGGGTAAGGTACAGCATTCCTCCACCCGACGGATCGGGGGCGGCCTCGATGACCGGCGCGAGGAGGCGCCGCATCTCCTCGTCGGCGAAGGGAGGCTCCGGGCGGAACGCCACGGTGCCCGTCACGCCTTCGGGCAGGGGGACGGCCACGTCGCGCACGGTGGTCCGGCCCCGGCCTTCCGGGGGGAGCTCCACCAGGTGCGCCAACGCCCGGACGTACTGATGCGCCACGACGACGCGATCGCTCCCGACGCGCACCATCACGGTGGCGTTGGCGAGCGCCTTGATCTGCGGCGTGGCCTCGTGGACGGGCGCGATCCCCATCCCCTCCGGCCTGCCGTCCGTGACGCGGTACAGGATCTCTCCCTGCGTGGGCGCGAGGGGCACGGCGCTCACCAGCCACCCGTCCCCGTCCCGTAGGATGCGGTTCGGTACGAATCCCAAGGCCAGGTGGCCCCGCTGCACGCCGTGCAGGTCGAGGAACGTGAGGCGCGCCCGTCCCCGTTCGGCCACGACGAGGAGGGTGTCGCCCACGAGCTCCACGTCCGCCGGGTTGGCGAGCGCCGAAGGCCCCTCCTCCTCCCAGCGCACCCGTGCGCGCACCGTCAGGTCCTGATCGAGGAGGAGGATCTCCCGATCGCCGTCGGCGATGGCCGCCAGGAGCGAGTCGTTGACCATCGTCAGGCGGACCACCGCCGCCGGCGGTCCGGCGATGTCCGCCACCGAGCACTCGAGCGTAGGCGAGCGGTCCACGAAGTCCTCGATGTACACGGCCTCCGGGCCGTCGGCCGCGCAGGCGGCCAGGAGCAGAATCGGGGAGACGACGGCTGATCGCATGGGTTTCAGGGTTCAGGTTGGACTTCAGGATGATGTTGCGTCAGCACGGCCTTGAAGGAGGTAGAGGAATGCGGGTGCCGGGGAACGGATGAGCTGGGAGACGGGAAAGGCCGAGGGGCACCCCGAGGGCTGGGTGGGAAATTACGCAGTGTTGGGTGCAGCTCACCAGGTGAAGAACTTGCGAGCCACGCACCCGTACCACTCGGCGCCGCACTCGATCTCGGCAGCCGTCCCGATGGACCCGCCGCCGTACTCGTACGCGCCGTTCAGGCACCCGAGGTAGTCCCCCGTGCAGCTGGCCGAGACCTCGCTCGGCACCGCCGCCACGAGGGCCAGGGAAAGCGCCCACACCACGATCTTCAGGTTGCGGAACATGGTTCCTCCTTTCGCGACCGCCGCCGTCTCCCCGGGTATTCCGCGGGATCCGCTGTGGCCGCAACCACGTTCGCCGGTCGGACGCGGCGGGCCCATGTCTGGATGGGACTTCGTGCGGCCGGGGGTCGTGGCGCGCTACGGGGGCCGCTGCAGCGGGGGCGCGCCGGATGCGCCGCGCCCGCCAGGGCATCCCGATCAGGGACCCGGGGCAGTCCCTTCCAAGGTGGCGATGCGGCGCTGCATGGTGCTCTTGAAGCGCGCGTCCACAGGGAGCCGGTCGGGCACGGCCAGCCCGCGCCGATACATGCTCAGCGCCGCCGCGTCTTTGCCCTGGTAGCGGTACGTCTCGCCCAGGTCCAGGTAGAAGAGCACCATACCCGGATCGCCGGCGATGGCCCGCTGGATGTGCTCCTCGGCCAGCTCCCACTTCGCCTGGCCCAGCATGTCTCCCCGCAGGAACATCCGGGCCAGGATCCGCTTCACCCTGGGCAGGCGCGCCACCTCCTGGTGCAGCTTGCCCCGGACGTGGTTGCCCAGGGGATGGTCGGGATGGGCGGCGAGCAGCTTCCCGGTGAGCTGCCAGGTTTCCTCGGCCAGGGCGACCACCGTGCGCGCCCCCGGCTCCGCCAGGGCGCGCCGGCCGCGGGCGGCGGCAGCCCACGCCATGGCCTCGGGGTCGTCGGGACGGAGATGGAGGAGCGCCCTGCCCTGGGCGTCGGCCTCCTGCAGCCAGTACCGGCGCGTGTCGGCGTCGGCGCCCATGATTCCGAGGCCGAGCGCCGCTCGGGCGGCACGCCACCGCGCCTCGAAGTCGTCGGGAAAGACGCCGAGCCGGGCGACGAGAACGGCGTAGGAGGCCTCCGTGTCCCCGGCGGCGAGGAGGCTGTCGGAGACCTCCGCCGCCGTCTTGGCGACCGCCGTGTCCGCCGACGTGTCCGTCGGCGGGACGGCCTGCCCGGCCAACCGCGGGCGGAGGGCCGGTACCATCGCCGCAGCAGCAGCAGCCACGGCCAAGGCGCGGAAGGCGACGAGGCGGGGGAAGGTCATGCCTTCACCGGGACGTCGGCGTCGGCGACCAGTAGGTGCGGAGGATGGGGCTCCGGTTCGCGTCCGGGCCGCCCACGGGCCACGCCAGCTCGATGCGGGTGATCGAGCCGGTGCCGGCGGGCGCTCCGATGCGGATGCCGAAGCCCACGGCCTTGCGCCACCCGGTGTCGTTGCCGAAGGGCACGTCGGAAGCCCACCCCTGGCCGATGTCGCCGAACACGGTGAGCCCCAGGTCCAGCGTGGGCTTGAAGAGCGCCAGGTTGACCCGGTGCTCGGCATACGCGACGAAGCTGCTCCCGATGGGGATCTCGTCCTCCCGGTAGCTCCGCACCCCGAACTCCCCGCCCATCGCCGACTGGTAGGGTTGGTCCACGTTGTCCCGCAGGTCGAGGCGCATCCCGGTGACGAAGGTCTGGAAGCTCGAGCCGCCGGGCTGGAAGTACGCCTGCGCGTTCAGGTTCAGTCCGAGGTCCCGCCAGGGGGACACGCCCTCGGGCGTCGCGTCCACCAAGCGCGCCTCGGCCCTCAGCGTGGTCGTGGTCGTGAGGCCGTCCACCGCACCCCCCACGAACCCGTCCACGCGCCCGTAGGTGTCGAGGTTGTCGGTGCCGAACGCCGTCAGCGTGCGCCCCACCGTGAACATGAGCTCGCTCCCCAGCGCCACGTTCTGTGTCCCGGTGACCCGGTCCAGCCCCCTTGTGGTCGTGAAGCGGAGCCGGCGGATCCCCCCCGTGAGGCCGAAGCGCACGTACGAGTCCGGGTGGTCCTGCCCCACCAGGCGGCTCGCCAGGGAGTCGGCGGCGGGCACGGCTCCGTGGAAGTCTCCCTGCCAGACCATGCGGGGGCCCGTCGTGACGTCGCGGTGCAGCAGCGTGAGCTCGGTTCCCAGGAGCGTGAGCGCGCCGGGGCGGCCCCACCGGCGCGCGAGCCGGAACCAGCCGGTCACCTCGTCCATCGGAAAGAGGACGTGCGAGAAGTCGTCGTGGTTCCCCGTTAGGTAGGCGTACTCCTTGTCCTCCCTCTGCAGCCGGCCGTCGAGCTGGAATCGCCCCGCCTCGCTGACGAACGGATAGGCCAGCTCTCCGCGCACGAAGTTGCCGGTGCGGGTGGTACCGGCGCCGATGGCCGCGTTGGCCCGGGTGCCGAGGAAGCGCCCTGTGGACAGGGTGAGGAAGCGGTCGTTGCGCTCGCGGAAGTCGCGGTATCGGAACGACAGGCGCAGGCCCCGCCCCGCCAGGTTCTTCTCGGTGACGTAGAATCCCTTGAACTGGAAGCTGCTCTCCACGTCGAAATCGGTCCCCACCTGCGTGGTCCATTCGTCCCAGGTCTCCACGTGGATCGCCCAGGTGGAATCGGGGAGGTGCTCGGCGCGGGTCTCGATGCGCGCGATGAAGTCCAGGTCGCGGATGAGCCGTTCCGACTCCGACAGCGCGTGCGCGTCGAAGCAGTCTCCCTCCCTCAGGAGGAGCTCCTCACGGAGGAAGCCCTCCCTGGTGCGGAAGTGCATGAAGTTCACGAAGCTCATCGCCCAGTCGAACTTGCGCCCTTCGATGTCCTCGGGCGCGAAGAGCGAGTTGTTGCGCACCGCGATGCTGCTCACCACGCCTTCGGTGCAGATCCCGTCCTGGGCGGCGGCTGGGAGCGCGCCCCCGCCCGCGACGAGGGCGAGGAGGGTGAGCGCAGGAGTGCGGAGGTTCGGCATGGGCTGGCGGAGGTCGTGGATCTGGCGCTTCTACAATCTTGAATCATAACGCAAGTCTGCGCCCAAAGGTCCCTCCACCACGTCCAAGCGCTCCGACATCATCCGCTTGAACCGCTGGTCCACGGGGAAGCGCGCGGGCACCGCCAGTCCCGCCTGGAAGACGCGGGCCGCCGCCTCCGACTTCCCCTGGGCCGCCAACGTCTCACCGAGCTCCAGGTAGAAGAAGACCATCCCGGGATCCCCGGTGACGGCCCGGAGGTGGTGCTCCTCCGCCCGCACCCAGGTGGCCTGCCCCACCAGCTCACCCCCGAGGAACATGCGCCCGAAGAGCCTGGCTGCGCGCGGAAGCCCGGCCACCTGCTGGCACAGCTTGCCCCGGACGTGGTTGCCCAGCGGGTGGCCCGGGTACCGGGCCAGGAGCGCTTCGGTGAGCGACCACGTCTCCTTCGCGAGGCGCGCCGGCGTCCTCATCCCTTCCTCGTGCAGGGCGTGGCGCCCGCGTGCGGCGGCGGCCCAGGCCAGGGCCTCGGGGTCGTCGGGGCGCACCCTCAGGAGCTCCCGCCCGTGGGCGTCGGCCTCCAGCGCCCAGCGACTACGTATCCCGTGGCTCGGGCCCACCACCGACAAGCTCACCGCGAGACGCACCGCCCTCCACCGCGCCTCGAAGTCGTCCGGGGCCGAGGCCAGGTGCTCCGCCAGCACCGCGAACGCCTCCTCCGAGGCCCCTGCCTGGAGGAGGCTGTCGGACCGCTCCACCACCCCCCCGCCCGGGGTCGACGGCGTGCCCGCGCCCGGGACACCCTGGCCCTGGAGCGCCGGGGTGAGGAGGGCGAGGGCCAGGGCCCACGCGAGGAGCTCGCCGGGCGCGCAGGCGCGGCGGCGTGGATCCAACGGGCGGCGGAGCGGTTGTTGCGTCATGGGCGATCATTGATAATACCGCAGCCTCACGGCCGGGGATCCGCCTCCGGCCCCGACTCCCGCCGCGCCCTGCCGCACCTACCGCCAGAGGACCCGCCCATCTCCACGCCCCGCCCAGGCACGCCGGCCCTCGCGGCCGGGAGCCCGCTCGCCTGGCTGGCCGTCGCGGCAGGGGTGGCGGCGGCGGGAGCGGTGGTGGATGCATGGTTCCTCGGCGAGGGGGTCCTGGCGCCGTGGAACGACTTCCGCGTCAACCTTCTGGAGGGGAAGGCCGCCTGCTTCGGCACGAGCCCGTGGGACGTCTACCTGATCCGCACGCCGGCCCTCATGGCGCCTCCGGCGCGTGCACCTGGACGGCGGCACATGAGGTTCGGGCACGAGAGGCGATGCATGAGGGGGGGCCGCACGTGATCCCCAGGATCGTGCACCAGGTCTGGCTCGGCGCCGACCAGGCCGCGCCACCGCCCCACATGCTGGCGGCGTCGAGGACGTGGTCCGACCGGAACCCGGAATGGGAGCACAGGGTCTGGGGCGCGGCGGAGGTGGAGGAGCTCTTCGCCAGGGCGCGCCCGGACCTGCTGGCGTTCTACCGGAGCTATCCCCGCTGGATCCAGAGGGCCGACGCCGCCCGGTACCTCATCCTCCACGAGCACGGGGGCGTGTACGCGGACATGGACATCGCGTGCGCGCGGGCGCTCGAGCCCCTCGCCCGCGAGGAGCTGGTCCTGGCACCCACCTGGCCCTTCGGACTCTCGAACGACCTGATGATGGCGCGCCCCGGGCACCCGTTCTTCCGAGAGATCCTCGACGGGCTCCCCGGGGCCTTCCGCAGGTGGTATCGCTTCTGGGTCCCGCCCTACGTCCGCGTCCTCTCGGGGTGCGGGTCGTCGTACCTCACGTCCGTGTGGCGCCGCATGGCGGCCGACGCCCCCGCGCGCCTGCTCACGCGTGAGGAGTACGGGCACGCCGACACGAGCCGGGCCTTCGTGCGCCATCTCCCGGGGAGCACCTGGCACGGCTGGGACGCGCATCTGGTGCTCTGGGTGTGGCACCGCAGGCGCTGGATCCTCTCCGGAGCCGCGGCCGCCGTCGCCGGGGCTGCCGCCCTCGTCCTGCTGTGACGCAGCGGGCCCCCCACGCCGCCGAGCGGGTCGTCTGCCTCACCGTGGACGCCGAGCCCGACTGCCCGCCGTACCTGTGGGGGTGGCGGGGGATGGAGGAGGGCGCGCCCCGCCTCCTGGAGCTGCTGCAGGAGGAAGGCGTGCGGGCCACCTTCTTCACCACCGGGGACGCCGCGCGCCACCACCCCGGCGTGGTGCGCCGCCTGGTGGCGGAAGGGCACGAGCTGGGAAGCCACGGCATGACCCACCGTCCCTTCCCCACCCTGTCGCCGGTCGAAGCCGAGACGGAGATCCGCGACACGTCTGCGCTTCTGCGAACCTTTGCACCGGTGGTCTCCTTCCGCGCACCCAACCTGAGGATGCCGGGCCGCTACCTCCCCCTCCTCGAGGCGGACGGATACAGGGTGGACTCGTCGGTGGGGCGCTACAAGCCCGACGCCTGGAGGGCGCCGCCGCGCACGTCGCTCCGCCGCATCCCCGCGTCGGTGACGTCGTCGTGGCTCCGCCTGCCGCCCTGGCTCCGCGACCCCCTGCTCGGGCGCCTCGCATCGCCCGTCGTGCTCTTCGTGCACCCCTGGGAGATGGTGGACCTGAGCGACACCGGGATCCGCTGGGACTGCCGGGCGGGGACCGGCGAGCACGCGCTGACGAGCCTGCGCCAGGTGATCCGCCTCTACACGGACGAAGGCGCGCGCTTCCTGCACATCGCCGAGGCGGCCGCGCTCGACCCCGGGACGGCGTCGTGAAGCGGAACTGGAAGTGGGTGCTGGGGTGGATCGCCGTCGGCGTCGTGGTGGGCACGGCGGTGGCCGCGTGGCTCCTGTTCTTCGGCATGTCCGTCGTGATCTGCCTCCTGGGCGAGCCGCGTCGGCGGTCCGCGGAAGCGTGAGCGACGTGGGGCGCCCGGCGCCGTCCCGCTGGTCCAGCTTCCTCCTGGCGAACGCGTCCGTCCTCTGGACCTGGGCGGCGGCCTCGGCGCTCGGGTGGGCCGTGCAGCTCGGCCTGGGAATGGGCCAGCCGTCGCAGGGGCTGGCCCTCTCCGCAGCGGCGCTCCCGGCGGCGCTGGTGGCGGTCCTCCCCCGCCGGATGCGGCGCTGGGGGATGGTCGCCGTGGTGACCCTCATCGCGCTGCTGGGCGTGGCCAACGCCGTGCACCATCGCGCGTTCCAGACGTATCTCCCGCTCCGGGCCCTCCTGGCCGTGGACCAGGGGTGGTCGGTGCGCGACTACGCCGCCCTCCTCCTCCACCCAGCCGACCTGGTCCCGGCCGCCCTCGCTCTGCTCACCCTGGCTGGCGCCCTCCTGACCCGGCGCACCGAGCGCCGGGGCCGCACCGCACTCCGGGCGCACGCCACGCTTCCCCTCGTGCTCTGCCTCCTGGGAAGCCTCCCGGCGCTGGGATGGGCCTGGCTCGTCGCGCCCGCCGACGCCGACAACCAGACCGGCGGGTTCGTGTACGGCCACGTCATCGACGTCACCACGCTCGCGCGGGAGCTGGGCGTGGCGGCGGAGCCGTCGCCCGAGGACATGGCGCGTATCCTGCGTGAAACGGGACGGGACGACCTGACGTCGAATGCAGACGGCGACGGCCCTCGAGCCGGCGGCGCACGCGATCCCTGGTTCGGCCGCGCGGTCGGCTCCGACGTCCTCATGATCCAGGTGGAGGCGCTCAACGAGTGGATCCTGGACGCCGACGTGGGCGGAGAGCCCGTCGCCCCCTTCCTCCGCTCGCTGGCGGGGCGGGGCGTGAGGCTCATCGGCGTCTTCGACGAGACGCACATGGGACGCTCCTCCGACGCCGACTACCTCGCGCTGGTGTCCCAGCAGCCCACGAAGCGGGACGCGGTGGCCATGGCCCGCCCGAGGCAGGAGGTGGTGGCCCTCCCCGGCGTCCTGCGGGAGCGCGGGTACGTTACGCTCGCCGTGCACGCGCACGTTCCCGGCTTCTGGAACGCCCGGGTGCGGCGGGAGCGGTACGGGTTCCAGGAGCAGCTCTTCGGCGCCGACCTGGGCGCCGGCGAGAGCCTGGGCTTCGGCCTCGTGGATGCGGAGATGTTCCGCCGCGCGGCGCCCACGGTGGCCGCGCTCCCCCGCCCGTGGATGGCGTGGCTGGTGACGCTCACCATGCACGCGCCCCACCCGAAGGTACCGGCCTCGTTCCCCAGCCTCCCCCTCGGTGAGTTGGAGGGAACGGGGCTGGGGAACTACCTGCGCAAGGTGCGCCACACCGACGACGCCCTCCGGGACTTCTTCGCCACCCTGGAGGCCTCGGGCGCGCTGGACTCGACGCTCGTGGTCGTGTACGGCGACCACACCGAGCTCCGCGGGGTGGACGCAGGCTGGGTGGAGCGGACCGTGGGCGTGGAGG
>DATIKQ010000048.1:0-37063 GCA_035477395.1 Longimicrobiales bacterium
ACGATGGGAAAGAAGACTGCACCCTCCCGGACGCGCCCACGCGCCTCGTCATCCCAAACTTCGGGGCTGATCGCCAAGAGCCATCGCGCTCCCCGGTCGGCCAGGGCGAAGCCCGCCCTTGACGATCGCTCTCATAGAACCTGCCCTCTGATACTCCGGCGCCCGGCGGAAAGCTCCCCGCGCGCCCGGTACGCGCTGGCGGGCCGGAGCGGACCGACGGCTGGCGGTCGGCCCGCTCACGCTCCCGCGAAGATGTCCATCTGCGACGGCTTGGCGGGGAGGCCGACGCCGCGGAGCACCTCGTCCACCCAGCCGTCCCGGCGGGTGGGGTCCAGGCGCACGCAGGGGACCTGGAACGTTGCCAGCAGCTCGTCGATGACCCGGTCCACGTCGGCCTGGAAGGCGGCGCTGGTGTCCCGGGTGCCGTCGAAGGAAGGCGCGGCGAGGATGGGGACCTTGAAGAGCCCCTCGTACGTGCCCATCCAGGCGCCGACCAGCGCGTCGAGCTCGCTTCGCCGTCCCACCTTCTGGACCAGGTAGGCGTAGTTGTCCAGCGCGGAGCGGTCGCACACCACCACCTGGTAGCGCGACACCGCCGCGATCTCCTGCGCGATCTGGGTGTGCAGGATCCACTCCTGCGCCTCCAGGGTCGTGTCCCGGTTGATCGGCAGGGGACACGAGCGCGCCACCTCCTTCACCAGGTCCACGGCCAGGTCCAGGCGCTTGAGGCGGGCGGCCACGTCGAAGCAGAGCGTGGTCTTGCCGACGCCGTGGGTGCCGAGGAAGGCGATCTTCATGGGAGTGCCGCCGCCGTCCCGCCGGGGCGCGTTACTTGCGTACCGCGCCGGGGAGCGCGTCCAGGACCTTCCCGATGAACGCGTCCAGAGCGGCGTTGTCGATCCAGCGGGTCACCACGACCAGATCGTTGGCAGGGTCCACGTAGATGATGTTGGCGCCGTTCCCCCGGTGGGTGAACGCGGAGGCGGGAGCGCTGGGGAGCGACGCCTGGTCCGTGTTGAGGAAGTAGTCGCAGTAGCCGTAGCCTTTGTTGGCCGGGCTGGGGGTGGTGGCGTGGCGGTACCACTCCTCGGAGAAGATCTGCTCATCCCCCCACTTCCCACGCCAAAGCGTGAGCAGGCCGAGGCGCGCCTGGTCGTAGGCGTTGATGAACATGCCGCCGCCCCAGTGGCCGCCTCCGCCCACCGCCTGGACCATGTGCCCGTCCAGGGCGATCCATGCGTTGTCATAGCCGACCCAGCGCCAGGTGGGCGACGCGCCGATGGGGTCCATGACCAACTCCCGGAGCACCTCCGGAAGCGGCCGGCGCCAGATGTTCTGCAGGGCGAGCGCGAGCACGTTGATGCGCGTGTCGTTGTACTCGTACACGGTGCCGGCGGGGACGCGGGGGCGCGTCATCCAGGTGGAAGGCTCGCCGGTGGGACGGTCCGCCCATTCGGGCTTCCCCCACAGCGTCCCCTCCCAGTCGCTGCTCTGCGTGAGCAGGTGGTCCCACGTGATGGTGCGGTTGTGCTCGGACTCGAAGAGGAGCTTGAGGCGGCGCCCCTGCTGGTCGCCGGGCTCGCCATCGCCGTCGTCCAGGACCAACGGGGCGAAGTAGGAGCGGACCGGGTCTTCCACGCTGCGGATCATGCCCCGGTCGAACGCGAGCCCCGCCATGGTGGACACGAACGTCTTGGTCACGCTGAACGTCATGTCCACCCGGTCCGGCTCGCCCCACTCGGCCACGATGTAGCCGTTCCGGATGATGAGCCCCGTCTGCGGGCCGCGGGTCCGGAACGGGCCCACGGGCTGGTTGAGGGGCTCGCGGCCGAACGACAGGAAATGCGCCACGGAGAGGTCCCGGGGGGCCTTGGACTCGCTGGCGATGGAGAACTCGACCGCCGCCTGGAGCTTCGCCGGATCGAACCCCGCCTGCTGGGGTGTGCGCTTCGCCCAGTCCGGGTGACGGCCCGGCACGTACGCCTGGGCGCCGAGGGGACCGGGTCCGGCGAGGGAACCGGGTCCGGCGAGGCCCGCGGCCGCGACGAGGAGCGCGACGGCGAGCTTCGTCCGCAGAGGGGAGGAGGGGAGGAACGTGGGCGTGGTGCGGCGGTGCATGGCGCGCTCCGGGGCGTCGGGTGAGAAGGAAGCATACCGGGCCGGAGTGGGGTTCGGGAGGGCCGGGGCCGAGCTGCGGCGAGCGCGACCGCGGAACCCGGGATCGGCGCGCCCTCCCGCCCCCTCCGCCCGGGCCCTATCTTGCCGCCACCCGCTCGCCGCGGACGCCCACCCACCAGGAATCCGAGGGTCCGTGACCCAACCCGCTCCGCCCCTCCTCGTGGACGCGCTGGCGCGCGCCGCCGGGGAGCGTGCGCTGGACCGGAAGATCCTCGTTGCGCCCTCATTCGGCGCCGGGCGCGAGCTGCTCCGCTCCCTGGCCCGCCGGGGGCGCGGCTGGGTGGGCTTCGAGGTCACCACGGCACGTCCGCTGGCGCTCCTCCTCGCCCGTCCGGGGATGGCGGCCGAAGGGCTCCACCCCCTGGACGGATTCGACCAGCAGGCCTTCCTGGACGAGGCGATGGACGGTGCCATGGCCGCCGGGACCGACGGCGGCCTCGGGGAGCTGGCCGAGGGGGTGGGACTCCGGGAAGCCGTCCATGGCTCGGTGACGGCGCTCCGCCTCCACGGCGTCACGCCGGCGGACGTGCGGAGCGCGCGCCTGCGCGACGTGCGCAAGAAGGTGTTCCTGGGCCGCGTCCTGGAGCGTTACGAGATGCTCCTGAGGGAGCGGCACCGCACCGATACCGCAGGCGTCCTGGCCCTGGCCACCGCGGCGCTCTCCGGCGACGGCGGAGGCCTCCCCCGGGTCCTCGGCGCTGAGATGGTGCTCCTCGTGTCCGGAATCGGGAGCCGTGGGCTGGTCGGGGGGTTCCTGCACGCCCTCCAGCGCCGGGGGGCGCGGGTGCTGGAGACGGACGCGGTGGTGGGGCGCCCGGTCCCCGAGGGGATCCTGTGGAGCGCAGGCGAGCCTGAGGGCGCGTTCTCGTTCCTGCACGCGCCGGATCTCGCCCCCACCCCCGCCCCGCCCCCCGCCCCATCGGTGGAGCTCTTCCGCGCCGCATCCATCAACGAGGAGCTCCGGGAGGTGCTCCGGCGCGTAGTGGCGCGCAGGCTCCCTTGGGACGAGGTCGAGGTGGTCACGCCCGATCCCGGGGCGTACGGTTCCGCCCTGCACGCGCTCTCCTCGATGCTGGGCGTGCCGGTCACGTACGCGGTGGGGCTCCCCGTGGAGCGCACCCGGCCCGGGCGCGCGGTGCAGGCGTACCTGGAGTGGGTCGCGGGAGGGTTCCAGGCCCACGTCATCCGCCGGCTCCTGGAGGCGGGCGACCTGAGGCCGCCCCGGGGCAGGACCTACCATGCCGCCGCGGACCTGGGCCGGCGCTTCCGTTCCCTGCGCATCGGATGGGGCCGGCGTCGCTACCGCGCCCAGATCCGGAGGTCGCTGGCGGCGCTGAGCGAAGCCCGACCCCGGCGGCGAGAGTCTGAGGAGGCGTTCCAGCATCGTATCCGCCATGAGCGTGAGGAGCTCGAGGCGCTGCGCGCCATCCTCTTCCCCGCGTTGAAGGCGACGCCGTCCGTGCCGGATCGCGTGGGGGAGGGCGGGGAGCCCGTGTCCCCCGCCGAGCTCGCCAGGGGCGTGCAGGCGTTCCTTCGGCGGGTCCCGAAGGGGAGGGGACCCGACGCCGCCGCCAGGGAGCAGATCCTCAGGGTGCTCGAGCGGGTGGAAGCGACGCTCCGCCGCCGCACCCATTTCGAGGCCGCGGCGGCGGTGCTCGCCGGGCATCTGGCGATCCGCGTCCGTGCCCCGCAGCCCGGGGCTGAGGGACCCGACGACCCCGGGGCCCCGTGGGGCTCGGAGGGAGGGCACCTCCACCTCTCCGACCTGGAGCACGGGGGCACCGCCGGCCGGAGCGCGGTCTTCGTGGTGGGGATGGACGCGGACCGGGTCCCGGGGCAGGGCACCCAGGATCCCGTCCTCGCCGACCCGGACCGCAGGACGCTGGGGAGGGGGCTCCCCACGTCGGCGGACGTGGCCCAGGAGAGGGCATTCCGCTTGGCGGCGCTCCTGGCCCGCCTGCGCGGCTCGGTGACGCTGAGCTATTCCGCGTGGAGCGCGGCGGAGGCGCGCTCGGTGTCTCCGTCGCCGGTCATGCTCCAAGCGCTCCGCCTGGCTCGGCGCGACGGCACGCTGACCTTCGAGGACCTGCATCGCGCCCTGGGGCCCGTGGCCGGGGCGATCCCGCGGGGTGGCCCCCCTCTGGACGCCGACGACGTGTGGATGCAGGCGCTGGACTCGGGCGGCGTGCTCCGCTCCGGGCTCGCCGCAGTGCGCGCGGCCTTCCCCCATCTCGACGGCGGGATCCGGGCGGCGCACGAACGGGTCTCCGGGGCGCCGGGGCCCCATCATGGGGTGACGTCGCCCCGCCCCCACGTCCTGGACCCCCGGATGAACGGGGCCCTCGTGCTCTCGGCCGGCCGCCTGCAGGACCTCGGTGCCTGCCCCCTGCGGTACCTCCTCGGCGCCGTGCTGCGCCTGGAGCCGCCCGACGACCCGGAGCTGGATCCGGACCGCTGGCTGGACGGCATCCGCAGAGGGAATCTCCTCCACGCCGTCTACGAGCGCACGCTCCGGGAGGCCAAGCCCCGGGGGCTGCTGGAGAACGGGGGCGACCTGGAGCCCCTCGCGTTGGAGGTCCTGGCCTCCCTGATACGGCGATGGAAGGACGAGGTCCCGTCTCCCGGCGATGGGATCCTGCGGCGGGAGATCACCGGCCTCGAGGAGGACGTGCGCTCCTTCGTGCGCATGGTGCGCGAGCGCGGCGCGCGCTGGTGCCGGCTCGAGATGAAGTTCGGCATGGGCGGCGCCGAGCCGCTCGTGATGGAGCTGGCCAAGGGCCCGGTGCGGGTGAGGGGCGCCGTGGACCGGGTGGACGAGGACCTGGCGGGGCTGCACGTGGTGGACTACAAGACGGGGACGGTGCGGGACCACGAGGGGGGCAAGGGCGCCTTCCACGGGGGACGCCGCCTGCAGCACGCGCTCTACTCCGAGGCCGCGGAGCGGGCGCTGCGGAGGCCTGTGGTGGAGGCGGCCTACCACTTCCCCACGCGCCGGGGCGAGAACGAGGTCGTCACCTATCCGCGCGCCGCCCTGAAGCGGCTCCCCGATCTCCTGGGCCACCTCCTGGACGGCGTGGCGGCAGGCTCGTTCGTGCCCACCGACGATGCCGACGACTGCCGCTTCTGCGACTTCGCCCCCATCTGCCGGGTCGCCGAGGCAGGGTGGGGGAGCGTGGAGTCGCCCATGGCCTCGTGGTCCGGCGAGGCCATGGAAGCCGGGGCGCACCCGGCGTTCGTGCACCTGGCGGCGGCGCGCCGGTTGAAGGGCTGAGCGCCGCTTCCCGGTATGTTGTTCCCAGAACCGCATCCGCAGGAGGAACCATGAAACGCCTCGTGTTCGCCCTCGCGTCTCTCTTCGTCCTGGCCGCGTCGGCCCCCACCACCGTCGTAGCGCAACGGACGCAGAAGCCGGTGCTGCACGGCCGGCACTGGATCGCCATCACCGGCAAGCCCATGGCCGCCACCGCCGGGGCGATGATGTTCCAGAAGGGTGGCAACGCCGTGGACGCCGCAGCGGCGATGCTCGCGGCGACCGCCACGATGTGGGACGTGCTCTCGTGGGGCGGCGAGGCCCAGGCGCTCATCTATCACCCCGGCGAGAAGCGCGTCATCGCGCTCAATGCCCTGGGTGTGGCGCCCACCGGCGCCACGCCGGACCACTTCCGCAAGCTCGGCATGCGCTATCCGCCGGAGACGGGCGTGGAGTCCATGGTCACGCCCGGGACGCCCGGCGGCCTGATGACCATGCTGTCCGAGTGGGGCACGCTCTCCCTGGCCGACGTGCTGGCCCCGGCGATCGAGATGGCCGACGGCTATCCCATGGAGGCCGACGCCGTCGGCCGGATCCGCGCGGAGGCGAAGCTCATGAAGAGCTGGCCCTACACCGCGGCCGTGTTCTTCCCCGGCGGGAGCGATGGGCCCCAGGTGGGCCAGATCTTCGTCCAGGCCGATCTTGCGATTACGCTGCGTAAGCTCGTGGAGGCGGAGGCGAAGGCGCTGGCGGCCGGGAAGACCCGCAGGGAGGCCATCCAGGCCGCCTATGACCGGTTCTACAAGGGCGACATCGCCGAGGAGTACGTGCGCGGGGCGCGGGAGCAGGGCTCCGGGGTGACCATGTCCGACCTCGCGGGCTGGCGCGTCCGCATCGAGGAGCCGGTCAGGACCACCTACAAGGGAATCGAGGTCTACAAGCTCACCCACTGGGTCCAGGGGCCCGTGTTGCTCCAGGCGCTCAACATCCTCGAGAACATGGACCTGAAGTCCATGGGGTACAACAGCGCCCGGTACATGCACGCTCTCTACCAGGCGATGAACCTCTCCTTCGCGGACCGGGACTTCTACTACGGCGACCCGTACTTCCCGCCGGAGGAGCCCATCCAGGGGCTCCTGTCCAAGGAGTACGCGAGGCAGCGGGCGGCCCAGATCACCTGGGAGAAGAACGACCCGGCCGCGGGTCCGGGCGACCCCTACCCGTTCCAGGGCGGCACGAACCCCTTCGCGGACCTGTTGGCGACGTGGAATGGCGGCGCCAGGCCCATCTCCGAGGACGCAGGCCCCGAGGCCCTGGCTGCGTACGAGGAGGACTTCTATGCGGGCACGACCTCGGTGCAGGCGGCGGACGAGGAAGGGTGGGTCGTGTCCATGACGCCGTCGGGGGGGTGGGTACCCGCGGTCATCGCCGGGCGCACCGGCGTGGGGATGAGCCAGCGGGCGCAGTCGTTCGTGGTGGAGACGGAGGACGGCCCCTACAACGTGGTCGAGCCGGGCAAGCGCCCCCGCGCCACGCTCACGCCGTCGCTGGCGCTCAAGGACGGGCAGCCGTTCCTGTCGTTCGCCGTGCAGGGCGGCGACTCCCAGGACCAGAACCTCCTGCAGTTCTTCCTGAACATGGTGGAGTTCGGCATGAACGTTCAGGAGGCGGCGGAGGCGGCCAACATCAACTCATTCCAGATGCGCTCGTCGTTCGGCAACCGGGACGTGGCCGCGGGTCGCATGCTGGTGCAGAATGCCACGCCGCCCTGGGTGCAGGCGGAGCTGAGGAGGATGGGCTACACGCTCACGTTCGCGGACCGGACCGCCGGACCCATCAACGCCATCTTCTTCGATTGGAAGAACCGCTCGTTCTGGGGCGGCTCCAGCAACCACGGCGACGACTACGGGGTGGTGTGGGAGTAACGCTCACCGCTCCGGAACGCGCCCTCCTGGACGGCGAGGGCGGCGACGCCACGGCGCTGGCCATGCGCGTGGTGGTGGCCGCCGCCGATCTCCTCGGCGCCGAGCGCCTCGTGGAGATCGCGTCGGCCCACGTGGACGGGTGCCTCTACCACGGCGACGGGGGCGTGGAGTTCGCAGAGCGCCTGGTCGCCGGGGGTGGCAGAGTCCGGGTGCCCACCACGCTCAACGTGGGCGCGCTGGACCTCCTGCACCCGGACCGCGTCCGGGGCGGCGCGCACCACGCGGCCATGGCGCGCCGGCAGATGGAAGCGTACCTGGCCCTCGGCTGTGAGCCCACCTGGACGTGCGCGCCCTACCAGGCGGGGCACCGGCCGCGCTTCGGCGAGCAGGTCGCGTGGGGCGAGAGCAACGCCGTGGCGTTCGCCAACTCGGTGCTCGGAGCGCGCACCGAGCGCTACGGTGACTTCCTCGACGCATGCTGCGCCCTCACCGGGCGCGCGCCGCTCTACGGGCTCCACCTGGCCGCAAACCGGGTGGCCACGGTGGTGGTGGACGCGTCCGGGGTCCCGGACGCGCTGAAGCATCGTGACGTGTTCTATCCCGTCCTCGGTACCTGGCTGGGGCTCGAGGTGGGGCGGGACGTGGCCGCCATCGCGGGGCTGCCGGCGGACGTCACCGAGGACCAGCTCAAGGCCCTCGGCGCAGCGGGCGCATCGTCGGGCTCCGTCTCCCTCTTCCATGTGGTCGGGGTGACCCCGGAGGCGCCCACGCTGACGGCCGCCACGGGCGGGCGCGGCGACGCGCGCCGGATCGAGCTCAGCGCAGAGCGCCTGCGCCCTGCCCTGGACCGGCTGAGCACGACGGCGTCGGACGCCGTGGATGCGGTGGCGGTGGGGAGCCCCCACTTCTCCCCGGACGAGTTCCGCACGCTGGTGGAGCTGGTTCGGGGCCGGCGGCTCAGGGTCCCGTTCTACGCGTGCACCGGGCGGGGCGTGCTGGCGCAGTTGGAGGCCAGCGGCGACGCTGCGCTTCTGGCCGAGGCAGGCGTGCGCATCGTGGTGGACACCTGCGTGGTGGTGACGCCCATCCTCCCGGCGGCGGGCGGGGTGCTCATGACCTGCTCGGGGAAGTTCGCCCACTACGGCCCGTCCAACACCGGGTACGAGGTGGTCTACGGAAGCCTGGAGGACTGCGTGGCCTCGGCCGTGGCCGGCCGCGTCGTGCGCGACGAGGCGGTGTGGTCGTGGTGAGGGGGCGCGTCCTGGTTCCTGGGGAGGCGGAAGGCCCTCTCATGCGCCTCGGGGCCCCGATCAGCTTCTGGGGCGGCGTGGACCCGACCACCGGTCGCATCGCCGACCCGCGCCACCCGGACCACGGGCGGTGCATAGCCGGCGCCGTGCTCCTGGTCCCCGAGGCGGTGGGGTCCTCGTCGTCGAGCGCGGTCATGCTGGAGCTGCTGCGCGGCGGCGTGGCGCCAGCCGCGGTGCTCATGGGCCGGGCCGACGCGATCCTCGCCCTGGGCGTGGTCGTGGCGCGGGAGTTGGGGTACGCCGGCATACCCGTGCTGGAGACGCCCGCGGAGGCGCTCGCCGGATGGGCCGACGGGACGCGTCTCAGGGTCGGAGTCGGTGGCCGGGTGGAGCCTGTGTGATGGCCGCGACGCGCAGGACGCGCTGTGCCTTTCGACGGTCCTCGCGCCGGGCCACATTCTCCGGATGACCGACCCCAAGGTCCTTCCCCTCCCGCTCCCCGACGCGGGTGCGCGCCGGCGCATCCACGACGATCTCGACGCCAACCTCCTCGTCGAGGCGGGCGCCGGGTCCGGGAAGACCACCGAGCTCGTCAACCGGATGGTGGCGCTGGTGGCGACCGGGACGGCAACCGTGGACGAGATCGCCGCCGTGACCTTCACGCGCAAGGCGGCTGCGGAGCTCAGGGAGCGCTTCCAGGCGCGGCTCGAGCGGGATATCCGCTCCGGGGAAGCTCCGGAGGAGGTCGTGGGGCGGCTCCGGCGGGCGCTGGAGGGCATCGACCGCGCCTTCCTGGGGACCATCCACGCCTTCTGCTCGCGCCTCCTCCGTGAGCACCCGCTGGAGGTGGGGCTGGATCCGGCGTTCCAGGAGCTCGAGGCGGAGGAGCGCGCCGGGTTCTACCTGCGCTTCTGGGAGGGGTACCTGGAGCGGCTGGCCCGGGAGGGGGACCCGATCCTGGGCGCTCTCGGCGCCGCCGGCCTGAGCACGGGTCAGCTGTACGGGGTGTTCGACGACGTGGCCGCGAACCCCGACGTGGAATTCCCCTTCGAGGAGGTGTCGCCTCCGTCCGGCGGCGCGGTGACGTCCGCCCGGCGGGAGCTGGAGTCGCTGGTGCGCACGGGGATGGAGCTCATGCCCGAGCGCGCCCCGGACAAGGGGTGGGACTCCCTCCAGAAGAAGGTCCGCACGGCGGCGTTCACCCTGGAGGTGACGGGGTGGAAGAGTCCCGCGGACTTCTTCGAGGCGCTGGCGCTCCTGTGCAAGGACGGCCCCAAGGGTCACGACATCACCCTGAACCGCTGGCGCAACGGCGAGTTGGCGAAGGACCTGAGGCGCCGGGTCAACGCGTTCGGGGTGGGGGACACGCCCGCGCGCCGGCTCCTGGACCGCTGGTACGCCCACCGATATGCGCTGGCCCTGCGCCTGGCCCAGGGCGCCGCCCTCGAGTTCGCGGAGCACCGGAGGCGGTCGGGCCGCCTGGACTTCCAGGACCTCCTCCTCCTCACGGCCCGGCTCCTGCGAACCGACGCCGGAGCCCGGCTCGAGCTGGGGCGACGTTACCGCCGTCTCCTCGTGGACGAGTTCCAGGACACGGACCCTCTCCAGGCCGAGATCGTGCTCCTCCTGGCCTCCGAGCCCGGCGACGACGGCGATGCGGCGTGGCGCTCCGCCGTCCCGCGCCCGGGGGCCCTCTTCGTGGTGGGCGACCCCAAGCAGAGCATCTACCGCTTCCGCCGCGCCGACATCCAGCTCTACGAGTTCGTGAAGCGGCGCTTCGCCGCTTTCGGCTCCGTCGTGGAGCTGACCGCCAACTTCCGCTCCCGTGCGGCCATCGGCGACCTCGTGAACCAGGTCTTCGACGACCCCGCCTTCTTTCCCGCCCAGGCCAGCGCAGAGCAGGCCCGGTTCGAACCTCTGGTCACGCGCCCGAGCCCGACGCCGGCGCCCGCCGAGGGGGTGTTCTGGTACGCGCTGGCGCCGGAGCGGGACACGGTGGGAGAGGTGGCCGAGGACGATGCGGCGCGGGTGGCGGGGTGGATCCGCCGGCGCGTGGACGAGGGCGAACGCTCGCCCGGGGACTTCCTCGTGCTGACCCGCACCACCCGAGGGCTGTCCACCTACGCGCGCGCCATGGAGGCCCACGGGCTCCCGCTCCAGGTGACCGGCGCGGGGGTGGGCGTGGAGGAGGAGCTCCGGGAGCTTCTGGCCCTCGTCGAGTGCATGATCGATCCCACCGATCCGGTGAAGGTGGTGGCCGTCCTCATCGGGCTCTTCTTCGGCCTCGACCACGAGCAGCTCCTGGAGCACCGGCTGGCGGGTGGGGACTTCGAGGTGATCCGCGAGCCCGGAGGCGGGGAGCCGGAGGTGCGCGCGGCGCTCCGCACGCTCCACGGCTGGTGGCGCTCGGCGAGGAGGGAGCCGGCGGACGTGTTCCTCGGCAGGCTCGTCCCCGAGCTGGGGCTCCTCCCGCTGGCCGCGGCAGGAGCGCTGGGGAGCATACGCGCGGGGGCGCTGGTCTACGCCATGGACGCCGTGCGGGGTGCCGCGCTGGCCGGGGACGCGTCGCTCCCGGGGGCGCTCCGCGCCCTCCGGGCCGCCCTGGGGGGAAGGGACGCGGAGGCGCCCCTGGAGCCCGGACGCTCCGACGTGGTGCGCCTCATGAACCTCCACCAGGCCAAGGGGCTCGAGGCCCCGGTCGTGGTGCTCGCCGACCCCTCGTCCAGGCCGCCCAAGGGACGCGACGTCCATGTGGAGCGCAGGGACGACGGATCGGCGGTCGGGTACCTGCGCGTCGTGGCGGAGCGGAGCGGCGAGCGGAGGCGCGGCTCACGCCTCCTGGCCCGCCCCTCCGACTGGCCGGCCAAGGAGGAGTCGGAGGCGCGCTTCGAGGACGCGGAGGAGGTGCGCCTCCTCTACGTGGCGGCCACGCGCGCCCGCGACGAGCTGGTGGTGGCCCACTGGCCGGCGAAGCCGGATGCGTCGCCCTGGGAGCCGCTGGACGCCTGGGCCCGGGAGCACGGGGACGAGTTGCGGCTCGATATCCGCCCGGCCCCGCCAAGGGAGGAGCTCCACCTGTCGCCGGAGGAGCTGGCCCGCCGTCTGGACGCCGCGCGCCAGGCCATCGCAGCACGCGGCGAGCCTTCCTTCCGGCATGTCTCCGTGACCGACCTGGCCAAGCGGGACGGAGCCCGCGCCGCGGGCCGCCCGCAGGGGGATGGGACGTCCCTCGCCGGCACCGAGGCCGGGAAGTCAGGCGGCTTCCGCGGCTACTCGTGGGGGAGCGCCGTCCATGGGGCCCTGGCGGCGGCGGCCGCCGACGATTCGGAGGTGGGGCTTCGTGCCGCGTGCCGCGCGCTGCTCGTGGAGCACGGCCGACCCCTGGACGACCATGGCGAGCCCCGGGAACTGGAGGAGTTGGTGACTCTGGTCCGCACGGTGCGCGGATCGGAGCTGTGGCGGCGCGCCGCAGCCGCCAGCCGCGTCCTCGCGGAGGTCCCCTTCGCCGTGCCCGGCGTGATCCGGCCGCCGGACCCGCCACCGCCGGAGCCCGGGCCGGTGGAATCCACCCGGCGCACGGCACTGAGGCAGCTCGACCTCTTCAGCGGCGCGGCACCGCCTTCTCTCGACGGTCCGGGTGCGGCCGGGATGGCCGATGCGGACGAGCCGCTCCCCTCCGTGCTCGAGGGCGTGGTGGACCTGGCGTTCCGGGAGAGGGGCGGATGGGTCATCGCGGACTACAAGACGGACGTGGGAACGGATCCCGACTTCCCCGCCCGCGTCGAAGCGTACCGCCGCCAGGTGGACCTGTACGCGGAGGCGTGGGCGCGCCTCACCGGCGAGCCGGTGAAGGAGCGGGTCCTCTTCTTCGTCGCTCAGGGGCGGACGGAGGCGTGGTAGAGCGCGCCGGCCCCTACTTCCCCTTTCGCAGGAACGGGACCCCCTCCGTCATCCAGGCCGGCGCCGGGTCCCCCTTCAGCCAGTGGTCGAACCACTGCTTCATGCGGAGCTGGAAGTCCTTCTGGTTGGGCTCCTTGCCCAGGTGGTGGGGCTCGTCGGGGTAGGAGAGGAGGATGACCTGCTTGCCCAGCCGCCGCGCGGCCGTGTAGAGTTCGAGGCCCTGGTTCCAGTCCACCGCGCCGTCCGCCGTCCCGTGCAGGATGAGGAAGGGCGTGGAGATCTTGGCCACGTGCTCGATGGGCGACTGGCTCCGCCAACGCTCCGGGTCGTCCCAGGGCTGGTCGGCCATGCGTCCCTGGCTCCACTGCAGGATGGGGCCGTTCGGGTTCCCCGACTGCTTGTAGAGGATGTTGTTCATGCTCATCAGGTTCGTGAGCGGCGCGCCGGTAACGATGGTCGCGAACATGTCGGTCTGCGTGAGGATGAACGAAGTCTCGTAGCCGCCCCAGGAGTGCCCCTGGAGGCCGATCCGCTCGGGGTCCGCGTACCCGAGCTCGATCGCCTTCTTCGACGCGGCCACCACGTCGTCCAGCGCCGAGCTTCCCGGATAGCCCTCGTCGTAGACGATGTCGGGCATGAGCACCAGGTAGCCGTTGCTGGCGTATGTGGAGATGTGGGGCCGGTCGTCGTACACGGGGAGCGAGAATTCATGGTGGCGCTGGCTGAACTTCTCGTAGAAGAAGACGATCATGGGGTAGCGCTTCCCCTGCGTGTAGCCTGCGGGGAGCGCCAATGTGGCCTGGAGCTTGTTGCCCCGCTCGTCCACGTAGTCCACGAGCACTCGCCGCCCCCAGAGGAAGTCGGCGATCTGCGGGTTCGCGTCGCTCACCCGCTTCGGGCTGCGCAGCGAGCCGTCGGCCACCCACCAGTCGGGGTACTGCTCGAACGTCTGCCTCGTGAAGGCCAGCCGCTCGGCGTCCCGGGCCTTGGTCACGCCGCCGATCATCTCGTCGGCGAAGAGGAGCGGCTGTGGGTCCTGCCCGGGACGCACCCGGTAGTAGCCGGATTTCTTGGTCCACTCCCCGTAGGCGGACAGCAGGGAGGCGCGCGGGTCGGTCCGGTCGGACTCGAGGTCCAGCCGCACCACCCGGAAACGGATCTGCTCTCGCTCGCCCATGCCTGCGCTGAGGCCCTCCGCCTTCCCGCCGGCCAAGGGCACCGCCCACACGTCCCACTCGGTGTAGAGCAGCGCCTTGCCGTCCTCCGTCCACCCGCCCACGCCGAAGGCGCCGCGCTCGCCGGTGCGGCCCTGCTCCCGGTCGATGAAATCCAGCCCCGTGGCGGCGCTCAGGGCCGTGGTCGCTCCCGTCTCCAGGTTGGCGGAGAAGAGGGTCTCGTCCTTCACGTACAGCGCCCACCTGCCGTCGGGCGAAGATCCCATGGGGCGGCGGATGCCCTCGACGAGGACCCGCTCCTGCCCGTTCGTCGGGTCGATGCGCACCCAGTCGGCGCGCCCCTGCTCCTCGTTGATATCGCCCCGATACCGCGCGTCGCGGCGCCCGAGCGCCCACCGTCCGTCGGTGGTGAGGTCCACACGCTGCATGTCCTCCGTGCCCAGCCGGACGAAGCGGCCGCCGTCCACGTTGTACACCGAGGTGTAGGTGTAGCGCCGGTCGGCGGCGGCCTGGACCATCTGCACCGACTGGACCCGCTCGTCGGTCCAGTGCCAGACGTCCACGTTGGCCTTCTCCTCCGCCGGATCTGCCTTCACCGAGTCCTCCTGCTCCTTGATCCCCACGACCACCCGCGCTCCGTCCTTCGTCCATCCGGTGGGGGCCAGCTCGGAGAGGACGAAGCCTGCCGGGAAAGCGGCGTCGGCGGCAGGGTCGTAGACGGTGATCCGCGGCGCCGCCGCGTCCAGGGTCCGCACCACCACCAGGCTGTTGGCGCGCTGCGTCTTGCCGTCGGGCTTCTCCCCGCGCAGCGCCGCGACGTCGTCGTGGGCTTCGCTCCAGGTCAGGTCCTCGAAGCGGTCGGCGCCGGTGCTGAGCGTCCGGAGGCGCCCGTCCGCCGGGGAGACCACGTAGAGGCCGTTGCCCGCCTTCTCCGCCGCGTCCACGAGGTACGCGAGGAGCGTGCCACCCTCGTTGAACGCGTACTCCGCCACGTTGCCCAGGGCGAGGACGGTCCCCTGGGCCAGGTCGCGCAGGAGCAGGTCCGACCCGGTGTGCTTGGCGTCGGCGTCCGACCGGTCCCGGTGGACGGCGAGGAAGCGCCCGCCCTTGGAGAACGTGAACGCGCGCACGCCGGCCTCCTCGGTCCGGGTGCCGGCCCGAAGGTCCACGAGATGCAGCGTGCGCGGGACCGGCTTCTTCTCCTTCCTCAGCTTCTCGGCGTCCTTCTCCGGCGGGGAGGCGAGGAACGCCGCCCAGCGGCCGTCGTCGGAGAACGCCGCGCCCGTGCCGTTGGTGGCCTGGTGGACGGCGCTTCCGTCCAATTCCTTCAGGAAGAGGGTCGCGTCGCCGTCGTTGGGCTGGTGGGCATACGCCATCCACTTCCCGTCGGGGGAGAGGGCCACCTGGTTGACACGATTCCACGGGCCATAGTCGGCGAGCGTGAGGGGGCGCTTCTCCTGGGCGGAGAGCGCGGCCGGCGCCAGGAACAGGACGGCGGCGAAGGCAGCGAAGCGACCGCGGCGGGTGCGAGGCGCGGTGAGGTGGCGGCGATGGGCGCAGAGCATGGAATCTCCCGGAGTGACGTGGGGCTCGGGGGATGCTGCCAGGGGAAGGGCGGGGGGGCAAGGGTCCCGGGAGGGCTACTCGCTGATCCGCTCGATGCCTTCCGCCGTGTCGAAGCCGGCGTCGAAGGTGAGGATGCGGCGCACCCCATAGCGACGCATGACCGCCACCCGCAGCGGGTCGCGGGCCGCCCCTACCGCACCAGCTTCCCCTCCTCGTCGAAGGGGAGGCGGATCACCTTCCCGCGCCAGGCCGAGGGATCCACTCCCGTGGCTCTCGTAGTGATGCGCTTTCCCCCGCCCACCAGCGTCACCTCGATGTCCACGGGCTGGGCGCCGGGGAGGCCGAAGTGCACCGGCAGGAGGTTCTGGGCGTCGTAGCCCGAGCCCGTGTCCACGAGCGCGCTCCCAAGCAGCTCGAACGTCCCGGCGACGTACACCCGCACCTCGGCGCCGGCCTGGTTGGCGCGGCCCTGGGCGTCCAGGACCATCACCTTCACCGAATGGAACGCCACCTCCGGGCGGAGGAGGTTCTGCATCAGGGCGTGTGTCGCGCCCTCGGCGGTGCCGGTGAGCGCCAGGTCCAGGTCGCCGTCCATGTCGTAGTCCACCCAGGTGGCGCCGTGGTCGGCTTCCACCAGGAGCTCGGGGGGCGTGACGTCGGCGAAGCGACCCGCCTGCCTCCGGTAGAGGAAGTCCCGGTAGCTCACGCCGCCGGTGACGGTGCCGTTCACGTAGAGGTCGGGCCAGCCGTCGTGGTCGAAGTCCGCCCACGCGCAGGTGTCGAAGTGGGAGTCCTCTGCCAGCCCGACGGAATCCGCCACGCTCTCCCACCGGGCGCCGGGGCCCGGGTTCCGGAAGAGGCCGTTCGTGCCGTAGTTGGCGATGAAGAGGTCGAGGTGGCCGTCCCGGTCGTAGTCCACCACGCAGGGACGCACCGACCCCTGTGCTCCGTCCCCAAGGGCGCGGCCCCCGCCGGCGAGCCCCCATTCTTCGGCCCGGTCGTAGAAGCGCTCGCCCTCGTTCACCCACATCCCGTTGGCGTCGCCGTCCATGTTGGCCACGTACACGTCCAGGTCGCCGTCCTCGTCGGCGTCGAACCAGACCGCACCCACGGAACGGCGGGGATCACCGATCCCGGTGGGGCCCGAGGCGTCCACGAACGCGCCGGCGTCGTTGCGCCACAGGCGGTTGGGTGCGTCGCGGAACGCCAGGAAGAGGTCCAGGTCTCCATCGGCGTCGAAGTCCACCCACGAGGCCTGCCGGGTGGCGACGCTGTCCAGCGCCAGGCCCACGTCGGCGCCGACCTCGGTGAAGGCGGTCCCACCCTCGTTGCGCCAGAGGGCGAGGGCGCCGGGTGCCAGGGAGTCGGGGGCGTAGCCCAGCAGGAGGTCCGGGTCCCCGTCGGCGTCGAAGTCGCCCCAGGCCGACGTGCGCACCCGCCTCGTCACCAAGAGCCCGACCTCGGCGGCCGCGTCGGCGAAGCCGCCGGCGCCGTCGTTGCGGTACAGTCGGCTCGCTTCCCCGTTGAAGCCGACGAAGCGGTCCGGGTCTCCGTCGCCGTCGAAGTCAGCCCACGCATCGGTGAGCGTGTTCCCGTCGGCGAACGCCGCTACCTGCACGGGGGCGAAGGCCACCGGCTCGAGCTCTGGCTCTCCCGGGGCGCACGCGGACGCGACCAGGCCAGCCGTCAGGAGCAGGGCGGCCGGGAGCAGCGGAGCGGCAGCGGGATGCCGGCGCGCGCTCACCGGCGCGCACTCACCAGGGCGCGGCATCGTCAGCGCCTCCGGATCGTGTTGCGGAGCACGCCCACGTGCTCCACCTCCACCTCCACCACGTCCCCGGGGCTCAGCGCCTTGGTGCTCTGCGGCGTGCCCGTGAAGATGAGGTCCCCTGCCTCCAGCGAGACGTAGCGGCTGACGTAGCTCACGATCTCGGCGCTGTCGAAGATGAGGTCGGAGGTGCGCTCGTGCTGGCGGACCTCGCCGTTGACCCGGGTCTCCACGAGCACGTCGTCGGGGTCCACGCCCCACGCGATGGCGGGTCCGACGGGACCGAAGGTGTCCGACGCCTTCGCCCGGAACCACTGCAGGTCGGCCGACTGCCAATCCCGCTCCGAGATGTCGTTGCCCGCGGTGATTCCGAACACGCACGCCATGGCCTCAGCGACCGGCACGTTGGAGCACGTCTTGCCGATGACGAGCACCATCTCCCCCTCGTAGTGGAGGTTCTTCGAGTCCGGGGGCTGGATGACGTCGTCGCCCTGTCCCACCAGGGAGGTGGGGTACTTGGCGAAGAGCCCGGGATACTCGGCTGGGGCCCGCGTTCCCAGGTGGCTCTGGTAGTTGAGCCCCACCGCGATGACCTTCTTGGCCACCGTGGGCGGCAGGAGCTTCACGTCGGCGAGCGGTACCCAACGGTCGGTGGGCCGGTGCTGGCCGAACAGGTCCCCGTCGATCTCCTGGATTCGCTCGCCCTGAAGCGCCCCGTAGGCGATGCGCCCCTCGTGCTGGAAGCGCACGAAGAGGACGGGGCCTTCGTGCTGCTGCGCCGAGGCCGGGGGGGAAAGGAACGCCACGGCGCAGAGGGCGGCGGTGAAGGAGACGACGAGGAGCGAGCGCAGGCGGAGCATGGGATCCTCCGGAACGGGGTCTCGGGCTATGCTGCGCCGCGGAACGGGCCGGCACAAGGGCGAGGCGTGCTGCACGGAAGGCCGGGCACGCCTTCCGGGCGTGACGGATGCCCGCCCGTGTGCCATTCTCTCCGGCATGACCAGACTCCGCTCCACCGCGGTCGGGATCCTCGCCGTCGCCCCGGTCCTCGTCGGCACATCCACCGTCGTCGCCTCGCCTCTCGCCGCCCAGCAGGTGGCCGACAGCGCCTTCGCGCCGGGTCTCGGGCCACCCGCCTGGACGGCGGGCGCAGGTCCCCGTGTAGCGCTGGACGAAGCCCACGGCAACTTCCACACCCTGGACGGCCGCTACCTGACCTTCGGGCGGGTCCTCGCGAGCGACGGGTTCCGGGTGGGCGCCCTCCGGGAGCCGTTCACGGCGGCTGCTCTCGACACCCTGGACGTCCTCGTGATCGCCAACGCGCTCCACGCCTCCAACGCCACGGCCGGCGCCTGGGCACTCCCCACGCCTTCGGCGTTCACTCCTGAGGAGATCGCAGCGGTGCGGCGCTGGGTGGAGGGGGGAGGCGCGCTCCTCCTCATCGCGGACCACATGCCCTTCGCCGGCGCGGCCGGAGATCTGGCTGCTGTCTTCGGGTTCGAGCTGCGCAACGGGTTCGCGCAGGGGCCGGGCCAGGGCGGGCCGGGCTTGCTTGTCTTCCGGCGCTCCGACGGCTCGCTCACCGACCACCCCGTGACCAGGGGCGCCACCCCGGCGCTCCGGGTGGACTCGGTGGCCAGCTTCACGGGTGCAGCGTTCCGCGCGCCGGCAGGAGCCATCTCCCTCCTCACGCTTCCGCAGAAGAGCGTCTCCCTGGAGCCGGATACCGCATGGATCTTCGGCGACGCCACGCCCCGGACCGACGTGTCAGGATGGTCCCAGGGCGCGGTGGCGGAGGTGGGGCGGGGTAGGGTCGCGGTGTTCGGCGAGGCGGCCATGTTCTCGGCCCAGCTCGCCGGACCCCAGCGGACTCCCATGGGGATGAACTCGCCGGTGGCGGCCCACAATCCGAGGCTCCTGGTGAACCTGGTGCGCTGGTTCGCGGGTGCTGCAGAGCGGGAGTGACCGATCCGGTGCACGGCGCGCCGCTCTCACCCGCCCCCTTGCTCGGTACCTGTGCACCATGCATGTTCTGTGCATGTCTACCAAGACCATCTCCCTCAAGCTCGAAGCCTACGAGCGCCTGAGGCTCGCCCGCAGGGCACCCGACGAGTCGTTCTCGGACGTGGTGATGCGCGCCGAGTGGCCTGAGGTCGGGATCACCGCCCGGGAGCTCCGTGAGGTGTACCTCGCCAAAGGCCCGGTCCTCGGGGGCGATGCCCTGGATCGGGTCGACGCGGCGCTGGACGCTGACCATCCGCCGGAGGACAAGTGGGCGAGGCCCTGATCCTCGAGACGACCTTCCTGGTGGACCTCGAGCGCGAAGCCCTCGCGGCCGCGCCGGGCCGCGCCCACGCGTTCCTGGAAGCCTACGGGGATCGTGCGCTCTGCATCACGCTCACCACGGCGGGCGAGCTGGCGTGCGGGCCGCGCGTCGAGGAGCAGGAAGCGTGGCGGCGCCTCGTCACCCGGTTCAAGGTCCTGACCCCGGACCTCGACGCGTCCTGGTCCTACGGTCAGACCTACCGATACCTGGCGGACAACGGGCTGCTGATCGGCGCCAACGACCTCTGGATCGCGGCGGTCGCGCTCGTGCACGGGCTTCCCCTGGTGACCCGGGCCGAGGCACACTTCCGCCGCGTTCCGGGGCTACGCGTCCTGGGGTACTAGACCAGCGCGTCCTTCGCCGCTTCGCGCGCTTCGATGAACTCGAACACCGCAGCGTAGGCGCGACCCCAGGTATCGTCGTCCCAGTCGCCATGCCCGCCACCGGCCACCACGTGGAGCCGGTTGGGGACGCCGGTCCGGTCCAGGGCCTCGTGGAGGCGCTCCGACTGGGAGAAGGGGACCACCGGGTCCCGGTCCCCGTGGACGGAGAGGATGGGAGGCGTGTGGGGACCGATCCGCCCCACGGGTGAAAGGGCGCGGGCGATCTCCAGGAAGTCGGGCCGGGCGCCGAGCCAGTGGCGGGCGAAGGCCCTCGGCCGCTCCCCCTCGACGAGCGCAGCCACGTCGCTGATCCCGAACCAGCTCACCGCGGCCGCGACGGGAGGCCGCATGTCTCCCTGCCGTTGCTCGGCTACCGCCGCCGCCTCGCTCCCATCGGGCGGAAGCTCTCCGCCCACCGCGGCCATGAGCGCCAGATGCCCTCCCGACGAGAACCCGCCCAGGACCACGCGCTGCGGGTCGAAGCCGTGCTCCGCGGCGTGCTCGAAGACCCAGCGCACGGCGTGGCGGGCATCCCACACGGCGGCGGGAGCCCGGGCCTCCCGCGCCAGGCGGTACTCCACGTTCACCGTGGCCCACCCCCGCTCCATCCAGGGGAGGAGGTGGAGCGACACCGTCTCCCTGCCGCCGATGATCCAGCCGCCGCCGTGGAAGAACACGAAGGTGGGCCAGGGGCCACCGGGCCCGGCGGGCAGGTGGAGGTCGAGCCGCAGATCGCGGCCCCCGACGCTCCGATAGACGCGGGGCTCCAGCGCACGGAATCCCACGGCGAGGCGCACGGCAGGGGAGAGGACCGCCTCAGCGCTGGCGGGGGCAGAGGGCGAGCCGGTCGGGGAGGTGCCGGGGCCGTGGGAAATCACCGCCCTCCCCCGATGACCTCCCGGGTCCCGTCGCCGCGCACGCGGTAGAAGGTGCCCCTCTCCCAGAGGAGCCCCTGGAGACCCCCGAGCTCCGCCACTGCCACGTCGATCCCGTGCGCCTTCCCGCCGTACAGTGCCTGGATCTGGCCGATCTCGGTGTGCCCGACCACGACGGTGGAAGCGCCGAAGTGGCCCAGGACCGCATCCAGCTCCTCCTGCGTCAACTGGGGATCGGAGGGCGTTCCGCGGTGGTAGCGCCGGTACCAGATGGGCCCGGTGCCGGCCAGGAGGAACCCGGGCATGTCCGAGAAGACCAGGTCGTAGGAGCGCAGGTCGATCGCCCGCCGGGCCTCGTCGTTCATCCGCGACAGGCCGAGTCCGCGCTCGATCACCTCCGGGCCCAGCCCGCCGTGGACGAAGAGGACGCCGTTGAGGCGCACCGCGACGTGCTTGGTCCGTAGCCAGCGTCCCAGCTCCATGGCCGGGCCGAACAGGTCGTCGTAGTCCACGCCGCTGAGGGCCACGATCCCCTCGAGGTAGCGCTCGTGCACGTACCTCAGGTCGCCCTGCAGGACCATGGTCTCGTGGTTTCCCAGGAGATAGTGCACCCGCCCCCCCGCCGAGCGCGCCTCCCGCTCCAGGCGGTGGATCAGCCAGAGGCACTCGGTCACGTGGGCGCCCCTGTCGAAGACGTCGCCCAGGATCACGAGATGCCCGTCCCCCCAGGCCCACGAGAGGCCCTCGCCGATCACGCCGGCTTCGCGGAGGATGTCCACCAGCGCCTGATACTCGCCGTGGATGTCGCTCACGGCGAAGATCCGCCGCCCGTCGTCGAAGACGTCGGGCTCGACGGCCGGCGCGGCAGGCGAGAGCACGTACACAGCGGCGGTGTCCGCGCACATGCCCTTGACCGCGGTGGGCACCGCCACGCTCAGCCATCCGGAGCTCCGCAGGTCGCCCTGGCACCGGTAGAACACGAGGGCGGTATCGCCGTCGCGCCAGTAGACGTGGGGGCCGTCGTCGAGGGAGTCGGGCGCCACGCCCTGCGCGGCTGCCCCGGTGGCGGCACAGGGGGGGAAGAGCCCCACGGCCGCGGCGATGGCGATCCCTCCGAGCCTCATGGCTCCGCCTGTGGTCATGCTCCCAGCTTCCCGTCCACCGCGGCCTCCACGGTGCCGGCGGCCTCCGCCGCCTCCGCCAGGAGGGCGTCCAGCTTCCCCTTCACCGCGGCGCGGAACGTCTCGTCGCCGATATGGGGAAGGTTGATGCGCACGTTGTACCCCGCCGCCTTGGCCCCGGCGAGCCCCAGGAGCGCGCCGGTGCCCACGTCGCTGATCATCGCCTTGGGGGCCAGCGCCACCATCTCGCTGCACAGCCGGATGGCCTGGACGCACTCTTCCACCGTGGACAGAGGTACGGACGTGGCCACCCGGTAACCCGACTCCATGGCGGCGCTGCGCGCGGAGCGCTCCTCTTCGGTGTCCTGGGGCATGCGCATGGCCGCGAGCACCGAGTCGAACGCCCGGGTGTCCTCGTCCACCGCGCGCACGAGGGCGTCCTTCACCGCCTGCGCGCGCTCGGCCAACCCGCACAGGATGTCGTAGTGGGCGTCCATCTCGGCGCGGCCCACCGAGAGGTTGGCCACCATGGCCGCCAGCGCGCCCGCGAGGGCCCCGGCAAGCGCAGCCACCGACCCGCCGCCGGGGGCGGGCGAGTCGCGGGACACCTCGTCCACGAAGTCCCACGTGGGGCGAAGCACGAGCGGGCCCTGCACCGTCGGGAGCCCGAGGACCTTCTCCTCGACCACGAAGGGGGCCACGTCCCGGAGCCCCATGGACTGGACCGCGGTCTCCATGAGGTCGGGCACGGGGACGCCCGTGGACTTCATCATGCGCCGGAGGTAGAACGCGCCGGCCTTGCGGAGCGCGTCGAAGGGGACGAGCCCCACCAGCTCGGAGCCGGTGACGACGATCCCGCGCTTGGCCGCCTCGGCGCGCGCGGCCTCGAGAACCGCGTGGGGCGGGCTCGCCTTGTAGTTGGTGAGGTTGATGCTGACCTGGGCCCGGCCGTACTCCTCGATGATCCAGCCGATGGCCTTCACGTCCTTGAAGAGCCCGTCGTCGAAGACGGGGCCCGTGGGGTTCGCCGGGTCGATCTCCAGCGATGCGTACCGCTCCCGCAGGTCCCCTCCGTGGTACTCGCGGTAGTGCTTCTCCAACTCCTCGAAGGAACGGCCCACGAAGTCGCAGGGGCCGCAGGGGTACGTGCCGTCGCCGGGGAAGCGCACCAGCTTCCCCTTGTAGTAGAAGGGCTCGGTGTTCCCTGCGCGCTTCCAGCGCCCCCGCTCGCGGAGCACGTAGGCCAGCTCGTTGGCGTAGCGCCGGTCCTTGGTGTTCAGGTTGATGTTGTAGGCGATGAGGAACTCCCGGGCCCCCACCGCCATGGCGCCGGCCTTCTCGTTGAGGGCGTCGGGGCCGAAGTCGGGCTTCCACTCCGGGTCCCTGAGCTTCTCGGCCATCCCCTCGTACTCGCCGGAGCGGATGCGGGCCAGGTCCCTCCGCTCCGGGCGCGACGCGGCATTCTCGTAGAGGAAGACGGAGATCCCCAGCTCGTCGCCGATGCGCCTTCCCACCCGGCGCGCGATGTCGGCGCACTCCTCCATGGTCACGTCGGCCACGGGGACGAAGGGGAGCACGTCGGTGGCGCCCATGCGAGGGTGCTCGCCCTTGTGCCGGCGCATGTCGATGACCTGGGTGGCTTTCGCGACGGCGCGGAACGCTGCCTCCTCCACCGCCGCCGGGGCGCCGACGAAGGTCACCACCGTGCGGTTGGTGTTCGCTCCCGGGTCCACGTCCAGGAGCTTCACGCCGGCGACGCCCTGGATGGCGTCGGTGATCTCCTTGATGACGGCGGGGTCGCGGCCCTCGGAGAAGTTGGGGACGCACTCGACGATGGGGTTCGGCATGGCGGCCTCGGGGTGCGGACGGGACGTCGGTGACACCCCGAAACCTCCGGCGAGCGCGGGCCCGCCACAAGGTGGGCGCCTCAGCCCTCCCCCGGGATGGGGCCGCTCCCTATGTTCGGCCCGACCCCGACACTTCCGGAGCCCCCATGCCCCGAGCCCGCATCTTCCCCGCCGCGCCGGCCCTCGCGGCTCTCGCCCTCGCAGTTCTCGCCCTCGCGTCGTGCGGCGCCCGCAGGCCCCCGGCCGCTGCCCCGGGCGACGAGCCCTTCCTGCCCGTCATCGGCCGCCTTCCCACGGGGAACGTGCTCGACCCCGCGGGCACGTCCGTGCCCGTGGGCTCCCTCCCCCTCGCCATGGAGATCTCGCCGGACGGCCGGCACGCCGTGCTCCTCCTGAACGGATGGCGGGAGCAGGGCGTCCAGGTGGTGGACCGGTTCACGGGGCAGGTGACGCAGACCGTGCCGCAGGACGCCGCCTTCCTGGGCCTGGCGTTCAGCCCCGACGGCCGCTCCCTCTGGACGTCGGGCGGGAACCAGGACGTGGTGTACCGCTACGAGTGGGAGGCCGGGCGCGCCACGCTGCGCGACTCGGTGGTGCTCGCCGTGAAGCGACCCAACCGATCCGGCACCCGCTACCCCGCCGGGATCGCCTTCTCCCCCGACGGGCGCCGCCTGTACGTGGCGGAGAACCTGGCCGACTCCCTGGCCGTGGTGGACGTGGCCGCCGGCCGGGTGATCGCGCGCCACGCCACCGACCGGTACCCGTACGGCGTGGCCGTGGCCGGCGACGGCACGGTGTACGTCTCTGCGTGGGGCGACTGGACCGTGTCCGTCTTCCGCTTCGGCGAGGACGGTGCCGCCGCGGAGGCAGCGAAGGTGGAGGTGGGTCGCCACCCCTCCGCCCTCCTTCTGAACGAGGACGATTCCCGGCTCTTCGTCGCGTCGGGGAGCACGGACCGGGTTCTGGTCATGGACACGCGCACCCGGACGGTCCTCACCGAGCTCCTGGACCCGCCTCCCGAGGGTCCCGCCGAGGGGAGCACCCCCAACGCGCTCGCGCTCTCCGCTGACGGGAAGCGGCTCTTCGTGGCGGAGGCGGACAACAACGCGGTGGCCGTGTTCGACCTGACGCGCGACGCCCTCGTCGGCCGCATCCCCGTGGAGTGGTACCCGACCGCCGTCGCGGTCCGCGGGGACTCCATCCTGGTGGCCAACGGGAAGGGGCGGGGAACGGCTCCCAATCCCGGATTTCCCCAGCCGCCGAAGGCGCGCGCACCCGGCGAACCGGGCTACACGATGGGCCAGCTGTCGGGCACCCTGAGCACCGTAGTGGCCGCCGGCGCCGGCGCGGCGGAGCTGGCGCCGCTCACAGCCCGGGTGGCCCGGGCCAACGGGTGGGAGGGCCGGACGCAGCGCCCCGCAGATTACCCGCCCGTCGAGCACGTCATCTACATCATCAAGGAGAACCGCACCTACGACCAGATCTTCGGGGACATCCCCTCCGGGGACGGGGACACGGCGCTGGCGCTCTTCCCCCGCTCCGTCACGCCGAACCACCACGCGCTCGCGGAGCGCTTCGGGCTCTTCGACCGCTTCTTCGTCAACGCCGAGGCCAGCCCCGACGGCCACAACTGGTCCATGGCGGCGTACACCACCGACTACCTGCAGAAGACGGTTCCCTCGAACTACTCGTCCCGGGGGCGGACGTACGACTGGGAGGGGACCAACCGCGGGCGCATCCCGGGGGACGAGGACGAGGACGACGCCAGCGAGCCCGCCATGGGCTACCTGTGGGACCTGGCCGAGGACGCGGGGATCACGTTCCGCAATTTCGGCGAGTTCGTCGTCCCCGATTACGTGGATCCCAACGACCACATGCCCACGGGATACAAGGGCAACAAGCCCTTCCTGGCGGCGCACACCAGCCGGGAATTCCCAGGCTACAACCTCGACATCACCGACCAGCGCCGCGCCGACGTGTGGCTCTCGGAGCTGGACGCGTGGGTGCGCGCGGGCGAGATGCCCCGCTTCCAGATCGTGCGCCTCCCCAACGACCACACTGCCGGCGGGAAGGCCGGGGCGCCCACGCCCCGGGCCTACGTGGCCGACAACGACCTCGCCCTCGGGCGCCTCATCGAAGCGCTGTCCCGCACACCCTTCTGGGAGAGCACGGCGGTGTTCGTGCTGGAGGATGACGCGCAGAACGGACCCGACCACGTGGACTCGCACCGCTCGGTGCTCATGGTCATCTCGCCGTGGTCGGAGCGCGGCGTGCACCACCGATGGGCCAACACCACCGACGTGGTGGCCACCATGACCGAGATCCTGGGGATCGGCTCGCTCTCGCAGTTCGACTTCCACGGCAGGCCGCTCCGCAGGATCTGGGCGGAGAAGCCCGACCTGAGCCCGTACACGGCGCTGCGTCCGACCCAGTCCCTGGACGAGCGCAACCCGGCGGGAGGCCAGGACGCGGAGGCCTCGGAGGAGCTGGACCTGCGCTTCGAGGACTCGGGGCAGGACGACTTCTTCAACGAGATCCTCTGGCGCATGCTCAAGGGCCCCGACGTGCCCTATCCGGGGCCGTCCAGGATGTCGGCGCTGGAGTGGAAGCGGGGAGGCTGACGGCTGGATCCTGCCGGGAGTGGCGGGCGAGCCGGTGGGTGCGCCGGCTCGGGGTCTATCTTCCTCCCCAGGCGTCCAGCGCCCGGCTGAGCGCGTCGAGCCCCTCCTCCACAACGCTGCGGTGGCCCCCGACGGCCACCCGGAAGTGGGCCGGGACGCCGAAGTACCGGCCCGGCACCACGCCCACGCCGAAGCGCTCCCGCGCGAAGTCCACGAAGGGTCCGGCATCGTCGGTTCCCAGCAAGCGTGGGAATCCGATGGAGCCGCCTGCGGGGGCGACCCAGTCCAGCTCGGGACGTGTCTCCACCAGGCGGCGGAGGAGGAGCGCGTGGGGCTCGAGGATCTGGCGAGCCCGGGCCAGGAGCTGGTCGATGTGGGCGAACGCCGTCACGCCCAGCTGCTCGGAGGGTATGGACCCCACGCCGTCCACCACGTCCCGCACGCGCCGCACCCGCTGGATGGTCTCCGGGTCGGCCAGGGCCCAGCCCACCCTCAGCCCGCCGAGGCCGAACGCCTTGGTGAGGCTGCTCACCGAGATGAAGGCCTCGCTCTTCGTGGCCGCGGGCGTGGTGTCGCGCGAGGTGATCGTCTCCAGGTACACTTCGTCCACCAGCACCTTCGCGCCCACCGCATCGGCCAGGTCGCCGATCTTCAGGAGCCTCCACGGGTCGGTGTAGACCCCGGTGGGGTTGTGGAGGTTGGTCAGGATGACGAGCCGGGTGGACGGAGTGATCTCCTGGGCCACCTGGTCCACGTCCACCTTCCAGGCATTGTCCCAGGTGCGGTCGAAGTACCGGATGTCGGCGCCGAGGAAGCGGGCCGCGCCCACCAGCGGGTCGTACCCGGGAAACTCGACCAGGACCCGGTCACCGGGCCGCAGCAGCGCCCCCATCACGAGGAAGCCGGCCCCGGCCGCGCCGTTCCCCGTGGCCACCCGGTCCGGGGCCACGCCGTAGCGCATGGCGATGGCGTCGATGAGTGGAGGATAGCCGTCGTCGTTCGGGCCCGAGATCTGCAGCGCCTCGCGCGCGCCCTTGAGCTGGTCGAGGGAGAGGTGCAGCAGGTTGCTCCCGCAAAGGTCGTACTTCGCGGGGGGGTGATGCTTCGCCCACGTCATGTAGGGTGCCCAGGACTCGGGCGACTCGCGTTCGCTCATCGGCGTCGGCACTATCGGGGTCGAGGCGTTGAGGGATCCTGGGATGGTAGCGCCAAACGGGGGGTGGCGCAGGGGGCGATCCGCGGGTGGGTCACGATGGCTCCACCACGCCCCGGGCCTGAGTTCGCACCCCCAGCGCCATCCCCGCCGGGATGGCCAGGATCAGGAACGGGAACCAGTCCTGTCCCGGCGTATCCCACCCGGGGGGGACCACCCAGCCCGCGAACGCCACGAGGTTGGGCAGGAGCGCCACCGCCCACCCCCCCAGCACCGGCCCCATCCCGGACGCCGCGCGCTCCACGTTCGGGGTGTGGGCCGCCGTGTGGACGATCGTGAGCGTGATGGCAAGCAGGTACCCGAGGAGGAGGAGCCCGATGGGCCCCCCGAGGGAGTGGTACATGCGGGGGTGCGTCACGAGCTCGGCCACCTGGCCTCCGACGAGCGCCACCCACGGCAGGTAGATGAGCCCGATCCACGGGTTCCGCGCAGGACGCTTGGATCGGGGGAAGAGGAGCAGGAAGTGGAACAGGAGGATGAGGAGAAGCACCTCGGCCGCGACCTCCATGTGGTCCCCCAGGCCGTTGAGGCTCCCCAGGCCGGGCCCCGGCGCGGCGAAACCCGCCACGAGCCCGATCAGGGCCATGCGCCCCGCGTGCGCGGTGGGCGTGGTGAACAGGAGCCACATCCCCAGCCAGAGAAACATCTGGGAGAAGAGGAAGATCAGCCAGCGCCCGCGCTTCACCGTCGGCGGGGGCTCCCGGGCGACCACGGCCCCCTGCACGATCCGGCCCTCGCGCCGCACGGTCACCTGCAACGCCTCGCCGGGCCGCCGCGAGAGCGAGCGGGGCCAGCGAGAGTACATCCCCAACTGCTCCACCGGGGTCCCTTCGATGGCCACCACCGTGTCGCCCGGGAGGAATCCCGCCTCGGCCAGGACGCCACCCTCGGGGACGTTCTGGATCGTGTAATCGGGCTCGTAGAGGGCGTCGGTGTAGCCGGCGACGTCGCCCAGGAGGCCGAAGCCTCCCCAGAGGGTCAGCGGGACGGCGAGGGCCAGGAACTCGAAGCGTCGTTCGTGGGCCTTGTCCATGGCGCCCAAGATACGCTGTGCGGGGCCGCCCGGCTCCTGTCGGAGTCCGCTACCGACGCAGGCCCGGGAAGAAGGACCCTCCCCGCACCGTGCGGGGCTCCTCCACCACCACGAATGCGTCCGGCGCCACCCCCTCCACGATGTGGATGTAGGGCATCACCTTCCGGCGCGAGATGACCGAGTAGAGGATCTCGACGGGGCCGTCCTTGCCGCGCCCGTCCATCTCGGTGACGGCGAAGCCCCGATCCCGGAGCGCCGTGGCCACCTGGCCCCCGCCGTTTCGGATCATGGTGTTGATCGTGGCCAGCCCCAGGGCGAGTCGCTCCTCCACGAGCATCCCGACGTAGTTCCCGGTGGCGAACCCGCCCGAGTAGCCGATGATGTGGAGCGGGCTGTGGAGGTTCTGCACCACCGCGGTGACCGCGATCACCCAGATGGTGACCTGGACGAAGCCGATGAGCGGCACCTGCCACTTGGCGTTCCTCACCATGAGGAGGACGCGCAGGGTGTCCAGCGTCACGTCGGTGACGCGCATGCAGAAGATGACCAAGGGAGCGTACGGGCTCGCCAAGAGGTCGTAGAGCATGGGGAAGGGCTACCGTGAGGGTGGTCGTATGCGGCAGAACGCAAACGTCCCTGGGCCGTCGGCGCCAGGGGGCGGGCCCGCCCGGCGCGTCGCGCGGGTCCGGACGCCGCCCTATGTTGCGCCCGTCGCAGGCTGATCCCTCCTTCCAGTCGACCGGCCGACCATGTGCCGCTTCACGCTCTACCTCGGACCGCCGGTAAGGCTGTCCACCCTCCTCACCGAGCCCGAGCACTCCCTCATCCGGCAGAGCTACCAGTCCCAGGAGCGCTCCGAGCCCCTCAACGGGGACGGGTTCGGGATCGGGTGGTATGCTCCCAGGATCTCGCAGGAGCCCGCCCTCTTCCATCAGATCACGCCGGCCTGGAACAACCGATCGCTGCAGAGCATCGCGAAGGTGGTGTGCAGTCCGTGCATCATGGCGCACGTGCGGGCGGCGACCCCGGGGAGCGACGTCAACCTGGCCAATTGCCACCCCTTCGGGTACGGTGGCTACCTGCTCATGCACAACGGCCACGTGGGTGGATTCCGGAAGATCCGGAGGCAGCTCCTGGACTCCCTCTCGGACGAGGCCTTCGACGTCCCGCGCGGGAGCACGGACACCGAGCATCTCTTCGCCGTGTTCGTGGATGAGCTGCTCCGCAACGGGTGCTCCGTGGAGCCGGGTGCCGCGAGCGCGAGCGACGGCGAGGGAGCCCTGGAGCTGGCGCGGAGGCTCTCGACGGCCATCGCACGCGTGCTGGCGCTCTCGGAGGAGCGCGGGGACGGGGAATCCAGCTTCCTCAACGTGGCGGTGGCCGACGGGAGCCACGTGGCGGTGTGCCGTTTCGACACCGACCCGGAGGAGCGGCCGGAGTCGCTCTACCTCTTCCACGGGGAGATGTACGAGCCCGCGGGCCGCCGCTTCCCCGAGCGGCGGAAGGACGACGACGGTGAGGCCATGGTGGTCTCCTCGGAGCGGCTGACCGGCGATCCGCGGTGGATGGCGGTACCGCCCAACTCCATGCTCGTGCTGGATCGCCACGCCGCCCCGCGCGTCCTACCCATGGACGATTTCGGGCGACTCGCCGATGCTTAGGGCTCCGGGCCGTCTTCGGGGCCCGGGGCATGTTCCTGGTGACGTGACCTAGGAGGACGATGATGAGAGCGTTGATCGCGGCGAGCCTGCTGGCCTGCGCCTCCCTGGGCGCCGTGGCCCCGCCGGCAGCCGCCCAGTCCGGGGACGACATCTTCCCCTTCGAGACCCGGCGCTTCGAGCTGGACAACGGGCTACGCGCGTACCTGATCCACGCGGGCTCGCCGGGCATGCTGGCGTACGCGTCGGTGGTGCGCACCGGAGCGCGCGACGAGGTGGAGGCCGGCGTCACCGGCTTCGCCCACTTCTTCGAGCACATGATGTTCCGGGGCACGGCGAAGTACCCCAACTACGACGCGGTGTCCGAATCCTTCGGGGCCAACCGCAACGCCAACACGTCCCAGGACCGGACCTTCTACTACCTCGTGGCGGGCTCGCAGTACCTCGAGAAGATCGTGGACCTGGAGTCGGATCGCTTCCAGAACCTCTCCTACGGGGAGCCGGTGTTCCGGACCGAGGCGGGCGCGATCCTGGGCGAGTACCAGCAGGGCGCCTACTCGGCGTTCTCGATCCTGGACCGGGCGGTGCGCGAGACGATCTTCACGGAGCACCCCTACCGCCATCAGGTCATCGGCTTCGAGGCCGACGTCCGGGCGATGCCGCAGCAGTACCAATACTCCCTGGACTTCTTCCGGCGCTTCTACCGCCCGGAGAACGTGGTGCTGGTCGTGGTGGGCGACTTCGACTTCGACAAGGCGGAGGCGCTCATCCGCCAGTCGTACTCCGGGTGGGCGCCCGGCTACCAGGCCCCGGCAGTCCCCGCCGAGCCGGCGCAGACCAAGCCGCGCACCGCCGCCGTCACGTACTCGGGGCGCACGCTCCCCATGCTCGCGCTGAACTGGATCGCGCCTGCGTGGAGCGCCACCGACCGCACGGCGGTCGCGTTGGAGATCCTCGGGGACATCGCCTTCGGACCCAATTCGGCCATGTACCGCAAGCTGGTCATCGAACAACAACGGCTCCAGTCGCTGCAGGCCGGGTTCGGCCTGTCCCGCGATCCCGACTTCGTGCAGGTCATGGCCATGGTGTCGAATCCGGCGGACGTGCAGGCCATCGAGGCCGAACTCCTCGCCGAGGTGGAGCGCTTCAAGAACGAGCCGGTGGACGAGAAGATGCTCGCCGACACCAAGAGCGCGGCCCGCTACGGCTTCCTCATGGGGCTGGAGACCCATCTCGGCGTCGCCGGCGCGGTGTCGCGGGCCATCATCAACACCGGCGAGATGGAGCCCATCAACGACTACTACCGCACGCTGCAGTCCCTCACGGCGGACGATCTCCGTGAAGCCGCGCGCCAGATCCTCACCGAAGGCCGGCGCACCATCGTCACGCTCACGCAAGCGGGAGGGTGAGCCATGATCACGCATCGCAGGATGGGCGCGACGCGCCTTGCGCTCCTGTCGAGCCTCGCGCTCGCCAGCTTGCTGTACGGCTGCGGAGGCGGCGAGACCATCGCCCTGGAAGAGAAGGGCTCCCCCTTCATCGCCTTCGACATCTGGGTGAAGGCGGGCTCGCAGAACGACCCCGAGGGCAAGGAGGGCCTGGCTTCCCTCACGGCCCAGCTCCTCGCCGACGGCTCCACCCAGCAGGACACCTACCAGCAGATCATCGAGAAGCTCTACCCCATGGCTGCGGGGTACGGCGCGTCGGTGGACAAGGAGATGACGGTGTTCAGGGGCACCGTCCACGTGGACAACCTGGAGGGCTACTACGGACTGCTCAAGAACGCGCTCCTCACGCCGGCGTTCTCCCAGGCCGACTTCGACCGCATCAAGTCGCAGACGCTCAACTACCTCGAGCGCCAGCGCCGCTACAACCGTGACGAGGAGCTGTCCAAGGAGCTCCTCTACTGGATGGCCTACCAGGGCACGCCGTACCAGCACCCCGAGGAGGGGTACGTGCAGAGCGTGAAGTCCATCACGCTGGACGACGTGAAGGCCTTCTACGACACGTACTACGTCGCCAACAACATCGTGACCGCCGTGGGCGGGGGCTTCCCCGGGGGATTTCCGCAGCGGGTCCGTGCCGACTTCGACACCAGGCCCAAGGGGAGGGTGGAGAAGGTGCCGGCACCTGAGCTGGAGGAGCTGGACCGGGTGAGGATCCTCATCGTGGAGAAGGAGACCGACGCCACCTCCATCTCCCTGGGCTTCCCCACGGAGCTGATCCGCGGGAAGGGCGACTTCTACGCCATGAAGCTGGTGAACGCCTGGTTCGGCGATCACCGGAACTCGTTCTCCCACCTCTACCAGGTCATCCGCGAGAAGCGCGGGATGAACTACGGGGACTACTCGTACATCGAGCCGTTCCCGCTGGGCTACACCACCCAGGACCGGCCGGTGAACGTGTCGCGGCGGAGCAACCTCTTCGAGATCTGGATCCGCCCGGTGGGCCAGACCTGGGTTGGCGACCTGCATCCGCGGGCGCTCTTCGCCGCCCGCGCGGCGCTGCGGGAGCTGGCCCGGCTCACCGCCAACGGGCTCCCCGAGTCGGAGATCGACCGGACGAAGGTCTTCCTCTCCGACTACAGCCTGAACTACGGCTCCACCGTGAGCAGGCGCCTGGCCTACGCCGTGGACGACGCGTTCTACGGGCTGTCCGGGCCGTCCGGGTATCTGGCGGCCATCCGTCCGGAGCTGGCCAAGCTCACCAAGAAGGACGTTGACGGGGCCATCGAGAAGCACCTGAAGTCCCCGGGGATGTACATGGTCTTCGTCACCAGGGACGGCGAGGCGCTGAAGAAGCTCATCCTCTCGGGCAAGGCCACGCCCAACACGTACTCCGGCGAGGTTCTCCTCTCCCTCGTCTCTGAGGACCAGCAGATCGCGTCGTGGCCCATCGTGGTCCAGGGCGACGACATCAGGGTGATGGACATCTCGGAGGTGTTCGAAAGCCGCTGAGGCGCTCCGCCTCAGCTCCCGGGCGCACGAAGGGGCGCCGGCCCGCCGGGCCGGCGCCCCTTCTCTCGTGGCGGGAGGCTCAGGCGCCCGTCGTGACCTTCCTGAGCCCGAGCCCGGGGCGATCGGGCAGCACCAGCTTGCCGTTGGCCACCGTCACGCCCTCGTACGGATCGTTGGAGATGAGCAGGTTGCCGTCCAGGTCGGCGTAGTCCACCAGCGGGGAGAGCTGCGCCGCCGCGGTGACGGTGACCGAGCTGGAGATCATGCAGCCCAGCATGGTCTTCAGGCCCAGCGCCTTCGCGATCTGGATCATGCGGTAGCCCTGCAGGATCCCGCCCGCCTTGTCCAGCTTGATGTTCACACCGTCGTATGCCTCGGCCAGCTTGGGGATGTCCTCGGGCCGCAGGCACGCCTCGTCGGCGATGATGGGGATGTCCACGCGGTCGCGGAGCCACCGGATGTCGTCGAAGTTGGCCGCCGGCATGGGCTGCTCGATCATCTCCACGCCCATGGTCTCCAGCCATTTGAGCTTGCGGAGCGCGACGGCGCGGTCGGTCCACCCCTCGTTGGCGTCCACCCGGAGAGGCTTGTCGGTGACGCTGCGCACCGCCTCGATGGTGGGCTCGTCGGTGTCCAGCCCCACCTTCACCTTGAGCACCGGGTAGGCCTCGGCCTCCTGGGTCTTCTGGCGGGTCATCTCCGGCGTGTCGATGCCGATGGAGAACGTGGTGAGCGGCGTGTCCGCGGGGTCGAGGCCGAGGAGCGTGTAGATGGGGACGCCCAGCTTCTGGCCCACCCAATCCAGCACCGCGATGTCCATGGCCGACTTGGCGGCCCACTCCTCCGGGAGCCGCTCCAGGATGGTGCGGTTGAGCTTGTCGAACTGCAGGGGGTTCGCGCTGGTGAGCAGGTCCACCAGGCCCTGCACGGCGCGCTGGCCGCCCTCGGCGTCCTCGTGGTATCGGATGATGGGTGCGCCCTCGCCGACGCCGGTGATCCCGTCCTTCGTGTAGTGCACGTACAGGACGTCGCGGTAGTCGCTGGACGACATCGTGGTCGTCCAGGTCTGGCGGAGCATGACCCGGAAGATCTCGGTACGGACCGTGGGAGGCTCGGAAGCGCCGCTCGCGGGCGGCGCGTCGCTCGACTGGGCACAAGCGGCGGATACGGCCGGCACCGAGCCCACGACGGCGGCGGCACCGAGGGTCTTCAGGCAATCCCTGCGTTTCATGGAGTCCTCTTGCGTGGCGGTGATGGCCCGGAGGAATGGAGTCGGAGGGAGGGACGCTTCAATCTCCGATGCGGAGGCCGGGAGGGCCAGGAGCCGCCGGGCCGGCACCGGAGATCCGTCACAGGATCTTCCCCGCCCACAGCCGGTCGAGGAAGTCGGCGACCGGGAGGATCTCGATCCCGTCCGCCGTCACGCGCCTCTTCGGTTCCAGACACACCAGCATCCGGCTCGGGATGGCCGGGTGGTCGGCGGCGATCGCGCGCAGCCCCGTCAGGTGATGGTCACCAATCCGCTCAGCGGACTTGACCTCGATGGCCGCCTCGATATCGCCCTCCGCGACGATGAAGTCCACCTCCGCGCCGCTCGCGAGCCGCCAGTAGGAGATGTCCCAGGGACGCTCGCGGTACTCCCGAAGCGCCGACAACTCGTGGTGCACCAGGTTCTCGAGCGCCTTGCCGAAGAGCTCCCCTCCGCGCGCCAGCGTGCCTCGGCGTGCCAGGTGGTTCACCACGCCCACATCGGCGAAGTAGAACTTCGGGCCCTGGATCACCCGGCGTTTGGGCCGACGGGTGTAGGCAGGGAGAAACCGGCCCAGGAGAGAATCGACGAGGATCTGGAAGTACGCCTTCACCCCGTTGGCCGACACGCCGCAATCCCGCGCGATGTTCGTGTAGCTCACGAGCTCGGCATCCGACAACGCCGCGGCATGCAGGAAGCTTCCGAAGGCCGGGAGGTTGCGCGTCAGTCCCTCGGCCGCCACCTCCTCCTTGAGATAGTCGTCGACGTACGCGCGCAGCATCCGCCGCGGATCCGCCGCGAGGTAGTGGCGTGGCAGATACCCGTGGTTGAGCATCCGCGTCAGGTCGTACTCGACGCCGAGCTCGGCGGAGACGAAGCCGAAGAGCTCGTAGCGCACGGCGCGGCCGCCGAGCAGGTTGGCGTGTCCGCGGCGCACCTTGCGGGCGCTCGATCCACAGAGTCCGAACGCCAGCCTCCGGTGCTCGATCAGCCAGTGCACTTCGTCGAGGAGTGCCGGCACCTTCTGCACCTCGTCGATCAGCGTCAGCGTGCCTGGGGGTGCGTCCCGCAGCTCGTCCCGAAGCATCGACGGGCGCTGCACGTACCGGGCGTACTCGTCGGTCTGGAGCAGGTCGATGCGCTTGGCTTCCGGATAGGTCGTCAGGAGGAGGCTGCTCTTGCCGACCTGGCGCGGCCCCCAGAGGAAGAAGCTCTCCGGAGCGTTCCTGGGGAGGTGGAGTATTCGTCGCAACATAGTGTCAGTTTATCCTGATAAATCGCAATGTCAATGCGACTCCTTCGCTCCAACCTCCTCAGCGCCCCTCACGATCGACCCACAGCGGCTCTTCGAAACCCAGCTCCCGGCCGAGCCGGGGACGGCCTCAGCCCCCCGTCAGCACGCTCCACCCCTGCTGGAACACGATGTCCCTGGGGATCCCCAAGCCGTCGATCTTGTTCAGCTCGGCCTGGAGATCGGCAGGCACGACCCCCTTTTCCGCCAGGAGGGCGGCCGCTCCGTCGTAGTCTCCCTCGCCCTGGAGCCGGAGGATGAGCGCGGACAGCTCGTCCACCGCCGCGTCCATGGCGGCGAAGTCCACGCGGTACTTGCCCGTGGCGTCGTCCCGGGAGAACGCCCCCTTCTCACGGAAGTAGTTGAAGGTCACCATGTTGGCCTTCCCGTGGGCGTCGGCGGCGCCGAAGCGCACCGAGCGGAACAGCCCGGCCATGAACGTGACATAGGCGTCCTCGATGGTGCCCTCGGTCATCTCGCCGCGGTCGTGGAGCTGCTCGACCAGGTAGAGCCCCACCACGTCCGCCTTCTCCTCCTCGAGGGCGGAGGCGTGCTCCTTCATCGCCGAGCGCACGGTGCCCTTCCCGTTCACCGTGGTCTTGATGCCGAGCCCGTGCGCGACCTCGTGGAACATCACGTTGGCGAAGAACGCGTCGAAGGTGACGTTCGCCACCTGGTCATCGGCCACCATCGCCTGCGCGATGGGCATCATGATTCGGTCGAACTTGGCCCGCATCGCGTTCTTGAGCTGGAGGCGGCGCGCCCCCTTGGTGGCCTGCACCTCCTCGTCGTTGGGGAGGTTGATGGCGATGGTCTTGCCGCCGCTGTTCGCCTCACCCGCGTAGTAGACCACGTCGTAGGCGTTCAGCTCCGCTCCGGACCCGGGCACCTCGGCCTTGTACTTCGCGTCCACCGGGAGCCCCTCCTGCAGGTCCGGGAGGAAGGCCGTGAAGCGCGCCAGGCGCTCGCTCCAGGCCAGGTCCTTGATGAGGACGTAGCCCTCGTGGGCCGCCTTGTACCCGAAGAGGGCGTCCTCGTACGTCTCGATGGGGCCGATGACCACGTCGATGGGGTTGGTCTTCATGTCCATCCAGGCCATGTCGGACGCCTGGTACTCGTCGGTCTCCAACGCGGCGGCGCGCAGGTTCAGGTAGCTCGCCAGCCCGGCGTCGGAGGCCAGCGCCGCAGCCTCGCGGAGCTTGGCCGCCGCCGCCGCGTGCTGGGCCGCGAACGCCGCGTGGTAGGGGACCGCCGTGAGCGTGCCGTCCCCGCCGCGGCGCACCAGCGTGTAGAGGCTCGCGAGGTCCGGGTTCGTCGCTGCGGCGGCCTCGAACTCCTCCTTCGTCATGTCCGCCGGGTAGAGATTCGATCCGGCGGGCTTGGGCCCCACGCCGGCCACGAACGGCTCGTTGTCCCGCATCCGGTCCCATGGTCCGTAGTTGATCTCGACGAAGCGGCGGGCCGCCGCGTCGTCGCC